>CAYPQN010000029.1:2622-28411 GCA_964412885.1 uncultured Chitinophagaceae bacterium | reverse complement strand
CCCTATTCCTGATTGCAGAACCCATGGGGGGATTCATTTTCGAAAAAGGACTTAGGAATCCCCACCCCGCCTGTTTAATTCTGTGCATTGGGATTCGGTACTTTTGTTTGCCCAGACCAGGACTAGATATTTCGGTTGGGGGCATAAGTTTTTCTCGGCTTAATAAATACCGGAATTCCGGAAACGGAGAATAGTCCTGTAGAGTTTAATGGCCAGGGCACAAACCCAATGAGTTCGGTTCCGCCGTGTAGATTGTACCACCGGATTGTCTACTACTTGGTTAAATCTAAACCTCACCAGGAATGCGATGGCCTATGGGAAGAAAGTTTCCTTGTCCCCTAATCATGGCCTGCCCCAGCTCCATGGATGATCCTGAACTAGGCCCTAATCATGCCCCAATGCGAGGACAATAGACATATGCCCGGAGTGGTCCAAAAGCCCCAAAGGATCTAATCCTTCGGAATGGACCTTTGCCGGGTTGCCGTCCGGGTTCTATTCTTCAATCCGCATGGCCTGACCCTGTTGAAATCTCCTACAGGCTAGATCAGTCGATTTTTTCCAGACGCACTATGGTCTCGAGATGATGGGTGTGGGGGAACATGTCGAAGGCATGCACCTCTTCGATTCGATATTTATCGGCCAATAGGCTAAGGTCCCTGGCCTGAGTAGCCGGATTACAGCTAATATATATCAGGCGATCTGCCCCGATCTCCTTGATTTTTTCGATCATTCCTGCATGCATGCCCGCTCGGGGCGGATCGGTGATGATGACCTCCGGCTTGCCTTGCTTCTCCAAGAAATCCGCATTGACTATGTCCAGCACATCCCCGCTGAAAAAATGGCTATTCCCTATTCCATTGAGGAGGGCATTTTCCCGGGCGTCGGAAATCGCCTCTTCCACCCATTCCACTCCCACCAGTTTCTTGCACTGCTCGGCACAAAAAATGCCTATGCTCCCCGTTCCACAGTATAGATCATAAACCGTCAGGCTACCGTCGAGCCGGGCCATTTCCCGGGCCTTGCGGTAAAGATTCACCGCCTGGTAGGGGTTGGTCTGGAAAAAGGATTTTGGGGAGATTTTGAACCGGAATTGATCGAGTTTTTCCTCTATGTATCCCTTGCCTGCGTATAGCTGAACCTCCAGATCGTGGATACTGTCGTTGACTTTGGGATTCAGGGTGTAGTGCAGGGAATCGATGGGATGAACATGCTCGAGGATATGGTCCATCAGGGCCTTCCTTTCGTCCGACCAATCCACCCCGAAGACCAGATTGACCATCACTTCCCCAGTACTGGCCACCCGTATCACCATATTACGAAGCCATCCCTGCTGGGCCTGATAATCATAATAGGGCAGGGACCGGGATATGGTATACTCCCTCACTACCTTGAGGAGCTGCTGGGTTGGTTCTGCCTGCAGAAAACATTGTTCAATGGGCACCACCTTGTCAAACAGCCCAGGGGCATGGAATCCCAGGGCGGGCTCGGGTTCAATCGCTTCCCCTTTCCGGGCATCCAGCTCTTGGCGGCTAAGGTAACGGTGGCGACTGAAAGTGAACTCCAGTTTGTTGCGGTACTCGGTTTCCCTAGGGGAGCCGGTGATCGTGATCCGGTCGGGATCCAGGGAGATCTGTCCGATTCGGGCAAACTGGTCGATGACCTGTTGCTTTTTGAATTCCAGTTGGACCGCGTAGGGGATCATCTGCCATTTGCAGCCTCCACAGGTGCCAAAATGAGGACAGAATGCCGGAATCCGCCGGGGGGAGGGGGAAATCATCCGGATCAATTTCCCTTCTGCCCAGCTTTTTCTCTGGCGTACCAGCATGACTTCTGCTCGGTCCCCAGGGATCAGCCCGGGAACAAAGACCACCCGGCCATCTTCCAAATGACCGATACTCTTTCCTTCGGCCGCATATTGCTGTATTTGGACTTCGACAACGGGCTTCTTTTTCTTTCTCGCCAAAATGTTAAATATTGATTAAATGAAAGGCAAAATTACAACCATCTCCCTAGGATTCCGTGTCTGATTCCTTTAACTTTGATTCCTTTCTGAAATTTGGGGTTCCTGTTTTTGGTGACCTTATGCATAGATTTTAATGAATTATGATTAGTCGTTTGCTGACGGTCCTTTCCCTTTGCCTTTTTGGATTTCCAGGTCAGGGGCAGGACGGGTACCATTTGTCCTTTGAGATCCAGGGGGCTCCCGGAACACAGGCATATCTGGCATACTATTACGGGAAATCCATGCCTACCGTCTATGTTATTGACTCTGCTCAAATAGATCAGGGGCGCTTCTCTTTTGAGTCTTCCGAAAAGATTGCCGGCGGCATCTATATGGTCATCTACGACAACCGTTCCGCTTACTTTGAGTTTATAGTGGAGAATGGCGACAAGATCCGGGCAAAGGGAGAGCATGGTAAACTGCCTCTGAGTCTGGTTTTCGAGGGATCAAAAGCCAGCCAGGATTTCATGGCGTATATGCAGTTCCTGGAGGGTTACGGAAAGATTAGGCAGGAGCTGATGGACCGATTGGCTCAGGCCAATACCTTTGTGGATAGCTTGGCCATACAGGGCGACCTGCAGGCTATGGCCTCCCGATTGGATTCCTTTAGGATCCATTACAGCCAGAACAATCCCCAGGCTCTGCTCACTAAGGTATTCCATGCCCTGCAGACCCCGGAAGTTCCGCCTGGCCCCCATTATCTGGAAGACGGAAAGACCATCGATTCCAGCTTTGGATTCTACTATCTTCAGAAACATTACTGGGATCTTTTCCCTTTCGGGGACGAAAGGATCGTATTCACGCCGGTTCTTGACAATAAACTCAGCGACTATTTCCGACGATTCGTGCCCCAGCATCCGGATTCGGTGATTCAGCGCGCCGACTGGATTTTGGAGAAGGCCCGGGCCTCCCGGGAAGTATTCAAGTACTGCCTGCATTTCCTGTCAGGGTATACGGAAACCTCTAAGATCATGGGTATGGACAAAGCTTTTGTCCACCTGGTGGAAAAATACTATCAGAAGGGCGAGGCATTCTGGCTATCTGCTGAAGCGGTCAATGCCTATATTGACCGGGCCCGGAAGATTTCTCCCAACCTTATCGGAAATCTGGCCCCGGAATTGAAAATGCAGGACTACCCGGGAAATCTGCACTCCCTTCATGCCGTAGAGGCGCCTTATACTCTGCTGGTATTCTGGTCGCCCGACTGCGGAGGCTGCCTTACGGAAATGCCCCGGGTGGACTCCCTGTACCAGGCCGTACTCAAGGAGAAAGGAGTGAAAATCTTTGCGGTCCGCACCGAGGGTGAGCCCGAGCATTGGCAGAAGATGGTGAAGGAGAAAGGGCTTACGGAATGGACCCATGTATATGATCCGGAAAGGAAAACCCAGTTCCGGTCCCTTTACGACATTTACGGGACGCCCGTGATTTATCTGCTGGATGGCCGCAAGATTATCCGGGGTAAGAGACTGGGTGTGGAAAACATAGCCGAACTAATCGAACATCTGGAAAAACAGTCCGGCGAGGAAAAGGGCTAGGGCCAATAGGCCTTGACCATTTGGGTAGTTAATCATCAGATCAATTCATATGCATAGTTTCCATAGGGTTTTTCCAATCTTACTGCTCCTGCTGTTGTCCATGTTTGCACAAGCCAAAGAGTCCGGATACCGAATCCGACTGAATGTGGACAATCCGCCGGATACCATGGTATATCTTGTCCATTATTTTGGAAAGCCATTACCTACCATTTACCGCGTGGATTCGGCGAGGATAGATTCTCGGGGGAAGGCTCTGTTGGAGCGGGATTCCGTGGTCACCGGAGGCATTTATATGATTCTGTTCTCCGACCGCCAGACTTATTTTGAGTTCCTGCTCAGCGATGGGGACGATATGGAGATCACCGTGCCGGTAAAAGAACTACCCTTTGGATTGCAGTTCCGGAATTCCCCCGAGAATCAGCGATTCGTCCAATACCTCAAGTATATGGATTCCTATGGTCAGCAGCATCAGGTGATCCTCAGCAAGTTGGAATCGGCCAAAACGGCCGAGGACTCGGCCCGAGTATGGGAGGAGAAAAAGGAATTGACCGCAAGCCTAACGGCCTATAGAAAGGAATACCGTAGGAATTATCCCCAGACCCTGCTCAGTGCCATTTTCGGTGCCTTGCAGTCCCCGGAGGTCCCGGAGGGCCCCCATTATGATGAACAGGGAAATTTGGATTCCACCTTTGTTTACCGATACTATAAAGAGCACTATTGGGACGGGTTTGATTTTCAGGACGATCGCCTGATTTATACGCCCCTTTACGACAATAAGCTGGAAGAGTACATCAATAAGATGGTGGCTCCGGTGGAAGACAGCGTGATCAAAGAGGCGGACTGGCTGCTGGCCAAAACCCGGGGATCCAGGGATCTGTTCCGGTATACCTTATGGTGGCTAACCCGTTTTGCTGAGTCCTCCAACATCATGGGCATGGATGCGGTTTTTGTGCACCTGGTGGAGAACTACTATATGAAAGGAGATGCCTTCTGGCTGGATGCCGAAACCTTGGGAAAGTATATACAGCGGGCTCAAGATATCGCTCCCAACATGATCGGCAATCTGGCTCCGGACTTGACAATGCCGGATATCCATGGGAACATGCGATCCCTCCACGGGGTAAAGGCCAGGTATACGGTATTGTTGTTCTGGTCACCGGACTGCGGGCACTGCCTAAAAGAGGTCCCTCGCCTGGATTCCCTATATAAAGCTTATCTCCAAGGGGTGGATGCCCAGATATTTGCCGTGCGTACCGATGCCTTTGAGCGATGGAAACCGGAGATTGAGAAAGCCGGGGTGGAATACTGGATTCATGTCCATGATCCCGAAAGGCAGACTCGTTTCCGGCAGGATTATGACATTTACAGCACCCCCGTTTTATATTTGCTGGACGAGAAGAAAATCATCCGGGGAAAGAGGCTGGATCCCGAAAACCTGGCCAAGTTGGTGGAAATGTTGGAGAAGAAGAGGCAGGAGGGCCATTAACCCCTGAATGAATTCATCCTATACCCTATAAATACGAATCCTAGATATGAAGAGAACTTTAGCGCTGATTATGTTTCTAATGGCCGCGGGGACTATGCCTGCAGAATCCCAGACTCTTTTCGAGTTCGGTCCCCACAAGGTGTCCCAGGAAGAATTTCTTCGCGTCTATCAGAAGAACAGTCTCGGAGGGGAGCCCGATATGTCCCGGAAAGCTTTGGAGGAATATCTGGAGCTTTATGCATTGTTCCGTATGAAGGTTAAGGTGGCCGAAGAGAGGAGGATGGACACCATTTCCTCCATTCAGGCCGAGCTGGATAACTATCGTCGTCAGCTGGCCAAGAGCCTTCTTACCGATGACAAGGTAGTTGAAGAGCTGGTTCAGGAAGCCTACGATCGCATGAAAGAAGAGGTTAAGGTCCGCCATATCCTTCTTTTGGCTGCCCCTACCGCTCCCGCTGAAGATACGCTTCGGGCTTACCAACGAATAGATAGTGTATACCGGGTATTGGTCTCAAAGAAGGCTGATTTTGCGGAGCTTGCAGAGAAAATCAGCGATGACCGTCCCAGTGCTGCCAGGGGTGGGGATCTGGGTTATATTACTGCCCTGCAGGCCATATATGATTTCGAGAACCAGGCCTATCAGACCCCCAAAGGCAAATTCTCCAAGCCCTTCCGTTCTCCCTTTGGTTATCATGTGCTGGAAGTGCTGGACCGTCGTCCGGCCAACGGCACCGTGGAAGTGGCCCAGATTCTGGTGGCCGTCCGGAAAAGCGAGGGAGAAGAGGGCCGCTTGAAGGCCAAATCCAAAGCGGACTCCTTGTACAATGCCTTGAAGAAGGGGGCAGAGTTCACGGAGTTAGTGGCCGCTTTTTCCGAAGATAAGTTTTCCCGGGAGCAGGAAGGAAAGGTGGCGCCTTTCCGGGTGGGGGCTATGGTTCCCGAATTTGAGGAAGCGGCCTTTGCCCTCAAGAAGCCGGGGGATATTTCCCGGCCGGTGGAAACGGAATACGGTTTCCATATCATTCGTTTGCTGAGTAAACAGCCCATCGCGCCCCTCGACAGCCTGAAATCCCAGATCCGCAAACAGGTCGAAGGCGACGGGCGTTTTCAGATAGCCCGCGAAGCCTTTTATCAGCAGGTAAAGGAAAGGAACCAGTTCCGGGAATACAAGGAGAATCTGGAACCCATTGTGGAAAAGGTGAAGAACATTCCCGACACAGGGGCCATGGCTAATGTCCTGGAGCTAAATGACTTTCAGTCTATGCAGGCTCCTCTCTTCGAGCTCAAGGGAAGTCAGTACACTCAATTCGATTTCGTCCGTTATGCGCATGAAGTGACCCGGGGACGAATCATGGGAGTACGCCAGGGAGTGATCAAGGATCTGTACAAAATGTATCTGCAGTCTGTCATCCAGGACCTGGAGGAGCAGAGGATCGTTGAGGAGAATCCGGAGATCCGTCAGCTGATGAAGGAATACCGGGATGGGATCCTGCTTTTCGAGCTTATGGATCAGGAAGTCTGGTCCAAGGCATCCCGGGATAGTCTGGGGCTCCAGGCCTTTTATGAATCTCAGAAGGGGAAATACCTTTGGGAGCCCGGATTCCAGGGATCCCTGTACCGGTTCAAAAATGATTCGGTACTCAAGGTCGCCCTTCCTTTACTGAAGAAGGGAAAACTGAGCGATGAGGAAATTATGGAAAAACTGAATACTCAGGATTTTCCTGATGCGGCATCCATTCAGCGAGGTCGATTCGAATTCAGTCGATTTGAGGAATTCCCCCGGGAGGCCATAAAAGCGAACTCATTGACCGAGGCCAAAGAAAATTCCGACGGTAGCCAAACCATACTGAAAGTGGGGGAGGTGTTCCCTTCCCCGACGCCCAAAACCCTGGAGGAAGCCCGGGGATTTGTGGTGGCCCAGTATCAGGATAAATTGGAGAAGGATTGGAATGCTTCCCTGAAGGAGAGGTTCCCGGTAAAACTGAACACTCCCGTTTTCGAGTCTATGATTAAAGAGTAACTGGATTTATCCTGTAGGCGGGCCTCAGGTTTTTCGCGATCCATTCCATAGGCCTTCTTTTTGGCCGGGGATGGATCGACTTTTTAGAGTACTGTTCCGGGCATGAGGAGGAGAGAATGCCTAGGAAAACGGTCGGGAAAATCGCAGGAATTCGGGGAAGGAGGCGGGCCCAAAAAGAAATACGTAGGAATGCGTATTATCCTTATCTTAATCCCAAATACCTTTGCCTGGAAATCCCTATTATGCCCATCCACATTGCCATTGCGGAAGATAACAGTTTTGCCCTTCAAGGACTGGAGCGGAGGCTGGAAGCCTATCCGGAGATCCTGATTCAGCATAAGGCAAAGAATGGCCGGGATCTGATGGAAAAGCTTCAACGCAATGCCAATATCGATCTGATTCTCATGGACCTTCAGATGCCGGAGATGGACGGTATCGAGGCTACCTCCCAGGTCAAATCCCGGTATCCCCAGATCAAAGTCTTGATACTCACCACCTTCGATGATGATGAACACCTCTTCAAAGCGATTATGGCCGGGGCCTCGGGATACCTGCTCAAAGAAGACAAAGGCCGGGAGATCTTTCAGTCCATCATGGACACTCTTTCCGGAGGAGCGGCTATGAGCCCGGTCATTGCCCTCAAAGCCCTGAACCTAGTCCGCCATCCTCTGGACGTGGCACCCAGTGATCCCCCCTTCGAATTGACTTCCCGGGAACTGGAACTACTCCATCAGCTGAAGAATGGCTTAACGTATGAAGAGATTGCGGCCAATCTGCACATCAGCTACCATACGGTGAGAAAACACATAGAGAACATTTATCGAAAGCTCCAGGTAAGGAATAAGCTGGAGGCCGTGCAAAAGGCCTCTGCCCACCGCCTTTTCTGAGCCTACGTCCATTCGCCATTTCCTGATCTAGACTGAAAATAAAACCAAAAATGCCTAATAAGTTATTTGGAAATACGAAGGACTGCGTATGTTCCAGAACCTGGACGGATTGTTATTTTGTCCGTAGAATCAATCCAGTATAAATTCCTTTCTCTTACCAAACATCTAAAACAAATGAAAATCAGCTTATCCAAAAATCTATTCTACGGTACCGTCCTGGCCTTTGGGCTGACTAGTCTGGCCACTGCCTGCAAGAAAGATAAAGAGCCGGAACTCCCCGCCGGAGGAGGCGGAGGCGGGACCTCCGGCAATCTGAAGGCCATGGTGGACAATGTGAGTTTTAGTTCGAATCCGACTTACACTCAAGCCACCAGGGTGGCCGTCGGCCCTAGCGAAACCATTACCGTTCAAGGTAGTGATGATGCAGGTACGGCCATCATTTTGGTAATGAATGGCGTGGACGGAGAAGGCACCTATGCCATCGGCGGAGGAGCCAATATTTCCATATCTGCCAGCTATGTGGAAGCCAATGCGGCCAACCCTTCGGCCAGCCAGACCTGGCAGGCCCCTTTTGATCCCACGGAAGTCGGGGAGGTGACCATCAGTACTTTGACCTCCGCCAGAATCGAAGGCAGTTTCCATTTTCGGGCGCGGAACAACTCTGATGATTCCGAGGTAGAGGTGAAGGAGGGTTCCTTCAACTTGGATTTCTAGTCTGGACATGGACTGGGATAGGGGTCGGACTTCAGAGCTTGGGTAAGGCACCGTCAAAAGGATCTGGGGATTAATTTTCCGGATCCTTTTTTACATCTCTTTGATTTTCAATCGATAGCAATTAGATTAGGGGATTGAGAGCATCATGCAGAACAGTTCCAATCAGGGGAGGATACGCAGCATGAAGGGTGGGGTCGCCGCAGTTACGCTTTTTCTGGCCCTGATTTGCCCTTTATGGCTTCCTGCGCAGCTGTCAAAATTCCGGGCCGATTCCCTGTTTGAGGCCAGGGAATATGACCAGGCGGCCAAGGTATACAGGCAATTGGCGATCAATTTGAACCTGGGCGGAGCCGAAGCGGCCCAATGGGCGTTTCGGGCTGCCCGCTCCTACAGCCGGAATGGGGACCTGGATTCGGCTCTGGTCTGGTCCCGGAAAGCTGCCCATCGGTACCAGGAACTGGGAATGATCGCTCAATACCATCAGGCCCGGGTACTTGAATCCGAGATCCTCGATGATCAGGGCGCCTATAAAGAAGCAGAATCCATTGCCCGGGAATCCGCCGAGTTCTTCAAGGCAAGGGGAGACAGCTACCAGGCGGCCACGACCCTCAACAGTTTGGCTTTGTATCAGTACCACATTGGCAAGGTAGACATCTCTATACTGACCTACTGGGAGGCCATCGGCTGGGCGGGGAATCAAAATGACCCACTCAAGGCCAAATGCTATAACCAGTTGGGCAATATTTGGGCCGAAGACATGAAAGATGAGCACCGGGCTTTATCTTATTACCGAAAGAGCCTGGATTATAAGGTCCGTTCCTCGGCCACTCCCAAATCCATTGCATTTTCTTATAATAACCTAGGTGTATCCTTCAAAAACCTGGGTCAATGGGATAGTGCTTTTTATTATTATGATCTGGCCCTGACCAAGGCCATGGAATCCGGTGAGCCGGCAGCTGCCCTCAGTCCTTTGATCAACAAGGCCAATCTCCAAAAAAGAACGGGAGATTATGATGCTGCCATCCGCACCTTTAACCGTGCCTTGGAAATCTCTGACCATGCCCGAATGAATCTGCGTTCCACCCTTCATATCAACCTCGGCATAAACTACAACGAACTGGGGCAGTATGATCGGGCGCTGGTCCATCTGGCCAAGGCTGAGGCCTTGATTGATTCCACCCGGATCCTGGCGGACCGCCGGGATCTCGAAATCCAGAAGGCGCTGGCCTACCAGGGAAAGAAAGATTACAGGAAGGCGCTGGAAGCCCAGCGATGGGTCACTGCCCTCAACGACAGTCTCTATGCCAGAAAGGCCAGTCAGGAAATGGCGGACCTCCTCGTCCGCTATGAGTCCATACAGAAAGACATGGCTTTGATGGCCCACCAAAAGATGCTTCAAGAAAAGGATTTAGTGCTGAAGAACCGCACTATAGGACTTATAGCCCTATTGGGTCTTCTCCTGATTGCGGCCACCATTCTCTACTTCCGTTACCGGCAGAAGGGGCAAGCGGCCCGCCAAACCGCCCTGGAACTGTCCTTGTCGGAAGAGAAAAAGCAAGCCTCCATTCAAAAGGAAAGATTGAGGATTTCCCGGGATCTGCACGACAATATCGGTGCCTATCTCACGTTGATCAATGCCACTCTCGAGCCCCTGCCGGACTTGCCTCCCCACCGCATTCAGCAGCTCATGCCCGAGCTGCAGAAGACCCTTTCGCTGAGTATGCGGGAACTGCGCAAGACCGTATGGTTGCTCAACAATCCCCAGATCAGCGTGGAGACCATTGCCCTGAGAATGCGGGATTTCTTCAGACCGCTGAACCAGCAGGGCTATATGATTTCCGTGCAGACCCGGGGCAATGGTCAGAAAATGCTCAGCGATATTCAAACCACCCATCTGTTCCGCATCGTCCAAGAAGGGGTGAGCAATGCCTGCAAATACGCCGAATGCCAGAATATTTCCATTGAACTGGTGGTGGACGAAGAAGAAAGCAAGATCCGCTTCAGCCTTTTGGATGACGGGAAGGGGTTTTCTCTCATCGATCAGGCATCCGGCAATGGTTTGAAGAACATGAAGGCCAGAATGGGGGAGCTTCAAGGCGAGCTGCACATTCAAAGTGAATGGGGTCAGGGTACGCGGATCGAAGGATGGTTCCCAGACAGCAGCTCCCGGGACTGAGAGGGGTCAACGGAAAATAGGGTTCGTTTCGCCTTCGCTCTCTCGGAGGGTATGGACAATCGGGTGAATGGGGCCGGCAAGGGGATCCTCTTCACCATGCCGACCTTTCTTATGGACCGCCCAAAGGCTGGGTTCCGCAGGATCACTGAATATTAATCCCTAATTTTGCTTTTGAATTTATGGTCAAGATCGGATCTGTTTCCCTGGGGAAATTCCCCTTGCTGCTGGCCCCCATGGAGGATGTCAGTGACCCCCCTTTCCGTGCGGTGTGCAAGGCCGAAGGGGCGGATCTGATGTATACGGAATTCATCTCCTCGGAAGGGCTGATTCGGGAGGCAATAAAGAGTCAAAAAAAGCTGGATATATTTGATGAGGAGCGCCCCATCGGAATCCAGATATTCGGAGGCGATGAGCAGGCCATGGGCATGGCGGCCCGTATTGTGGAGGCCACGGGTCCTGATCTGCTGGACATTAATTTCGGTTGCCCGGTAAAGAAGGTGGTATGCAAGGGCGCAGGGGCCGGGGTGCTCAAGGACGTGGACCTGATGGTCCGACTCACTCGCTCCGTGGTCCGTTCCACCCGGCTGCCGGTGACTGTGAAAACCCGGCTGGGCTGGGACCGCCAAAGCCTGAACATCGAAGAAGTGGCCTTAAGGCTGCAGGATGAAGGGATTGCGGCCTTGACCATCCACGGGCGCACCAGAATGCAGATGTACAAAGGGGAGGCCGATTGGTCGCTGATTGCCCAGGTGAAAAACAATCCCAGGATCCATATTCCCATTTTTGGGAACGGGGATATTGATAGCCCCCGCAAGGCGCTGGAATACAAGAACCGCTATGGGGTGGATGGAATCATGATTGGAAGGGCTGCCATAGGTTATCCCTGGATTTTCAAGGAAGTCCGCCATTTTTTGGAGACCGGAAATTTATTGGATCCGGTGGGCGTAGCTCAGAGAGTGGCCGTTTGCCGGGAACATCTGCGCCGGTCCGTGAAATGGAAAGGGGAAAAGCTGGGTTTGCTGGAAATGCGCCGTCACTATGCCCAATATCTTAGGGGACTGCCGAATATAAAGGCATACAGACAGCAGCTGGTCACCTTAGAGGATGCCGGGGCCATTGAAGACCTGCTTTCCCAGATTCAGGAAGCCTATGCTCATATTTCCATAAATTCCCTGGAAGAGGCTAGTGCCTGAGTTTTATTGCCTAGGGAAGGGGAAAGGGGAATAGTCTTTTCCCTAGCTTTGCTCCATGTCCCTTTTCCGTCAGAAGGCCCCCATATGGATCAGCTGCCAAAGAAGGTTGCCGCATGTCCTGGAAAAGGAGTTCCGATCCTATGGATGGACTCCTCATTCCGTATTTGACACCGGATTGCTATGGGAAGGCAGTCTGGAAGATACCATTGAGCTCAACCTCCGCCTCCGAACCGCCTCCTCGGTGTTCTATCAGTTGGCGGAGTTCGAGGCAGATCATCCAGATCATGTATATGAGCAAGTCAGGCGATATCCCTGGGAGGAGATTTTGGACCCCGGAGGCTATTTTTCCGTTAGTACTCAGGTTTTCCATGAAACCGTGAACAACAGTATGTTCGTCAGCCTCCGGGTGAAGGACGGAATAGTGGATCGATTCCGCCAGATTCGGGGCAGGCGCCCGAATTCCGGATCCAGCCGGGAGGGAGCCGTGATTCATCTCTACTGGAAAGGGAAGAGGGCCTTTCTGTATATCGATAGTTCCGGCCATTCTCTGGCCCGTCACGGATACCGGAAGATTCCCGGAAGGGCCCCCATGCTGGAGGCGCTGGCTGCAGCCACGATTCTCACCAGCCGATGGGATGGGGCCACTGCCTTTGTCAATCCCATGTGCGGATCGGGGACCTTGGCCATAGAGGCGGCCCTGATTGCTTCCCGTACGGCTCCGGGACTATTCCGGGACGAATATGGATTCCAGCATATCCTGGGCTATGACCCCTCATTTTATCATGAAATGAAAATCCGTCTGGAATCGGAAATCATAGAGCCCACCGAAAAGCTGATTTATGCCTCGGATATCCTGGCGCCTTCGGTGGAACAGGCCCGCCGCAATGCGCGGGCAGCGGGAGTGGAGTCCATGATCGATTTCCAGGTCCATGATTTCCGGGACCAGAAAATCCCCGATTCTTCTCCCGGCGTGTTGTTTTTCAATCCCGAATACGGCCAGAGGCTCGGAGAAGAGGAGGTCCTGAAACCGATTTATGCCGCCATAGGGGATTTTATGAAGAATCATGCTCCAGGATACTGGGGATATGTGTTTACGGCGAATGTGAACCTAGCTAAGTCGATTGGACTTCGCCCCCAGCGACGCATACCTTTTTTCCATGCCAAGCTGGAGGCAAGGCTGTTGGAATACTCGCTTTATTCCGGAACCAGGGATGCCGAAACCAGGGAGCCTAGCACTCCGGTGTGAGGCTTTCTGATCCCCTGATCAGGTCGGGACTTGCCCTGGTTTTATCCTGGAGACGGGGTCGGGAGCCTGGGTAAGGGAACCGGGGCAATCCTATCATAATCAGCAATTTTTGTTAGGTTTGCGCCAAATTAAATCAAGAAATGGACGATACTGTTTTTGAACTGATGGAGCAGATGGAACACGAGCAGCTCGTATTCTGTCATGATCCGCATACCGGGCTAAAGGCCATATTGGCGATTCATAATACCACCCTGGGCCCCGCTTTGGGAGGTACCCGCCTTTGGAACTATGCCACCGAGAAGGAGGCCATTGTGGACGCCCTTCGGCTGAGCCGGGGAATGACCTATAAGGCGGCCATCAGCGGCCTGAATCTGGGAGGAGGAAAGGCCGTGATCATCGGGGATGCTTCAAAGATTAAGTCCGAAGCACTTTGGCGCCGGTATGGGAAGTTCGTAAACAGTCTGAATGGAAAATACATTACGGCTGAAGACGTGAATACCACAGCCCGGGATATGGAATACATTGCCATGGAAACGGATCATGTAACCGGAGTTCCCGAATACATGGGAGGCAGCGGAGACCCATCCCCTTTTACGGCCTATGGGGTGTTCATGGGCATGAAGGCTTCTGCCAAGAAGGCTTGGGGCAGCGATGAACTCAGCGGCAGGAAGGTTTTGGTTCAGGGAGCAGGCCATGTGGGCCAATACCTGATCGGACATTTGGTTAAGGAAGGAGCTGTAGTTACCGTGGTCGATATCAATGAGGACAAGCTCCGCCAGGTGAAAGAGAAGCATGATAAAATCCAGGTGGCCGGGGTCGATGACCTTTTCGGCCTCGACATGGACATATATGCCCCCTGTGCTCTTGGAGCTACGCTGAATACGGAGACCATCGGTCAATTGAAGGCTGCGGTGGTGGCCGGGGCCGCTAACAATCAGCTGGCCGAGGAGAATATCCATGGTCCCATGATCCGCGAAAAGGGCATTATCTATGCCCCTGATTTCCTGATCAACGCCGGAGGACTGATCAATGTGAGTGCCGAACTCGACGGGTACAACAAGGATCGGGTTTTAAAGCAGGTGGAAAACATTTATGATCGGACCCTGGCGATCATGGACCTGAGCGATAAGGAGAATATACCCACTCAGGTGGCGGCCATGAGAATGGCCCAGGACAGAATGGATCAGGTGGCCGCCATCCATTCCCGCCTTTGATCGGTCCCGATTCCTTGATCTGCGAAGCTTTTTAGTTCGGGTTCCCGGAACAGGGAACCCGAACGATTTTGGGGACATGGCCGCAACTGTAAATGCCTTTTAGGGGTTCGCCCCGGATTTCCGGCAAATCCCCGCCTTTCTTTCTGGGGATTTCCCTGTTTTGCCGTTTTTGATTTAGATTCGCGCTGCGGCCGCTTTGGCCGAGTCTCCCTAAAACTCCCTTTATGCTCACCATTCCCCAACAGACGGATTTTTATCAGGGTAAAGTCCGCGATGTGTACACCATTTCAGACAGGTATCTGCTGATGATGGTCTCCGACCGCATATCGGCATTTGATCAGGTACTACCCCGGTCCATACCCTACAAGGGCCAGGTGCTGAATCAGATTGCTGCCCGCAATCTCGATGCTACGGCCGATATTGTTCCCAATTGGAAGATTTCCGTTCCCCTGCCTCAGGCCACCCTGGGATATCGCTGTGAGCCCTATGCGGTGGAAATGGTGATTCGGGCCCATCTGACCGGACATGCCTGGAGATTATATTCGGCAGGGAAAAGGGAGATTTGCGGGATACCCTTGCCTGAGGGAATGAAGGAGAATGATCCCTTTCCTGAACCATTGATCACCCCGACCACCAAGGCGCAGGTGGGGCATGATGAAGATATTTCCCGCGAGCAGATCCTGGCCTACGGCCTCGTGAAAGAAGAAGAATACTTCCAACTGGAGGAATATACCAGGGCTTTATTTCGCAGAGGCCAGCAAATGGCCCGGGACAGGGGGCTGATTCTGGTGGATACCAAATATGAGTTCGGAAAGCGGGACGGGAAAATTTATCTGATTGATGAAGTCCATACACCCGATTCGTCCCGGTATTTCTATCTGGAAGGATTTGAGGACAGGCAAAAAAGGGGGGAGAGGCAGCGTCAGCTTTCCAAGGAGTTTGTAAGGGAATGGCTGATGGAAAACGGGTTCCAGGGCAGGGAAGGGGACAGGGTTCCTGAAATGACGGATGAAGTGGTGGAGAAGATCTCTGGCCGGTATATGGAATTATACGAACAGGTGGTAGGGGAGCCTTTCCGTAGGCAGCAGGTTTCCGAAGAGGAGATGGAGCAAAAACTGAATCAGGAAATAGAGGCCCTGTTGCAGAAAGACAATAGCGATCAATAGTCAGCCATTTGAATACTACTATGCAGAATTCAGAATACAAATCCAGAGAGATCCGGGCTCCCAGAGGTTCGGAGATGGTGTGCAAGAATTGGGTGACCGAAGCCGCCTATCGAATGATTCAGAATAACCTGGATCCGGAGGTGGCCGAGAACCCCGCCGAACTCGTCGTCTATGGAGGAAATGGAAAGGCAGCGCGGGACTGGGCCGGTTTTGAGGGCATACTTTCCGCCCTGCGTGATTTGGAAGAAGACCAAACCCTACTGGTGCAGTCCGGAAAGCCCGTGGGCCTGATCCGCTCCCATGCCATGGCGCCTAGGGTACTTATCGCCAATTCCAATCTCGTGGGCAACTGGGCCAACTGGGAGCATTTTCGGGAATTGGAGGCCCGTGGGTTGATCATGTATGGTCAGATGACGGCCGGAAGCTGGATTTATATCGGTTCCCAGGGAATTGTCCAGGGGACCTATGAGACTTATCTTTCCCTGGCCAACCAGCATTTTGGGGGTAGCCTGAAGGGGAAGTTGAATGTGACTGCTGGACTGGGGGGAATGGGCGGAGCCCAGCCCCTGGCCATTACCATGAACCAGGGCGTTTGCCTGGCCGCCGAAATGGAGGCTTGGAGAATACAGAAGCGCCTGGATACCGGATACCTGGACCGATGGACCGAAGACCTGGATCAGAGTATTGACTGGGCCCTGGAGGCCCGGGATAAAGGAGAGGCCCAATCCATAGGTGTGCAGGCCAATGCTGTGGATCTGCTGAAGCGCCTGAACGAAAGAGGAATTGTGCCCGATACCCTGACGGATCAGACTTCTGCCCATGATGAACTATTGGGCTATTTCCCCGTAGGGCTATCCGTGGAACAGGCCCTGTCTTTGCGCCGGGAAGATCCCGAAACCTATAGAAGTCTTTCTTTGGACACCATGGCCGAACACGTGCAGTTGATGCTGGATATGCAGGCCAAGGGTGCCATTACCTTTGACTATGGGAACAATCTGCGCGGTCAGGCTCATGACAAGCGGGGACTGAAGAATGCTTTTGATTTTCCAGGATTTGTCCCGGCCTATATCCGTCCTTTATTCTGCGAAGGCAAGGGTCCATTCCGTTGGGTGGCCTTGTCCGGCGATCCTCAGGATATTTATGTTACGGATCAGGTCATCAAAGAGTTGTTTCCCGAGAATCAGGGACTGCTCCGCTGGCTGGATATGGCCAGAGAGAAGATTTCCTTCCAGGGGCTCCCCTCCCGAATATGTTGGCTGGGTATGGGGGAAAGGGAGAAGGCGGGGCTGGCCTTCAACGAACTGGTGAGAACCGGGAAGGTGAAAGCCCCGATCGTTATCGGAAGGGATCACCTGGATTGTGGTTCCGTAGCTTCCCCAAACCGGGAGACCGAATCCATGAAGGACGGCAGCGATGCTATCGCGGACTGGCCTATTCTCAATGCCCTGACTAATACGGCCGGAGGGGCCAGCTGGGTATCTTTCCATCATGGCGGGGGAGTAGGCATGGGCTATTCCCTGCATGCCGGAATGGTGATCGTCGCCGATGGAACGCCGGAAGCCGCCCAAAGGCTGAGCCGGGTGCTGTACAATGACCCGGCCCTGGGAGTGATTCGCCACCGGGATGCTGGATATGAGGAGGCGGAAGCCTGTGCGGCTCGCCATGGCCTCGGCTTATAAGTTATGCAGCGGGGCAGGGAACTGCTTCCCTGCCCCTGCCTAGGTCTAGGCATTTTGCTGGCCCAAAGATCGGCGAAGGTTCTTTATTTCCTGGCAAAGGGATCGTCCCTTATCCTGATTGTACCATTGTTGCAGTTCTCCTAAAAGGGTCTCCAGTTCCACATTCCGGGATTTCAGGCTATCCATAAGGTCTTGGGCGCCTTTTGGACGCGGGCCCCAGGTCCATAAGTCCCGGTCATGATCGTCGCGGACGATCAGTTTAGGTATGCTTCTGGATTTTCCGCTCAGATAGGATTCAATGAGAAAAGGAGGCGAGTCCCTTAGCTGGATTTCCAGCTCAATGAGGGGGCTCATGACGGCCATGCGCACCAGGAAGGGTACGGAATGGGCCGCATCCCCGCACCAGGGTTCGGTTATCAGAATCCATTTTTCCGGAACGCGGATCTGGCGAATTTCTTCGGCCAGTTCGGGATCGATTTCCATGACTAGTTCCCATCGCTTCATCCGGGACTGGTTCAGCCGGGTGTAATGCAGGTAATTGGGTTTGTCGTATGGGGGATCGGGATGTTCCGAGCCTAGGATCTGGTCGAAAATTGCCAGATAGCTGGTGTAATCCATTTCGGGAAATTTTGAATGGGGGGCTTCTTCCTGGACGCAAAGATATGCCGAATCCCTGCCCAGGGTTATGGGAATCCTTTATCGGTGAATCAAGACTATCGACCCGTGAGGAACAATGCTTCGGGCAATCGGGGCGGGAAATCTCCGGGACTGGTGGGAGGGGTTGACCTATATTGGCCTATATTTGCAGGCGAAACAAATCAGGATTTTATGTATCGTATGGGTCAGGGAATCGACTTTCATAGACTGGTAGAAGGCCGCCCTTTTTGGCTGGGAGGCATTTTGATCGACCACCCCAAGGGAGGGTTAGGGCATTCCGATGCCGACGTGCTGATTCATGCCATCTGTGATGCCCTCCTGGGAGCCCTGTCCCTGGGGGATATCGGTTTCCATTTTCCGGATACGGATCCCGCATATAAAGATATCGACTCCAAGGTGCTGCTGCGGCGCTGCTTTGGCATGATGGTCGAAAAAGGATACCGGCTGGTGAATCTGGATGCCACGATTATGATCCAGAATCCCCGGATACAGCCCTACCGGGAGAAGATGATCCGGACCCTGGCCGAAATCCTGGAAGTCGAAGTCGGAGACCTGAATATTAAGGCCACCACCACCGAGACCATGGGATTTGTAGGTAGGGAAGAGGGAGTGGCCGCTTCGGCCGTGGTATTGCTCGCCAAGATCTGAATCGGCGGAGGCGGGGATTTTTTTTCTCCAACCCAGAGGGATATGGACTAGATTTGCTTTAGATGAGTAATCGGTATGTCTGGCTATGCCTATTTGCGCTGAGCCTCCTATTCGGCGCCTGCGATACCGACCGGGAGGGAAGGGGCCCCTTCCAGTCCGGTACGGGGCTGATCAGTGCTCAGATCAACGGTCAGTTCTGGTCTGCTCCCGATGGATACATGGAGAATGTGCCTCCTTTTGGCATCCGAATCCGGGGTGTTCAGGGCAGCCAGTCGGAAATGCTCATATCCATTTCCCCTTATCAAGGACCGAATACCTATATGCTGGACGGGATTACCACTATTGAATACCGCAGCGGCGCAGACCATTTCCGGGCTATTAACGGCCAGGTGACCATAAATTCCCACGGGGATGAATGGATCGAAGGCGAATTTCATGGAGAATTCGTCTCCCAAACCAGCAGCATCTATCTTTCTTTGACCGATGGCCGCTTTCGGGTGCCCCTGTACTGATTCATATTTTTGGGATGCCCCTTAAAAGGACCTCGGACCCTGTCTCCCTACCCGGATTTGCCGTCGTTTTAATTACCTTTGCTGACTCTGTATTTATTCTATGCGCAATATTAGGAATTTCTGTATCATCGCTCATATTGACCATGGGAAGAGCACCCTGGCGGACCGTCTTCTGGAGGCTACCCGAACCATTACGGAACGGGATATGCAGGCACAGGTCCTGGATAACATGGACCTGGAAAGGGAAAAGGGTATTACCATCAAGAGTCATGCGATTCAGATGGATTACAGCCGGGATGGGGAAACCTATAGGCTGAACCTTATCGATACCCCGGGCCATGTGGACTTTTCCTATGAGGTGTCCAGGGCTTTGGCTGCCTGTGAGGGCGCATTGCTGCTGGTCGATGCTACTCAGGGTATCCAGGCCCAGACCATTTCCAACCTGTATCTGGCTCTGGAAAATGACCTGGAGATCATCCCGGTGATCAATAAGGTGGATATGGAGGGGGCTATGATCGCCGAAGTGACGGATCAGATTGTGGATCTGATCGGAGTAAAACCGGAGGAAATCATACAGGCCAGCGGAAAAACCGGTATAGGCATAGGGGAAATCCTGGAGGCCATCGTGGACCGGATTCCCGCGCCCCAGGGTGATGAGCAAGCCCCTCTTCAGGCTCTGGTATTTGACAGCGTATTTAATTCCTTCCGGGGAATCATTGCCTATTATCGGGTGAAAAATGGCATAATCCGCAAAGGAGATAAAGTCAAGTTCTTTCATGGCCAGGGAGAATACACCGCAGATGAAGTCGGTATTCTGAAACTAGGCCTATCTCCACGAGAGGAAGTGCGTGCCGGGGATGTGGGATACATCATCACGGGAATCAAAAATGCCAAGGATGTCAAGGTGGGGGATACCATCACCACGGTGGCCCGGCCCGCCACCGAAGCCGTAAAGGGTTTCGAAGAAGTGAAGGCTATGGTTTTTGCTGGGATATTCCCTGTGGAAACGGATGATTTTGAAGAGCTTCGCGATTGTATGGACAAGTTGCAGCTCAATGACGCCTCCCTGAGTTTTGAGCCTGAAACTTCCCAGGCCCTGGGATTTGGATTCCGCTGTGGATTTCTGGGAATGCTGCATATGGAAATCATCCAGGAAAGGTTGGAAAGGGAATTCAAGCAGACGGTGATCACTACGGTGCCCAACGTGAGTTTCCGGGCCTACCTGACCAGAGAGCCTCAAAAGGCCATCCTGGTGAATAATCCGGCGGAAATGCCTGACCCCAGTCGTCTGGACCGGATAGAAGAGCCGTTTATCCGAGCCCAGATCATTACCCTGCCCGATTATATAGGGAATATAATGAGCCTTTGCCTGGGAAAGAGGGGAATCCTGGTCAACCAGAATTACCTAACGCCCACCCGGGTGGAGCTGATCTTTGAACTGCCCTTGACGGAAATCGTCTTTGACTTTTACGATAAGTTGAAATCGAGTACCCGGGGCTATGCGTCTTTTGATTATCAGCCCCTGGATTATCGGATAAGCGATATTGTCAAAATGGATATCCTGCTCAACGGTGACAAGGTCGATGCGCTCAGCGCGCTGATCCACCGAAGCCGAGTCCAGGATTTCGGGCGGAAACTATGTGCCAAACTCAAAGAGCTGCTGCCCAGGCAGCAATTTATGATTGCTATCCAGGCTGCCGTGGGGGCTAAAATCGTCGCCAGAGAGACCATTTCGGCCATGCGAAAAGATGTGACTGCAAAATGTTACGGTGGGGACATCAGCCGTAAGCGCAAGTTGCTGGAAAAGCAAAAGGAGGGAAAGAAGAGGATGCGCCAGATCGGATCGGTGGATATTCCCCAGGAGGCTTTCCTGGCCGTCCTTAAGCTCGACGATTAGGCCGGGAATCTGGGGACCGGGAGAATGGGTATCGAATACAGAAAAAAGAGAAGACCGGGTATTCATTTCCCTTCGCCTTCTCTTTTTTGCTTCCCGGATCTCTATTGCCCAATCCGGGTTGAGCGGTCCGATTGGGTCGGACTTTTTTTGGTGTTTTCCTTAGATGGTGATCCTGAGGACCCATGGCGAAAGGAGGTCCGAAATGGTTGCTGCCTTAAATCTTAGACACCCGGACGGCCGTAAGGCCTTTGGGACTTTTTTCAATTTCGAACTGAACCTGATCCCTTTCCCGGATCAGTTCATCGGTTTGGTTGATATGCACGAATATACTTTCCTTCGATCTGGAATCCTGTATGAACCCATAACCCTTGGGCTCATTGAAAAAGGTGACCACTCCTTTGCGTATGCCGATGATGGACTCATCGGGACGTATGGGAGCAGCACCGAGAATGATTTCCTCGTGATTGATTTCCACTTTCTTCTTGGGATCCGGAGGAGTGTCCGTGATGTTCCCGAATTCATCCAGGTAAACCATCATTTCTTCAAGCGATTTGCCTTTGTTGTTGTTGGCTTTTCGCTCTTCTCTTTTTTCGGCTTTTTCCCGTTTCTTCTGCGCGCGGCGCTTTTCTTTGTCCTTTTTACTGGCGGTTTCCTGAGATCTTCCCATAAATTCCTAATCCCTTAATTTTATTTTTATTGTTTACAAAGGTCGCAAAAATTGGCGACAAGCCCGGATAATCTTTTTGGGCCCGGTTTGGGGCAAGGAAATTTTGGCATTCTCCTCCCCATAAAGGAGAAAGGGGGATGGGCCACCAGGACAAGGATGTCCCGAAGCGAGTTTTTCCCGGCCCTTTGTTCGCAGGGGGCTTCCCAGGATCGGGATTTTCCATGAAGGATTTTGCTAACTTTGCCCGTCTATTTTCTAACCCTATTCATCTATTAGGCCAGTTTTATTTATGAGGGAGAAGTATCCGGAGTACACCCGTCTTGACATGCCGTCCATCGAACGGGAATTCCTTGAGAAATGGAAGCAGACCCAAGTCTTTGAGCAGTCTGTGAAGTTAAGGACAGGGCATCCCCCTTTTGTCTTCTATGAAGGGCCGCCCAGTGCCAATGGAATGCCGGGAATACACCATGTCATCTCCCGGACTCTTAAGGATCTGGTGTGCCGATACAAGACCATGCAGGGATTTGAAGTGAAGCGAAAGGCGGGCTGGGATACTCATGGCCTGCCCGTGGAGTTGGGCGTGGAAAAGGAGCTGGGGATTACTAAAGAAGATATTGGGGTGCGGATTTCCGTGGAAGAATATAACCGCAAATGCCGGGAAGCCGTCATGCGTTACCGGGATCAGTGGGAATCCCTTACGGAGAAAATGGGCTATTGGGTGGATATGGATAACCCCTATGTGACCTATGAGACCCCTTATATGGAAACCCTTTGGTGGGCCATAAAGCAATTGTATGAGAAGGGGCATTTATACAAAAGTGTAAGTATTCAGCCCTATTCGCCCGCGGCCGGTACGGGACTGAGTTCCCATGAACTGAATCAGCCGGGCACCTATAAGGAAGTCAAAGACACCACGGTGGTGGCCCTGTTTTCCCTGGAGGGGCCCGAGGCCCAGAAAGATTCTGCCCTGGCCGCCGAGATCTGGGCTTCCGTTTCGGCCGGAAAGGGCGGGGAGTCCCCGGCACCGGTGTACTTCATGGCATGGACGACCACCCCCTGGACCCTGGCGGCTAACTGTGGACTGACTGTAGGGCCGGACATTGATTATTGCCTGGTGAAATCCTTTAATCCCTATACCCATGCTCCGGGTCATTTCATCTTAGCCGAAGCCTTGGTGTCCCGCTATTTCCCCGAAGATCAGCAATGGACTGGGGAGGATTTTCCTTCGGAGAGGCCAGAAGGGGGACTTCCCTGGAAGCGGCTTTTGCGCTTCAAGGGAAAGCAGATGGCCGAAATGCGTTATGCGCAATTGCTGCCTTTTGAAGCCAATAGCCGGGAGAAGGCCGGAGGCGATCCCTGGCGGGTGATTCTGGGAGATTTTGTGACCACGGAAGACGGTACCGGAATCGTGCATACGGCCCCAGCATTCGGGGCAGACGACTACCGGGTGGGGCAGAAAGCCGGAATAGGTCTCCTGAATCCGGTGGACCGGGAAGGAAAATACGTGGACCGCATGGGGCCCTATAGTCATCGCTTCGTAAAGAATTACCAAGACGACCCCCAATACCGGGATTTGGACCTGGATATTGCCCTGCAGCTCAAGGGGGAGGGCAAGGCTTTTCGGGTGGAAAAATACTTGCACAGTTATCCCCACTGTTGGAGGACGGATAAGCCGGTGATCTATTATCCCCTGGATTCCTGGTTCATTCGCACCACGGCGGTAAAGGAGAGAATGATCGAGCTGAACAAGACCATAAATTGGAAGCCAAAGGCCACCGGCGAAGGTCGATTCGGCAACTGGCTGGAGAATATGGTGGACTGGAACCTGAGTCGCAGTCGCTACTGGGGCACGCCTTTGCCCATATGGACCACCCAGGACGGAGAGGAAATCAAGTGCATAGGTAGTGTGGAGGAGCTGAAGGAAGAGGTGATGCGGGCCAACCAGGTATTGGGCCTGGATCAATCCTGGAATTTTTCCTCTCTCGAGGCAGTGGACCTGCACAAACCCTTCGTGGATCAAATCGTCCTGGTATCTGAAAAGGGTAAACCCATGCACCGGGAGCCGGACTTGATCGATGTATGGTTTGACTCCGGGGCTATGCCTTATGCCCAGTGGCATTATCCTTTTGAGAATGCTCAAGATTTCCGGGCCAACTTTCCGGCAGATTTTATTGCCGAAGGCGTGGACCAGACTCGAGGCTGGTTCTATACCCTCCATGCCTTGGCGGTCATGCTCTTTGACCAGGTGGCCTATAAAACCGTGGTCTCCAATGGCCTGGTCCTCGATCGGGAGGGCAACAAAATGAGTAAGCGGCTGGGCAATGCCGTGGATCCTTTCCTTACCATAGAAAAATACAGTGCGGATGCCACCCGCTGGTACCTGATCACCAATGCAGCCCCCTGGGATAGCCTGCGCTTTGATCCCAAAGGAATCGAAGAAGTGCAAAGAAAATATTTCGGCACCCTATTTAACACTTACCAGTTCTTTGCCCTTTATGCCAATGTGGACGGGTTCCGGTATGAGGGATCCCCGCTTCCTGCGGATCAGCGCTCTGAGATGGACCGTTGGATCCTTTCTGAACTCCAGGCTCTGATTGAGACCGTAACCCGCCATATGGATGCCTATGAGCCTACCGGGGCGGGAAGGGCCATGGAGCAGTTCCTCGATGAGCAGCTGAGCAACTGGTATGTTAGGCTGAGCCGGCGCCGGTTCTGGAAAGGGGAATATGGCCCGGACAAGCTGGCGGCCTATCAAACCCTGTATGAGTGCCTGGAGACTCTCTCGAGGCTAATGGCTCCCCTGGCACCGTTTTTTGCAGACTGGCTTTTCCATAATCTCCATGCGGTCACGGGAACCCAGAATCGGAGTTCCGTTCATCTGGCGGATTTTCCCCGCCTGGATCCGAAATGGAGGCAGGAGGAGCTCGAACAAAGGATGCGCCTGGCCCAGGATATTAGCTCCCTGGGGCTTTCCCTGAGAAAGAAAGAGAAGATCAAAGTGAGGCAGCCCCTGCACAGAATCCGGGTATTGGTTTGGGACGAGACCATGAAGCAAAGAATTGAGCAGGTGGCCCCTTTGATCTCCAATGAGCTCAATGTCAAAGAAATTGACTATATTAGTGATTCTGAGGGAGTTGTAAAAAGAAGACTAAAGCCTAACTTTAAGCTTTTGGGTGCCCGGTTGGGTTCCAAGATGAAGGCGGCGGCCCAGGCCATCACCCAGGCAGATCCCTCCGCCATTGAGCAGTTGGTGGAAAACGGGTATTGGAACCTGTCTTTGGATGGGGAGGAAATCCGTATTGATATTTCCGAAGTGGAATTGCTGGCCGAAGATATTCCAGGCTGGACTGTGGCCCAGAAGGATAGGCTTACAGTAGCCCTGGATATCAGCCTCGATGAAGAACTGATTCAGGAGGGGATTGCCAGGGAGCTGGTCAATCGGGTGCAAAAACTCCGAAAGGACCAGGGTCTGGCCCTGACTGACCGCATAATATTAAGCCTGGAGGAAGAGAATTCCTTCAAGAGTGCAATTATTAACTTCAATGATTATATTTGCACGGAAATTCTTGCCGACGAGATTCGTTGGGAAAAAGGGTTATCTTCGGACACTCTGGTGGAAGTCAACGATCAACCTTTTAAAGTATTGTTATCAAAACAGAATTGATTTATGGCCACAAAGAAAAAAACCGTTGAAAAGAATGCCAAGGCATCGATAGTAGCGGAAAAGAAAGCCCCCGCTACCAAGAAGGCGGTGGCGCCCAAAAAGGCCGCTGCGGCCCTCAAGGAAGCCGCGGGCACCGCGAGGAAGGCTGTGGCAAAGAAGGCCGCTGCGGGAAAAAAGGCGGCAACAACGACCAAAACTGTGGCCAAGAAAGCCGTGGCCGCCTCTGCCCAAGAAAAGGTGTCAAAGACTACTAAAAATGCTGCCACCAAAGCTCCGGCGACCAAAAAGGCTGTGGCCAAAAAAGCGGAACCCGCCGCCAGGAAAGCCGCAACCCAGGCTACAGCCACCAAGAAAGCGGTCACCAAGAAGGCCGCCACCAAGGCTAAGGTGACCAAGGCCACATCGACCAAGGCCACATCGACCAAG
>CAYPQN010000029.1:0-2522 GCA_964412885.1 uncultured Chitinophagaceae bacterium | reverse complement strand
GACCAAGGCCACATCGACCAAGGCCACATCGACCAAGAACTTGGCTACTACCACCAAATCAACGAAAAAGGGCAGCGTCCAGAAGGCGGTTGCCCAGCCAGCGGCCAAGAAGGCTACAGCCACCAAGAAAGCGGTCACCAAGAAGGCCGCCACCAAGTCCGTAGCGGAAAAGGCCCCCCAAAAGGCCGCGGCCCCGGCCAAGAAAGCGGGGGCCAAAGCCCCTGCCTCCAAGGAAACCAAGGCGGCGGCCACTAAGAAATCCGCAGCGCCCAAAGCTGCCGCGAAAAAGGCCAGCACATCCAAGAAAAAACCAGCTGCCAAAACGCCGACGAAAACAGTGACTACCTTTGCCAAAACGGCGCTCCCATCCCGCAAGTCGGAGTCACTGAATGCCCCAAAGGCCCCGGCCAGTAAGCAGGCGACCCCCACCAGTCAGGAGGAAAAGAAGTCCAATCAGGTGATTGCCCACCGCCGCATGCCTGGCCGGGATCAGAAGAAGGACGACAATAGCCGGACCATGATCAATTATCAGCCCGAGTTTACCCGTTCCATTCTGGATGAACCGGAAGAGAGGACGGGTCCGGTTTACCGATACAGTGACGAAGAGCTTCAGGAATTCAAGGAACTGATCCAGAGCCGACTGGAAACTGCCCGCTCGGAACTCTCTTATCTCCAGGGACTGATTACCCGCAAGGACGAGGCCGGAACCGAGGATACCGAAAACCGGTACATGAGTATGGAAGACGGGAGCGGTGCCATGGAAAGGGAGCAACTGGCCCAGTTGGCCAGTCGTCAGATCCAGTTCATCAACCACCTGGAAAAGGCCTTGATCCGGATCGAGAACAAGACCTATGGGATATGCCGGGTAACGGGTCAGCTCATAGATAAAGCCCGGTTGCGGGCCGTTCCTCACGCCACCCTGAGCATCGAGGCCAAGAGAAGCCTGTCCAAATCCTGATTCCGAAAAGCATTTACTCCGGGAGAGAGGTTCAGGGCTTGGCCGACCCCATCAGAAGGCTGGTGCCCGAAGGATGATTTCTTCATGGAGGAAGTCCAGGGTGACTCTCCGGTAGGCTTCCAGCACGGAGTTGCCGAAGAATCCTATGGATTCAGGATCTGCGAAGCAACCTTCCTTATCCTGGATAATGGCATATGGGTAAGGGAGTTTCAGGGCCCCTGCCTCCATAGATTCCAGCCGGACGACTTGCAGATAAAGGTATCCGCCTACACCTTTGGCGGCAAAATGGGTTGTATGAGGCAGAAAACGCTGCCTTCGCTTGAGTTCCACCCATTGATAATGACTGAGATTCAGGTATTGACGGTTTGATTTCTCCAGGCTGGAGGCACTATTGTACCTAAGATCGGTTTCCAGGGTGTCGTTTATCCGCACCCGGATCTGAGGGAGGCCCGCCACCATCCGGAAGGGCAGCTTATCGGCAGACTGGGAAGGAGGGGCTTCTCTGCGCATCCGGATTCTATATTTGGTAAAATCCAGATCGATGGCAAACTGACGGAGAAAATCCGTGCCCAGGACTCCGTCTACCTTGAGTTCTGGATATTCCAGCAGGTGATCCAGGTCCCGGCATCCGAATTCGAGGCCTTCGAAACGTTGATCTCCCAAGATTAAGGCGGGTATCCGGGTCCTGGCAAAGGGTTCCTTTCCAGCCGTTCCCATAACGGAATCCAGGGTTTCTTCGACTTCAATCCCCAGGCTCTGCGCCAGTTTCCGGTCCAGAACGCTCAGATTGGATCCGGTATTGACCAAAAAACTATAGACGGGCTTGCTGTTGCCGATTCCCGCTTCGACGAAGATCAAAGAATGCACATAGGTGAAAGGAATGGGCTTCTGAGCCCAAAGGGAACAGGCAAAAAGCAGGGCGCAAACCAACAGGGGAACACCCCCCATTGTCGGTCTGATATGTCCTGTAGGCAGTCCCATGGGATGCAATCAGGGTTGGAAGACGTCCAAGTGGAGAGGATATACCTTGGGTTCGGAACTGATGGTCCGGGTGGTTTCCTCTTCCACAAACCGGACCTCTCCGGCGCTTAAGCGATTGTTGTCCTTGAATATGATCCAGCTCATCTCGGACAGCTGGTCAGCTACTTTAATCCTTTCTTCTTCCGGGGCATGATAAAGCTCCTTGTCGCCTATGGTCAGATATAATTCCCGGTGCTCCTTGATTTCTATGCTCACCCGATTGACTGTGGGAAAAGTCATAAATACGCTGTCCTCCATTCTTTTCAGGTAAGCATCATTGGGGCCGAATTCCTGGCAGGAAGCCAGGGCGAAAAAGGCATACCCCATAAAGAAAATCCGGGAAAATCTCATCATGCTAAGGGTTTTGACAAATATAACCCAAATCCTCCAACCGGATCTGCCATGCGCTCCATGTCCCGGGAACAGCCAGAGTTTTCTGCCCTAAAAAAATAAAGTCCGCGAAGGTTTTGAAAGAATCGTGGGAATGTACTAACTTTGCCCTCCCAACGGCGAAGAAGGGGATTTATTCCGTGGCCGGCGGGAA
>CAYPQN010000028.1:0-30423 GCA_964412885.1 uncultured Chitinophagaceae bacterium | reverse complement strand
TTTTCTTAGCGGCTGCCTTTTTGGGGGCTGCGGCTTTTTTCACGGCTTTTTTGGCAGTGGCCTTTTTAGGCGCTGCGGCCTTTTTTACCGTTTTCTTAGCAGCTGCCTTTTTGGGGGCTGCGGCTTTTTTCACGGCTTTTTTGGCCGCTTTCTTGGTGGCTGCCTTGGGGGCAGCTTTCTTTGTTGTTGCCATAACCTTGTGAATTTAAGGGTTAAAAAAAACCATTTATGGCAAAATCGCCGAGCGGGTTAGGCCTCGGCGATTGCTGAAGTAGATCTGACGGAGATGAGGGTCTTTTTTCTTGTCTTTCGAAATTCCACAATACCATCTGCGAGAGCATAAATGGTAAAATCCTTTCCCAACCCCACATTTTCTCCTGGATGGTAGACAGTACCCCTCTGGCGTACGATGATATTGCCGGATACCGCCGGTTGTCCACCGAAAATTTTTACACCTAAGCGTTTACTTCTCGAATCTCTGCCGTTCTTAACGCTTCCTTCCCCTTTCTTATGTGCCATGGCTCAATAAAACTTATAAATACTTAATGACGAATTTAAGGATAAAATGCTAAATAATATCACTGATTTTGATTTTGGTCAGATGCTGGCGATGCCCTTTCAGTTTTCTGTACCCTTTGCGGCGCTTCTTCTTGAACACAATCACCTTATCTCCTTTCAGGTGGGAAAGGATTTCCGCCTGAACTTTGTGGGAGCCGGTCAATTGAACTTTTCCTTCCTGGCTGGTCATCAACACATCCGAAAACTCCAGCTTATCGCCCACGGTGCCTTCCTGATGATGCACGTACAGCTCGTCGTCCTTTTTGACCTTGAACTGGTGGCCTCCTATTTTTACAATCGCAAACATGATCTTCCTAAGATATTTTGCGCAAAGGTAATGGAGATTTTTGTTTTTAGAAAAGTAAATTCCATTTTTCTTTATCCATGCGGCCGAGTCCCCCATGGGTCTTTGTTCTCGGGGGGTGGGAGGACTCCTCCTCCAAAGGATAATTGGTTACCTTTGAGGTCATCTTCTTCAACGGGACGGCCCTATGAAATTCAAATCACTCCTGGCAAAGCCCTATGCAGCGATTGTCCAAAGCCGGATCAAAAAGGCCATGGCGACGGCGGTGGGGGACCAGCAGTCCATTCTGGAGCAGCTGATCAAAACCGGGAGGAAGACCCAGATCGGGGAAGACCACCACCTGGAGGATGTCCATAATTATCCGGAATTCAGGGAGGCCATTCCCATACGGGACTATGAGCAAATATCCCCTTATATAGAAAAGATAAAACAGGGGCAGCAGAACGTACTGTGGAAAGGGAAACCCATTTATTTCGCCAAAACCTCGGGTACCACAAGCGGAGCCAAGTTCATACCGATAACGCGGGACTCCATAGATAATCATATTGATACGGCGAAATACGCGCTGCTGTCTTATATGGCGGAATCGGGAAATGCTGCTTTTGCCGATGGAAAGATGATTTTCCTTTCCGGCTCTCCGGTGCTGGAGAGGGTGGGAGGGATCCCCACCGGAAGGCTAAGCGGGATTGTCAATCATTTTGTTCCCCGATACCTGCGCAGCAATCAGCTGCCCAGTTTTGAGACCAACTGTGTGGAAGACTGGGAAGCTAAGCTCGGCCGGATCGTCGAGGAAACCCTTGGGCAGGATATGAGGCTGATTAGCGGCATACCTCCCTGGATACAGATGTATTTTGACTGGCTGATCGATCGATCGGGGGGTAAGAAGATTAAAGAGATCTTCCCCAATCTTCAGGTACTTGTCCATGGAGGGGTGAACTTTGAACCCTATTGGAAAAGAATGAAAGAAAGTCTGGGCGGGGAGGTGGATACTGTGGAAACCTTTCCGGCATCCGAGGGATTTTTTGCATTCCAGGATAGCCAGGAAGCCGAAGGCCTGCTGCTCAATACTCAGTCGGGAATTTTTTATGAATTCGTTCCCCTGGATCAGATTCATTTGGATAATCCTCGGAGACTGAGCCTGGGAGAGGTGGAAATCGGGGTGCAATATGCGCTGATCATCAACAGTAATGCCGGTCTTTGGGGGTACAACATAGGGGATACGGTCCGCTTCGTGTCCACCAATCCATATAGACTGGTGGTGACCGGGAGGATAAAGCATTTTACTTCAGCATTCGGGGAGCATGTGATTGCTGAGGAAGTGGAGCAGAGTGTCCAGTCAATCCTTCGGAAATACCCGCTGCGGCTCACGGAATTTACGGTGGCGCCCAGAGTGGAGGTCAGCGGAGATCTGCCCTATCACGAATGGTATATGGAATTTGAGCAGGACCCCGGACCTCTGGACCAGGTGGCCCGGGATCTGGATGCGGAAATCCGCAAAAGGAACATCTATTATGATGACCTGATCCGGGGAGGCATATTGCAGCCCCTGGTCATCCGGAAACTCCGACCCCATTCCTTCCAGGAAATGATGAAGTCCCTGGGGAAACTGGGGGGGCAAAATAAAGTACCCCGACTCAGCAACGACCGCCGGCTGGCGGACCTGCTGGATGCCTATAGACTGGATCGGAATTCCCCCTAGGGTTTGCCGAGCAGAGCCTGATATTCTTGGGGCTGAGAGAGAATTTTTATGGACTCGTTCACTTCCTGATCATGACGCAGGTTGTGCTCTATTCTGCCTTTCCGGAAATAATAGCGGGAAACGATTTCGTTTTCCAGCAGTTCCATGACCTCTTCCTTATGTTTCCTCAGGTCCGTGAGTTTGTCATGGGAGAGTTTAGCCGTCAGGCTGCGAAACTCCGGAGCAATGGCTTCCATATACATTTCTCTCTGGGCGATGGCTTTCAATGAGTCCAGCGCCACTTCGGTCTGGGTCTTGTAGGAATAGTCCTTTCCTTCCAGCCAGGCTTCAAAATCCTGAAAGTCCCGTTCGCTCAGGCGGAAATCGGCCACGGGACTAATTTGAGGCCTGGTCTTGGCATAGTGGGTGGCAAAATCAAAAATATAGTTCTTCTGATAGAGGGTGATGGCCAATTTGCTTATGGGTTCCCGGGAGATTCGGATATCGGGTTCCACTCCTCCGCCGCTGTAGACCACTCTACCATTTCGGGTTTTGAATTCTTGCTTTAGGGAGTCCGGGATTTCCCCTACGCTACCATCCGGATGCCGGTGCGAATAATCCAGGGCCTGGATGCAGCGGCCGCTGGGCGTGTAATATTTTGCCGTCGTCAGTTTCAGCCGGGCGTTGTAGCCCAGGCTCCGGGTCACCTGCACCAGTCCTTTCCCATAGGATTTTTCTCCTATGACCACTCCCCGGTCCAGATCCTGTAGGGATCCGGAAACGATTTCCGATGCGGAGGCAGAGGAGCGGTTGATCAAGACGGCTACCGGAATATTTAGATCCCAGGCCGGACCAGGGGTGTGAAAATCTTTGTCCCATTCGCTGAGTTTCCCTCTGGTGCTGACAATGAGCTCGCCGCGGTCAATAAACAGATTACAGGTCTTTACGGCCTCATCCAGCAGTCCGCCTGGATTGCTCCTCAGGTCAATGACCACCCCCTCCATGCGGGGATTGGCGGTCTTGAGGCTATCGAGGGCATGGCGGATCAGCCGGCTGGCCCCGGGCGTGAACTGGGTAAGCTGCACATAGGCAAACTGATTATTCTCGCCCATCAGCCCGGCATATGGTACGGGAGAAAGTTCGATTTCGGCGCGGGTGACGATTTTTTCCGTGGATTCCTCGCTGTAGGCATCCAGGACCTGAAGCCGGACTTTGGTCCCCGGGGATCCTTTCAGGAGGTTGCTGACCTCGTCCAGGGTGCGGGATCCCAGTTTGTTTCCGTCGATCTCCAGGATAATATCGCCGGCATTCAGTCCCGCTTTATGGGCCGGGGAGTGTTCATATACGGCTCCGATCAGGATCTGGTCTCCTTTTCTTTGCAAGCTGGCGCCGATGCCTCCGTATTTGCCCGTGGTCTGAAACTCATATTCCTCAATATCGGATTCAGTGATATAGGTGGTGAAGGGATCCAGTTGTCCCAACATGGCGTCAATGCCGGTTTTGATCAGCTGTCCGGGTTCCACTGGGTCCACATAAAGGGTGTGGAGTTCCTTGAAAAGGGAAGTGAAAATATCCAGGTTTTTGGATATCTCGAAATAGGAATCCGCGGGTTTGGACTGGACAAAGAAAACCAGCAGGCCGGAAGCCAGGATTCCGGTGATGAATCCCCGGGTCGTGGAAGAGAACCGGCGGCGTTTCCTGCGGTCAGGATTGGTTTTGGGCTGATTCATTCGTAATAATAATTGGAATCAAAGTTACCTATATTTCATGGACATGGGCACTCAGGTTTTTTTGTTACGTTTTTGGTGGTTTCTCATTAATTGATTAATTTGCCATACTGGATATTAATGGAGGCAGATGAAAAGCAGAATTTTTACCCTATTCATGATTCTGGGCCTGGGCACAGGCAGTGCCGTGGCCCAAACCCTGAGCGTCACCAAAGACACGGTCTGGGCGAATTCCAATGGGTATGTGGAGCTCAAGAGCTATTTCGTGAATGAGACCGGGGTGGATGCCCAGGTGGAGTGGGGGGTAACAGCGGATAATCTTCCCTCCAGCATCACCAGCAATGGGTTCGGAATCTGTGATAACGTGACTTGCTATAATTACCTGGGTCCGGATCTGAGTGGAACCGAATTGTCTATGCCCTTCCGCGATTCCCTGGAAATCAAGCTGCAAATCGATTTATCCGTTTTGGCCCCTGGACCGGACATTTATTATATGACCATTACAGGCACGGACGGGCAGGATACCCGATCCATTACTTTCCTCTTGGCCAATTTTGCCTCGGGAATGGAAGTCGAAAAGAAGAAACCGGAGTCCATTCAGATTTACCCCAATCCGGCCCAGAATGAGCTCCATGTACAGCTTAATCAGACGCAAGGCCGCCAGCTGGCCATCTATAATCTGATCGGCAAGGCCGTATCCCAGCACAGGGTACAGGGAAGCAATGCCCGGCTGGACATAAGTACCATGCCTTCCGGTATTTATTTCCTGCGTGTAATGGACAGCAAAGGGAAGGTGGTGGCTACCCGCAAGTTTACCAAGCAATAAAGCCGGGCTCCTCATCCTAGGAATTTTTCGGGCGGCCAGGGGTCGCCCGGGTTTTATTCCCTCATCCTTTCGTAACTTTAATTTATGAGGGGTTACAGGAAATCAGGGAAAGGGTTTCTATTGGTCGTTCTGGCCTTGCTTCCGATTTTTGCCCTGGGAGGTACATACCGGGATCTGGACCTGGCATTAAAACATCCCCTGGATGTGACCGTACTCAAACTGGGACATCAGGGCATGGACAGCCTTCCGGATGTGTTCGATCGATTCCCTCATCTCGAAGTCCTGCAACTGAACAACAATCGGATCCGGTATTTGCCGGCATCCTTATTTACCTGCACCCGTCTGCGGGAAATCCATCTGTTCCGTAACCGTCTAAGGGAAATTCCTGAACAGATAGGCCAGCTTCAGGCCCTGGAGCATCTATCCCTGAGTTACAATAACCTTCATTCTTTGCCCGCGGGAATAGGGGAACTGGTCCGGCTGAAAGAATGCCATTTGAGCGGAAATCAGCTTGATACCCTTCCTGAGGACTTGGGACGGATGGCCTCCCTGGAACTGTTGAATCTTTCCCATAACCAAATCAGCCGTCTCCCCGAGTCCCTGGGTCAGTGCCAAGCCCTGGAATGGCTGGACTTGTCCAGCAACAAACTCCTTTCCCTGCCCGAGTCCATTGGGCGGCTCCAGTCCCTGCGTTTTTTGTACCTCAACCGCAATCGCATCGATTATATTCCCTCTACCATAGGGAACTGCCAGCAGCTTATGGAACTGGACTGCGTCCAGTCCGGAGTCCTGGTGCTTCCCCATAGTCTTTCCGGAATCCGTCGTCTGGAATGGGTATACATTGACGAGAGGACCCAGCCCTTCTATGTGGAACCGCGCAACCGGCAGAGGCAGAACATAGTGGTGGTCAGCCGCCATGACCTGTTTTACCGCAGGGGGGTGGCCCCTTGAGGAAAAAGGATACCAGGTAGCCGGCAAGGGAAGGGGTAGAAGATTTCCCGAAAGGGAAACAAAAAACCCTTCCCGGAACTATTTTCCTCGGGAAGGGTAAAGCAAAGGACCGTCGATCTCTAAGGGAATAATATACCGTCGAATTGGTTCGGGTCCACCCGGGGAATGGTGGATCCATAAGTCTGGTTGATCTGATCAATGATCAGGTTGGCTAACAGAGCATGTCCTTTGGGCGTGAGATGAATGCCGTCCAGAGAAAAGGCCGATCCTGCGATATACTGATTGGAATAGGAAATCCCATCGGAGGGGAATCCTGAAGTTTCCATGGTCTGCAGCAGGCCGTTGACATCAATGAGAGGAAGTTGATAGAGCTGGGCTTTGCCGGCGATGATCTGATTCAGGTTGGCCGTCGCCTGATTGATTTCGGCCACTTCCTGGCGATCCAGATAATAGGCCCGGGGAATGGGCACCAGCGTGCCCCATCCTGCGCATTTCACCGAATCCATGGGAAGGCTGAGCAGCAAGTATTCTCCGCTGCGGAGCTGGCGGTATCCCGGTGTTTCTCCCGGGTCTTCCACTACATAATAATTCGCTCCTTCCACAAATCGCATTCCCGTACCGTTGTACCGTACATTGAGGTCATTGGACTCCCGGCGATTCAGCATAAGTCCCTGTATGGACAGGGTGTGGAAATACGGCAGGTAGGAGAATTGAGGAATGTTCAGCACTACCCCTTTGGCCCCCCCTTTGGTCAGGGTATGCAGTAGGGAATCAAAAGCGTTTTCGAATGCGGCCGCATCGCTGATCGGGAAGGCGTCCTTACCTCCTCCATCCAGGGCATGAAGCAGTACGTCATTGGTACCGGCCCATAGGGTGAAGAATCGGGGATTGACCATCATCATTTCATCCAATGGCCGGGCCATGGGATGGGAGAAGAATCGACGGGCATAGAGGTTAAGCTGGGCATAGCCGGGAATCAGATAGTCCACAGCCCGGATGCCGGGTATGCCATGATGATGGAATGGGCCATCCAGGGCAATGTTTTTGGAGCTTCCGGCAGAATCACTGGCTCCGGTAAATTCTCCGGGCTGAAGCAGGGGCTTTTCATCGCAAGGGCCTTTTATCCATTGCATGGTCAGCTTCTTGGCCGGATAACCTGCGTTCCCCGGCAATAGGGGTTGGCGGAATTCTCCCCCGCCCACCAGGCGGAACTGATCGGCCAGGATCCGGGGATAGGAATGGATCTGCCCGTAGCGGGACAGGGTTCCGTCGGCATAACCTGCTGTAATGGAATTCCCCACGGCCAGATAGCGCCCGAAGTCCGCCTGTCCGGGCAAGGGGGTTTCGGGTTCAAGTTGTGGGCGGCAGGAGGCCAGGCCCAGGCCAATTAGGCCCAGTATAAATACTTTCTTCATGAATAGCTCGGTTTTCAATTGACGAATTTAGAAATCATAAGTGATCCCGATGCCCGGGGTGATCAGGCTGGACTGATAGGTGCCTTGGAATCCGGCAGGTTCGAACCGGGCCTCCCTGGCCAGGCCATAGCGGTATTCCAAAGCCAGCAAGGCAGTAATCTTCCTGTGGGGACGATAGGACAGCCCCCCGCTGACCAGGGCCTGGTTGGCGGAAGCGAACTCGGGGGACACCATGCCATCCGGAACCGGACTGGGCTCCCATCCTCCTCCCAGCATAAAGGCTACCCGGTCGCTGTATTGATAATGACCGCCCAGACGGAAGGAAAAAGTATTGCGAAAGTCCCGGGGAGATTCGATATCGGATAACATGCCCGTATTCTCCTGGAAATCGATGCGCAGGTTTTTGAATGCTGCCCATCCGGTGAACTGGGCGTCTGCCTGAAGGCTGAGCCGGGCATTAAGCTTCAGACCCAATCCCAGGCTGGCCACCATGGGCAGGGGGAGACGGGTTTCATAGGTGGTGGTGGGAAACTGAGATATCAGCGAGCCCGGGACCTGGAACTCCGCCAGACCCTGGCGGGTGATCATATTCACCTGCGAGCGATAGCTGAGCCCCAAGTGAAAGGTCTCATTGGGGTTCCAATGCATGCCCAGCTGAAATCCAAATCCCTGTCCATCCGCATGGAGCCGGGCCTGGCCTTCCTGGCCCGACTGGTCTTGCAGGGGCAGGGCCTGGGTCATATTCACCTGGCCGCTAGCATAGATCAAGCCCAGTCCCAGGGATAAATCGGGATGAGCCTGATAACTCAGGGTGGGCTGGAAGAACAGGGTGGTCATGGTCATTTCCTGAGCCAGCATGCGTCCCCGCCATTCCGGTTCCCAGTCCAGGCGATGCCCAAAGGGAGTATAGATCCCCAGTCCCAGATTCACCCGGCTCTTGTAGGCGGCCGGGCCGCCTACGTAGAAATTCACCGGGTATTGGGTGGTGGTCCGGGCTTCGGCCACATAGAGTCCCGGGGACTGCATGTACTGGGTGGACCGGGTGGGGAAGAAGGCGCCGCCATAAACCTGAAAATGGTCCAGGCTCGCCAGTCCTGCCGGATTGTAGAAAATGCTCGAAACATCCCAGGGAATCGCCGTTCCGCTGCCTCCCATAGCAACTTGTCTTAAGCCTTGAAGATTCATTTGGTAGGCCGTGCCCAGGGATAGAAAGGGCAGCAGGCAAAAGGAAAGAGTCAGTATCTTTTTCTGCATATTCTGGATATAATGATGGCCAAGTCAGGCCAAATATAAAAACAGTTTCAAATTACCTCGAATCAGGCTAAAAAGCAATAAGTGCGGCAAAATTATCCTCATATTTTTAGAATCCCTCCGGGACCAACTCGTTTTGGGAATTAAAAGAGGCGGGCATACAACTCGTCCAACCGGTTCATGGCCCTAATCTCGATGGGAAGGGCAGGAGGGGATAATCCTTTTCGGTTACCCTGGGGAATGATCACTTCCTTGATTCCCATTTTGGCAGCTTCCGCAATTCTTTGGTCCATGCGATGTACGGCCCTGATCTCCCCGGACAGGCCTACTTCGCCGATAAGGATCAGATCCTGGGGGAGGGGAAGGTCTTCATAGGAGGAGAGAAGTGCCGCGGCCAGGGCTAGCTCCATGGAAGGATCCTCAATCCTCAGGCCTCCGGCCACATTGACATATACGTCTTTGCTTCCAAATCCGAATCCTCCTCGTTTTTCCAGTACGGCCAGCAGCAGCTGCAGCCTTCTGGGATCCATCCCGCTTATCGTTCTTTGCGGGTTCCCGTAAACAGCCGGGGAAACCAAGGCCTGAACTTCCACCATGAGGGGACGCATTCCTTCCATGGTCGAGCCTATAGCCACTCCGGGCAAGGGCTCGGCATGAGGGGAGAGCAGGATCTCCGAAGGATTGCGGACTCCCCTTAGTCCTTGACTGAGCATTTCATATATGCCTAGTTCGGATGTGGAACCGAAACGGTTCTTTGTGGTTCTCAGCAAGCGGTAGGCATAGTGCCGGTCTCCTTCAAACTGGAGTACCGTGTCCACCATGTGTTCCAGGATCTTGGGCCCGGCTATGCTTCCGTCTTTCGTGATATGGCCGATGAGGATGACGGGAACCCCGGAAGATTTGGCATACTGCTGGATTTCAGCGGCTGTTTCCCGGATCTGGGATACGGACCCGGCTCCGGAATCGATGGCCGGGGATTCCATGGTCTGTATGGAGTCAATGATCAGCAGCCGGGGTTTTATTTTTCTGGCTTCCTGGAAGAGCGTTTTGGTGCTTGTGGCCGTGAGCAGGAACAGTTGATCCTGCTTTTTCCCCAGGCGATCGGCCCGCAGGCGAATCTGGTGGGCACTTTCCTCCCCCGAAACATAGAGTATGGGCATTCCTTCCCAAGCCAGGGCCACCTGAAGAAAAAGAGTGGATTTTCCTATACCGGGTTCCCCGGCTACCAGGGTGACCGAACCCGGGACCAGGCCTCCCCCTAGTACCCGGTGCAATTCCTCGTCCGGAACCAAAATCCGGTCGGGAGCCTTGGACTCCATTTCCGTGAGCCTTTGGGCCTGTTGAGGGGAAAAGTCCGAGTCGGAGAAAGGGTTTTCCCTGCGGGATGGGTTATCAATCACTTCCTGGATCAAACTGTTCCAGGCCCCGCAGGAAGGGCATTTCCCCGTCCATTTGGGCGTGTCCATTCCGCATTCTTTACAGAAAAAAGCAGTCTTTAGCTTGGCCATAACGTCTATGCCCACAATGTTACGGAAAATTCGGGGGGAGCCCCGAATCCTTGGGGAGCTCATGACCCGATCCCGGCCTAGCAACGCGGTTTGGAAAAGAGGGCCGGAAGCCATGTCCCTGAAAACAGGAAAGGGCCGCCGGAAGAATCCGGCAGCCCTCACTTACTAACCCATTAAATTCACAACTTCGTTCAAAGATAGCAAACCCCCGGCTAGGAAAAAAATGGAAATCAGGCTCCGGAATCTTCTCCTGGGCAAAAAGGCGAATCCCCCGGCATTCCGGAATCCAGGATTCCCCGGGAATATCCCTGATATCAGCCAAATAGACTATTATAAGCATTTGTTTTGGAGATATATAATTATTGCCTATCCCCCTATTTTGGATTCTTTAGCCACAAATTTGTTAATCCCCGCCACCAGTCGCCGGGGATTGTCTATTTTTTGCCAACTTCGTGACCGTCGAAATTAAAATCCTGTTTTATGTCCTATTCCGACTCTTCTCTCCCGACTTCCCCGGATCCCTCCAGGGTAGATGCCCCCATGCGCAAGTTTCTTCCTTTTCCCTGGAACTGGAAATCCTGGGAAGACCTTGCCCCTTATTTTCAACAGCTGTTGGACCAAAAAATCGAAAGCAGGGAAGAATTGGAGATTTGGTTGGGCCATTGGTCGGAACTCGAAAGGGTAATCGCCGAGGAGGGGGCCTGGAGGCAGATCCGCCTCACCCGGGATACGGCCAACGAAGAATACCAGAAAGCCTATGAGCAATTTGTCCAGGAGATCGACCCCCGGATTAAGCCCATGGTCTTCCAGCTGAATCAGAAGCTGTTATCCAGTCCCTATCATAAGGAATTGGAGGAGGATCCCTATTTCCCTTATCTGCGTACCGTCCGCAATCAGATTTCCCTTTTCCGGGAACAGAACATTGCCATTCAGGCGGACCTGGACCTGAAGGCTCAGAAGTACGGCCAAACCATGGGCAAAAGGACCATTGAATTCGGGGGGAAGGAATACACGCTACAGCAGGCAGCCCGGTTCCTGGAGGATCCAGACCGTGGACTCCGTGAAAATATATTTCATCTGATCCAGAAGTCCCGCTCCGAAGTCGCCGAAGACTTGGACAGTTTGTTCGATGAGCTTCTGGCCGGACGTCATCAGCTGGCCAGCAACGCAGGTTATGAAAACTACCGGGACTATAAGTTCGCTGAACTGGGCCGATTTGACTATGGGCCCGAGGATTGCTTCCGTTTCCATCAGGCCATCCAGGATCATATAGTTCCTCTCCATCGCCTGATATTGGAGCGCCGCAGTCAGAGGCTCGGACTGGAAAGACTGAAGCCCTGGGATACCAGTGCCGAACCCCCGCACCGCCCGCCGCTGAAGCCTTTTTCCACTGCCCGGGAGTTAATCGATAAATCGGTGGCTGTTTTCGATCGCCTGGACCCTTATTTCGGAGACTGCATACGCACCATGGACCGAATGGGTCGCCTGGACCTGGAAAGCCGTCTGGGCAAGGCACCGGGAGGTTATAACTGTCCCCTGGCCGATACCGGGGTCCCCTTTATATTCATGAATGCCGTGGGGACTCTTTCGGATCTGATTACCATGATGCACGAAGGAGGGCATGCCTTCCATTCTTTCCTTTCCCATGATCTTCCACTGAATGGATTCAAGGAATACCCCATGGAGATGGCGGAGCTGGCTTCCATGAGCATGGAGCTTTTCACCATGGGGGAATGGGATCTGTTTTTCGATGATCCCGAAGATCTCCGTCGGGCACAGGCCGAAGAATGGGAACGCGTGATTTCCGTTCTCCCCTGGATTGCCACCATAGATGCCTTCCAGCATTGGCTATACACTCACCCCGGCCATTCCAGGGAGCAGAGGGATCAGGCATGGATGGACATATTGAATACCTATTCCACGGGGGTGGTGGACTGGGATGGGCTGGAATCCTATCAGCGCAAGAGCTGGCAGAGGCAGCTTCATCTGTTTGAGGTCCCTTTCTACTATATAGAATACGGGGTGGCCCAGGTAGGGGCCATGGCCATGTGGCGTCAGTATAAGGAGAATCCGATCCAGGCTTTGGAGAACTACAAGCAGGCCCTGAAACGCGGATATACCCGGACCCTGCCGGAGCTTTATGCCGAAGCAGGCATTGCTTTTGATTTTTCGGCTCCTTACCTCAAGGAGCTGTCCGGATTTGTGCTGTCCGAAATGGGAAAGCTCTATTCCTCATAGCTCCGGTTTAAGCAAATCGGGGAAAAGAGCCTCGGCCGCCTGTTGGCTGCCGGGCTTTCCCACGTCTATGAACCGGGACTCACTGTGATCGAATCCCCGGATTTCCGCCTTGGCGGCCCTTTCCAGATAGAGATCGATGATGGAGAATTTTCCTTCCCTTTCGATGGGAAATATTCGGGGAGACACCAGATGAATGCCGCTGAATGCCCGAAAACTTTTTGGGGGGTCCCCCACCTGGCGGATCTCTCCGCGGGCCTCGTGCCTCCAGGCGCAAAGCCTTCCCCGGGCATCGAAACCCAGTTTTCGGGAACTGGGCCGGTCCATTACGGCCAGGGTGGCCAGGGCGCCATGGGCTTTATGTGCCCGGATCATGGCCTTCAGGTCCAGGTCTGTGATCACGTCCCCGTTCATAAGCACAAAATCTTCCGAAGAACCGGTGAAAAAATCGGCCGCATGGCGAAGTCCTCCCCCGGTTTCCAGCAGAGCAGACCTCTCGTCGGAGAAACGGATATCCATGCCGAACCCTTGGTGGCGCTGCACATATTCCTCAATTTGATCGGCAAAAGCATGGACATTGAGGAGAATTTCCCGGATGCCGTGGATTTTCAGGTAACGGATGGCCAGCTCCAGAAGGGTTTTATGGCCGACCTTGGCCAACACCTTCGGATGGGAGTCAGTGAATGGCCTCAGCCGGGTACCGAGCCCGGCGGCAAAAATCATGGCTTTCATAATCCGAACATAATTCATGGGAGGGATCGGGACAAATCTAATTATCCGTTTAACTTTGGGCCAAATTGAATTTTATGGCATTGATGGTGGTGGGATCCATGGCATTTGACGCCCTGGAGACTCCTTTTAGCAAGATAGATCGGGTAGTGGGCGGTTCGGCCACATATGTGGCCTGGGCCGCTTCTCATTTTGTGCCCCGCATTGATCAGGTGTCCATTATCGGAGGGGATTTTCCGCAGGAGGAGATCGATGGGCTGAAGAACAGGGGAGTGCGTTTTGAAGGAGTGGAACGGGTTCCCGATGGTAAAAGTTTTTTCTGGTCCGGACGCTATCACCTGGATATGAATACCCGGGATACCCTGGTTACCGAACTGAATGTACTCGAACGGTTTGATCCCCGGATTCCGGAATCCTACCAGGACTGCGAATTCCTTATGCTGGGCAATCTTGCTCCGGCCGTTCAGATGTCGGTGATCCGGCAGCTTCGCCACCGGCCCAAACTGGTGGCCCTGGACACCATGAATTTCTGGATGGATACGGCCATGGATTCCCTGGAGGAAGTGCTGACCAAAATCGATGTGCTGCTGATTAACGACAGCGAAGCCCGGCAGCTCAGCGGGGAATATTCCCTGGTCAAGGCGGCGCATAATATTCTGAATCGAGGCCCCAAGTATCTGGTGGTCAAAAAGGGAGAGCACGGGGCCTTGCTTTTTCATGGCCGTCAGGTGTTTTTTGCTCCGGCCCTGCCTTTAGAAGATGTTTTTGATCCCACTGGGGCGGGGGATAGTTTCGCCGGCGGGTTCATGGGACATTTGGCCAAAACCCGGGACCTGTCTTTCGATAATATGAAAACCGCCATTATCGTGGGCTCGGCCATGGCCTCCTTTTGCGTGGAGAAATTCGGTCCCCTCCGCCTCCAGGAAATCGATGCCGAACGTATTCAGGAGCGGATCGAGGAATTTGTGGAATTGGTCAATTTTGATATCCGCCTAACCTGATTCGATGAGTTGAGTTCCGGAGGGCTTAATGTCCAGTACCCGCAGCTGCAGGCTGGTCTGCCCCTGGAAATGATTTTCTTCCAGGTGGAAGACTATGTCCACTTCCCCCTGGGCCAGAAGGGGGAAGGCCCAGGCCATGCCGAATCCAATTCCCGATGCCGTAAGCCCTTGCCGGGAACGGAGCACCAGTTTCAGGTGCTTGTCCCGGATTACCCGGCTCATCCCTTGGTAATCACTAAGATGGCGGCAAAGAAATACTGGCCGGGGGTTCCCGGGGCCGAATGGCTCCATGCGGGACAGGAATTGGTGGAAGCTCTTGCGGATATCCCGAAGGTCGATTTCCGCATCAATGCGAATCCGCGGGTTCCGCTGTTCTGGCCTTAGCTTTTCGGATACCACCTCTTCGAATCTTTGGGCAAAGGCCTCTACATTTTCCGGGGCCAGGGTCAGACCTGCGGCATAATAATGGCCTCCGTAGTTGTCAAGCAGGTCCCGGCAGGCATGCAGGGCCTCATAAATATTGAAATCTTTTACGGAGCGGCAGGAGCCGCTGACTTTGTCGCCGGACCGGCAGAGAACCACCGTGGGCCGGTAATGGAAATCCATCAGGCGCGAGGCCACTATACCCACCACCCCTTTGTGCCAGTCTTCTTTGTACAATACGGTACTGGCTTTGCGGCCATGGGTTTCGTCCTCCTGGATCATGGCCAGCGCCTCGGCGCTGATCTGGCGGTCCAGTTCCTGCCTTTCCCGGTTATCGGTATCCAATGCCCGCGCCAGTTCCTCCAGCGAGGTATTGTCCCGGGTAATGAACAGAGATACGGCCTTCTTTGCATCGTCCATGCGGCCGGCGGCGTTGACTCGTGGGCCGATGATAAAGACCAAGTCGCTGAGGTTCAGTTTTCGGTCGATACCGGCAATCCGGGTCAGATGATGAATGCCGGGATTAGGATCCTGGTTAACTTTCTGGAGTCCGTACCAGGCCAGAATCCGGTTCTCGCCGTCCAGGGGAACCAGATCCGCGGCTACACTGGTGGCCACCAGGTCCAACTGGGATTCGGCGGCACCCGGCTCCAGCTCCCAGGCGGATTCCAAGGCCTTGATCAATTTGTAGCCTATGGCGCATCCGCTGAGCTCCTTATAAGGATAGGGGCAGTCCGGACGCTTGGGGTTGAGAATGGCATGGGCTGCGGGAAGCTCTTGGTCAGCAGTATGATGGTCACAGACGATTACCTCCATACCCCAGGAATGGGCCAGGGCTATGCATTCCATGGATTTGATTCCGCAGTCCAGGGTAATGATCAGCGAATAGCCCTGGTCCCTGGCCCACTCCATACCCTGGCGGGAAAGCCCGTACCCCTCCCGGTAGCGATGAGGGATATAGTAGCCCAGTTCCAGGTCCGTTTGGGTTTTCAGAAAATCATAGACCAGGGCTACGGCCGTGGTCCCGTCCACATCATAGTCTCCGTAGATCAGTACTTTTTCCTTGTTTTCCCGGGCCCGGCTAATTCGCTTCACCGCCTTGTCCATGTCTTTCATCAGCCAGGGGTCATGGAGGCCGGAAATGGAGGGGCAGAAATAGGCTTCGGCTTCCTGGTGACTGCTTATCCCCCGAAGGACCAGGAGCTCTGCCAGCAGGGGCCGGACCCCCAGCACCTGGGCAAGCTCCCGGACCAGTTTGGGATCGGCCTGGCCCATCTCCCATAATTTCTCCCTCATGCTCTGGCTTCCCCCTCCTTCATGTACCGGGCATATTCGTCCACCCAGGTTTTCAGCTGGTTCCGGTATTCCGGGTTCTCGATCTGAGAGAAAAAATCACCGGATTCCTTGATTTTCTCCAGGAGCCGGTCTTGACCTCTAATGCTTTTTAGGGCTTCTGTATAGGGGATATGGGTGAAGCTGACCATTTCATATACGGAAACGAACTGGTCGGGGAAAAGCAGGCCCAACTGCTTTTCGATTTTCTTTCTTTCCAGGAATTCCGGGTCAGCCACCCGGTCTCTCATTTCCACAAAGTTTAGCAGGGCCAGTTCCGCCACGGCATCCCCGTTGGGCTTCCTCCATTCATGGTAAGTGGTCAAGATGGTTTCCCAGTCGTTGCCATGCCTGTCCAGAAGGTCCATGAGCACGGTGCAGTCCTCGAATCCGGCATTCATTCCTTGCCCGTAGAAGGGCACGATGGCATGGGCCGCATCTCCGATCAGGGCAGATTTTCCCTTGTAGTTCCAGGTATGAGTATATATGGTGGTCAGCGAGGAAAGGGGATTGCGAGCGAAATCTTCCCGCAGCGTAGGCATCATGGGTACGGCATCGGGAAATTCTTTTTGGAAGAAGGTCATGAGGTCTTCCTCAGATTGCAACTGGTCGAAAGAAGGATCTCCATGGTAGGGGAGAAACAAGGTGCAGGTGAAATTATGGTCCGGATTGGGCAGGGCGATCATCATGAAGTTGCGGCGGGGCCAAATATGCAGGGCATTCTGCTCCATCCGGGGTCGGTTCCCCGGTCCCGGGGGAATACATAATTCTTTATAACCGTGGTTCAGCGGGGACTCTTCGACTTTCCATTTGCGGTGCTGCACATAGCTGGCTCTCAGGGCCGAAGAGGCGCCGTCGGCACCGAAGACCAGATCGGCGTTCACGGAAAACTTTTGCCCATGTTCATCGGCCAGGTCCACGCGGTTGGTCTCCAGGGCCACCGATAGGCATTTCTTTTGAAAATGAATACGGACACCTCGCTTCTCGGCTTCCGTCATCAGCTGCTTGTTCAGTTCTCCGCGGCTGATGGAGTATATGGCTTCCCCGTTTCTCCCATAGGCTTGGAAATCCATGCTTCCGTCGCTTTGGTGGAGTTGTCTGCCATACATAGGAATGGTGATGGATTCCAGGGGCTGCCTCAGGCCAGCCAGTTCCAGAGCCTTCCATCCCCGGGCGCTCATGGCCATGTTGATCGATCGTCCTGCAGATATGGATTCGCGGCGCATGTCCGGTCTTCTCTCATAAATGTCCACTTCGTATCCCCGGCCCCTGAGCAGCACCCCCAGAAGGGACCCCACCAGGCCGGCACCCAGAATGATGATGCGATCTGCCATAGAACCTTAATTTGAAGCAAATTAAGGGAGAATTTTCCATAATCGTTTTGGCTCTGCGCACCAAACCTGTCCCACCCTAGGAGTGGTGGGTAGTCCAGCGGCCTGATTGTTAAAGTTTTAAGCCTATCGTCCGGGAGAAAGGGGAAATAAGGACTGAGTTGTTATTTTTGGTAATCCATCGAATGGGTAACCCAGTAAACCAAAGCCATGGCTACTTCTCTATTTTCCCGAAAGTCAGGAGAAAAGAAAAAACAAAAGAAAAAGAAATCGGTTCTCCGTGAGTGGTTCGACGCGGCCCTTTTTGCCGTAATTGCCGCTACCCTGATCAGGACTTTTCTGGCAGAGGCCTATACCATTCCCACGGGGTCCATGGAGGGCAGCCTGCTGGTCAATGATTACCTCTTTGTCAGTAAAGTGAGCTATGGTCCCCGGATACCCATGACTCCTGTGGCGGTTCCCCTGGTCCATAACACCCTTCCCCTCACCGGAGGAAAATCCTATTCGGAATCCGTGCAGTGGAAATACCGCAGATGGCCGGGGTTCTCCGATATTGAGCGCAATGATATTGTGGTATTCAATTTTCCCGCAGGAGATACCATTGCCCTGGAAGTACAGCAGTCGGCGGATTATTATTCGCTGGTGCGGGCATTTGGCCGCCCCTACGTGCACAGCATGTTTACCATTATGCATCGGCCAGTGGACAAAAAGGAAAACTATATCAAGCGCTGCGTAGCCGTACCCGGGGATGTATTGGAGATCCGCGATGGGGAGATTTATGTGAACGGGGAGCCCGGACAACGTTTTTCGCATGTGCAGACCACTTATGCCGTCCTTACTCAGGGCCAGGGGATTTCCATGGATTTCCTGGAAGAGAATGGGATAGCCCCTCCCGAACCCCTTGCCCAGGACAAATATCAGTTCACCCTAACGGAGAATCAGGCCCAGGCGCTTCGCTCCCTGCCCTATGTGGTCTCGGTGGAGGCTATGGTGCAGCCCAGGGGGTGGGTTCCTTCTCATCCCGGAGAATGGGTTTATCCTTATGATACCAGCCGATTCAAATGGAACAGGGATAATTATGGGCCAATCCATATTCCGGCTAAGGGAACCCGGATAGCTCTGAATCCGGAGAATGAAGCTCTTTACGGGAGATTAATCCGTAATTATGAAGGCCATGAGCTGGAATACCGGGAAGGCAGCTACTGGCTGGACGGCAAGAAGGCCGAGGAATATGAGTTTTCCATGGATTATTTCTGGATGATGGGGGACAACCGGCATAATTCGGCGGACTCCCGTTACTGGGGATTTGTGCCCATAGACCATGTGGTGGGCAAGGCCTGGTTTATCTGGATGAGTTATGGAGAGGAGGGCATTCGCTGGAATCGGCTCATGCGTTCCGTGGAAGCGCTCAGTCGCTGATGGCCTCTCCCATATTCTCCCTATATTTGGCCGCGATCGCCCATGGCGCGGTCAATTTTTTTCCATGTATATCTTGTTTCGATGAAGAAGAATGATTTCTTTCTGGGATTTCTGGGACTGTCCATGCTGTTTTATTCCTGTCAGGGCTCGGGGGAATCCGGGCAACAAACCGATCCTTTTGCCGATGCCCCGACCCGGGAAATTTCCGCCGGACAGCAGCTTTTCGTGCAGAACTGCCTGCAATGCCATTATGTGGAAAAGGACAAAATCGGCCCCAAACTGCGCGGGTTTATGGCCCATTGGAACCACGATACGGCCCGGGTCAGAGCTTTTATCCGGAACTCCATGGAAGTAATCAAATCCGGAGACCCCCGGGCAGTGGAGGTATATGAACAGTACAACAAAAGCGTGATGACGCCTATGCCTCATCTCAGCGATGAACAGATTGATCAGATTATTGAATATATTGAGGGCCCTTCCCACTAGTCTTCAGGGATTTTTTTCGATTTATGCAGCAAAACCCGACCAAGACCCCTCCCCTGTTTTCCGGGGATAATCTCCCCGCCGTGGAGGCCATATCCATGGCCCAGTTTATTGCTTTTTCCCCCTATGTGTTTCAGGCATCTGTTCTGCTGAGAGATTGGGGAATTCTGTCCCGGATAGAGTCGGGGAAGCAGGAGGGAATCAACTTTTCCCGTATAAAGGAAGGGATGGATCACCTCTCAGATTATGCCCTCCGGGTACTCCTGGAAGCCGGGCTGGGCATAGGTTTGATTTACCGAAAGGAAGAGGAATACCTGTTAACCAAGGCCGGACATTTTTTTCTCAACGACAGCATGACCCGGATCAATACGGATTTTATGAGAGATGTCTGCTATGCGGGAGCCCAGGATCTGGGTGCTTCGCTGATGGAGAGCCGGCCGGCCGGTCTCCGGCATCTGGGGCCATGGGAAACCATTTATCAGGGTCTTTCGGAATTGAAGGAACCGGCCAGGACCAGTTGGTTCCGCTTCGATCATTTTTTCTCGGATCATGTATTTCCCACGGCCTGGAAAAAGATTCTTGTCCATAATCCTTCCCGGATCCTGGATATCGGGGCAAACACAGGAAGATTCAGCCAGTGGGTGCTCAAAGCAGACTCCGGGCCGGAGCTTGGGCTGGTGGACCTGAGCCGGCAGCTGAAGCTGGCCGAAGAGCAGTTGGAAGCCGAAGGGCTTCTGTCGCGGTGCCGGCTCTATCCCATGGATATACTCCAGGAAGAGAGTCGGCTGCCGCAAGACTATGAAATTCATTGGATGAGTCAGTTTCTGGATTGCTTCTCCGAACAGCAAGTCATCGATATACTGGTGAAATGCCGGGAAGCCCTCCCCCGGGAAGGCAGAATATATATCAATGAGACATTTTGGGACCGGCAGAAAATGGAGGCCTCCGCCTTCAGCCTGCAGATGATCTCCCTGTATTTTACCACCATGGCCAATGGGAACAGCCAGATGTATGCCTATTCCCTATTTGAGAAATTGATTCAGGAGGCGGGGTTGGAGGTGGTGTCCATAGAAGACCATGTAGGTCTTTGCCATACCCTGCTGGAACTGAAACGCCGATGAAGTCAGGGATTCCAGACCCTTAACCTTATGGAAATGAAGCAAATAGAGGAAATTGATGTTTTGGTCATTGGCGCCGGTCCTTCGGGCACGGTGGCCGCTTCCCACGTGCATCAGGGGGGACTTTCCGTGCATATCGTGGAAAAGCAGCGATTTCCCCGCTTCGTAATTGGCGAAAGCCTTTTGCCCCGATGTATGGAATCCCTGAACTCGGCGGGTTTTCTGGAGGCCATCGAATCCCGGGGCTTTCAGAAAAAGGACGGGGCCAAATTCGTCCATCGAGGCCAGGTCTGCGATTTTGATTTCAAGAATCAGTTCAGCCCGGGCTGGAACTGGACCTGGCAGGTCCCCCGGGCCGAAATGGATCAGGCTATGGCCGAGGAATGCGAAAGAATGGGGATCCCCGTGCATTATGAAATCGAAGTCGTGGACATTCGATTTGAAGGCGACCATTCCATTGCCCGCCTGCGCCAGGCGGACGGCCAGGAATTCCAGGTCCGGGCCAGATTTGTCATTGACGGCAGCGGCTATGGAAGGGTGATCCCCCGGATGCTGAACCTCGACAGGCCATCCACCCAGCCTCCGAGAAAAACCCTGCTTAGCCATTTAGGCGATCCCCGGAGGGCGGAAACCAGTCAGCCTAACCGTATTACCATCTATGCCCGGGAGAGGGAAACCTGGATATGGGTGATCCCTTTTTCCAACGGGATAACTTCCCTGGGATTTGTCAGTGAGCCGGAATTCTTTGATGATTTTCCCCAGGATCCCCGTCAGGCCTACCAGGCCATGCTTCAGTTGGAGCCCGAACTCGCCTATCGGTTCGAAAACCCGGATTTTCAGTTTGAACCCCGGGTACTTCAAGGGTGGAGCGTGAAAACCGATAGGTATTATGGCCCGGGCTTCGTACTGACAGGCAATGCCACTGAATTCCTGGATCCGGTGTTCTCCTCCGGAGTAACCTTGGCCGTGGTGTCGGCGGAGTTGGCCGGAAAGTTGGTAGTGCGGCAGCTGAAGCACGGGGAATCCGTGGACTGGGAGCAAGATTATGCCGGAATTATCCGCCAGGGGGTGGATGTATTCAGGACATATGTGAATGCCTGGTATGATGGTACCTTGCTGGATGTGTTTTTTGCGAAAAACCCGGATCCGGAGAACATGTCCAGAATTTGCTCCGTGCTTTCGGGATATGTTTGGGACCAGAATAATTCCTTTGTTAGGCACCATGAAAAATCCCTGAGGACTCTGCACCGCTATATAACTCAGCCCCAGGGCAATCCCCAGAAATGGGGGTCATGAACAGGGAGGGAATGAAAAGGACATTATACGTGAATCGATGGATCAGGGTCGATGATTCCGGAATCGGGGTCTTCCCCGAATCCTTGGGATCCCCGATCTGGCAAAGACCCCAAATCCCCGCCCGGGAAATCTATGAGGGCATGGGATTCCGATATCCTAAATTCCATAAGATGGATCCGCCATGCCAATGGGCCTATCTGGCCAGTGAATGGCTGCTTTCCGGCCCCGAATCCCCTCTGAATGCCGGCATCCCCATGGATCGGGTAGCTCTGGTTATGGGGAGCCGAAGCGGATGCCTGGAAACCGATCTTTCCTTTTATCAGAGCATGGAAATGGTACCCAGCCCGGCCCTGTTTGTCTATACCCTTCCCAATATCATGATGGGGGAGATCTGCATCCGGCATGGGTTCAAAGGCGAACAGCTTTGCCTGATAGATGAGAGCCTGCCCCTTCCTCTGGCCAGGCATTATGTGGAAGACCTGCTTTATTATCGGGGCATGGAAGCCTGCCTTTTGGGTTGGGTGGAGGTATTTGGAGAACGGAAAAAGATTGGCTTGTTTTGGGTCAGCCATCATCCTTCCCCCTGGGAATTCGGAGATGCCCTGATTCAGAAAATATTTCCATAATTTTTGAATCCATATAAACCGGATTGATGAGCGTGGCCGAAAAAGAGAAAGTCTATGTGTTGTCCATGGGAATGATCACGGCACTGGGGGAAGATGTGCCCGGATGCCGGGTCCGCTTATGGGAAGGAGATTCTCCTTTGGGGGTTCCCCGGCATCTGAAAACCCGCCTGGCCGGTCAGTTTCCCCTGGGAGAGGTGCCCTTCAGCAATGAGGAGCTCTCCGCCATGCTGGGCCTAAGGGTGATATGGCCAAGAACTGCTTTATTGAGCTTAAAGGCTGCCCGGGAAGCCTGGTCTCCTGTGGGAGAGAAATCCGAGGGACTGAGAAAGGCCTTCTGGTCCGCCAATACCGTGGGAGGAATGGACCTGACGGAATCCTGGTTTTTCGACAGAGGAAAGCTGGATGTCGGTCCTGAGGGAATTTCCTGGATGATCCATCACGAGGGCGGGGCAGTGACCAGTCTGGTGGCCGACCGGCTGGGTTTTGATTTTCATACTACTCTAAGCACGGCCTGTTCCTCTTCGGCCAATTCGCTGATGATGGCCGCCAGGCAGATTGCCCATGGGCACAGGGATATTGCCCTGGCCGGAGGAGCCGATTGCCTGACCCGGTTCACCTTGAACGGATTTTGCAGTCTGAAGATCCTGGACCAGGGGATTTGCCGGCCTTTTGATGCTCATCGCCAGGGCCTCAATCTGGGGGAGGGCGCCGCTTACTTAGTCCTGGGCAATGCCCGGGCGGTGGACCAGCTCGGTATCCAGCCCCTGGCCTGTCTGAAGGGATACGGGAATGCCAATGATGCCTATCATCAGACCGCCTCCTCTCCCGAGGGAAAAGGAAATCAGGCAGCGATGAGGGCGGCCCTGGACGAGGCTGGATTAAGCCCGGAAGATATCGGTTATATTAATCTCCACGGCACCGGTACGGCCAATAATGACGAGTCGGAAGGAATGGCCGTGGAGGCTATTTTTGGAGATCGGGTGCCTCCGGCCTCGTCCACCAAGCCCAATACGGGACATACCCTGGGCGCCGCCGGCGCGGTGGAGGCATGTTTTTGTCTCTGGACCCTGAGCGATGGCTGGGTGTATCCCAACCGGAATCTTCAACATCCCATGACGGAGCTGTCCTGGCAGCCCCGGACGGAAAAGGAGGTAGATCCGGGAATCCGTCATGTATTGTCCAATTCTTTCGGCTTTGGTGGAAATTGCACCAGCCTGATATTCTCAAACCCTACGGATGGTTAATAATGTTTATGTACTAGGAAAGGGGTTGATTTCCGCGACGGGTCATTCCATGGACCCGAATTTTTGGACCTCCCCCCGGATCCCGGCGACCTATCCCTGGAAGGCGCTGGAGCCCTCCTACGAGGGCATGATACAGCCTAATCAGCTCAGAAGGCTGTCCAAGGCCGTGCGCATGGGTATTGGGGCCGCCCGCATGGCCCTGGAAGAGGCGGGTCTTCAGACTCCGGATATGATTTCCACGGGAACGGCATTGGGCTGTTTCCAGGATACTGAGGTGTTCATGGATCAGATGGTCCGTTACGGTGAGGAGAAATTGAGCCCGACGGCCTTTATTCAGTCCACCCATAACACGGTAGGGGGGCAGATTGCCCTGGCCACCGGTTGCCTCGGGCAAAATCTTTGTTTTGTCCAAAGGGGACATTCCTTTGAACATGCCTTCCTGGATGCTTCCTTGTGGCTGGAATCCCACCCGGGGGGCAAGGCTCTGGTGGGCGGGGTGGAGGAAATCACTCCCATGCTTATGGAAATATTCCGGCAGAACGGGGCCTATAGAACCCAGGGGGGAGACCCCCGCCATCTCATGGAAACTCAGGGGGGAAGCCTGGCAGGTGAGGGGGCAGGCTTTTTTGTGGTCTCCGATAGCCCGGGGAATCAGCGGCCTGTCCTTAAGGTCGAGGGACTGGAGATCTTTTCTGCCGCCAATGGACACCTGGCCATAGAAAAATGGGGAAGCCTCCGCAAAGGAAGGTATGAGGAACTACCCGATATGCTTCTTTCGGGACAGGACGGTCATCCCCTTGCCTTGCCCTTTTATGCCCACCTGAGTCAAAGCCTGGAAGGAACCCCTTGCTATCCCTTCAAACTCCTTACCGGATCCTTTGAAACCGTTTCGGCTCTGGCCCTCGGGCTTGCCTGTCACATGGCCCGGGGAAAATGGGGGTTTTGGGGCAGCATTCCGGGCCCAGGAGACCCCCCGCCCAGGAGGATATGGATCCTTCACCATCACATGCAGCACTATAGTTTCTGGAACCTTAGACTGTTCCCCGATTAATGCGCCCCCTCCTATGGCCTGATTTTTTTGCCCTATGGGGCAAATGCGTTTTTCCATATGCCAAGACATGTATATGATTCAGGCATTATAGGCAATTGTGGGTACCTGGCCCATATCCGCAAGGATACTGCCCTGACCTGGATGTGCTGGCCCCGATTCGACAGTTCTTTTGTGTTTGGCTCCCTATTGGATGATGAAAAGGGAGGAAATTTTTCTATTCTCCCAGAAGGTCGTTTGGAAAGCCATCAGCGGTACATTGAGAATACCAATGTGCTGCAAACGGAGATCCATTCGGAAGCCGGCAGTTATCGGGTCACCGATTTCGCGCCCCGGTTTCGCCTTTATGAACGGTATTACCGTCCGCTGATGCTGATCCGGAAAATCGAGCCTCTTTCTGGCAATCCCCGGGTCAGGATTTGTTGTGAACCTGTGGGCGACTATGGCAATCGTCGCCTTTCGGCAATCCCCGGGAGTAATCATATCGAGTTTCTGGGTCTGGACCATCCCCTGAGGCTGACGAGCAATGTCTCCCATAATTTCATCCTGGATCGCCAATACATCAGCCTTCATGAAACCAAATATCTTGTCCTTACCTATGGACTTCCCCTGGAGGCCCCATTAATCCATACGGCCGAGGACTTTCTCATGCGTACAGTGGCCTACTGGAGGCAGTGGGTGAAGAATACGGGCATAGGCAATATGTATCAGCAGCAGGTCATCCGATCCTCTCTGGCGCTGAAAATCCATCAGTACGAGGACACCGGGGCGATCATCGCGGCCAGCACCACCAGCCTTCCCGAATTTCCCGGTTCGGGCAGGAACTGGGATTACCGGTACTGCTGGCTCAGGGATGCTTACTACATCCTCAATGCATTCAACAATATTGGACATTTCGAGGAAGCAGAGCTCTACTTCCACTATATAGCCAATCTGGCGGCTAAAGAAGACGGACGTTACCATCCCCTATATTCCATTACCGGGTCTTCCGATATACCGGAGCGGGTCGTGGACCTCCAGGGGTACCAGGGAAACCTCCCGGTAAGGTTGGGGAACCAGGCCGTGGATCACAGGCAAAATGATATTTATGGTCAGGTGCTCCTCTCCCTTCTGCCCCTGTATACGGATCGCCGGTTTATTTTCGGGGAAAGGCAGGACTCCTCCCTGTGGATACAGAGCATATTGGATAAGATTGAAATGACTCTGGACGAACCCGATGCAGGGATCTGGGAATTCCGCAACCGGGAGCAGTTCCATTGCTATACCCACCTGTTTCAGTGGGCCGGATGTATGGCCGCCATCAAAATGGCCCGCCATATCCGAGACAAATCCCTGTTGCAAAGGGCCAACAGCCTTCGCCTGCGCGCCATGGCCCACATAGAAGCCTGTTATGATCCGGTAAAGAAGGGATACACCCAGGCCCAGGGAGTACCTGCCCTGGATGCCAGCACTTTGCAGCTGATTATGATGCACTATCTGGATCCGGCCAGTCAGAGGGCTAGAGACCATATTGCTGCCCTGGAAAAAGAGCTTAAATCGGAGAATGGATTGTTTTATCGCTACGTACACCAGGATGATTTTGGCAAACCCCGTTCCACCTTCCTGATCACGGCATTTTGGTATATAGAAGCCCTGGCCTGCGTGGGCCGCCTTGACGAGGCCCAGGAAAACTTCAATTCCCTGCTTCGGTATACCAATCATCTGGGCCTGCTCTCCGAAGACGTGGATGCCCGGGATGGCAGCCAGTGGGGGAACTTCCCCCAGGCGTACAGCCATGTGGGACTTATGAATGCCGCCTTTCGCATTTCCCGGCACCTGGGTCGTCCCGGTTTTCTATGATCTTCCGGTGGGTTAAGGGGAATCAGGGCGGATTCCTCCGGCGAACTGTTTTGCTTTTTTTTTCGGATCGGCGAGCCCGTGCAGTTGACGGAGAAAGGCTCGTACCTCGGTATGATGCCGGATATAATATTGGGCCGCGGATATCTGTTTCCCCACTTTGATGGTTATGGACCCCTGGGGCATAGCTTTGAACATGTCTTCGTCCGTACGGTCATCGCCTATGGCTATACGGAAGTCCGCCTTGCGCGTCAGCCAGGGCTGGATAGCCTTTCCCTTATCGAAATGCCGGCTTTTGATTTCAAGGACCTGATGTCCTTCCAGAAGCTGCAACCCTCTTTCGCTGACAAAATGATGAATATCCGAGGCCAGTTCCTGAGCCCGGATCTCTCCCAACCCAGGCTCCACCCCCCGGTAATGCCATACCAGGGAATGGGATTTTTCTTCCATGGACGAGCCTTTGGTCCTCTTTCGGTAATTATCCAGAACCGGATAAATTTCCGTCATCCAGGACTGGTCCAGGTCTCCTTGAGAGGTCCAATCGCCCTGGGGACTTCTGGTCCAGGCGCCATGTTCGGCCACCATGGCCAGGGGCAGGGCGCCCAGCCATCGCTCCATGGTATGATAGTCCCGGCCGCTGGTGATGACTACCAGGTTTTGGGTATCGGCACTAAGGCCCTCCAGAATGCGGAGCAGTTCTGTATCTGGCCTGGCTTCTTCAATATCCTTGTGGAATCCGGTAAGTGTCCCGTCGTAGTCCAGAAAGAACTGTCGGCTTTTGCTTTCGGAATAGCTTTTCTCCAGGGATAGGATCATCTCGGGTCCCAGATGTCGGGTAGATAAATTCTTTTGTTGGTGATCAGTAAAGTCGAGTTTGTCCATGAAGCTGGAGGCCCAGGTGAACACATTGAACTGGGAAATGGTGTCCTGCATGGCTTCCATTCTCCGGATCTGCTCCGACTCCGGCATCTGGAGGGCTTCATAGATCTTGTCGGCATAGGTCCATATATCGTTGGGGTTTACCAGAACGGCTTCCGTAAGTTCCCGGGCTGCCCCTGCCATTTCGCTGAGTACCAGCACGCCTTTTTTGTCCGTTTTGGAGGCCACAAATTCCTTGCTTACCAGGTTCATCCCATCTCTCAACGGGGTGACCAGAGCCAGATCGGCGGCTTTGTATAAGGCCGAGAGCATGGAAATAGGAAAGGATCGATAAAAGTGCTGGACGGGCTGCCAACCCAGCATGGAAAACCGGCCGTTGATCTCGCCCACCAGGTTGTTGATCTCCTCTTTCAGTTCTCTATACCTGGGCAGCTTGTCCCGGGAAGGCACCACCAGCTGAATGAAGCTGATTTTCTCTTTGAGTTCCGGATGTTTTTCCAAGAGGATCTGATAGGCTTGCAGCCGTTGAACTATGCCTTTGCTATAGTCCAGCCTGTCAATGGATATCAGTAGGCGGCTATGGTTGATGAGTTTTTTTAGCTTCTGCTCATTTTTTTGGCTGGCCGGGCTGTCCGCCATCCGGTGATAATGGGCATAGTCTATGCTCATGGGGAAGGCCTCCACGGTAACGGCCCGGTTATTGACAATCAGCTCATTGGCCGGACCGTTGACCTGGTTTATCCGGGAGGCGGCGCTGAGGAAATGGCGCAGGTCATCATAAGTATGAAATCCAATAAGATCAGCTCCCAGCAACCCTTCTATCAGTTCTTTTCTCCAGGGAAGTTGCCGAAAAATCTCATAGGAGGGGAAGGGAATATGCTGGAAATAACCGATGGTAGCCCGGGGGAGAGTTTCCCGGATCATCCCCGGGACCAGCATGAGCTGATAGTCGTGGACCCAGATGATGTCCTCGTCCCGGGCAAGGTCCAGGATGGCATGGGCAAATTTCCGGTTTACCTGGTGGTAGGCTTTCCAATAATCGGGATGGAATCGGGTAAAGTTGGGGAAATAGTGAAAGAGGGGCCATAGGGTGGCATTGGAGAACCCATCATAGTATTGGGAGATCTGCTCAGCGGAAAGAAAGACTGGGGAGAACTGCTTCTCCATGAGCTGATCCCTTGTCCTTTGCTTTTCGGCATCATCGACCACGGCTCCTGGCCAGCCTATCCAGAGGTTATTGCTGAACTTTTTATATATGCTGCCCAGCCCGGTAGCCAGTCCGCCCTCGCTGGGGACAAACTCTTTCTGACCTCCTCTCTGGGTGATTTTAATGGGCAGCCGATTGGACACGACCAATATTCTTCTGTTTCTATCCATCCGATACGACCTTTTTGTCCCTATGGACTAATCCCGGTAATAAGAACGTGCCATCATCCGATTCCAGTTCCCCAAACTGTTAAAGAGGGAATTTGGAATCCTATCTTTCGATTGGCCACTGATTTTGCTTAATTTGGCGGGAAACTGAAAAACTATGTCTAGTCCTCAATTCTATGCGCGGATAAAGGAAGAACTGAATGAAATTCAGGCCGCCGGATTATATAAAACCGAAAGAATCATTGAATCTGTTCAAGGTCCTGAGATTCAAGTGAACGGGAAGAGCGTATTGAATTTCTGTGCCAACAACTATTTGGGATTATCCTCCCATCCGGAGGTGATTCAAGCGGCCCAGGAAACGATTGACCGAAGAGGCTATGGGATGAGTTCGGTTCGATTCATTTGCGGGACCCAGGATATACACCGGCAACTCGAGCAAAAGATAGCGGAGTTTCTGGGTACTGAGGATGCCATACTTTATGCTGCCTGTTTTGATGCCAATGCCGGGGTGTTCGAGCCGCTGCTTGGCCCGGATGATGTGATACTTTCCGATGAGCTGAACCATGCTTCCATCATTGACGGAGTCCGGCTGACTAAATGCCAAAGGGCCCGATACAGGCACAACGATATGGGGGACCTGGAAAACCAACTGAAGGCATATCCACAGGCGCGTACCCGATTTATCGTGACGGATTCGGTCTTTTCCATGGACGGTACCATTGCCCAGTTGGACAAGATCTGCGACCTGGCCGACAAATACGATGCCCTGGTAATGATTGACGAGAGCCATTCTTCGGGATTTATGGGCAGAACAGGTAGGGGCGTTCATGAGCTATGTGGAGTGATCGACCGTGTGGATGTGATTACGGGGACCCTGGGAAAGGCGCTGGGAGGCGCTTCGGGCGGGTTTACCAGTGGAAGAAAAGAGCTGGTGGATATGCTTAGGCAGAAAAGCCGTCCTTATCTGTTCTCCAATACTCTGGCCCCGGCCGTGGTGGGCGCATCCATAGCCGCTTTGGACATGATTTCCCGAACCACACATTTAAGGGACAAGCTGGAGGAAAATACCCGTCATTTCCGCCAAAGGATGACAGAGGCCGGGTTTGATATAAAGCCCGGAACTCACCCCATTGTGCCTATCATGCTTTATGAGGCACCACTGGCACAGGAAATGGCCGCCCGACTACTGGAAGAAGGCATATATGTTATCGGATTTTTCTATCCGGTGGTGCCCAACGGCCAGGCCCGAATTCGAGTGCAAATATCTGCGGCACATGAAAAGGAGCATCTGGATGCCGCCATCGAGGCCTTTGTTCGGGTGGGCAGGGATTTGAAAGTGATTCCCGGATAAGCCGGGTCTGCTTTTTCTTTTTTGATTCTCTGGCTTGGAGAGTCTGTCTCCTTCTTCGAGGGTGTTTCTGAAATCTATGGGTAAGATCCGGGAGGGAGCTGAAGGGCATGATTTCCCCTCCTGGGGTGCATTATACCTAGGTAGGTCCGCATGGTTTTGTTTCCCGTATTCAGAATCCGGTGATTTCTACCGATTCCGTTGAAGGGTTCCGGGGACCATCATCCGGGACAACTCAAGTAATATGTCTTGCTACAAAACTTTCTTCTTTCTACCTATGCCGCAAAAATAGATATTTCATAGCACCTCAAAATTAGACTTAGCCAGAATCTATAATTCCTTAATTCCGCAATGAAAAAGATGTTTAAAACAGGAACCCGCTCCACATAATAGTTTTAGGGGTTCCCAACGTTTTTAGGATTTCACCTATCTAGTGTAAAGATTATTAAATAAGTTAACTTGGTGTCGCTTTTTGCAGTATCT
>CAYPQN010000027.1:0-31865 GCA_964412885.1 uncultured Chitinophagaceae bacterium | reverse complement strand
CAGAAATTTATAGATTTACAAACCAAGGAAATGAAAGACTGGGAAAAGTGGAAAATGAAATTAGAAAAACTATTAGCATGAGCCTACACGCAAAAGCACACACATTTGCAAGCCGCGCAAGACCAAGCACAGACCAAATCTTGCAAAAGAGTGTGCTTTTCGCCAACCCCAAAAGAATTGCGAAGCAATCACGAGCACCTATGAAAACCAGCAATATGCGAGTAAATTCATTTTTTTCTTCCCTCCCTTCGGTGTTTTATTTTTTCGCCACCCACAACCGACACAAAAACAGTTGGACAGAAACAGCGAAAACCCATACTGGACAAGGCTTGACAATGACGGAGGACAGAAGGCCAGCTTGTAACAGCGTGTATGTGGCAATAGCGGGTGAAGTGGTAAATCGAAGGTCTGTGCTTTTAAAAAACTTTGTGCTAAACGGAAAGGAAAGTACTTCTAATCCGCTACTGCACATACACGCAAACCGTTAATATTTCATTCTTACATCACAGAAATTTTGTATCTTAGCAGCATAGCACTTGCAGCTAAAACGTATGTCAAACCAGTGAGCGATTCGGTGAGTTGGGAAAAGGGATGGTTGTAAAATATTGATAAAGAGATTAATGCCCGATAGGTTCGATTCCCCTATGGGATCTTTCCTGATAATCGCAGTATTTTCTGATGGTCTCTCTCCAGGTCATTACCTTCCCATAAAAACTAATAATATTTGTACATCGCTGGGATTTACCCCGCTAATCCGCGATGCCTGGCCAAGGGTTCGGGGTTTGATCTGGCTTAGTTTCTGCCGGGCTTCCATGGAAAGGGCTTGAATAGCACTATAATTAAAGTTTTCCGGAATCTGCAGATTTTCCAGGTTGGCCATTTTCTTCACCAGTTCCTTTTCCTTTTCCATATAGACTCCATACTTTAGCTGAATCTCCGCCTGCTCCAATACCCGCTTATCCTTTCCTTCCATTTTCTCTCTAACTGGGGGGAAATGGGCCATAATCTCCCGGATCCCTAGGCCGGGGCGCAACAATATCCTGGACAAACGGGTCTTTTCATTCAAGGGGGCCTGGCCCAGGGATTCCAGCAAGCCATTCATCTGATCCGGACTAATGGAAAACGAATCCCAGAAATCACGCACCTCCTGAATATCCCGCTTTTTTCTTTCCAACAGGGCAAATCTTTGTTCTCCGATCAGGCCCAGCTCATAGGCCAAGGGCGTCAATCGGAGATCGGCGTTATCCTGACGCAGCAGGGTTCTGTATTCTGCCCTACTGGTAAACATTCTATAGGGTTCATCTGTCCCCTTATTAATCAGGTCGTCTATGAGCACGCCTATATAGGCATCGCTTCGCTTCAAATGCAAAGGTTCCCGATCCCGGATTTTCTGATGGGCATTGACTCCGGCGATCAATCCTTGGCAGGCCGCCTCTTCATAGCCGGTGGTTCCATTGATCTGCCCGGCAAAGAAAAGATTGTCAACCAACTTGGTCTCCAGGGAGTACTTTAACTGAGTGGGCGGGAAATAATCGTATTCTATAGCATAACCCGGCCGAAACAACTTTACCTTCTCAAAACCGGGCACCTTGCGCAGGGCCTCATACTGAATGGATTCCGGCAAGGAAGTACTGAATCCGTTGACATAGATTTCCACCGTATTCCATCCCTCAGGCTCCACAAAAAGCTGATGGCGATCCTTATCGGCAAAACGATTGATTTTATCCTCAATGCTGGGACAATAGCGGGGCCCGCTTCCCTGGATTCTTCCCTGGAACATAGGAGAGTAATCAAAACCCTTCTTTAGAGTCTCATGCACTTTCGCATTGGTATAGGTGATCCAGCAATGTCTTTGCCGTGCCGGATCCAGTTTGGGCTCCGGAAGGAAGGAAAATCCCACCACCTCCTCGTCTCCATATTGCACCTCCATTTTGCGGTAATCCAGGCTGCGTCCATCTACTCGGGGAGGAGTTCCCGTTTTCAGTCTACGGGATTCGAAGCCTAGTTCCACTAATTGTTCGGTGATGCCCGTTGCCCCTTTCTCGCCCATTCTCCCGCCTCCAAACTGCTTCTCGCCCACATGAATCACCCCGTTTAAAAATGTTCCGTTGGTCAGGACCACAGCTTTGGAACGGATCTCCATTCCCATTCCCGTTCGCACTCCCCGGACTGTTCCACGTGAAACAATCAACGATCCCACCATATCCTGCCAAAAATCGATATTCGGGGTGTTTTCCAATCTCTGCCTCCAATCCTGGGCAAAAAGATGTCTGTCATTCTGGGCTCTAGGGCTCCACATCCCCGGTCCTTTGGACCGGTTTAGCATTCGAAATTGAATTGTCGAGGCATCGGATACCAATCCACTATACCCACCCAGAGCATCGATCTCCCGGACTATCTGCCCTTTGGCGATCCCCCCCATGGCAGGGTTACAGCTCATCTGGGCTATCGTTTGCATATTCATGGTCACCAATAACACCTGGGATCCCATATGAGCAGCTGCCACCGCGGCCTCACAGCCTGCATGACCAGCTCCCACCACAATGACATCGTATTCTGGAAACATAGGGCACAAAGGTACAAATCCACGCCCATTTCCATGGAATTCTTGGAATTTTCCTCCCGAGAAACAACCTGTTCCACGTGAAACAGCTGATCCCCGGATCTCCACCCCAGTTTCCACCAAAATCAATTCTATAGGCAAAATTCTGGCCATTCCCTTAGGACCATGCTCGCTAGCTTTTCGCACCCTGCCAGGTCCAAAAAAATACACGCCCAAAATCCAAAAGGCACCCTTTTGGCCAATTCCGTCTTCCAATCTCTTTGGATGACCCATCCAGCGCTTTCTGGAAAAAATAAGGGGACAAGCAATTCCCCGGAAAAGAAGATCCTGCCCAATCTATCCGTCTCTGGAAATCCAGGCAAAACAGGATGACTCCATCTGCTCGATGCCCGATCTCGAACCCCACACGAGGATTTCCCGTACTCCTGAGTGATTCAACGACCAGGCATAGATAACTCAAACCAAAACACTCTCCTCCTAGAACAATTGACACCCATTGTTCCACGTGAAACAAGGTAAGGATACCCAACCCTATTTTGACAGGCCTCGAACCTGATCTCGCCAATGAATTTTCTACAACACAACCCAGCTCCGGCAAACCCAAAATCCGACACCTACCCGGCTAGACCTGTTTCACGTGAAACACCCGAGCAGCTTTAGGATTAGCCTACCGTCCATAAGCCCCATTTCTAAGAATTAGAATGGGATACTATCCCCATTTCCTTAAGCCCCTCCAGGTGCGCGGACTCAAGAGAAAATCAGCCGGACGAATCCCTACCCGGTTCCGCCAATAGTTCCCCAATCCTTATTCAAATCCCTTTCCCGCCACCCCAACAATCCTCTATCAAAAAAACACCCTACTATCAGGGCAAAAAAAATCGGACTCCCCAAGGAACCCGATCTAAAAACCTAAACTAAAGAACTCTTATCTCACAATGGTGAATGGGCGCGCCGTAGGCACTCCGTCCACATAAATAATCAGATAATAATTTCCAGCGGCAAGATGGTTGGTCCTGATTTGGAAATTACCTTGCTTCACGGAAGTTAAGGGATCTTCATAACCCATGGGACGACCCGTTCCATCAATGATCGCAAACTGTACTTTCTTGGCTTCCTTAGTCAAGCTAAGCTCCAGATTCAACTGATCACTAGCCGGATTTGGATAGACTTGGACATCGATGGGATTCAATCCAGTGGATATATCTTCCACAGAAATGGTCCAGGGCGCGATATCCAAGGGAATGGAAGCTATGGCTCCGCTCTTCTGCTGGGCAAAGCGTACGGAATCAATATCCTGGGTTCCTTCAAAGGGGAACATCAAAGCCTGATTGGTACTAGTCTGATCGAAAACAGACAAGGATCCAGGGAAAATCGGTGAATAGGCCTCATAATATCCGCTACTTTGAGCTCTGGCCCAGGAACGGGGATAAGCATTATACATTCCGTCGGCTCCCATAAAAGTTCCCGTCGGAACCGTCAATACCACCCAATAATGCGCATCATCATCCGTCACAACAACTTTGGTATTATCCATGGCGTCTACAAGTGGTACCCAATGAGCATCCCCTGAAGAATCACCGGGCGCAAACTCATAAGTTCCGACACCCACCATATTCAGTTCGCTTTGCTCAATAATACCATCTTTGGCGCCCGCATCTTCCCATTTCCACAAAATCATGGTAACCGGCGGCTGAAGACTGAAGTCTGGAGTTGAGCTCGAAATCAGGTTGAACTGGGCTGCCCGGATTTGATGATCCTTTTTAGGAATATAATACAAAGGACCCCAGATGAAATCCATGCTGGTCGCAAAGTTGTATCCAATCAGGGAAATCCCCTCGTCCTCGGCAAAATCATATCTTCCTTTAGATAATATATGGTCACTTACATAAAAGGAAGTAACCACCTTGTTATCATCTATAAACTCATCCGCGTTATCCATGCTCACCACATGTTCCACATCATAACGGCCAGTGGAAGTAGGAGCAGGCAGGGTATACTCATTACCGTAAGGGCTGATAATCGAATCTCCGGCGGCTAAACTCAATCCCACTACGGAATCCTTATACACCACGGTGGGAGAACCTCCATCCGGATTCCAGGTAACGGTAGATACCAGTTTCACACCAGTCTGATCGGCGGAACCGAAATTCGCTACCACTACGGCGTTAATACCCTTATAGGGTGCATTGCCCATCACATCAGGGGTCATTTGATGTAAAGGAGTTACCATATTGTGCCAACCCGTAGCACCACCGGAAATAATTCCTATATCATTGGTATAACCAATTCCCCAGTGGGTAAAGCTCACCTCAATGTCCTCACTGTTGTCCAGAGCCTGGGATAATACGGCACCCTCATCCTGGGAAATCATAATCACCGGAATGCTTACACCACCGGCCGCTGATCCCGCGCCCATCCCTACCGGACCACCCGGAACATTATTCACGATAATAATCGCAATGGCTCCGGCATCCTGAACTGCTTTGGCTTTTTGACTGAACTCACAATCCCCTCTTTCGACCAAAGCTACCTTACCTGCCAGGTCTCCCCCGTTGGTAATCGGGGCACAAGCATCATAGGGATCACATTTGGCCAGAGGCAGGTTAAGCATACCGGCAGAAGGTATAGCCCCTCCCCATTCATTGGCCGAACCCGAACCGTCATTGGAAATCGTGTGGGTAAGATTCTTCACCAAATGGGAAGGAGACACGACCATAGCCCGCTGCCCTACATAGTCTTTATAAAAATTCGTTTCAAAGGCGGGCATCTGTTGGGCAGAACCGAGGACTGGGCTCAATGCCAAACAGCAAGCCAATCCCCAAGGAATAATGTTGAGTTTTTTCATAAAAATAGATTTTCCAAGTAGAGAATTCAAAAAAAGTCTAACCGCAATGAACAAATATAATGAGAATTTTGACCAAATCATTCCGCATCGAAAAAATCGATAAAAATAGACCCTACAAAGCCCATGCCATGGCGAAGCCCCAGATAACACATTATCTAGGTTCTCCGTTATTCTCCTAAAGGGGCCCCTTATACGCCTCACGGAGAAAAACCACCAAAAAATCCTCCTCTTAGCCGATATCCCCAAAAAACGCTCCCCTATTAATAATGAATAAAAAAATTTAAAAAATTAAGCTACTACTACTAGGGATGTGCATATGGGGATACCGTTCTCCGGGGAATTAGAAAATTTGATATCTCCGGGCTTATCCCGAACTTATCCCCGGGTTATGCACAACTAAGGGAGAACACCCATCCGGGAATGACTCGGTTATACCCAATAATCCGGATTATGGGGAATAATCGAATCGGGGATAAAGTTCTTTGGGATAAGTTCTTTTATTTTCGGGGAGAGACGGGGATAAATAGGGACCTCTTAACGAGGAATCGGGCAGAGGGGAATTTTTTCCCCTATTGAAATGGTTTCTCCCCAGGCTATTCCGATACTTATCCACCGTTTTCCCCGACAGATCCCCTGTATCCGGGCAGAGAAATTCTGGGAACTACCCCAGGGGCATGGCGAAAGCATACCATAATATATACCGCAAAAAAAACGGACCGGATACCTAAATCGTCCAACAGGTCGAAAATTGGGGATAATCTCGATTTTTCCTATAAATTTGCCCTCCTAAGAATAATAAATCTTATTATACCGATATGGCGGTTATTCAGAAAATCAGAAATCAGTACGGCAAACTGGCCGGATTTGTTATTGCCCTGGCCCTGGTAGGGTTTATTTTGATGGATGCGGCCAGCGGAAACCTGGCCGACACTTTGGGAAGAGATGCCAGTGTAGTCACCGTGAATGGGGAGAAAGTGGATATCCGGGAGTATAATCTGCGCGTGATGGAATACGAGCACCTCTATTCCTATAGTTCCCAGGGACAGAAAATTGATGATGCCACCCGGGCCCAGCTAAGCGCACAAACCCTCACGGAGATTATCAATGAACGAATCATTCGCGAAGAGGCTAAGAAAATGGGGCTTCGCACGACTCCTGAAGAAGAAAGGAATCTGATTTATGGTGCGCAGCCTGATCTACTGATTCAACAATATCCGGCATTCCGCAATCAAGAAACCCAAACCTTTGACCCTTCCCGGATCCGAGGATTTGAGCAACAGGTGGATCAGTTTGATCCATCAGGCCGGACCAGAAAAGAATGGGAGGCTCTGAAGGCATATGTGCTGCGAAACAATATTATCCGCAAATACAGTAATATGCTGAGCAAGGCCAGTTATACCCCCCGGTATCTGGCTGAAAGAATAATTGATGAACAGAATCAATATGCCTCCATGGAATTCCTGCACATTGACTATTCCACGGTATCTGATAGTCTGGTCCCGGTTTCCGAGAAGGACATGCAGGAATATTTAAAAAGGAAGGCTCCTCTGTATACCATCGATGAACCCACCCGAAGCATTGAATACGTGAGTTTCGATGTGGTTCCTTCTTCGGAGGACACCGCCCGGGTACTGGAAGCCCTGGCTTCCCTGAAGCCGGAACTGGAATCCACCCAGCAGGTGGAAAGCTTTGTAAACCGTCATTCAGAGGATCCATACCGCGGCGACTGGGTGAATCAGTCCACCTTCTTCTCTATTTATTCGGATTCCCTGATGGCGCTTTCCGAGGGCGAGATATTTGGACCCTATTTTGAGAACGGGGCCTATAAGCTCACCAAGGTGGTGGAAAAGAAGAGATTGCCGGATTCGGTGACCGTTAGACATATTCTGGTGCGCACCGAAAATGCCGGTCAGCCAGTAGCCACGGATGAAGCCGCCAGAGCCAGGTTGGATTCTGCCATTGCACTGCTGAAATCCGGAGCGGATTTTGCCACTGTGGTGAATCAATACACGGATGATGAAGGCAGTATTCCCACCAATGGGGAATATACGTTTATGCTTTCCCAGCGCGCACAGATATCCAAGGAGTTTGCCGATTTTTCCTTCGAGGGTAAAAAGGGTCAGACCACGGTGGTAAAGGTTTCCAATCCTGCCTATGCAGGCTTTCACTATATCGAGATTCTGGATCAGAAAGCGTTCAAGGATGCCCTTAAGCTGGCGACCCTGTCCAAATCTCTTTATCCCAGCCAGACCACGGAGAATACCATTTATGCTCAGGCTGCTGAGTTTGCGGGAAGGAATACCATGGCTCAGGCATTCGATGAAGCCGTGGAAAAAGGTGGTCTGAATAAAAAAGTGGCCGAGAATGTCAAGGCCAATGATTTTGTGCTCTCCGGCCTGGGTTCCAGTAGGGAAGTCATTCGCTGGATGTATGAGGCAAAGCCTGGAGAGATATCTCCCATATTCAGCCTGGATAACCGCTATGTAGTAGCCAAACTAAGTGCGGTGAAGAATCCTGGACTGATGAAGCTCGATGAGCTGATCCGCCCCAGCATAGAGACGGCGATCCGCAATGAAAAGAAGGCCGAACGCATAATAGAGAAATACCGATCCGCCGCCAGCATGGAAGAATTGGCCAAATCCACTGGCTTGGTGATTCAGCAGGCGGATTCCTTTAGTCTGTCCACTCCTTTCATTGCGGGTCTGGGATTCGAACCCAAGGCGGTAGGGCTGGCTTTTTATCCTGGCCTGGAGAAGAATCGTCTGTCTGAACCCATTGAAGGGCAGAGTGGAGTGATCTTTGTCCGCCTTAAGTATAGGTGGAAATCCGGAGAAGAACCGGGAACTGATCAAATAGATCAAACCCAGATTATGCTCCATCGCCAGTTGGAAAGCACCTTGGGGCCCGGTGTTCAGGATATGCTCCGAAAATCGGCCAAAGTAGAATACAACAGCCAGAATCTCTGACCTAGGCCAAAGATTTTCGGTTCCCGTTCGGATTGACGGCAAAGGCGTACTTTTGCCTTATGGACAGTTCGGAAATCAAGAATAGGGTGGCGGCCAGCGGATTGATCAGCCTGGACCTGAAAGACTTCCTGCCTGATCCGGAGGAAATGGCTAGTTTTGACCTGGAACCTCTTCTATACAAAGGGTTGATTCTCAAGGAAAAAGATTTTCGGGATTCCCTTAAATCCATGGACTGGACCCTTTTTGAGGGAAAACATCTGGCCGTGTATTGCTCTTCGGATGCGATCATTCCGCTTTGGGCCTATATGCTGGTGGCATCCTATGCGGAACCCGTGGCGAAATCCCTGTATTTTGGAACTCCGGATGCCCTGACCAGGGCTTTGCATCTGGAGGCTATCCGACAATGGGATCCCCGGGAGTATGAAGGAAAAAAGGTGGTGGTTAAGGGATGCGGAGATCCGCGGATCGGTGCCGAAGCCTATATGGCAGTCACCACCAGCTTAAGACCCTGGGTGTTTTCGATCATGTATGGAGAGCCCTGTTCCACAGTGCCTATTTATAAGAAATCCAAGGTCAGGTGACCATCAGGTTGTTGGCCATTTTCTCCGAAATCTGAATGGTTTTTCCCGAAGGGGTGCGGATGACCAGACTATGGTCGAAGGGCAGCCTTTCCTTTACCAAAATTTTGGATCCTATATCGAGTTCATCTTTGGCTAGCCTTCTCAGAAAGGCCCGGCTGGTGTCTCTTACTCCTACGATCTGGATCCATACCCCCATGGGGGCCTGGCTCAGCAGTTGGGCCGAGGATTGGGGAATTTTTCCCTGGGCATTGGGAATGGGATCTCCATGGGGATCAAACTGGGGATAGCCTAAGAACTCATCTAGTTTCTCGATCAATTTAGGGGAATCGATATGTTCCAGTTGTTCGGCCACGTCATGGACCTCATCCCAATCAAAGGACAGCTTTTCACTGAGGAAGGTTTCCCATAAGCGATGCTTGCGGACCACCGACAAGGCGGTTTTTCTGCCGGTTTCGGTAAGGCGGATCCTCTTGTATTTCTCGTAATGAATCAGCTTCTTCTCGGAGAGTTTCTTGAGCATATCCGTAACCGTGGCCGGGCGGTTTTCCAGACGCTGGGCGATTTCATTAGCGGATACTTCTCCGGTCTCCGAGCGGGACTGGAGGAAATAAATGGCTTTGAGATAGTTTTCTTCGGTAAAGGTCATAGGCGGATCCCGGGATCACTTTCAAAGATAAGGGCGATTTTTGACTCCGACTCCCCCTCGCCCTGGGGCCGGGGGCGATTCCGGCCGGATCTTCGATGCAAACCGGTTAGTCGAAAAGAGTATACAGGGGTTTTTTTGTATTTTCGTAGTCTATGCTTCGCAAGGAAAAAGGAGGTTATTATGGTCATTCATCATCCTAGATTTCAGGGATTCATGAAGATATTGGGGGCTTTGGCCGCCCTGGTCCTGACCATGTTCTTTTCGCAGAACAGCTGGGCACAATCACAAGAAGTGGAAAAGGATGCCTTTGGGCAGGAGATCCCCCGAAATGTCAAGCTGCTCAGGGAATATACGGACTCGAAAGGGAATATTATAAGGGAGATACAGTTCAATCAAGGACTGATGCGGGTCACCCAAACCATCATCATGCCCCGGCGATTTGGTTATGATGCCCGTCCTCCCCTGCTGCCGGACACCATGGATCGGGATTCCATCATGCTGCTGGTCGAAAAATCCAAGTACAGCCTGAAAGTGTTCTACAAACGCCAGTTGGTCCGTAACTATAAAGCGGTATTCGGTCCTCGGCCCTCGGAGAACAAATTTATGGAAGGCGATCGTTGCACACCGGAAGGTTGGTTCACCATTTCCAGGAAGAATCCCAATTCCAAATACAACAAATTCATGGCCATAAGCTATCCCAATGATTCGGCGAGAATTCGTTTCCAGGAGTTGAAGGCCCGGGGGATTATCCCGGCCAATGCCCGGATTGGGGGGGATATTGGCATACACGGGATTTGGAGAGGAGGCGATGATCTGATCGAAATGGGAGTGGGTTGGACCGATGGATGCGTGGCCCTGAAGAACCAAGATGTGGATGAACTATTTTCCCTGGTGGGGGTGGGTACCCGGGTCTATATCCGAAAATAGAGCCCAGCGACGATGAAAATCCGCATAGGAGGATCCCCACCCTTCCCAGCCAGGATCCGGTCCCAGGCTGCTATTATGAAATATCGTGATAAGCATTCCTCCCGATTGCCGGAGTTTTTCGGCCATCTGGTTCAAGGCTTCGAAAGCCTGTTCTGAGTCCCATCCATGGAAGTAACGGGCCGTGGTGTCCATGAAACAAAAAGGAAATACCCTCAATGCTGTAGTGGATTCCCTTTCGAGATCATACCAAGGAAAATCCCAACTGGTGGCGGCCCGGAATCCGATATGGCCACCATAGCCCATACTGTAGTCTTCTCTTATTCCCAATTCTATCAATTTGCGCATGTCCCCAGGATGGGTCCAACGGATGTAATGCTGGCGGGAGCGATGAACTGGCTTGCCTATGGCCCGCTCCAAAATATGTTTCTCCTCTTTCAGTTTGCCCGGCTGGTCCAGACTGTAGTAGGAAGGGTGCAAACCGAGAATGTGGGTCTGAGACTGCTTTTGTATCAAAGCCTGCATGGCCGGCAATCCAGGCGGGAGGTTCCGGTCAAAAGCCGATTGCCGGGGGGCGAGCAGGAAAAAGTATATTCCTCGAATGCCGGTTTCCTCTTCTATGCGGTCCAATGGGCCAAACTGGTCATAGGGATCTATTGTTTTTCCTCTCCAGGCAGATAAAATGGGGCGGATCTGAGTTGGTTGCCTTAGAACTCTTCTCAGGCTTTTGCCCAGAGAACGGATGAATCCTTGATGGAGGAAGGCATAGGCCTGATCGATATCGAAACTGGGCAGGAATCGGAATCGGGAAGGGTGAACGGGGTATCCCCTGAATTTCAGATCCTGAGCCCAGGCCTGAATCCATTCGTCCACCAAGGGTCGGGTGAGTAGACCCCGATGGTGGAAAAGGCTGGCCCTATGGTCAAATCGCCCATGAACATCCCTTTGGGCATCCGGGAGATATTCCTCATAGCGGCTTAAGCAGTAAAATACGGCGGCAAAAAGATCAAAGGGAATCGAATTATCGGCAGAAGAGGAAGCGAAAATGACCGGGAGTCCTTTCCAGTCCCCCCAGCTTGGGATTATGGGGGAAAGGCCAGATTCGAAGATCAGCCCGCCATCCGGTATGGATATTTTCCCTTCCTGGATAATTCCGTATACGATATCGGCGTTCAGCGGATTCTCTGCCCAGTTCCAGGCTATACCCATTCGTTCGGAGAATATCCAATCCAGGACATATTGCAGCCGGGGGCTTTTTTGAAGGCTAAATATTGCCAGTTTTTCCGCTGCCATGGGATGACGCTTTTTCCTTCTCTTTCCAGAGCTGATTAAAGGATTTGGGGGCAAAGGACACCATGGTCCTCTGGTAGCCCCAGGACCGGGAGAACAAAGCCGAGAAAACTCTTTTTTTGGTGGAAGCGCTTGCCATGTTGAGCAGGCGTCGACTTTCCATGCTCTTTTTCCAGACTTTCCATCCAAGGGACTCGGAAATGGAGCGGTGACCGGATTCCACTCCCCGTTTCCGGTTGGCGTGGAGCATGCTATGTATGCCTATATTCAGGGGACAGGAGGCCGTGCAGGCTCCGCATAGGCTGGAACTGTGGGAAAGGTGCCCGTATTCTTCCATGCCTTTGAGGTGGGGACTGATTACCGAACCTATGGGTCCTGAATAGGTGGTCCCATAAGCATGTCCTCCTATATTCATGTAGACGGGACAGACGTTCAGGCAGCTGCCACATCGTATGCAATACATGCTTTCCCGGACATCAGGGGAGAGAAGCCGGGTGCGGCCGTTGTCCAGAAGGATGACAAACATTTCTTCGGGTCCGTCGGTCTCCCCAGGTTTTTTGGGTCCGCAAAACAAACTGTTATATACCGTGACTTTCTGTCCGGTGCCATAGGTGGCCAGCAAAGGCCAGTACAGGGCCAGGTCATCCAGGGAGGGGATGATTTTTTCGATCCCTACCAGGGCAATATGCGTTTTAGGAAAGGCGGTGGATAGTCGGGCATTGCCTTCGTTTTCCGTCAAGGCGACGGCCCCCATGTCGGCCACCAGGAAGTTTCCTCCGGTCAGGCCAATTTCCGCTTCCAAATATTTTTTCCTCAGGTTCGCCCGGGCGATCTGGGTGAGTTCAGAGGGAGTCAGCCGGGGCGGGACGCCCAGTTTTTCATGGAACAGCCTGGCCACGTCTTCTTTGCTCTTATGCATGGCCGGGGTGACTATATGATAAGGAGATTCCCCGTCCATCTGCTGGATATATTCCCCCAAGTCGGTTTCAATGGATTCGATCCCCTGGGTTTTGAGGTATTCGTTCAGATGGATTTCCTCGGTGACCATGGATTTGGATTTGACCAGGGTCCTGGCATTTCTTTCCCGGCAGATCTTGGCCACGGCTTCCAGGGCATCCTGGTCGGTTTCTGCCCAGATCAGCTTTCCCCCATTGGCCACAAAATTTTTCTCGAATTGCTCCAAATATTTATCGAGATTTTCCATGACCATCCACTTCCGGTTCTTGGCCATCTGGCGGGCAGATTCCAGATCCGAGAACTGGGTTTTCCCCTTCACCACCGCTTGAGCATATTTTTCGATGTTGAATTTCAGCTTGCGCTTATGCTCCAGGTCTTGAGCTTTGACTTCGGCTTTGGCAAGAAAAAGGGATTTTTGATCGCTCATAGTGGTTCAAAAGTAAAGAGAAACCCAGAGAGTTCACCTCCGCAGGTCCGGGATGGGTTATCCTGTTGGGGGAAATCCGCCGAGAAACCTCAGCGGATACGGTCAGCCCTGCTCCGGATGAATGGGGGTATGATCCGAATTGCCAAACGGATGAAACCCGATTCCGGATTATGAAGCCTAAAAACCTAAATTTGTGCCATGGATTCCCTGGATCAGATTAAGGCCATGGCCTTGGAGACCATTGAGCTGGAGCAAAGGTCCGTGGCCCGACTGGCGCAATATATTGATGAGGAGTTTGTTCGGGTGGTGCGCCTGATTCATGAGGCGCGCGGCAGGCTGGTGGTCACCGGAATAGGAAAGAGCGCCATTATTGGGCAGAAAATCGTGGCCACTATGAATTCGACGGGTACCCCGGCCCTGTTCATGCATGCCGGGGATGCAATCCATGGAGACCTGGGCATGATCCAGGATGAAGATCTGGTCATGATTCTTTCCAAGAGCGGAGAAAGCCCGGAAATTAAAATGTTGATACCGCTGATCCGGCACTTCGGTAATCCGGTGATTGCCCTATGCGGCAATGCAGATTCCTACCTGGCTACTCAGGCCGATTATCTGATCAACGCCACCGTCGAAAAGGAAGCATGTCCCAATAATCTGGCGCCGACTTCTTCGACCACGGCCCAGTTGGTCATGGGGGATGCGCTTTCTGTTTGCTTGCTTCAGTTGAAGGGGTTCAGTGCCGGCGATTTTGCCCGATTTCATCCCGGAGGATCCTTGGGTAAGCGTCTTTATCTTCGGGTCAAAGACCTCAGTGGCCGGAATCCCCGACCCCAGGTTAGCCCGGAAGCGGATCTGAGGGAAATCATTTATGAAATCAGCAGTAAACGCCTGGGGGCCACTGCGGTGGTGGATGAAGACCAGACTCCCCTGGGCATGATCACCGATGGGGATTTGAGGCGCATGCTGGGCATGGACCAAAGCCAGCGCCCGTCCCGGGCCATGGACATGGCCAGCCGCAGTCCTCAGATGATCGGAGAAGAGGAACTGGCTGTTTTGGCGTTGAATCAGATGAGGGACCGGGAAATTTCCCAGCTATTGGTCATCGATGGACAGGGGCGTTATGCGGGCATGGTGCATATCCATGACCTGATCCGCGAAGGACTGATTTAGTTGTCCTTCGGGCAATGACCAAATGTCGATATGAATTTCTCCCTGCCCATTCCCCGCAGGCGGATTAGAAGCCTTTCATTCTCTTGTCGGACTGTATCCCACTGGCTCCCAAGATGGGATATAGTCCCGGAAGCACCGCCAACAGATTATCCCAGCCGAGCCCGTCAAAATTCGGGACGAAAGAATCCCATTTCCCATCTGGCCAATACAGCATGCAGAAAGGAAGGAGAAGGGATACCGATATCTAGAACCCCATTCCTAGCCCCATTTCCACCAGTTCGGCATCGGCCATATGGGCTTTGAGCAGGCAGGAGGCAAAGACCTCTTTGAATAGCCCTATTTCCCTTTGGACTATGTAGACATGTCCGCCCAGCTTCTGATAGATAATGGGATCGGGTAAGGCTGCCTGACGAAGATAAAAACCCAGTTGGGTGACTATGCCCACCCTGCCCAGAAGGAATTCATGGCCTATGAAAAGGCTGGATTTCCAGCTTTGGGCCTTTTCTTCACCCGGGTGGATCTCGTTGTTCCTCAGAAAGGCATAGATCTGATCGTGGTAGGAATAGTCCAGGCCCAGCAGAATTTTATTCTTCCCCGCATAGCGCTTACTCGCATATGCGGATACCAAATAGTTGAGGTAAAGCGGGCCGTCGGGAGGGCCCATTTCCGTAGCTGCCAGGCCAAGTCGGACCTGGGCTAAAATCCGGGAATTCGGGAGATCGGAGATCGGCCTCTGCTGCCTTAGCGGCTTTTTGGGCTGATAGCGGAATCCTGCATGGATACCGGCCATATTCATGCCCAGATTCGGTCTGCGCAGGGAGGCATTGGATATATGCGAGAAATCCGCGCCCAAAAACAGTTCCCATTTTTCGGTCCAGGGATATCTCAGATCCGTGGAGAAAAGGGTGTAATTATTGATATGGCTGCCTATGGCTGTATTGAACGTATCCCAGGAAGGGTATCGTTCATAGGGCTTGGTGGCATAGCCGATACCAAATCCCAGCCGGATTGTCCAGGACCATTTCCCGAAGGTGATCAGGGGAAACTGGAGGCTGGGATAAAGGCTGATACAGGCTCCGAGCCTTTCTGCGCCATAATGGCTATAGGCTAAGCCCAGACCGATTTCCGGATATCCCTGAAGGGAATGCCAGGGTCGGCTCCCATCGGTCTGTACAAAGGCGGCCGCTTCCCAGCGGAATCCATAACCGGTCATTTCCCGGGGAAAGGAAGGCGTATGGCGGATCAGTTTTCCCAGGGTTAATGCGGATTCCCAACCCATGGCCGACAGGGGCTGTGCATGGATGGAGTAAAATCCTCCCAGGAAAAAGAGCAGAACCACGTGGAAAGGCTTCATATAACGGACGGTCTCCCTCGTTGATCCCCCAATATACTTATATCTTTGTGTAAAGTACCCGTCAAATCCATAGCATTATGCGGAAATTCCTGAGCTTTTTGCTTCGATCCTTTCTCCAGGGATTGCTTATTCTGAGCCCCATGGTGCTTACCGCTTATGTCATTTTCCTGGTCTTTGACAGTGTGGACCGGCTGATTCCGGCCGTACCCCGGGGGCTGGGTTTTCTGGTGGTGATCAGCTTGGTGAGCCTGGTGGGTTATTTGGGCACCCGGTTTTTTCTGGGCAGAATGCTGTTCGATGCCTTCGACTATCTATTGGAACATATCCCGGGAATTAAGTTCATCTACACATCGATCAAAGACATTATGGGTTCCTTTGTAGGCGACAAAAGGAAGTTCAACGAGCCGGTATGGGTGCAGGTTTTTCAGGATCCTCCTGTTTGGAGGCTGGGATTCATGACTCAGAAGGACATGGCCCACCTGGGCATGCCCGGAAGAGTCGCTGTATATTTGCCCCATGCCTATGCTGTTTCCGGATATGTGATTCTGACAGAGCCCAGAGCCATAGTGCCGATCCGGAATATGTCCAGCGCAGAAGCCATGAAGTTTGCCTTAAGTGGGGGAATAACCAATAAACCGGATTCGCATGAACAAACCGCCCCAGCAGAGAATTAATTTTGGGGCCGGTCCGGCCCGATTGCCCCTGGAGGTGAGACAGGGATTGGAGGCCTCCATCCGTCAATGGGACAACAGCGGATTATCGCTTACCGAAATTCCCCACAGAGGTCCTGTGTTCCGGGACATTCTCGATGAGGCCGAATCTCTGGTCCGGGAACTCTGTGGACTGGACCAGGACTTTAAAGTGCTTTGGTTGGCCGGGGGAGGAAGAGCACAGTTTGCCACCATTCCGATGAACTTGTTCCGAAATCCCCATGAGATGGCGGGCTTTCTGGATTCCGGGCAGTGGGCCAGCGAAGCCTATGCCTACGCGAAGTATTTCGGCAGAGCGGAAATTCTGTCCAGCTCCCGGGATCAGGGATACCGGAGGCTTCCCGGGATACCGGAATCCATGCCTCCCTTACGCTATCTACATTTTACCTCCAACAATACCATATACGGCACCCAATATACCCGGTTCCCGGAATTGGATGCCCCTCTGGTGGCCGATTTGAGCAGCGATCTGTTCAGCCGTCCCCGGGATTACCGCCGTCTGAACCTATTTTATGCGGCCGCCCAGAAGTTTCTCGGTATAGCCGGAGTATGCCTTCTGGCAGTCCGGCATTCTCTGCTGGACACCATGAGAACCGATCTGCCGGACTACCTTTCGCTGCGAAAGCAGGCAGAAAAATCCTCCATGGTCAACACTCCTCCCGTGGTGGCCATCGGCACCGCCCTGCTTTATCTTAGATGGTACAAATCCCGGGGTTTGGATCATTGCCTGGAATCCATCCGGTCCCGGGCGCAAAGGCTTTATGCGGAAATCGACCGCCACCCCCTGCTTTATTCCGATGTGGACCCGGATCACCGCAGCTATGCCAATATTTGCTTTCGCCTCCGGAATCCGGAACTTCAGCCTCGATTCCTTGAATGGATGGAAAAGCGATACGGCATAGTGGGCATAGAAGGACACCGTTCGGTTGGCGGATTAAGAGTTTCTTTGTATCATGGCATAGAGGATGCGGATGTGGAACGGCTGATTTCCGCCCTTAGGGAATACGAAAATCAAATCATCAAATAGATAAAGCATACACCAAACCAATAAACCAGAGAATATGGCGATCATTACCCCATTCAGAGGATTAAGACCCAAAAGGGATCTGGCGGCCAGGGTGGCCACCCTGCCCTATGATGTGATGAATACAGAGGAAGCCCGGGCTTATGCTTCTGATCCCTATCATTTCTATCATGTCACCCGTTCGGAAATCAATATGCCTGCCGACCAGGATCCGCATTCTCCAAAAGTCTATGAACTTGCCCGCACCAATCTGGAGAGAATGATCGAAGAAGGGGTGCTGATCCGTGATGATCTGCCTTGTTATTATGTCTATGAAATTACCATGCATGGCCGAGCCCAAACCGGACTGATCGCGGGATCTTCGGTGAAGGATTATGCCCAGGGGGTGATCCGAAAGCATGAATTAACCCGTCCTGAGAAGGAAATGGACCGAATCCACCATATTCAAGCGACCAGGGCACAGACCGGGGTGGTTTTTCTGGCCTATCCTGATCAGTCGGAACTAACCCGGTGGATGGCCGATGCCAAAGAAAATGAGCCCGAATATGATTTTGTCTCCGATGACCAGATCCGCCATCGTTTGTGGGTGGTGAAGGATAAGGAGAAAAACGATACCGCTACCCGTCTGTTTGCCGAACAGGTACCCTATACCTATATAGCCGATGGCCATCATAGAGCGGCCTCTGCCTATAAAGTCTATGAAATGGAAAGGGCGACCAGCCTATCGGCGGATCCTCAGTTGGACAGTGCCTATTTCATCACCTGCCTTTTTCCGGCCAGTGAACTGTTGATTATGGATTACAATCGGGTGGCCAAAGACCTGAACGGAAGGAGCCCGGATGAATTTCTTCGGGAACTGGAGACGGATTTTCAGGTGCAAGCTTCAGCAGATAACCAGGCAGTGCGTCCGGCCCAACCCCATGAGTTCGGGATGTATATGGACGGAAAATGGTACAGATTGGTCACGCGTGCCGGGCATTACCCTGACGATTTGATCGGGGAGCTGGACGTGTCCATTCTCCAGGAGAAGGTTTTGTCCAATTTCTTGCATATTCATGATCCCCGCACCGACAACCGCGTGGATTTTGTCGGGGGAATCCGGGGGCTTGAAGAACTGGAGCGAAGGGTGGACTCCGGGGAGATGGCCGTGGCCTTCAGCTGCTATCCGGTCCGTATTGAGCAATTGTTCCGTATCGCGGATGCCGGGATGGTCATGCCCCCGAAAAGTACCTGGTTTGAGCCCAAGCTTCGGGATGGACTGGTGGTTTACCCCCTGTTTTGATGCCCAAGGCGAATGAAGAGACTAATAAAGTTAAACATATGGAGTATCGTCAACTGGGAAAATCCGGCCTGCAGGTCAGCGCCCTTTCCCTGGGATCCTGGATCACCTTTGCCAAACAAGCCGATGAATCCCAGGCCGAAAGGCTGATGGACATCGCCTATGAAAACGGAGTGAACTTTTTTGACAATGCCGAGGTCTATGCCCGGGGGGAATCCGAAATCCTCATGGGCCGGATCCTGCGTAAAAAGGGATGGGAGCGTTCCTCTTATCTGGTCTCTTCCAAGGCTTTCTTCGGATGGCATGGGGGGAAGAACAACAAACCCAACCAGAAGGGGTTGTCCCGAAAGCACCTGGTGGAAGCCTGCCATGAAGCGCTTAAGCGGTTTCAGTTGGATTATCTGGACCTTTATTTCTGCCATCGTCCGGACCCCACGGTGCCTATGGAGGAAATCGTATGGACCATGAACCATCTGATCAGCCAGGGCAAGATCCTCTACTGGGGGACCAGCGAATGGTCTGCGGCCGAAATCATGGATGCCCATAGGGTAGCAGCCGAGTACAGGCTGATTGGTCCGGTGATGGAGCAGCCGGAGTACAACCTATTTGAGCGCCGGAAAATGGAGCAGGAGTATATTCCTGTTTTCCGTACCCACGGCATGGGCACCACGATTTGGAGCCCTCTGGCCTCCGGCTTCCTTACCGGCAAGTACAATGAGGGCATTCCCTCGGATTCCCGCCTGGCTTTGGAAGGATTTGACTGGCTAAGAGATAGGGTATTGGTGAAGGAAAGAGTGGATTCGGTGCGTCGGTTGGCTGCTCTTGCCGAAGAATTGGGCACCCGGCTTCCTCAGCTGGCTCTGGCCTGGTGCCTGACCAACCCCCATGTGAGCACGGCTATTATGGGTGCCAGCCGACCGGGGCAATTGGAGGAAAACCTGAAGGCTTTAGATCTGGTTCCCCTCCTGAACCAGGAGGTTCTGGACCGTATCGATCAAATTGTAGGTACCCGACCCTAGTCGGGATCAGGGCTTTTTTCTGATCAGAGTATTTAGGGAGGAAGGGGCTACCAGTCCGTAGAGGAAGATCATCAGCAGTCCCGCCACTAGAATGGAAGAGAAGCCCAGGATCCAGGGTATCTGGAGGGAATGGACCAGATAACTGATCAGGATTATGCCCAGCAGATAGCCCAGAATCCTCAATACCAGATTTATATTGGCCGAAACCAAAGACTTCTTCCAGGCAATATACAGGGATCCGAATCCGACAAAATATTGGGTGGCCACGGCGGACATGGCGGCTCCCATGGCCTGAAAGCGGGGGATGGCGATTCCGTTCAGGCTCAGGTTAATGATCAGGGCTCCCAAGGCCAGGAGGATCAGTCGCCTGAGCAGGCCATGGGCCGTGGTCAATGTGGAATAAACATATACAAGGGAGAAAGCCGGAAAGGCGGCCATCACCCAGGCGAAGACCGTAGCGGCATTCCGGTCCGTGTCCGGATAAAGTAGGGACATGATTTCCGGGCTGAAAGCTATGGAGGCGGAAGAAAGGGCAAAGGAGAGGGGCAGCAGGAGACGAACGGAAAGGCCGACCAGGGGGTCGGCCTTTTTTCTTTCGAGGATCAGCCTTCCGAACAAGGGCAGCAGCAGGCCCGCCATCATAATCCCCAGCGTATTGCATACATCGAGCAGACGGTAGGCGGCGGCGTATATGCCGGCCTGGTACTTGCCTTCCGCCCCGAGCAGACGCTCCAGAAGAGTCATGTCGGCCCGGGTGTACAGGGACATGAGGAGAATATGGATGGCAAAGGGTGTGCTGGCCCCCAGGACTTGAAAGAGACGGCGGAATCGGGGCTGCAATCGAAAGGATATAGGCGCCAAAGACCGGAGCAGCAGGAAGCCCAGAATGAGCGTAATCGCATAAGAAGCCACCTGAGCCCAAATAAACCATTCGATTCGGAAATGGCCTTCGGGATATAGCCCATAGAGCAGGGCTCCCCCGATCAGAATCATTATTCCCCGATCCGTTATGGACAGAATCCCGTCCAGCCGGAACTTCTGAAGGGCAGCCACATTGCTGCGCAGGAACTGGACCATGGAGCTCAGTAGCTGAATCAGCATTATGGAGGCCAGCAGGCCCATTTCTCGGCTATCATAGCCCAGAGTCAGTCCCAGACCCAGCACCAGGACGGCATAGACCAGACTCAATACCAGTCGTGCCGTCCATATGGAAGGGAAAAGAGAGCTGATCTTATGCGGGAACCTGGAAATGGTCCTGGTATTGTAGCTGTTCAATCCATAGTCCAGGAGAATCTGGAATATGATCCCCAGATTGAACAGGGCCTGATAGGTGCCGTATTCGCTGTGTCCGACCCGGTTTTGCACATTCCGGTCTATAAAAAAAATCCAGATCGGTTTGACCAGGAAGTTTATGGACAGGATGAAAACCAGGTTTTTGACAAAGTAAAGGCGCATTCCAGCAATATTCTGTGCGTATAGAAAAGTAAAATTATATTTTTGTCGCCACTTAGCTATGCGTATTGCTGTTAACACCCGATTATTGCTCAAGGGGAGGCTGGAAGGGATAGGATGGTTTACCTGGCAAACCCTGGAGCCCATGATTCGGAATCATCCCGAACATGATTTTTATTTCATTTTCGATCGACCATATGACCCCTCCTTTATAGCGGCGCCTAATGTGCACCCTGTGGTCATCGGCCCACAGGCGCGCCACCCCCTGCTGTTCATGCCCTGGCTGGAGTGCAGCGTGCCCCATGTGTTGAAAAAGTACCAGATTGACCTCTTCCTTTCCCCGGATGGATTTCTTTCTCTGAGGACATCGGTGCCGACCTGCCTGGTAGTGCATGACCTGGCCTTCGAGCATTTTCCTCATCATATGCGTTGGAGTCAGCGGAACTACTGGCGCTGGTTCAGCCCGCGTTTTGCCCGCAAAGCCGATCGCCTGGTCACGGTATCGGATTTTTCCAAGCAGGATATTGTCTCCCGCTATGGCATTGAACCCGAGAAGATCGATATCGTACCCAACGGGGCCCATCCGTTTTATCAGCCACTGAGTTGGGAAGAAAAACAGGAAGTGAAACAGAAGCTTACCGGCGGGGCTCAGTATTTTGTTTTTGCCGGAGCCCTTCATCCCCGAAAGAATGTGGCCAGACTGCTTCATGCTTTTGTGCGGTTCAAAAAAAGGCAGCGGTCCAATTTCAAGCTGGTCATCGTCGGTCGCCTGGCCTGGAAATATGAGGAAATTCTTCGGCTAAAGGAAGAAATGCCCGTCCGTGATGAGGTGATCTGGACCGGTTACCAAGAGGTGGATGCTTTGTCCCGGATTATGGCGGCGGCCTATGCCCTGGTGTATCCTTCTTTGTTTGAGGGCTTTGGCATTCCCATTCTGGAATCCATGCAATGCGGAGTGCCGGTCATCGTTTCCAGGACTTCCTCCATGCCTGAGGTGGCCGGGGATGCGGGGTTGCTCATCGACCCCGAATCCGTGGAGGATATAGCCGAGAAAATGGAATACTTGTACAAGAATGAACATGAGCGGAGCCGGTTGGCGGCCAAAGCCCTGGAAAGGTCCAGGGAGTTTAGCTGGGAAAAATCTTCGGCTTTGCTCTGGGAATCCATGATGGCGGCCAGGGCTAGTTCCAGGACCGGGACTTCTTAGAGAAAAGTAGCAGGGCGGCGAAGATGATCAGCAGACTGGTTGTCCCCGAGGCCAGGATCTTGATGATCAGGTAAGAGGGATGGGCGAAGCTCCAGAGCTCCAAGACAAAATAAAGACTATGATGGAAGAAAACCAGGAGGCTGAGATAAGCCATAAAGGGAATGGAACCCATGGTTTTTCCGCTGGGAGTCTGATCCCCGTATTCCGATAAGTGCTTGGGCAGGAAGGCATTGAGGAGGTGATGGCGATAATAGGCCATGGCCGTGGTGGCAAATGCATGCATGGCGACCGTATTCATAAAGGCGTCCATGATCAGCCCGGTGATGAATCCCAGGATCAATACCCCCAGGCGGGGACTGTTGAAGGGGAGCAAAAGTAGAAACAACGGATAGACCATAGGAATGAATATCGGGAATCCCTCAGGCTGCGCCCACCACCTCAGGGTGACCTCATTGAGGATCAGCACCTGGAATAGCAGGATGGCCATCCCCCGAAATCCATATTTGACATAAACACTCATGGGGCGATTTTAGCGGAGTCTTCCAAGGCCCTTCGTTCATGAAGGAAACGGTCTTCTACAATATATACGTACTGCAGCCTACGAAAGTCGGTGCAGGTATGCAGATATAGCCTTTGGAGGTTATTATGGGCAATCAATTGACGACCGTAGACGACGCCAATGGGAACTCCGGCAGGAAAAAAGGAATAATGGGTGGTGAACACCGTATCCCCTTTGCGTATAGGAATCTGTTGAGGTATATCCCTCATGATCAGCCGTCGGGGATCTTGCCCCTCCCAGTTTACATAGCCTATGGTCCCGTCTTTAAGCTGAGCACTGACTTGCTGCTTTATGCTCAGCACGGACAGGGCCGTGGAAAAATGGGGGGATACTTTGATGATTCTGCCGACGACTCCTTCGGGGGAAATCACCGCCATACCCTTTTGGATGCCTTGGTCTGAGCCCCGGTTCAAGGTGATATAATTATTGGGCAGGGCTACGGAATTGTTCATGATCCGGGCCCGGCGGTAGACATAATGCGCATAGCGGATTTTTTCCATGCTGTCTTCCCTGGGCAGAGGAAGCTGCACCAGGCTGTCGCGCACCGTGTCGAAACTCTGATATAAGGCCAGTTGTTCCCGGAGCCAGGCGTTCTCTTTCATCAGGCTGTCGTTCATGCGGCCCAGTCCGAAATAATAAAGCACTTTTTGCTGCTGTGCATAGAGGAAGCCCACAGCTCCGTTGGCGGATCCCATGAGTTGATTGCCCTGGACGGTGGGTGACCGGGAAATCAGCACCAAGCAGGCTACTTCCATGACCAGAAATAGGATCAGGCAAAAATACTTTCGTATGAGAAATAGGAGATTACGCAATGAAAATGCCAGTTTAAAGGGTCCCCTAATACTCGGTAGCCCAAAGCATCAACGGGGCCTATTTCATCAGAAAGGGCATCCTGGATACATTCTTCAAGGCCATTCCCGTTCCTCTGACTACCGCCCTGAGCGGATCATCGGCCACATGAACCGGAAGTTTGATTTTATGGGAGATCCTTTTATCCAGGCCTCTCAGCAGCGCCCCTCCTCCGGTAAGATACAAACCCCGGCGATAAATATCGGCAGCAAGTTCAGGTGGAGTGCTTTCCAGGGCTTTGAGAATGGCTTCCTCAATCTTGAATATGGATTTGTCCAAGGCCTCGGCGACTTCCTGATAGGATACCATGATCTGCTTAGGAATACCGGTGACCAGATCTCTTCCATTTACGGCTATATCGTCGGGTGGGGTTTCCAGTTCTTTCATGGCACTGCCCACGTGTATTTTGATCTGTTCGGCCGTGCGCTCCCCGATCATCAGGCTGTGGTATCGCCGCATGGCCTCCATAATGTCGGCCGTAAACTCATCACCGGCAATGCGGATCGACTGGTCGCAGACGATACCGGCCAGGGCTATCACGGAAATGCCGGTGGTACCCCCGCCAATATCGATGATCATGTTCCCTGTGGGTTCTTCCACATCTATACCTATACCCAGGGCGGCGGCCATGGGTTCATGGATCATATAGACTTCTTTGGCTCCCGCCTCCTGAGCCGAGTCCCTGACAGCTCTTTTTTCCACCTCCGTAATGCTCGAGGGGATGCAGATTACCATGATCCAGCTTGGGGGAAACAGGGGCTTTTTCGGATAGACCAGTTTGATCATTTCGCGCAGCATACCTTCGGCCGCATTGAAATCTGCAATTACACCATCTTTTAATGGGCGGATGGTTTTGAGATTTTCATGCGTTTTTTCGTGCATCATCATGGCCTTCTTCCCCACCGCCACAATCTTATTGGTGGTCCGGTCAATGGCCACAATGGAAGGTTCATCCACGACCACCTGGTCATTGTGGATAATCAAGGTGTTGGCGGTTCCCAGGTCGATGGCAATCTCTTGGGTGAGAAAATTAAACAATCCCATATGGTATTCGATAGGGCGGTTTGGAAATTAAAGGCAAAGGTGCAAAAAATTAGGTCCATTTCGTTTGAAAAGTCGAAAAAAACGCCATTACCCGGGGGAAACCCCGGGATTTGCCCTATCCGAAGCCGAAAATCAGGAAAAAGGGGCTGGTTTTCCTCGTTCTCCGTTGATCATAGGGCCACTAGTTCCACGAATTCCTCGCCGCGAAGGTATTTTTGGGCCAGTTCCTGTATTTTTTCGGCATTAATCTGACGATATACCTCCAGGGAAGAGAAAAAATGATCTGCATTCTGTCCGTAAAGGATCAGGGATCTCCACCGGCGCAGGATCTCGAAGGGGCCGTCCAGATCGCCGAGGATATTGCCCAGCAGATAATTTTTCACCAAACGAAGCTCTTCGGCGTCCACGGGTATTTCCCTGAGAATTTTCATTTCTTTATATATTTCTTCCAGGGCCTGGTCTATCACTTGACGGCCGACCTCCGTTTGGATGATCTGGGTACCTGCCCGGAAATAGGTCGACATGCCGCTGTATATACCATAGGTGAATCCTTTCTCTTCCCGGATATTCTTCATCAGCCGCGAGCCGAAATAGCCGCCGAAGACCGTATTGAGCATCACCAGGGCGGGGAATTCAGGATCAAGGCGGTTGGGGATGATCCGGCCCAGCCGGATCGACCCCTGAACTCCTTGTTCCTCCATGGTATGCCTGATTATTTTTTGTCCCGGCACCGTGGGCCAGGATCTGGATTCTTCTGCTTCGGCTTTTCTGGCAGTGGTCGTTCCGAACCCCTTTTCCAGCGATTCCACCTGAGCCTGGCCGATTTTCCCTCCCATGAAGATCTGGAGATTTTCCAGGCGGTAGGCTTTTTCCCAGAAATCCATGAGGGTTTGCCTGTTTAGCGCCTCAATGGTCTCGGGACGGGTGTACCGTCCATAAGGGTGTTCGGTGCCAAACAGGGCCGCATCGATCTGTTGATTGGCCACGAACTCCGATTGGCGAAGCTGAACCTTTAGCCTCTGCAGGGTATTTCGCTGATAGATTTCCAGTTCTGATTCCGGGAACTGGGGTTCAGTGAACAGCTCCAGAATGAGGGGTAGCAGGGCGTCCAGATGTTTGGTCAGCGTATACAGACTGATGATGCAGTAATCATTGTGGACTGCCTGCCTCAGGCTGGCTCCGTAGAAGTCCAGGATTTCTTCCACTTCCCGGGCCGAATGGTTCCGGGTTCCCCACCGGATTCCCCGGGCGGTGGCCTGCGCTACACCGGGGCTGGTTTCCTGCCAGATTCCGGCCGGAAAAACCCAATCGATTTCCACGAGTTCCTGCACCCCGGCATTCAGCCAGTAGAGGGGAATTCCTCCAGAAAGCCGGTGTTTGCAAAGGGATGGGAGATGGAACTCAAAGTTCACCGGATCCTGAATAGCAGGCGGTTGACTGCGGTCCAAAGGGAGACGGGGGTTCATGATTTTTTATTCTTTACCGATGTGTTCAGGAAAAGGGCCCGGAGTTCTCCGGCGTCTTCAGCCTTCATTCTTCCGCTGAGGACCAGACGAAGCTGGCGGCGACGCAGGGCTTCCTCGTACATGATTTTTTCTTCTTCGGTTTCCGGGTGTATGGGAGGAACCGGCCTCGGTTTCCCATTAGGATCCAGGGCGACAAAAGTCATGTAGGCTTCATGGGAAAGGTATTTGTACTGGGCGGTTAGGTCTTCTCCCCATACCCTAAGGAACACTTCCATGGACGTATGGAAGGCCCGGGTTACCTTGGCTTCGATAGTAAGCAGGTTTCCCAACTGAATGGGGCTATTGAAGGACACATTATCCACGGAGGCGGTGACCACCGGACAGTTGCTGTGTTTTTGGGAAGAAATGGCGGCAGCGATATCCATCCAGTGCATGAGCCGCCCTCCCATGAGATTGCCCAGGCTGTTGGTATCGTTGGGCAATACCAGCTCCGACATGATGATAAAAGAATCCTGGGGCGTTTTCATAGGCCTGAATTTCATTCTTGTATTCCAAATGTACGGGGCTTTGTCCGAACTTCCTTTCCCGCCAGACGGAATCCCAGGTTCAGGATTGCCCATCGGCCGGGAAGCGGAACCGATCCCCACTCCCGGTACTGGGTGTCGAGCAGATTGTTCAGATCCAGGGAAAAGGACCAGTTCCCCTTTTCATAGCCCAGGCGGGCATCCAGAAGCCAATAATCATTCATACTGATCCGGTGCTGATATCTTCCGCTCAGGCTGAGCCGCCAGGGGATACTGAAATTCAGGTCCCAACGCAGCTGGAGCTGATGTCTCAGGGCCTCGATCACGTATTTGGACTGCCGGGAATCCATATCCTTTAGCCGAGGATTCAGGAAACTGTATTGTCCCTGAATCCGATGATGGAACCGGTGGCGGCCTAAGTACCCTTCCATGGAGGGGCCATGGAATTGGATACTGAATCCCGGTACCTGCAATTGATGGTAGTTCAGGGGCTGCCAGGGAAGGAGGCTGTCTTCCCTGACCCAGTCAATAAAATCCTGGGTATGGCGGAAGAAGGCCATGGCCTGGACCCTTCCCCATGGACCCGAATGTTTGACTCCTGCCTCCAGATAATAAGCCATTTCCGGCCTAAGACCGGGATTTCCTTTATTCCCTGGATCTTCATAATAGAGGTCGGTATAGCTGGGATGGCGTTGACCCAGGCCAAAATGGGTGAAGGCCTTCAGAGAGGAAGGGAATCGGTATCCCAGATCCAGACTGGGGAAAAACTGGAGCCCATACTGACTGTGGTAATTCTGATACAGGCCCGCGGTTAGGTCCCAGGGTCCTCGGTGCTGGCGAATATTGGTGAAGGCGCCCAGATTTCCTCTTTGGTGGTCGCCCAGATTGCTGCTGCGCAGGACCTCCTGGCGGTATTCCAGACCCAGGCCAAGTTGTCCCCCGGCCAAAGGGCGGGAAGCATGGGCTTCGGAGCTGATCACCTGGGTTCGGTGCCGGTTGCGGTATAATTCCGGATTTTGGCGAACATAGATATAATCGTCATCATGAAGGCGGTAGCTGAGTCGGGGAGTCCAGGTCCAGACTCCGCTTTTTCCTCCCCTCCATTCCAGGGAGCTAAGCAGAGTTCGGGTCTTTTCCCAAGAGTCCCGGTCCCCCGGGGCGCTGTAGAATCCATTCGCCCCGAAGTCCTTGCCCTGAAATCCTGCCTGGAAGACCAACCCTTGTCCAGGCTTGGGTTCCCAATGATTCTGATAGAATCCCTGAATAATGCGAAAGGCGGTGTTATGCCGGTAGCCGGTGGACTGGTCGACGGCCATATCCAGGCTATGGCCCAGATTTTCGGTGGTTTTGCTAAGGCTGAGGCGGATTCCTCCTCCGTAATAGTCTTTGCCTATTTCTTCTTTTTGGCCGATTCCCCCACCACCGCGGACCTGGATTTCCGCCTGGTCCGATTCCGGGCGACGGGTGATCAGGTTCACCACTCCGGCCAGGGCATGGACACCATAGAGGGAGGCGGCCGGACCTCGGAGGAATTCCACCCTTTCCAGCTGGGACAACGATATGGGCAGGTTCAGCATGTGATGGCCAGTTTGCGGATCGACAACCTTGATTCCGTTGACCAGGACCAACACCTGATCAAAGCTGCTGCCGTCCACGGAAAGATCCGCCTGAACCCCGCCGGGCCCTCTTTGCCTGATGTCCATTCCGCTTAGAAAGGATAGAAGTTCAGGGACCGAGCTTACCGGCAGCATCCGGATTTCCTCGGCGTCCATAACCTGAATGGCGCGGTTGTTTTGGGCATTGGGTCCCGGAATTCGATAATCCTGGATAACCACGGAGTCCAGGAAATGCATGGGTTGTGCGTTTATCCATTGGCCCGGGGCCATGATCGCGGCCCCGGCCATTAGGAATATCCATTTTTTCATGGGTCTTTTTTTGAATAAAACCCTGGCCAAAAATCCGCAGGCATTATTTGCTCAGATGCATGCTCCTTTCTTTGTAGAGCTGGCGGAACCAGGGATCTCTAAGATCTTTGATGAAGCGGATGGCCTCTCCCGTACTTTTCATTTCCGGCCCCAGTTCTTTGTTCACATGAGGGAATTTATTGAAGCTGAACACCGGCTCTTTGACCGCGAACCCTTTAAGGTTTTTCTCCATTTTGTAATCGGAGAGTTTTTTCTCCCCAATCATGATTTTGGTGGCTATATTGAGATAGGGTACCCCGTAAGCCTTGGCAATGAAAGGGGTAGTCCGGGAGGCCCGGGGATTGGCTTCGATTACGTATACCTTTCCATCTTTGATGGCGAATTGGATGTTTATCAGTCCCTTCACATTCAGATGGAGAGCGATCCTGCGGCTGATATCAACCATTTCGTCGATTTCCAGCTGGCCCAGGTTGAAGGAGGGCAGCAGGGCATGGCTATCCCCGCTGTGTATGCCGGCGGGTTCAATATGTTCCATGATTCCCATGATATGGACCTCTTCCCCGTCGCATATGGCGTCAATTTCGGCTTCCTGGCAACGGTCCAGGAAGTGGTCTATGAGAATCTTGTTTCCCGGAAGGTGTTTGATCAGGCTGAGTACGCTTTTCTCCAGTTCTTCGTCGTTGATGACAATGCGCATTCTTTGGCCGCCCAGCACATAGGAGGGGCGGACCAGGACGGGATATCCCACTTTGTTGGCCACTTCGATGGCTTCGTCGGTGGAATAGGCAGTGCCATAATTGGGATAGGGGATGCCCAGTTCCTTGAGCAAGTCGCTGAATCGTCCCCGGTCTTCGGCCATATCCATATCCTCGAAGGATGTGCCGAAAATGCGCACCCCGCTCTTGTGCAGTTTTTCTGCCAGCTTGAGGGCGGTTTGACCGCCCAGCTGCACGATGACGCCCAGGGGTTTTTCCCATTCAATAATTTCTCTGAGGTGTTCCCAGTATACCGGTTCAAAATAAAGTTTATCGGCAATATCAAAGTCTGTGGACACTGTTTCGGGATTGCAGTTGACCATAATGGCCTCGTATCCGCATTCCCTAATGCCCATCAGCCCATGGGTGCAGCAATAATCAAACTCAATGCCCTGGCCTATTCGATTGGGTCCGGAACCCAGGACGATAATCTTGGGCTTTTCCGAAAGGCGGCTTTCGTTGGAAAACTCCCCTTCCCCTCCGGCCAGCGGCTTTTTCTCAAAAGTACTGTAGTAATAGGGTGTCTGAGCTTCAAATTCCGCACTGCAGGTATCCACCATCTTGAAAACCCGGGTTATTCCTCTGGCCTTCCTGTGGGCATAGATCTGATCGGCAGTGCAGTTCCCCAGCAGTTCAGAGAGCTGCTCATCGCTGAATCCCATTTGCTTAGCTTTCCAGAGCAGGTCATCGGGAAGATTATCCGGTTGCTTGTATTCCCTGATCTTTGCTTCCAGATTGACTATATCTTGGATCTGATAGAGGAACCAACGGTCAATCTGGGTGATTTCCCGGATTGTCTTAATCGATACTCCGGCCATCAGCGCTTCCTTGATCCGGAAAATGCGATCCCAGGTAGGGGTCTTGAGGAATTCGATTAGCTCCTCGGGTCTCATTTGGGAACGGGATATCGAGCTGAGGCCAATGGCGTTGTTTTCCAGACTCTGGCAAGCTTTCTGCAGGGCTTCGGGGAAGGTTCTCCCTATGGCCATTACCTCCCCGACGGATTTCATTTGCAGGCCCAGGCTGTCGTCGGCTCCCCGGAACTTATCAAAGTTCCAGCGGGGCATTTTCACGATCACATAGTCCAGGGCAGGCTCAAAATAGGCGCTGGTGTTCCGGGTGATCTGGTTTTCCAATTCATCCAGATGGTAGCCTATGGCCAGTTTAGCCGCGATCTTGGCTATGGGATATCCGGTAGCTTTGGAGGCGAGGGCAGACGATCGGCTCACCCGGGGATTGATTTCAATGGCGATGATTTCTTCGGTTTCCGGGTTAAGGGCGAACTGTACATTGCAGCCCCCGGCAAATGCGCCCAGATCCCTCATCATTCGGATAGCGGTGTTTCTCATCAGCTGGTAGGCCGAATCGCTGAGTGTCATGGCCGGGGCCACCGTGATGCTGTCCCCCGTATGGATGCCCATGGGGTCAAAGTTTTCCACCGTACAGATGATGACCACATTATCGGCCTGGTCCCGCAGCAGTTCCAATTCAAATTCTTTCCAGCCCAGGACTGCTTTCTCGACCAGCACTTCATGCATGGGGGAGGCCGAAAGCCCTCTTTCCAGGGCCAGATCAAGTTCTTCCTTTCTGTGCACGAACCCTCCCCCGGTTCCCCCCAGGGTGAATGAGGGCCGGATCACTATGGGCAGGCCGATTTCCTGGGCCGATTCCTTGCCTTCCAGAAGGGAATTCGCGGTTTTTGCCGGGGCTACCGGAATGCCCAGTTCAATCATCCAGTTGCGGAACAGTTCCCTGTCTTCGGCCTTGTCTATGGCTTTGATGTCCACGCCGATCAGCCGGACATTATATTGTTGCCAAAGCCCCAGTTCGTCAGCCTCCTTGGCCAGGTTCAGGGCCGTCTGCCCTCCCATGGTGGGAAGCACCGCATCGATCTGGTTTTCCTGGAGTATGGTTTCCAGGCTTTCCACGGTCAGCGGGAGCAGGTACACCCGGTCTGCCATCATGGGATCGGTCATGATGGTGGCTGGATTGGAATTGATAAGGATCACCTTTATGCCTTCTTCCCTCAGGCTTCGAGCTGCCTGGGATCCGGAGTAGTCGAATTCGCAGGCCTGGCCGATGACTATGGGGCCTGAGCCGATGATGAGGACGGATTTAATCGAATGGTCACGCGGCATATAATAGAATCACTATGATCTGTGTCTGCCGCCCCAGATACGCGTGACGGCAGCGAGACATGGTTAGTAAAAAGGGCCCTCTGCGGCCCTGAGGCGCAAAATTAGTATAAAAAACCTAAAATAAGGGGGAGGGGCCAAACCTTAAATCCGCAACGGATTTTTTGGGCAGATAAAATACCTTTAGTTCAGGG
>CAYPQN010000026.1:0-32196 GCA_964412885.1 uncultured Chitinophagaceae bacterium | reverse complement strand
GTGGCTTCAGAGAGCAAGCCGGAAATGCCAACGCTATTTTTGAAAACGGACTGCTACAATTCGAGCTAAACGACGGCATCAAAAACATCCTGAAAAAGCTGTTGTTGGACAATTACAAAAAGTTCGTCCAAAACCCAATGAAAGAGAAAAAGAAGATTTCGGCGGAAATTGATCGCTTGAACGCAAGACTATCAATTGCACGAAACAAGCTTTTATCTGAAACCATTGATGACGAGGAATACCTTGAAATCAAAAAGGAATGCAGGGAGAAAATTGAACGACTGGAAGCGCAGTTAAGTAGGGACGTTTTGAATGCCAAGAAAGTCAATATTGACAAGTCTTTGGACAGGGCATTACAGCGTATCGTCAATATCCCGAAACTGTACAGGGAGGGCGGAATCAGCACCAAGCGAGCCGTTATCGGTTCGATATTCCCCGAAAAACTGGAATTTGACGGGAAAACATATCGAACCGCCCGAATGAACGTAATCGCAAACTATATCTTTCAGATAAACAATGGATTAGCCCTAAAAAAGAACAGGACAAACGAAAATAAATTCCATTTGTCCTGTTTAGTAGCGAGGAGGAGATTTGAACTCCCGACCTCAGGGTTATGAATCCTGCGCTCTTACCAACTGAGCTACCTCGCCATTGGGGATGGCAAAGGTAATAAATTTAGTCAAAAATCAACCTCCCGACAATCGAAATTTCATGGCCTCGGGCATAAGCGTTACCTTCCGCAACCTATAATCAAAACAGAGCATGGAGGTCCGCAGCCAAGCAAGCTCCCTACGCCCATCCTCCCCCGTGCGGAACCGGTAAAGCAGCTCAAAGCCCCGGCTATGGATTTCGCCAGGGAAAATCTCTCCTGTAATGTCGTCCCCCCAAAACCCTTCGGACTTATACTGTATCCAGGCCTCTGTTAAGATCAAACCCGTTCCCCCTATGTCCTCCTCCGTCCATCCCCAGGCATTCAGCATCTGAAAGCGGGCCTCATGCGCCTTTCTCAGAATCACTTCATTTCCCATATGCCCTCCGTAATTCACGTCCCCGATTTCCACCCGGCCATGAAATTCCCATAGCCGGGGTTTGTCGGGAAAAACTAATTTTACCCTTGTCATTGTCTATCTCCCTGATTTATGAAAATAATCTGCATCGGCCGGAATTATTCAGATCACATAGAGGAGCTAAAAAACGAAACTCCCCAGGATCCGGTAATCTTTTTGAAGCCTAAATCCGCCTTGCTCCTTCCGGATAAAGATCTATACTATCCGGAATTTACCCAAGAACTTCACTATGAATTGGAACTGGTTTTAAAAATTGCCCGAAATGGCCGTTATCTCCGCCCCCGGTTCGCCCCCAAATACTACGGTGAAATCACGGTGGGCATAGACTTCACGGCCCGGGACATTCAAGCCAGGCAAAAAGCAAAGGGATTGCCCTGGGAAATCGCCAAATCCTTTGATGGTTCCGCTGTCCTGGGCCGCTTCGTGACTCTGGCTGATCTGGGGCGCGAAATTTCCGACCTGGAATTCAGCCTGCATATTAATGGTCAGCCCGTGCAGCAGGGATATTCGGGAAAAATGATCTTCCCGGTACCCCAGATTCTCTGCTATGCTTCCCAGTTCTTCACATTAAACATAGGAGATCTGCTCTTCACCGGCACCCCCAGCGGAGTGGGTCCAGTGCGTATCGGCGATCATCTAGAAGCCTATCTGATGGGAGAAAAACTGTTGGATCTCCACATCCGGTAACCCTTTTCCCCGGCAGATTCGCTCCCTACCCCGATGAGAGAGGAGGGAATGCAGTAACTTTAGGGCTTCCCAAAGGAGAATCCCCGCTCTACCAGGCAGGGAGAGGCCTTCACCAATCAATGTGTTCATGATGAAAAACCAATGGATCATAGCCTTAATAATGTTTTTGGTCATTTTCGGACTTCCCTCTGGTGCCTCCTGGGCCCAGAGCGTTCGGCTCGGCTGCCTGGATGCGGCCATAAGAGTAAAGGTTGAGCAGCAGAAAAGAGAGCTAAGGGCAAGAGGGTTTAGGGATTTTAAGGACGCCATGGTGCATATGCAATCCCGGCAGACCACTCCGATTGCCGTCGAACTGAAAAAAGGCCATCAGTATCAGATCGTCTACAATGCCCATAGAAACGCCCGGCGCATGGAAATGGAGGTACTGGACCAGGACCGCAAATCTTTGGACAAATTGAACCAGAAGCCCGGAGAGAACAGTACCCTCTACTATTCCTTAATCCCCAGCCGAACGGCACCCTATATATTCCTTATCTCCCAGACCGCCAAGGAAAAAAATATCTGCGGTGGATTCACGATTCTGGAAAAATCGCCCGCAATCCCAAACCAAGGAATAATTCCCAAACTATGATCCCCATTCCCGCACTGGAGCCAGGATGGGCCCGTTTTCTGGAACCGGAGACAACCCGGCCCTATTTTCAGAAATTGAGCCTTGCCCTGGAAGAAGAAAGAGAAGCTGGGCATGGCCTGCGCCCCGATCCAGAGCATATTTTCCGAGCTTTGGAATTATGTCCTTTTTCCCTTACCCGGGTGGTGATCCTGGGTCAGGACCCCTATCCCGGCCCTAATCAGGCCGACGGACTTGCTTTTTCTGTTCCCCCATTACAGCCCCTTCCTGCCTCCCTGCGCCATATCCTGAAGGAAATGTCCGAAGACCTGGGGGTGGTAATTCCCCGGCAGGGGAACCTGGATTCCTGGGCCCGACAGGGTGTCCTTCTGTTGAATACCAGCCTGACCGTGCGCTGCGGACAGCCTAACAGCCACCGGAATATAGGCTGGCGAATGTTCACCGATTCGCTGATTAGCTGGCTCTCCCTGCAGAAGGATCGGCTATTTTTTATACTTTGGGGCCGGGAGGCCCAAGCCAAAATCCCTCTACTGGATCAGAACAAGCATGGGATTCACTGCTCTGCCCATCCCTCCCCTCTTTCCGTTCACCGAGGATTCCGGGGAAGCCGCCCTTTCAGCCGGGCCAACCGTTGGCTCACCGAATGCGGGTTGGCCCCCATAAATTGGGAATCCATAAATCATCCGCATTCCTTGAAATGAAAAGGTTATTCGGACATATCTATTTCATCTATGGACTTTTGCTGTTCCTGGTGTCCATGCTTATCGTCCTGTTGCCCGTAGCCTGGATCCGGACTATGCCAGAGCCCCGGCGATCTCGATTCTTACACCGGGTTTTCCGTATTTGGATGGGCGTTTTTATGCCCTTGGTATTCTGCCCGGTACGTCGAAAGGGCAAGGAACATTTCCAGGGCAAAGGTCCTTGTGTGGTGGTCGCCAACCACAATAGCCTCGTAGACATCCCCGTGACCTCTCCCTGGATCCCTGGACCCAACAAGACTCTGGCCAAGATGGAAATGTCCCGGATCCCCCTATTTGGGATCATTTATACGGCCGGATCCATTCTGGTTGACCGAAAAAAGCCCAGCAGCCGCAGGGAGAGCATGTTGGCTATGCAGGACACCCTGGACAAAGGAATTCACCTCTGTCTCTATCCGGAAGGGACCCGGAATAAATCGGACAAACCTTTGCTGCCCTTCTATGACGGAGCCTTTGTGGCCGCCCTAAAAGCCCAGAGACCGATTATTCCGGCCCTGATTTTCCATACCGGGTCCATAATTCCCCACAACCGAAAATTCTGGGCCTGGCCCCATCGCATACATATCCATTTTCTGGAACCGGTGGAAACCCAGGGGAAGGATCTCCACGATCTTCCCGCCTTGAAGGAAAAAGTTCATTCCCTCATGGAATCCTATTATATTCAGCACCAAACAACCGTTTCATGAACGTGAAGATCATCGGAACCGGCAACATGGCCTGGTTTGTCGCTCTCCGGCTTTTCCAGGCCGGCCACCGGATTCATACCATTTACGGGCGTGACCAAACCCGAACTCTACACTTGGCCAACCGGGTCAAAGCCCGGGCGGAAACGGAAATAAAAGACCTGGAAGAATCTGATCTCTGTTTTCTGGCTGTTTCGGATTCTGCCATAGAGGAGTTGGCCGCAAACCTGGCTTTTCAGAACACCCTGTTGGTTCACCATTCCGGAACCGTACCCTTGAACACCCTGGCGCCCTGCTCTCCGCACCGGGGAGTACTCTGGCCCATACTCTCCATACACCCCGATTCCCTGCCCCAGGAGGAAGAATTTCCCATAGCTTGGGAAGCCAGCAGTCCGGAATCTGCCGAAACACTGAAATCCCTGGTGGCCGACCTGGGCGGCACCCCCTGGGAATCCTCTGGGTCGCAAAGAGCTTCCCTGCACCTCTCTGCCGTTCTTTCCCAAAATTTTCTGGCGTATATGCTGGCTGAAGCCAGGCAGTTCTGCGTCGATCGCAACCTGCCCTTTTCGTTGCTCTCCGCGCTGGTCCGCCAGACCGTGGACCAGGCCTTTTCCCCCTCGGGTCTGGAGGGCAAAATAACCGGACCTGCCATTCGAAGAGACCAGATCACCCTGGAGAGGCACCGGAAAATGCTCCATGACCACCCCAGGCTGGCCAAACTCTACGACCAGATTACCGAGAGCATCCAAGAGGCCCATAACCGGAGGTCAGAATCCCAACAAAACCCAGATTCACTATGAATAATCCCCTTACTCCCTTCTCGCAGATCAGCACTTTTGTCTTTGACATTGACGGAGTGATGACCAGCGGACAATTGCTGGCCACCGAAACCGGCGCCCTGCTGAGGTCCATGAACATCAAAGACGGATTTGCCCTGCAATGGGCGGTCAAAAAGGGTTATTCCCTTTGGGTGCTTTCCGGAGGCCGGTCTGAAGGGATGGTGTCCCGCCTCTCCAGACTGGGCATAGAAGAGATCCATACGGGGGTGGAAGATAAGCGTTCTCTATTGCTGGATTGCTGCCGGAAGTCCCAAAAAGACACCAAAGAGATCCTTTATCTGGGGGACGACATTCCCGATTATGAGGCCATGATCTGTTGCGGCCTGCGCTGCGCTCCCCAGGACGCCGTGAAGGAAATAAAATCCATTGCCCATTATATTTCCCCTAAGGCAGGCGGGCAGGGATGTGTGCGGGATGTTATCGAAAAAGTCCTGAAAATCCGTGGGGACTGGTTTGTGGCGGATAATTCCCCTAGCCTATGAGACCATCCCCCCAGGGGCCATTTGAGCAGAAAACAGGGCCTGTAGCCGAAACATGACCCGGGAATCCTCCTTCAGGCTGGCCTGCACTTTCCATTCTCCCCCCTTCTTCTCTTCCCAGCTGATTTCCATAAAGGGACGGAGATCCGGGGTTATCGGACTCAGAAACTTCACCTGAGCCGCTTCCCTGAGCCATAAGAGACGCCCACTAAGCCTTTCGATCAGCTCCCGGACCATCTCCATCATGCAGACCCCGGGTACCACCGGCTGCCCCGGGAAATGTCCCGTGAAAATCTCATGTTCCGGAAAAAACTGAATCTGGCATTGCAGACGATTCCCCTCCACTTCCCAGGATTCGACCCGATAAAACTCATTCCATAGCATAATCTTCCATTCTTTCCAATACTACTTGAATACGCTTGCGGTGATCCTGAACCCGGATTTGCGAGGCCAGAGACCGAGGCGGAGCCTCCGGGGCATAGGTCCAATGGATCTCTCGGTTGGCCTTCCCCTTCTTCCAGACCTTCAACGCGTGCATTTGTTCGGCACTCAGGCGATAATCCAGCATATAGGGAGGCCTGCTCACCCTTTGGGTCCAATGGACATAGAATCCGTCCCCTGATCTTCCTTCCCTGCCGGTATCCCGGCCTTTGCCCGGGATAAGCCAGAACTCCAAGCTTTCCTGAATCCATTGCCGCACCAGGGGCCGGTCCAGTCCATGGTGTACCTGAATTAGTTGATAGGTCCCCTGTCCATCCCAACGGGCATGGAAAAACACCAAACCCATTTCATTTTGAAACACGACATGCTTTCGGTCCGATTCATCCTGATCCAGGAGGAAAAGCCCACTAAAATGAATCGTTTTCATGCCCAGCTTCATATCCACAAATCCCCGGTACAGGGTCCGTTGAATCCGCGGAGTCCACTCCTCTATGGAATGGTACCCTCCTGCGGGCTCCAGAGCCGGCATGCGCGGCAAGCAGCCCGGGGTAAGCAGGATCCCTAACCCCAGGCTAATATAAGTGAAATAGCGCATCATCTACCGGTGCATTTCGGCGAATGTTCTTAAGATCCATGCGGGTAAAATCTCCACCTTCCTCCATAAGTTTGAGTTGCTCCAGATTTCCGGACTCCTTGTCCAGGATCATGAGAATCTTATCCCATCCCGGTCCCCCGCCCTTTTCCCTGGGAATCAGTTCCAAGGCGTAGGAAACCGTATTCTCATAAGCCTTGACTTCAAAATCGGGGTTCGAGAACACCGATCCCTGCAGGCAGTCCATAATCATCTGATTCATTTTCCGCAGGGCAGGCTGCTGCCTCAGGGGAATGCGGTTGGTTTTCTTTTCATCGCGTATCCAGATCTGGGATCCGTCTATGACCACCAAATGGTAGAAAGGCTGCAGGTATTCCAGGCGAATCCGCCCAGGAGAGGCGTAAGCCAGCTTCCCCTTGGATTTCACCTCATCGGCCAAAAGGCTCATTCGGCGCACCTGCTCGAAATCCGCCTGGATGCTTTGCAGATTTCCTCCCATGGCATTCAGGGTCTTTTCCAGCGGACTCCGGTCCAGGACCGGGCTATACCCTTTGGGCTGAGCCCATAGGACCTGAGTGCCCAGGGTGAGCACAAGAGTCAGGCCGATTAAACGCAGTCTATACATAGGCAGGAAGGGATAAAAATTGGTCCAGCCGGACAAAGGTAAACCCCTTTTCCCGGCTCCGATCAATCAGTGAAGGCAAAATTTGATGGCATAGGGGTTGGTTATCGTGGAGCAAAAGAATGTCTCCGGGCTTCAGGCGGGACAATATCTTTTTTTCCAAGAGTTGGGGATGGCGGGCTACCGTATCCCTAGTCCTTAGGCTCCAGGCTATGGACTGCATGCCTGTGGCGCGCAGGGCAGCAGCAAGGGGGGGATTGGTCACCCCGTATGGGGGGCGGAACCACCTGGGCTGAACTCCCAGAATCCCTTGGATGATCGCATTGGTTCTTTCGATTTCCGCGGCCATGGATCGGGAGGACTGAAGGTCAAAGAAGAACCCATGCCGGTAACTGTGGTTGCCAATCACATGCCCTTCGGCATGGATACGCCGGATCAGGTCCGGCCTGTTTTCCGCCTTTTCCCCAATCACAAAAAACACGGCCTTCACCCCTTTTTCCTTCAGCAGGTCCAATACCTTTTCCGTGCCCGGGTCGGGGCCATCATCAAAACTCAGGCACAGGGGCCGCCTTGGATCCTGGCGGGGACCATGGGTAATGGAAGGCAGGAAAAACTGCCAACCGGGGCTGGCCACGGCCATTACCCAAACCAGCAGAAAAAGAAGAAAAAATGCCCAGAATCCCCATCTGGGAATCCATCCCATCCCCAGGGCGGCGGCAAGCAGCAAACCCAAGATCCCCCCCGAGGCGACAAAGACTCTATACCGAAACAGTCGCCCCCGGCTATAATGACCTTTCCGATCAGAGGCGGCCATAGATGTCCCTTAGCTTTTCGCGGGTCATGATCCGGGCCCAGTCCGGTCCCAGCGCATTCTCCCAAAGTGGGGCCATACTCAGGGATACGTCCATCATCCGATCAAAATCCCCTTCCGAAAGCCCCTGGGTAATGCCCTGGGGCAGAGTAATACCCATTCGGTCCATCATCTTCCGGAAATCCTGCACCCCTCGGGGATAAAACTCCTCGAGATGGTTAAAGACAATGCAGTTGCCCAGGCCATGGCGGGTGCCCAGCAGAAAGCTCAACCCATAGCTGATGGCATGGGCAACCCCCACCTGGGAATAAGCAATGCTCATTCCTCCGGCATAGGAAGCCATCATCAATTTCTCATCCTTTTCGGCATTCCAGGGGTCGGTGGAGAGGAATATGTCCTGGCAGAGCTGCAGAGCCTTTTCCCCATAGGCCCGGCTAAAAGCATTAATATAAGTTCCCTCCAGGGATTCAATGCAGTGGATATAACAGTCCATACCCGTATAAAACCGCTGGGAAGCCTCCACTCCTTCGATCCATTCGGGATCCAGCACGATCTGATTGAAAGGAGTAAAGTCGGAATTCATGCCCAGTTTTCTCTTCGGCCCGGTCAACACACAGGTGCGGGACACTTCGGCTCCGGTGCCTGACAGGGTGGGTATGCCCACCTTGTAAACTCCAGGTAATTTCACCAGGTCCCAGCCCTGGTAATCGGCTGCCGAACCCGGGTTATTCATCATCAGCGAGCAGGCTTTGGCCAGATCCAAGGTGGATCCCCCGCCAATACCGACCACCCCGGAGATCTGACCCCAACGGTCTTTCCATTCGGCCACCAGTTGATCCACATAAACGGTTTTGGGTTCCGAGGATACGTCTGCAAAAACCAGGGCATCTCCGGATTCCAGGGGGATACGCCCTAACCTTTCCTGATTCCCTTCAAAAAAATGATCGACCAGAAATACCATGGGGCATCCCGGTCGGCGATGGGGAGCCAAGATCTCCGACAGTTGGGCAAAACTCCCCCGGCCGAAGATCACATAATCCACCATTTTAAAATTTCGAAATTTCATGTCTTTGATAAATTGGACTTGATCAATCCTTAGCTTTTCCATTTCTCCTTTCTGGCCAGCCAGGCTTCGGCCTTTTCCATATCCTCGGGAGTGTCGATTTCCACGCCTCTGTAGGCGCAAACCGCCATATGGACAGGCACCCCGTTCTCCAGAAAACGCAGACATTCGATTTTTTCTGCCCTCTCCAGAAATCCCGGCCTCCAGCCGACAAACGCCCGAAGTATGGCCGGACGGAAGGCATAGACTCCAATATGCTCATAAACCGGACCTTCCACCTCCTGGTCCCGGAAATAGGGGAGCGGAGAACGGGAAAAATACAGGGCTCTGCCCTGTTGATCCAAGACCACTTTCACGTAGTTGGGGTCGGGGATGCAGCTCGGATCCCTGATCTCCTGTACCAGGGAGGCCACCTGGATTTCCTTGCCTTTTTCCCCTTCGAACAATGCCAGAAGGCGCTCCAACGGTTCCCGGGAAACAAAAGGCTCATCGCCTTGAACATTGACCAGTATATCCGCCTCCATGCGGTCGGCAAACTCGGCAATCCGGTCGGTGCCACTTTCATGGGGTCTTTGACTCCTCAGGGTATTTCCCCCGGCCTCCTCCACTTCCCGGGATATGGATTCGCTGTCGGTAACTACCCAAACCTGGTCGAAAAGACCCGTGGAGGCCACATTCTCATAGGTGCGTCGGATCACCGATATCCCCTGGATTTTCTGAATCAGCTTGGAAGGAAATCGGCTGGCGTCCAGCCGCGCCGGTATCATAGCGATCGCTTTCATGGCCGGGTCGGAGTTTTGGCCATCAGTCCCAGAATGATCAGAAACCATCCCAGAATAAAAAACAGTCCCCCTATGGGGGTGATTATGCCCAGTCCGCCCAGACCCACCGAGGAAGTGGCCCCCAGATAACTGAGCAGATACAAGGAGCCGGAAAACAAGATGATGCCCAGAAGAAAGGACCATCCTGCCCAGCGTATCGAAGCCTGCTGGTGGAACCCATAAATAATGCCCGCCATGATCATGGCCAGGCTATGATAAAACTGATATTTGACTCCGGTCTCGAAGCTGTTCATCTGCTCCAGACTGAAAATGGGCTTGAGACCATGGGCACCAAAAGCGCCGATAACGACCGACAATCCCCCAAAGAGGGCCCCCCAAATCAATATTTTCCGATACATAGGTTGAGAATTGGCTCAAATTTACCAAGACTTAATTGATCCGCCTCAAAAATGTAGTCCGCCTGTTCATAATCAGCGGATCGCTGCCTCAGAAGAAGGCGGATACGGGCATCCAACCCCGGCTCCCCGGCCAGAAGGGGCCGGGGAGTTTCCCCTTCGGCCGATAACCGCGCCAATAGGACCTCGGGGCGGGTGCGCAGATAAATGGTCCACCCAAATTCCCGAAGCAAAAGACGGTTCTCCTTTTGCCCGTAAGTTCCCCCTCCCAGGGCCAGCACAAAGGGAGAATGCCCGTATTCGGCCAAAAGAGAAATCAGCGCCCGGGTCTCTCTTTTGCGGAATCCCTGCTCGGATTCGCGGTCAAAGATTTCTTCAATGGAGCGGCCCGATTTTTCGACCAGGTATCCGTCCAGGTCCAGGGAAGGCCAGCCCAGATAACTGCCCAGTTTCCTCGCCCAATGGGATTTTCCCGCCCCCGGCATACCCACCAGAATCAGTCCTTTTCTCCTTTTCCCTGAATATTTTTCCATATATAGAGCAATGACAACTGCACGGCCACTTCCTTGTTGCGGATCCGGTCATAGCCAAGCTGATAGGACCGGGACCGTACTTCCTTATCCCCGGCAAAAGCCATCCAGATTCTTCCGTCCGGCACCTCCCCCTGCGGAGTATTCGGGTCCAGGAGGCCAGTGATTCCGAATCCCCAGTCCGATTTCAGCGTCCGCCGGGCTCCCTGGGCCATTTCCCGGGCCACCTGCTCGCTGACGGGTCCATATTTTTCGATTGCCTGGGGGTGGACCCCCAGGCAATCCGTTTTGATATCATTCTGATAACAGACTATGCTTCCCCGGAAATACTGCCCGGAACCTGGAATTTGGGTCAGCAGATGGGCAATATTGCCACCGGTGCAACTTTCGGCAAGCCCGATATTCTTCCCGGATCTCCGGAGAGCCAAAGAGAGAATCTCTTCGAGGCTCAGGTCTTCTTCCGAAATCACCGATTCGCCTAGGCGCTCCACCAACTTCCTTTGGTGGAAGGCCAGTTCTTCCAGAACCCGGGACCTTTCTGTTCCCTTGGCCGAAAGCCGCAGACGGACCATCCCCGGGCTGGGCAAATAGGCCAGCCGGATATGCTCAGGCAATTCAGCCTCGAGGTCCTCAATCATCTCGGCTAAATAGCTTTCACCGACGCCCGCCGTGACTATGCTGGCATGCTCATAGGCCCCGGATACCCAGTGCTCCCGGAGCAAGGGAATCACCGAGCCATTCATAATCTCTTTCATTTCGTCCGGCACCCCCGGCAGAGAGATCAGCCAGGCATTTCCGCGAATAAACAGCATTCCCGGAGCCGAACCCAGGGGATTGGCCAAAGCCCGGGCTTTGGCCGGGATATCCGCCTGGCGGCGGTTCCGCTCAAGCATGGGCAGCCCCCTATGCCGATAATAATCCTCGATCTGCTTTTCCACTCCCTCATGGCGTACCAGCGGGCTTTGGAAATAACCCGACAGGACTTCCTTGGTGATATCGTCAGCGGTAGGACCCAGCCCGCCGGTCAGAAAAACCAGATCCGAGGACTCAAGTGCTTGGTCAATAGCCTGAACGATCAAAGAAGCCTCATCCCCCACCGCCACGCGACGCAGCACCTCAATGCCCAGAGCATTGAGCTCCTTGGACATCCATACGGAATTTGTGTCTATGGTCTGGCCGATAAGCAGCTCGTCGCCAATAGTGATCAGGGTGGATTTCGGGTTCGCCATAGGATCAGCCATGAAACAGGGGATAAAGTTTTTCTTTTAGCAATTCCGGCATGGGCACTTTCTTTCCTAGCCGGGGATCATAGAATACCAGCCGGGTGACGCCTTGGTTGATCTTCTTTCCATGGGGACCCAGAATGGTGGTCTGAAAGCAGATTTCCGGACCCGGTGACCATTCCTCCAGCCGGGTGATAACCTTCAGCAGGTCATCGTAATGAGCGGGCCTCCAAAACCGGGACTGGAGTTCCACCACGGGCATGATCACCCCCGACCGCTCCAGGTCCGCGTAGCTGATCCCGAACTGCCGAATCCATTCCCCTCTCCCGATCTCGTAGTAGGTGGCATAATTCCCGTAATAGACCACCCCCATCTTATCGGTGTCGGCATAGGGAACCCGAATTTCCGTACAATGTTCTATCATGATTTTCTCTTCGATAAAGGATGCCTACCTGGAGGACATGCCAAAACAATGCCTGGGAGCCTGGGACCCTATCGGATAAGCACCACATCCCCTTTGATCAGTTCTTCTTCCCCGTGGCGATTGATCACCCCCAGCACCCAGTAATAGGTTCCTAGTTCAGCCTTCTCACCCCGGAGGGTTCCGTCCCAGCCCCGATCCCGGAACTCGGTGGAATAGTAAACCTCCTCGCCATACCGGTTATATACCCGGAAGAAACGGATGCGGGAATAGCCCACGGCCAAGGGCCGCAGGTAATCGTTGATCCCATCCCCGTTCGGGGTAAAGGCCGAGGGGACAAATAGCGAAGGATCCCGGGCCACCTGCACCCGAATCGAGTCCGTGGCTTCGCACCCATTTTCGGTTCGGATCCGCACGGCATAATCGAAAGTGCCCAACTCTGTATAGTGCCCCACAGGATCGGGTATATTATCCTGATTCAGAAAATCAGAGGGCTCCCATTGATAGTATGTGCCCCCCCGGGCCTGAAACTCAATCTTCTCCCCTAGGACAATAATGGTATCGTTTCCGGCAAAAGGACGGAAATCATCTATTTCCACCCACTTGCTCACCGTATCCCGGCATCCCTTTTCCGTTCCGGCCGCAAGGAGGATTTCATAAGTTCCGCCCACCGCAAACACATGGCGGGGATTCTGCTCGGTGGATAAGCCATCATCCCCGAAACTCCAATACCATTGGTTCACCGGCTTGAATGTGGCCTCGGACTGGTCCAGAAATTCAATCGGTGTCTGGGGGCATAAAGTCCCCTCATAGCGGAAATCCGCCCGGAATTCGGGATAGATCTTCACCAACCTGGTGATGCTATCCGGGCAGGTGGTCCCTTCATTGACGACCAGCTTAACCGAATAGGTTCCCGTGTCCGGATAAGTATAGCTTGGCTGAAACTCCTTGGAAGTCGCTCCGGGAACCCCAAAGTACCAGGTATAGTCATGGCCTCCTACACTGGTATTGTCAAAATGCACGGTATGGCCCGAACATTCGACCACATAGGTGTTGAACTCCTCGGAATACTGAGGGATATTGGCCACCACGGCCTTGGAACAATTGGTCACTACAAACTGAAACTCCCGTCGGATCGTATTGATCTTTACTCCATTCCTCCATTCATGACAACATACATTCACCACGTAACGACCTTGAATGTTCGGGGTTCCCGTGATGATTCCGGTTTGCGGATCTATGCGGATGCTGGGATTCCCGCCCATAGGCCTCTGCGCAGAGTATCCGGTGATATAGCGGACAAAGGGGGGCACCCCGGCCTGAGGAATGGGCTTTGGATCCGAAAGACTCCCTCCGATATAGGCGGAGCAGAACTCATAACTCAGGGAGTCTCCATCGGGGTCGGTGGCCGAATGGTCGTAGACCAGCGGATTGTTCACACAAATGATCTGCGGCGGATACTCATTGAATACGGCACCCTGATTGCAGCTGGCTATTCCGGACCCGGGAATATCCACAAAGAACGTAGCTCCGGTTTCATCCGGCCGCTGTATATTGGTAGTACTGCCGTTGCGGCAGCAGCGGCTATAGACAATCCGATGCCCCCCGGCCTGCAAGGGCAGGTCCGTAATGAATCGGAATCGGAGCCGGTTCAAGCAAGTCGGCGGAGGATTGTCCACGCAATCGTTGGAAAAATTGGCCGGAACAATCATCGAATGGCTCGGATTGATCCGAATCACCTGTTCACTTCCGGAACTCAGGTCAAATATGCCAATAAAGGCCGGGGTGTCGTCGCGAATTGCCAGGATCTCCCCGTTCAGGCAGTCCTGATATATGTCGAGGCTGACCTCATAGCGACCGTTCCCCAGACAGGAATAGGTCACCTCCCCCCCGACAATATGGGAGGCCATTACCGGAATGGCCAAAAAGCAGGCCAGCAGAATAACCCCTATGAACCTGATGGTCTTCAATGCTTTGGATATTGATCATCGAAAATATAGGCTCCGAAGGGCAGAAGCGCATTTTCCAGTCCCCGGGGATCTTCGATCATAGACATATGGCCACAGCCCTTCATCACCTCTGCAAAGGTACGATTTGCCAGGCTAGTTTGCGGCCACAGACTTTCCGCAGGGGCGATTCTATCTTCGGAGCCCAGGATCCACTGCACCGGCAAATCGTTATCTCTAAGCCATTCTTGATGATCCTGGCGGGCAATCATCGCCTCATAGAAGGCAATCAAGGATTCGGTGGGAATACTCAGAGCCTGCTGCACCATATCTTCCAGCTGATCGGCATGGATGCTTCGGTACCTGTCCCCGAACAAAGCCGGGATCATCTGTTGAATAAAAGGCTTTTTGCCCCCCTGCTCCATCAGCCATATGCTCTTTCTTCGCTGTTCTTTCTTCTCCTCGGTATCGGCCCGGGAGGAAGAATGGATCATACTGATGCCGACCAGCCCATGGGCATGGACGGAGGCATGGGCCAGGGCTATATACCCCCCCATGGAATGCCCCGCCAACCAATAGCGATCAATTCCCTCAGCCCGAAGCAATTCCCCCAATTCCGCCCCCAGGCTATCCATGGTGATTCCCGGGCGGAACCCCGAGGAGCCCACCCCCGGCAGATCGGGTATCAATAGCCTATAATGCCGAGAAAGAGATGGGGCCAGCCCATCCCATAGGTTGCCGGTATGAGGAAAGCCATGGATAAGCACCAGGCAGGGGCCCTGGCCCTGAAGGCGGTAATGCCAGTGATTCCAGAATTTTGATTCTTGTTGCATATTCATTATTTCATGGCGGCTGCCCTGGGTTCTATTCGGATCAGATATCCGTAGACAAATACCAAAGAGAGCAACCAAGGGGTGATTTCCGTCAAAGGCATTTTCTGCACCCCCAGAAGGTGAAGCAAAAACCCCAGCCCTATAAGCCCCAAGGCCAGATAGGCGTACCTTGACCTTCCGGTCTTGGATAAGAAGGCCAGGAAAAGGTTTGTGGGCAAGGCCCAGAGGAGATTGCTATTGTAGGCGCAGGCCTGGTGGTCGGTAAAAAACCACATAATGACCATAATCCACCCCAGGATACCGCTGACAAATAGATGTAGAAAAATCATACCCTGGCCCAGAGAGCGAAGGGGTGCCCATCCCAGGCCCAGAACCAGCAAGGCCAGGCTGAGGACAAAGACCAATGAGGGGATATTCCACCCCGGCGGGGGCGGGGGGCGCCCTTCCAGGATCCGGCTCAAGGTTCCACTGACGGGCTGGCCATTCCACTCTGCCCCCCCTACGCCCTCAGAAAGATAATCGGGGAGAAAAAGGATGTCTTCATTGGTCATGATCCGGTCAATGGGACTGCCTAAGAGCAGGTTAATGCCCAGCCTCTCCCAATGCTTGTAGTAATAATACCGATTAATTATATCGCGAAAACTCAGCACATTCTCCGCCGCAACGGTGGAGCCAAAGCGGAACTCCTGCCCGAATACTTCGGGGAAGATGTCGCGAATGCGGGTGGCGCAGTTGTCATAAAAAAAATCATACTTATAGTCCCGGTATTCGGGAAGGGCATTGCGGTCCAGGAAGGCCTGCATGCGATGGGCCTGATCGGCGGACAGCAAGAGCAGCTGCTCGTCCACGCTGCGTTCATCGCGCTCGTATTCTGACAGAAAGTGGATATAGGGGTAAACACTCAGCGAATAGTCCAATTTTCCCTGAGCAAACTGCCAGGCAAAATCATCGGAAAAAGCAAAGGTCCCGTAATTGTATACCAGGTCCGTTCCGGCCGCCGAATCGACCACCCGAAGGGCTGTATGTCCGAAGGTCTCCCACACTTCCGGACCGGTTCCACAGGTAAGCAGACTGATACGCAGCCCGGATCCGGACTGCTCCTTCCCCTTTGCCAGAAAAACCAAAAAGAATAATACCGCCATCAAACCGAATGCCCGATACATCATGAGTAAGCAAGATTTAGTGAACCCCGGTGCCCAGGGGATTGGATGCAAGTTATCCATCCATGGGGAATTTTTGATTCCCGCGGCCGGGAAATGACCCAAGATTGCCCTGCCCCTTCAGATTCTAGGATGAATTCCGGATTCCACGATCGCGGCCATGAATCTTCCAGACCATATGGGCGAAAAGAAATAAGCCGGGCAAAAATGCGACAAAGGATCTGGCCAGAAGAGATAATGAGGTGGAATCCGAGTCGGCATTTCCAGGATACAGCAGAATCTGACCAATGAAGAAAATTAAAGCAGCGCAAACATATACGGAGAACAGCCCCAGGGCCCATAGCTTAGCCTTGTTCTGGGATCTAGCACCCAGGGGATGCGAATTTTCTTCTTCCTGATGGAATTCCTCCCCTATGGATCAGAAATGAAAAAACCAGTGATTCTGCCATACAAAATAGGCGAACAAAAACCCTAGGGGCATCATCTGGAAGCCTATGACCGGCAGAATGCACCAGTGGAATCTGCTGGCTGGTCTCCAGTTGGGTCCTTAATGCGTAGCCTAGAACCGAGGCAATCAGATAGAGAACAAACAAAATGAACGCCAGCCATTTCCACCTGTCCTGATCTTTTAGCCCTATCCCCATCGGTAATCTTTTTTCCAAAACCAATTCCTGAGGAAGAATGTTTTGCTCCCTTGTCCTATTCCCTCAACGGGCTCAGGAACTACCTAAAACTATCCATAAAATCGGAATCCGCAAAACCTCTATGGATCCAAGTGGAATTCGGGATCGGCAGATAAAAAAAAGGAAGGCTGAAAGAATCCCCCTCCTTTTCCTTCCCTTTCCTATTTCCTGTGCGGTCCGATTCCCAAAATGGGGAAAGCCTCCTTCTTCCCCCGGACCGGGTCATTGCCGGCAGCCAATTGGCCTTAAGGCTTTCCTATGGCCCTTCCCCTTTATCGGGAATTGCGGGAACCACCGGCGAATGTGGCGGTCAGGTATTCGCGGTTGAGGCGGTTAATGTTTTCCAGGGATATGCCTTTGGGGCATTCTGCTTCGCAGGCCCCGATATTGGTGCAGCTGCCGAAACCTTCCTTGTCCATCTGCTGTACCATGTTCACGGCCCGGATCTTCCTTTCCGGATCCCCCTGGGGCAGCATGGCCAGATGGGATACTTTGGCGGCCACGAAAAGCATGGCAGAAGCATTGGGGCAGGCTGCCACGCAGGCGCCACAACCTATGCAGGCGGCAGCGGCAAAAGATTCATCGGCCTTATGCTTTTCGATAGGGATGGCGTTGGCGTCCACCGCATTCCCTGTATTCACGGAAATATATCCTCCGGCTTCGATAATCCGGTCAAAGGCTTCTCTGTCCACCACCAGGTCTTTTATCACGGGAAAAGCATCCGCCCTCCAAGGTTCCACCACTATGGTATCTCCGTCCTTGTATTCCCTCATATGCAACTGGCAAGTGGTGGTCAGGTCCCAGGGACCGTGGGCCCTACCATTGATATACATGCTGCACATGCCGCATATTCCCTCCCGGCAGTCATGATCGAAAGCAATAGGCTCTTTCCCTTCGGATATGAGTTGCTCATTGAGTACATCGAACATCTCGAGGAATGACATCTCCGAGGAAATATTCTTCACCGAATAGGTCTCAAAATGTCCCTTGGACTGGGCATTCTTTTGCTTCCAGACTTTCAGGGTGAGGTTCATGGTATAATGTTCCATTCGTCTAATGTTTATTTTTCAGTTCTGTAGCGGCGGTAATCCGAACCCTGCCTATTTGTAGCTTCGGCTGGTCGGTTTCACCAATTCGTAACTCAGGGGTTCCTTGTGGAATTCAAACTGTCCGTCTCCCCGGTACTCCCAGGCGCTGACATGCATGAATTCATCATCGTTTCTCAGGGCTTCGCCGTCCTCAGTCTGGGACTCTTCCCGGAAGTGACCGCCACAACTTTCCTTGCGCAGCAGCGCATCCATGCACATCAGTTCAGCCAGTTCCAGAAAATCGGCCACCCTTCCGGCCTTGTCCAACTCAGGGTTGAATTCGTTGATTTCGCCGGGGATTCGGACATTTTCCCAGAATTCCTTCCTTAAGGCTTTGATTTCCTCTATGGCTTCGGCCAACCCTTTTTCGTTCCGCGCCATACCGCATTTGTTCCACATGATCATCCCCAGGCGCTTGTGGAAACTTTCTACGCTTTCCTTGCCCTGGGTGTTCATGAGCTTTTGAATCCGGTCGGCGACCTCTTTCTCTGCAGCCTCGAATGCGGGATGATCCAGGGGAATGGGCTTGGTACGGATCTCGTCGGCCAGATAATTGCCCAGGGTATAGGGGATGACAAAATAGCCATCGGCCAGACCCTGCATAAGGGCAGATGCCCCCAGCCTGTTGGCCCCGTGGTCACTGAAATTAGCTTCCCCCAAAGCATAAAGTCCTTGCACCGTGGTCATCAATTCATAGTCCACCCATAGCCCTCCCATGGTGTAATGGACGGCCGGATAAATCCGCATGGGCACTTCATAGGGATTTTCACCGGTAATCTTCTCATACATCTCGAAAAGGTTGCCGTATTTCTCCCGGATGACTTCTTTGCCCAAACGGATGAGGGTATCCTGATCGGGATTTTTTAGGGCCTGCTTATTGGCCTCAATCCGGCCATAACGCTCTATGGCCGAGCTGAAATCCAGATATACGGCTTGCTTGGAAGCCCCTACCCCATAGCCCGCATCGCAGCGTTCCTTGGCGGCACGACTGGCCACGTCCCGGGGTACCAGGTTCCCAAAGGCCGGATATCTCCTTTCCAGATAATAATCTCTTTCTTCGACGGGAATATCGTTGGGGCGCCGATTGTCTCCCTTTTTCTTGGGTACCCATATTCTCCCGTCGTTGCGAAGTGACTCGGACATGAGGGTGAGCTTGGATTGATGGTCCCCACTGACCGGAATACAGGTAGGGTGGATCTGGGTAAAACAAGGATTGGCAAAAAAAGCTCCCCTTTTATGGGCTTTCCAAGCGGCCGTGGCATTGCTGCCCATGGCGTTGGTGGACAGATAAAAGACGTTTCCATAGCCTCCGGAGCAGAGCAGGACGGCATGACCGAAATGGCGTTCCAACTCTCCGGTAACCAGATCTCGAACGATCACTCCCCTGGCCTTCCCATCAATGACCACCAGATCCAGCATTTCATGGCGGGAATACTGTTTCACATTACCCAGGGCTATCTGCCGTTCCAGGGCCTGGTAGGCACCGATCAGCAGCTGCTGGCCGGTTTGGCCTGCCGCATAGAAAGTACGCTGTACCTGAGTTCCTCCGAAAGAGCGATTGGAAAGTAGCCCGCCATATTCCCGGGCAAAGGGTACCCCTTGGGCCACGCACTGGTCGATAATGTTGGCGCTGACTTCGGCCAGGCGGTAGACATTCCCTTCCCGGGCCCGATAGTCCCCCCCCTTTACCGTATCGTAGAACAACCGAAACACACTGTCCCCGTCGTTCTGGTAATTCTTGGCGGCATTGATTCCCCCCTGGGCCGCGATGGAGTGCGCCCGGCGGGGACTATCCTGAAAACAGAAGGTTTTCACCCGATATCCCATTTCCCCCAGGGAGGCTGCGGCCGAAGCACCGGCAAGTCCCGTTCCTATGACAATGACTTCCAGCTGCCTTTTGTTGGCCGGATTCACCAGTTTACAGGTTGATTTATAATGGCTCCATTTGGAAGCCATGGGTCCATCGGGAATTTTAGACTGAAGTATCATAGACTTAATTGCGAATTAAAAAGTGGAGAACTAATCGATCCATTGGAAATAAAAAGCCAAAGGCATAAGGGCGAAAATCAGGGGAATGATAATCGAAAAACCAACTCCCACTCCATTGATCAGGCCCTTGTATCGATGGCTGTTCAGGCCAAGAGTCTGAAAGGCACTGTAGAAACCATGTACCAAGTGCCAGGCCAGAGCAAAGCAGCCGCCGATGTAGAAAATCACGACCAAAGGACTTTGAAATGTCTGCTTCATCATGGCATACAAATCCAGCTCTCCCTGACCAATGGTTTGGGAATAGCGGTTTGGTGCCCAGAAAGTGCCGACGTGAACGATCAGAAATATTAAGATCAGCGAGCCGAGTATGCCCATGGAGCGCCGATACCAGGCTGATGTCTGGGAACGGGCATTGACCGCGTAGCGGGTGCTTCGCTTGCTGCGGTTGCGGATCCATAGGGCCAAGCCTTGCACAATGTGCAGCAGAAGAAAAGCAAACAGGCCAATTTCCACGGTGCGGATTATGAAATTCGTTCCCATGAAATGGGCGGCCTCCTCAAACTTCTTTCCCCCATCGTTCCAAAAAATCAAGGCATTGATGTAACAGTGAACGACAAGGAAGATAATGAGAAACAGCCCTGTAAGACCCATCTGAATTTTTCGTCCCACAGATGTCATAAAATAGTTTTTCCAGCTCATAGCAAGACAGTATCTAAAAGGAATTGAATCAGTCGCAAAGATAATATTCGGTTAATGAATAAGCAATCCGCCCCTAAATACTAAAGTAAGAAAAATCGAAATGAAAGATCCCAGGGGTCAAACCCTCTGCCTGAAATCGTTTGGAGGCCACCCTCCCCGGTGCCGCCCCCTGGAGAGTAAGCGGAAAAAAGTGGTTCTAGCTCAATTTTCGGATAAGGGAATCATCGACAAGCTGACAAAAATGCTCGGGTTTAAAGGTCCGCCAATGGACCACGGAAAGAAAAAACAAATACCGGTTCAGCCCGGCATCCCTGAACTCCGCCAGACTGTGTTCCGGAAGATTGACCAGGACAATCCATCCCCCTTCCGATTGGACATCGTCCCACCACTCCTCATAATAATCCGTGTCCCCACTATAAAAATTCAGGACGTTCTCGGCCACCAGGATGAGCTTGTTCAGCCCCTTGGACACCATGGGGTCCAGTACGGCCCGTTTCAAATGCATAATATCGTTTTCCACGCAGTCGTTCCACTCCCCCATGAGCTCCATAATGCAGAAACCCTGATCATAGTCCGCATAAAGTACCTTCAGATAAAGGGTTCGGCTCCCGAATTCATCCCACTGCGGATGGATATAATAATTATAGACAGTATGCTCATACTCAAATTCAGAGTACTGCCGCCCGTAAAAAGGCGAAAGCTCATCTTCCTGGGAATTATAAATATGGCTCCACTGGTGATATGGCTCGATCTCATGCATACGCCCCTGCTTTCAGTTCCTGATCCTCCTACCCTTAGCGGTATATGCCCTCCTACCTAGGACTCCCGCACCTTCTGATCCCCGTATTTCTGCTTCCAGGCTTCGGCCCCTCCTTCCAGGTTGTACAACCGGGTGAATCCCGCCTGCTGAAGGTACAGACAGGCCTGCAGGCTTCGTTTCCCGGATTTACAGTGGACTACCCATTCCTCATCCCGGCGGTCCTCTATGGAATTCAAGTTCATTCGCATCACCTCTCCCAGAGGAATCAGTTCCCCTCCCAGGTGATAAACCTCATATTCCGAAGCTTCCCTGACGTCCAGCAGGTTGATTTTCTCTCCTTTCCGGATCCGCTCATGGAGCTCTTCTACACTCATAGACTGCATCATCAACATTCGATTTAATGGCCCAAAATAAGGATTCACCATTTCACCAGCCGCCTGGGAACCCATGATCTTCCTCCGCCTTCCAGGCGGATCAGGTAGGCTCCAGGGGCCAGGGCAGACAGATCCAGGGAATCTCCGGACTGAATTCTGCCTTGCAGAATCAGCCTGCCCGAAAGATCAAATATCCTAAATTCCAGCTTATCGTCCCCCGAAAACTGAACCCATGCCTTTTGATTCACCGGATTCGGGAAGATCTCCCATCGCCGGGACGGCGGATCGGGGGATTCTGGGGATTGGGAAGGAAAGAAAGGACCGACCACGGGCCGAACCATCAAAGCTCCACTGATCCCGGAGGGCACCCAGCGGTCAATCACATTGTAATACAAATGATTATCCGCAGCCCGGTGAATGTCCAATCCAAAATACAGACTGTCGGAGTTGCTCATGGCCGGCATGGTGATCCCCGCGAAAAACTCCCCGGCAGGCAGAGGTATGGGCCGATCAAATCGGTAATAATAAAACTGATTGGTATTCAGATAGCCTGGCTGCAGGAACTCCTGTTCATACACCGGATGGTCTTCGCTTCCCCCGGGTTCGATGCGATCGTAGATTACCAGGGAGAAATATTTGTTCTCCGCCGAAGGCACCTGTCTACCGAAATAGATCGCCATACCAGTCAGCGTGTCGGGCTGGATAAGGGAATAGCCAATGGCCAGCTTACCCGGGAGGCTGGGGAAAAGCTTCAGAAAATAACTCAGCTCGGCCGTCCCGTCATCATAGGCGAAATACTGGCCGAAATGCAGGTGTCGGACCAGAGTATCGTTTGTCCGGGGGCCCGATCCCTGAGCCTGTATATAAAACCGATGTTCCCATACCTGGGAGGCATGGCGGGGAGGTGCCGGAAGCGTGGAGGCATAAGCGGGATAGGTCACCAGATGGGTCTGGTTTCCTCCTAATTCCACGGTCTGCCAGGGGCTTTGATGAATGAGTTGACCACTGACCGTGTCGCGGACCCTGTAGGCCGTCTGCACGGATTGCGCCACCGGGTAGTGATTGCGTAAGGGGGCCTCAAACCCGGCTGCCCTTTGCTGATCTGCGTCGGCCAGAAACTGATGATAGGGCATGGCCGTATAATGGCGCAGCAAGCCACTGGGAGGTGAGGTGAACGCAATATCCTCGATCAGGGTATCGGCCCAGTTCCTTCCCGCATCCAAGAGGATATAGTCCAGATTCCAGTGATCATCATTGGTATTAATGGAGGCTTTGTTTATCCATCGCATCCGGAACCCCGCATGAAAATAACGGGGATCCCGGATAGGGATCATCACTCCTCTGAACTCATGGAGGAATTGGCCGGGAACGGCCCAAACCTGCACCCACTGGCTGGTATCCCGAAAGTAAAGCATCAGGGAATCATGGACTTCGGGATAATAACCGTTGCCCTGAGGCTGATAATAAAAGCTGAGGTATAGGCTGTCCTGAGGCTGATGAGCCGACAGATCAATGGGTTGACTGGTCAGCGAGTCGGCCCGAAGCACCACCGTAGTCGAGCGGCTATGATAAGGCTGGCCCTGAGCATTCAATGCGTCGAAACTGGCCATCCCGCAGCTCAGTGTGCCCACGCCCATGGTATTGTTCACATAGACCTGGCGATCGGCCCAGCGAAGAGGATGAGGTATGGGGGAATCCTGACAGAAATCCTCGAAAAAGGGCAGGGATAGCGCTGTGGTCTTCCGGGGAATTCCCGGATCCACACTTTCCGGAAAGGGCTCGGAAGCCCGCATAAGCGGAGCGACAAACTCCTGGGCCATCCCTTGGACACCCCCCCCAATGCAGGCCAGGGACAACCATATGGTGTATAGGGTCTTTGCTCTCATCAGAAATCGTCCATGGAGGGTAAAACGGTGGGGGCGGAGGGAATATTGTCCGGAAGATTCTGGTCTCGAACCCGAAGATCCACGATATCGCCTTCCCGGATGCGGTTTGGTTCCTGGAAAGCGTTGTGGGATTGGGGGAATTGAGCGGTCACCAGAGCTACGGCGGAGTCCCGGATCACCCCTTCCCAGATTACCGTAAACTGCAACCGGTTGGCACTCAGAATGGCCGCCGCCTCTTCAAAACGGAGGCCCACCACATCGGGCACATCGAATTCGGTCTGTCCGAGGCCATCGCCGACCACCAGGTGAATACGGCTTCCCTGCGGAATCTGTTCCCCGGGTCTTATGACCCTACCCTGATAGATTTGTTCCAGCACGGCTTCCTTGGCTATGTCCGGCCTATGGCTGGTGTCCGACAGAATGAGTTTGCTGTTCTTCAACACCATGGTGGCGCTCCGGAAGGAGAGATTCAGCAGGTCAGGCATGGTGGCCATCGGCGGGTTAACCCTGTTGACGGTGATATAAATCTTTCGCCCCTTTTTAACGACCTCCCCGGGAAGGGGAATCTGGGAGAGAATATCCACCGGACCTTTTTTGGGATCAAAAGCAGAGTCCACCTCCACGGAGAAGTCGCGGGATTCGAGAAAGCGGGTCGCTTCGTCCAAAGACATGGAGGTCACTTCCGGGACTTCGATTTCTTCACCATGGCGGGTCACCCAACCCAAGGCGGCAAAGAAAAGCAGATAAAGCAATACGCACAGCCCGATGACCAGGCCGAAGTGAAAAATGAATGACTGACGTAATTTTCCTGACATCCCTTGGATTTATTGGTCCCTGTTCCCTGCCCCCATTTCCAGCGGACAGGGAATCATGCCGATTCTAGGATTGCGGAATCAATCCTTTTTCTTCTTCAAAATTCCGGATACACTCCTCGAGTATGGCCCCATAGAAATCGCTCAGGGATTTTCCGGCGGCCAATACCTGCTGGGGCACCAAACTGGTTTCACTTTGTCCCGGCATGGTGTTCACCTCAAGAAAATACAGTTTTCCGGTCTGCTTCTGCAAAATAAAATCCATGCGCACTATCCCCCGGCAGTTCAAATGGCGATAAATGAATATCGCTTTGGATTCCAACAGCTCCCGGGTCAGATCATCCAATGGGGCCGGGGTAACCTCTTCGGTCTTCCCCGGAGTGTACTTGGCCTCAAAGTCAAAGAATTCATTCTGGCTAATAATTTCGGTGGCCGGCAAGGCATAAATCTCCCCTTTTTCCTTATATACCCCAATGGTCAGTTCCCTGCCTTCAATGAACTCTTCCACCAGCACCTGATTATCCTCCCCGAAGGCTTTTTCAATAGCGGGCAAGAGCTGTTCCACCGACTTCACCTTGGTGACGCCCAGGCTGGACCCACTTTCATTGGGCTTAACGAACACCGGAAGGCGGATCTTTTCCAGGATATTCCCCACCGAATAGGGCACCCCCCGGATCAGGTGAAAGGAATTGGCGATCTGGCATATATGAAAGTCTTTGACCACCTTGTTGCAATAGCTTTTATTGAAAGTCAGAGCAGATACGATGGCATTGCAGGAGGTGTAGGGCAATCCGATCATGTCGAAATACCCCTGGAGTCTACCATCCTCTCCGGGGCTGCCGTGGACGGCTATGAAGACGGCATCGAATCGGACCCTTCCCTCTTCCAAAGCAATGGTGAAATCATTCTTATCCACTTCCCAGCGCCTTCCCCCGGACTCGTGCCACCAGCTATCCCTTTCGATAACGATAAGGTATACCTGATAGCGCCGGGGATCCAGATGGGCTCCAATGGTCTTCGCCGTCTGAAGCGAAATCTGATATTCCCCGGAATATCCCCCGGCCACCAGCGCAATATTCTTCTTCATGGATTGGTATTCTGTATTCGCTCTAAGGATCAAAGTTAATAGAATTGCCCGGACTCTTTAGGATCGGCCTTTCGGTTTTCCGGCTCGATTTATCCATGGATGGCGGCTCTGGGTGGTCAAAAGAGATTTCCTTCAGCCCTTGCCCAGGAAACCAGCATGGCGGCCACCATATCGGCGGGCAGGGCTTCTATGGGATGTCCGGTGGAAGGCAACACTCCCAGACTTCCCCGGGGCAGGGACCTGCTGGCCGCCATAGTCTCCTCCAAGGTGACCATTCTGTCCCTGTCCCCAATCATGGTCAGTACGGAAACCCGAACCCGGGAGAGATTCTCTTCGTCCAAAAGAGGGTCATCCCCCAGAGCCCGCATAAGATCGCAGGTATGCTTCAGGATGTCGGTCCATAAAGCGGGGTTATGCCTCCTTTTCAGCTCTTCGACGAAGACCGGGGCCTTCTGCTCCAGGCGATCGGCCTGAAGGCGAGATATCTCCTTTTCGGCCTGCTGCGGATTCCAGTGAAATTTGGTCGCCAGTGTTGCTATCCCCTGAAAACTCCCCTCAAACCGGGATTCCAGATACAGGGCTACATAGCCCCCTAAGCTGTACCCCAAGACCCATGGCCTTACAAGGGATTGATCCTCCATCCAGTCTTTGAGTTCCAGTCCAAATTGTTCCACCCGGAATGGACCCTGGGCGGGGCGGCCTCCGTGTCCGGAAAACCCGAATTCATAGACTTCAAAATGCGATTCCAATGCCCTTCCCATGGGGGCGAGCTGATCTGTAGCCCCCAGGGCTCCATGGAGAAGAATCATTTGCGGTTTATTCGGCATGAGCTTGTGGTTTTGTCAAAGAGGTCTGAATATAGGCTGTCCCGACCATATTCCCATGTTCCCGAACGCTTATCGCCATAATTTCTCCGATCGGGCAAACTCTGTCCCTGAAAAATATCGCCCCTGGTATTTAACCTTCGCCTTCTTCTGGGGTCTAACCATCGAGATCAATGGTGATCCCGCTAAAAACCAGAACTATGAAATACTTATGGAAAACCTGGAGCCTTTGCCTGATGATTACGGCATGGGCATGGATAGCCCCCCGGCAGACTGTTGCCCAACCGGCCGTATCCATTAGCCTACAAACTTTTTATGATGCCCTTTCCCCACACGGCACCTGGGTGAGTTCCCCGGAATACGGATATGTATGGGTGCCTCAGGTGGGTCCGGATTTCCGGCCCTACTACACCAACGGAAGATGGGTGATGACTGAATACGGTAACACCTGGGTTTCCGACTATAGCTGGGGCTGGGCGCCGTTCCACTATGGCCGCTGGACCCTGGACCCCTATTATGGCTGGATCTGGATCCCCGGAACGGAATGGGGACCGGCATGGGTATGCTGGAGGCAAGGGGGAGGATACTATGGATGGGCACCTCTCGGACCCAAAGTACAGATCCATCTCCATCTGGGCAGCTACAATCCCCCGGCCCTATGGTGGGTGTTCATTCCAAATCGGCACATATACAGCCCCAGATTTCATTCCTATTACCGGGGACCCAGCCACAATACGACCATAATCCATCACACGACGATTATAAACAATACTTATGTGCAGAATAATCATCGATACATCACCGGACCCAGACGTCAGGATATAGAAAGGGAGACAGGCAAAAAAGTGACGGTATATCAAGTGCGTCAGAATCAGCGCCCTGGCCCCAATAAGGTGCAGCGGAATGCCTTAACCGTGTACAAGCCCGAAGTGGTCAGGCCCGGAAATGCCCGTCCCAAAGAGGTGGTGCCTGCCCGGAATGCCCCCAGAGAAGGCATAGTAAGGCCATCGAATACCTTGAGGACAGACCCCAATATCCGGGTAGCCCCCCAGTCCGGTCAGGCCCAAAGCCAGCCCGCAGCGGCAAGACCTGCCCCATCGGCTAACCCAAAATCCCAGGCGGCCCCATCAGCCCACCGAGCTCCTTCGGCCATCAGGACGCAGCCTTCCCGGACACGCCCGGCACAGACTGCACCGGCCCAGGAAACCAAGGCCAGCCGCAGCCCCGCTCCTTCTGCTCCTCAGAAGACCCGGGCGCAGACTAAGCAGTCCTCACCGGCCCCTCGCCAAGCCACCCGTCCTGCTCCCCATAGCAGAACTCAAACCGTGGCCCCGGCACAGAAGAATGCCAACCGATCCGCCGCCCCCGGGAGGCCCGCTTCCGGAAGCCAAAATCAGAATACCGGAAAGCGAAGCCGCTGATCACTACAAAGAGGATAATCCCCAATCCCCTCCCCCAGAAAAAGGGAGGGGATATTCTTTTCCGGAAAACCCGCAGCGGAATATCCTTTAGGGAACATCCCGACGCCGCCGGAGTCTAGCCTGAACTCCCAGTCGCCATGGCCAACCCCAGAATCAAAATGGAGAGACCGGGAGAATTACCCAAGAAAGAAATCCCGGATTCCAAGGGAATTCACCTAGTAGAAAAGGAGAAATCAAGGGAAATCAGGAGGCCTGAATTTCGCGGTTCCGGGAATCCAGGGTTGGGGGCCACGCCCCCCACTTCGTCCGGAATAGGAATCCCGTCGGAGGGAAAGCCGAATTCTGGATTACTCTTGTCTTAGGACTTGGACTCGTCGTCCGGCATCACCGCTTCCTCTATGGCATCGGCCGCTACCTCCACAGTGGGCGATCCTTTTTTACGGAAGAACATTTTGAATAGGACAGGACCCGTAGTGACCAAGACGATTCCGATGACGATCTTTTCAAAATTGGCCTTGACCCAGGCATTTTCGCCCAGAAAATACCCGGCCAACACCATGGATCCCACCCAGGCTATGCAGCCCACAACATTGTAGAAAAAGAATTTTTTCCTGTCCATGCCCACCACCCCGGCGACTATGGGGGCAAAAGTGCGCACTATGGGAAGGAAACGCGCAAGTATAATAGCTCCCCCCCCTCTTTTTTCATAGAATTCGCGGGCCTGGGTAAGGTGCTTTTGCTTGAACAAAAAGGTGTCCTTCCGTTCAAAAAGCAGTGGGCCTGTCTTCCAGCCGAACCAATAGCCCACACTGTTTCCGACTATACCGGCAAAGGTGATCAGCGATGACCAGAACAACAGATTCAGGGAACCGACTTCAAAAGGGTAATGGGAATTGGCAATCATCAGGCCGGTCACGAAAAGTAAAGAGTCCCCGGGGAGAAAAAAGCCAATGAACAATCCGGTTTCTGCAAAGATGATAAAGGCAACTAAATAGAGCCCTCCATATTGAGTGACCAAGGCGGCTAGCTTTTCCGCGTCCATTAACTCTTTCAGAAGCTCAATAAAATCTTGCATAACTCTTTAAAAATAAACGGTGAAATTAGTGCATTTCGATCAATAAAGATTCCGGCACTCTAGCATTGGGCTTGAATTCCCTGAGTTTTAGAAAAGTTTAAGAATTGAGTTCAGAAAATCAGATGCTGCTTTACTGCAGCATTTCCCTGGAGGCCTCCCGTATGGATAAGAAGTAATCGGGCTCCTGGAGGAAAAAAACCCTGTTCTAGTTGCTGCTCCAATCCCAATACCATTTTTGCCGTATACACATGATCCAGCGCAATGCCTTGCCGAAGATAAAATCGGTTCATCAGGGAGAAAACCCTGGGATCGGATTTGCCAAACCCGCGTCCCGCCCATTGGTCAAAAACTTCAAATGGATCCCTTTTCTCCGGGGGCACCTCCCTTATCCATTCTTCCCTCAGCTTTGCCCCACCCTTCAATGGAGTATAGGCACCCAGCCAGGTCTCGCGGGGCAAAGCTGTCCTCAGTCCGATGGCCGTGGTCCCTGTTCCGGCACTGACCAGAATATGTGTATATAGGGGAGGAATGAACCGGGCTATGGCCGCCGCCCCTTTGCGGCCCCACTTGTTGGCCCCTCCGGAAGGAATCACCCAGGATCTCTTCCCTTCGCACATGGTTAATTCCCTGGAGCAAACCTCGTCCATGGAGATTCGTCCGTATTCCTCGCGGCTCAAAAATCGAAGCCTCATACCCCATTGGCGGCAGGCCAGCAGGGTAGGTGTAAGCTTAGCTTCCCAGTCCAGTCCTCTCACTATTCCCAAACTGAGCAACCGATTGCGGGCGCAAGACACCGCCAGAGCAAGTAGATGATTGGAATGGGGACCTCCGAAGCTGATCAGTTGCTGGTATCCATGGTCCCGGGCATAATCCAGGTTTCCCTGAAGCTTGAAGACTTTGTTTCCCCCGATTTCCGGGTCAATCAGGTCCAGTCTTAGCATATGCACCGTCGGTGACTCACCCTCTTCCCTCCAGGGTCTCAGCACATCGATTCGGGGTGGACAATCAATGGTGATATCCATATTCCCTCAGGTAATGCTCATTATCTCTCCATTTGGGCCTCACCTTGACAAACAGCTCCAAATGTACTTTGGCCTCCACGAATTTCTCAATGGCCTTCCGGGATTCGATGCCCAATTCTTTGATCAATGCCCCCTTCTTCCCCAACAGGATACGCTTTTGGGACTCCCTGGCCACCACGATCTCTGCCCGGATCACATGCACATGGGGCTTTTCCTCATAAGCATTGACCAGAACAGCCGTATGGTAAGGGATTTCTTCATGGTAAAGCTCAAATATATGCTGACGGATAATCTCCGAAACAAAGAAGCGGACCGGCCTATCCGACATGCTGTCACTGGGATAGTAAGGCGGTCCTTCTGGCAAACGTTCCAGAATTTCGGCAAGCAACCCCTCCAATCCCTGCTCCTTCTGAGCGGAGATCACCACGGATTTCCATTCCGGAAATCGATGCTCCATAGCTTGCTTCCTTTCCAGAATTTCAGAGGGCTTGTCTAACAGGTCCATTTTATTGAGGACAAGGATCACCGGTACTTTAAGCTTCCATCTGGTCGCCCAGGCCTCCAGCACATCCACATCCCTGCGGATATCGTGAAGAAGTAGAGCTACATCAGCATCTTCCAAAGCCGATTTCACCTGATGCATCATTTTCTCATGAAGCTTGTACTTGGGTTCGATAATTCCCGGAGTGTCAGAGAAAATCATTTGGTAGTTCGGTTCAGTGCGAATTCCCAAAATGCGATGGCGCGTGGTCTGCACTTTGGGAGAAGTGATGACCAAAAACTCCCCGAGCAGAGCATTGACCAGGGTGGATTTCCCCACATTCGGTGGGCCAAAAATATTGACAAAGCCAGACTTGAATGGTTGGTCCATAGATGCAAAATTAGCCGAATTGCTTCAGGATTGGCAATTCATTTGGGCGTTCCACAAAAAGGTCCTATCTTTGCCTCATGATCGCGAGGTAGAGCAGCGGTAGCTCGTTGGGCTCATAACCCAAAGGTCACAGGTTCGATCCCTGTCCTCGCTACTAAATCGGCAAAAGAGGCATAATCCAGATTAAGTTCGGGTATGCCTCTTTCTTTTTTACTCATAACCTGCTGTAAATAAGCGACGTTCGAAAACGCAAAATTTATCCTTGTGGTTCGACACTTGTCTGTTTTCCTGTTATAGCTAATACCCTCCGGAAAATTTCAATCGCTGGATACTTTGCTTAGTGATATAGTCGCTGGAATGCCACTTAGCAGGCAGCTTTGAGGCATATTCCATAGTCAGGTAAATAACTTCATCAAGGTTCGACACCTTTTCCGATGCTTTTGCAATTTGTTGCTCTATTTCGTCTTTTTCTGACTTGAATTTTTCAATATACCGATAATACAAATCCCTATCTATTTCCTCATTAATAAAACGGTCTTCCAACCGTTCGATCTTCTTGTCCAGGTCCTTCTTCTTGTCGTACAACAGCTTAAACTCATCTTCATTGCCCTTGGTAAATTTGTTAAATGTGGCCATTGCCTGGTCCCTGATCAGGATGGTCATTTCCGGGGTGATGTCTAGTTTAAAATACTCCTGAATGTTGCCAAAATATGTATTCAGCCATTTTGCGCTTTTATTGTTACAACAACCTATTGTACAGCACTTGTCGTAATACAAGCCTTTTTTCTTGACAATATACCCCCGCATAGGTTTCCCGCAACTGTCACATTGCATATTTCGGTGATACCCACCCAGGCTTTTCGGTGATACCCACCCACTTTCAGGGCGGTTTTCTCTAGATAGACATGATAATCTTACCGATTTTAGTTCTTTTCCACAATGTATATTTCATCGTTATAGTTATTGCTTCTCCCTTGGGATGGACATGATCATCATGAGAACATGGGCGGAGCCCATTCCTAATACAAGTCCTCCCCTGAGGTGTGTTGATTTTGCCGGACAGTGGAGTTGCTTAGTTAAAGATAAATTTCAAATTTCGATTTTGGTTGCTATTTTTACTTTGATCTGAAGCACAAGCGGCTCTGCTGGGAAGCAACCGCCCAGGAATAGGATCAACCGACGAATAGTCTGGTTGGCTACAGCCTAAGTAGCCTGGCCCTGGTTGTGATTTCCAGGATCTTTTTTCTGCCTATTCGGAGGTTGGATGCCCTAAAATCCCACGGGGGTACGGGGGCGCGAAGCCCCCGACACAATAAATCAGTGGGCGTAAGCCCACACCTTTTTACATATTTCATCATTTTGTTTGGATTTGTGATACGAGTTCATAATTAATGGGTGGCATATATCCCAGAGAAGAATGCAGCCTCTTGGCGTTATAATACTGGTCGATATATTCGGCAATTTCTATTTGGGCATCCTCAATGCTTTCAAAGACTCCGTTCTGGATTAATTCCGCCTTAAACCGGCTAAAGCATGACTCCATAAATTTATTATCATATGGATTGTCGGCTCGGCTCATGCTTTGTCGCATCTTATTCGATTCTAAAAGCTTCCGATATGCAGTACTTGCATATTGGCCTCCCCG
>CAYPQN010000025.1:0-32266 GCA_964412885.1 uncultured Chitinophagaceae bacterium | reverse complement strand
TTCCCGCCGGCCACGGAATAAATCCCCTTCTTCGCCGTTGGGAGGGCAAAGTTAGCTATGTTTTCCAATCCAGCAAATTTATTTGGGACCAATGGCCGAAACGCCCGCCATTACCGGCCCCGAAAACGCTCCATGATGGGGAGCATTCCATTCGGCAAACCCAGAGCCCCAGGGTGGTTTTCCCGGAAAAAAGGTCTACTTTTATCCTTCGCCCCCTTGGGGGCGAACCCGTGATGAACCGGATCAAGGCGAACCGGTCACCTAACAGAGTATGACAGCCTATGCACGAAACAGAGGAAATATGCATCCTCATTGCCGAGGACGACGCGGATGACCGGTTTTTACTCCAGGCAGCCTTTGAGGAAAATGGGTTCGACGATAATCTGCAGTTCGTGGAAAACGGATTGGAGGTGATACGCTATCTGAAGGATTGCCTCGATCTTCCCCCTTCTGAGATCCGTTTTCCCCGTTTTGTCCTCCTGGATCTGAATATGCCCAAAAAAGACGGCCGGGAAGTGCTCCGCGAAATCAAACAGGACCCCCGTATGCAGCAGATTCCCGTAGTGATTCTTTCCACCACGAACAATGAACAGGAAATGCGTCGTTGCTATGAACTGGGCGCCAACTCCTACATAACCAAACCCAACAGCTTCGAGGCTTTGGTCCGCACCGTTGCCGCTCTGCGGATCTATTGGATAAACCCCTCTCCCCAGCCGGCTCAACCCTGGGCCTGAACGGGGATCAGCCGCCGGAGAAACCCATTTTTCGGCACCGGATTTGCACCCCTTTCCATAAGCTAGACCGAATTGCCAGAAAATGTCCAGAACCAAAGTATTGATTATCGATGATGAGCCAGATCTTTGCTTGCTGCTAAAGGCTTATTTCTCCCGGAAGAATTGGGAAGTCCATGTATCGCATTCCCTGGAATCGGGGTTCCAGGACCTGGAATCCCTGCACCCGAATCTACTGTTTCTGGATAATAATCTCCCCGATGGCACCGGATGGAAACACGCCCCGGAACTGGCCAACCGGTTTCCGGAAATGGAGATCGCCATGATCAGCGCCTTTCATCCCCGGCATCCGGAAATGCCCCGGCATGCCCGCTACATTATCATGGAAAAACCCATCAGCTTTTCCGATCTGGACAGAGAATTGACGGGGCTGAGTAATTCCTAGCTTCTCCTTCCCTATTCTGGTCAAAAAACAATTTCCTATGGGCAAAGGGGAATGCTGATCAGAAACTGGGTTCCCCTCCCGGGTTCTGACTGGACATCAATCAATCCCTGATGCGCATGAATGATGTTCAAAGCGAAAGCCAGTCCCATTCCCATACCATTTCGCTTATGAGTGAAATCCGGTTCAAAGAGCCGGGAAATATGTTCTTCGCTGATTCCGCATCCGTTGTCCGAAATCTCCAGTCGGCAGTATTCCCTATCCACCGACACCGACACCTTCAGCTGTCCGTCCTCCACCTCATCCATGGCCTCCACCGCATTCACCAAAATGTTCACCAGGGCCAGGATGAGTTTTTCCGCATCGGCAAGCACCTGGATATCCGGGCTGAATTCCCCGGAAATCAACCGGATCTGCTGAAGAGTAAGGCGATCCCGGACGGCTGCCAGGGCACCGTCCAGCAATTGACTGACCGGACAGGGCTGTAACCGGGTTTCTCCGGGAACGGAATTGTTCAGCAATTCGGTGAGCAGGCTGTTGATCCGCAGGCAATTCCTTTGGATGATATCCAGATACAGCCCCGTATCCTGACCATGAATGTCCTGCTGCAGCTGTTCAATGGACAGGGAAATATTGTTGAGCGGATTGCGTACCTCATGGGCCAGGGTTCGGACCAGACGGCCCGCGGCTGCCAGTTTTTCCACCAGCAATGTGGACTTTTCCATTTTTTTCAGATGGGTCATGTCGTGGATTATCCCCTGCACATAGGACTGACCTTCCATATCCACTTCCAGGGAAGCGGTCAGAATACAGGATTTGGCATCCCCGGATCGGGTGCGCATTTCCACCTCCCAATCCTCGACGATCTTCCTGGTGGCCAGGGCCCGAGACAGATAGCGCCGGTGCTGGGCCTGAACCACCAGGTCCAGTAGGTTCATCGACAGCGCTTCTTCCCGCATATATCCGAAAAAGGGCAGGATGGCCGGGCTCAGTTCCCGGAAGCTCAGGTCCGGTGCGGCTATGAAAACCAAATCCCGGGATTTCTCGAAAATATTCCGAAACTTCCGCTCGCTGGCGCGAAGTTCCCTTAGGTTTCGGGAACGGTCCAGAGCATAGCGAATGCAACGCTCCACTTTTTCCACGCTCAACTCGGTTTTGACTAAGTAGTCGGTGGCCCCCATTTCCATGGCCTCCAGGTCCACCTTATAGTTCCCTTTTCCCGTGAGCAGGACAATGGGCTCCTCGCATCCTTGATCCAGGGCCTCGCGCAGCAGATCCAGTCCGGTTTTTGCCCCCAGACGAAAATCCACCAGGTAGAGATCATATTCCCGCCGGCTCATTTTTTCCAAGGCCCGGGCATAAGCCGGACACCAGTCCACCTGGAATTTACGGTGAGGAATATCCTGGACATGGGCCCGGGTCAGAATAAAATCATCCTCATCATCATCGACAATCAGAATTTTGACCTGCCCCCATGAATCCGCCATATGCCCCTAGATTAGTCCTACAGGGAGTAAAAATATGAAATCCGCCCCTTCCCCGGGATATCCTTGGGCGCGCAGCCCCCCCTTATGGTGCTCCACAATTTTCTTGCATATGGACAGGCCAATCCCGGACCCGGGATATTCGGATTTGCCGTGCAATCTCTGGAATACCTGAAATATCCGGTTCACATATTCCTCCTCAAAACCAATTCCGTTGTCCCGAACCGAAATGAGATGGTACTCCTGGTCCAGGTCAAGGCCCAGACGCAGGGCATCGGAAAGTCCTGCGGACTTCCATTCCACCCGGACTTCGGGGCTTCTTTGGGGATGACGGAATTTAATAGCGTTATGGAAAAGATTGGTGAACAGCTGGATCAACTGGGTGGGGGAACCCATAACCATGGGAAGATCCCCTTTAATGATCCGGGTGCCGGTCTCTTCGATGAGAATCTCCAGATCCAGAACCGCCTGGTCGACCACCTGTTGCAGATCCACCTTCTGGAACTGATCCGTGGTCCGGGTTATCCGGGAAAAATCCAGCAGATCCTGGATCAGCACCCGCATATTCTCCGCAGAAGCCATAATCCGCTCCAGATACATGCTCCCTTCCCCGTCCAGCTTTTCGGCATACTTATCATGGAGACGGTCGCAGAAAGTGCTGATTTTCCGCAGGGGTTCCTGAAGGTCATGGCTGGCCACATAGGCAAACTCTTCCAGTTCGTGATTGGATCTATGCAATTCCTTGACGTGATGATCCAGGTTTCGTTGGATCAGCTTCTGCTCGGTAATATCATTTATGCTGGCCACCAGTTTGATCAGTTTGCCCTGCTCCGACTGAATCAGGCGGATGACCAGATTCACTGTCTTGGACACTTTGTCTGCGGATACCAGATGAAACTCCCCATGGGCGTTCTGTTTGTTTCTCAGGCAGTCCCGAACCAGCTTTATTATCCTTTCCCTGTCGGTTCTGTGCACCAGTCCGAAAGCTTCTTCCAGCGTCATGGTGGAAGTCCTCCCGGGCATGCCGAACACATTGAAAACCCCAGGGGAACAAAACAGGATTTCGGAACCCATCACCCATTCCATGGTACCAAAGGACTGATTCGAAAACTGTTCGAGAAACAGCTCCTTGGAGTCAAAAGACACATAGGGCTGATGCCAGTCCGAAAAGGTGGGGAACAACACCAGATAAAAGGCCGGGCGGTTTTCGGCAACCCGGGTGAGGGTGGCATAAACGTAAAAGGTATCGTAGCCCCCCTGATCGTCGACCAATCTATGAATAACGTATTTGCTCCGGGAGCCCTTCCGGGCGATGAGCTGGCTGAGCTGATTGGAAAGCAGGGCATGGCTACCCGCCTCGACCACGTCCCAAATGCTCAGGGTACTGTCTTTCTGCCTCCTGCCCGTTCCGATCCGCTGGTCAAACTGAGCATTCGCATAAAGTATCTGATAATTTTCGGCATCCACCAGGGCAATCAGCCCGGGGCTGGCATTGAGCAGACTCCCGTAATCCATGTCTGTGGCCCTCATGACAGGCTCCTGAGACCGGTCCATATCTAAATCATCCATAGTCCCTTGTATTCCTAATCAGCTATCCTGGTCTTCCATCTTGAAAGCCTTGAACTGCTTCATTTTGTTATATAAGGTCTTGCGGTCAATATTTAACAATTTGGCGGCCTTGCTCTTATTGAAGTTGGCCTGTTTGAGCGCATCCAGAATCACTTCATATTCGGCGTCCAGATTGGCGGACTTCAGCTTGTGCTCCAGGGAAATCTCCCGGGCCGGGGCAGCCGCTCCGGCTGATTCCGCCCCGTCAAACTGAAGCCTTCGGAAATGGGCTATCTCAAAGGGGAGGGCTTTGACCTCGATATAATCCCCTTCGGTGAGCAATGTACTGCGCTTAATCACATTCTTTAGTTCCCTGAGATTGCCGTACCAGACATAGTTCAGCAGGATTTCCTCCACTTCGGGACGGAAACCTTTGACCTTCTTCCCCAGTTCTTCATTGGTCAATCGCAGAAAATGCCGCGCAAAATGCATGATGTCTTCTTTCCTCTCGGAAAGGGGAGGCACTTCAATGCTGAACTCATTGAAGCGGTGGTAAAGGTCTTCGCGAAACTTCCCCTTCCTGGCCGCATCCCAAAGTCTTTCATTGGAAGCAATAATGATTCGCAGGTCCAGGGGAATATCCTTGTTCCCCCCCACCCGGCGCATTTTTCTTTCCTGTACCACCCGCAGCAGGGACACCTGGATTTCATAGGAAAGATTGGAAATCTCATCCAGAAAAATAGTCCCCCCATTGGCCAACTCAAAACTGCCTATCTTCTGATTCAGGGCTCCGGTAAAAGAACCTTTTTCATGTCCGAACAGCTCGCTGCCTGCCAGTTCCTTGGACAGGGCCCCGCAGTCTATGGCCACAAAGGGTTGGTCCGCGCGCAGACTGAGCCGATGAATTTGCTGGGCAATGGCTTCCTTGCCCGTTCCGCTTTCTCCATAGATGATCACGCTGAAATTAGTGGGGGCCACCAGTTCGATCTGCTGGATGATCTGGCGGAAAGCAGGGGATTCGCCCACGATGTATTCCGAATCAGCGAAACTGGTTGCCCCGCCGGATGATTTTTTTCGCGAATCTCCTACTCGGGGTATCCCGTTTGGAGAACTCCGTGGGGGGTGGGGATTCTCGGAAGAGGCAATGGCTTTTTTTATGGTCACCAGAATTTCATCGGGGAACAGGGGCTTAGTGACATAATCATAGGCCCCCATTTTCATGACATCCACGGCGTCTTTCACATCGCTGTATCCGGTAATGATGATAAAGGGCACCTGAGGATACAAATCCTTCGCCTGGCGAAGGATTTCTGCCCCAGTCATATCATCCAGTCGAAAATCACAGAGAATCAACTCCGGTTCATTCTTCTCCAGCCAGGACAGGCCAGCCTTTCCCGAATCTATGCCGGTAACCTCATACCCGTGTCGGGTGAGAAATCGCCGAAGCAGCAAACACATGTCCTTGTCATCATCAATTACTAAAATCATAGCTATTCAATTCCCTACTAGTCAATTTTACGAAAAAATAATGGATCTCCTCCCTCGGATTCAGGCCCATACCGCCCGAATCTGCGCAATGGGAATCTTTAGCTGCTCCCGGTATTTGGCCACCGTTCTTCGGGCAATCTTATAGCCCTTCTTAGACAGGTAATGGACCAGCTCCTGATCGGTAAACGGCCGGCTCTTGTCTTCCCGGTCAATGGCCTCCTCAATGGCTGACTGAATGACCTTGTTGCTGATCACATTTCCCTTCTGATCCGCTATGCCTTCGCTGAACAATTGCTTGAGTCCGATCAGGCCGAAATGGGTTTCCGCATATTTATTGCTGGTCACCCGGGAAATAGTCGAAATATCCAGTCCGGTCCTTTCGGCCACATGGCGCAGCACCATGGGCCTGAGCAGGCGGATATCGCCTTCCATGAAATAAGCCGCCTGCATGTCCACCAATGCCCGCATCACCGTCATCATGGTGGACTCTCTTTGCCTTACGGCTTGAACAAACCATTCGGCCGACTGCAGCTTGCTTCGGATATACTGGGTCGACCCCTTGTCCTTTTGCCCGCATTCCCGGGCCAGCTGCTCATAGAGGCGCTGATTCACTGCCACGGAGGCAGACCGGGATTTATAAAGGTTTGCCTGAATCTCATCCCCCACCCGATAGACCTGAAAGTCGGGCACTATGGTCTGAAGGGGCTCGGCATTCCCGGCGGTCTCATAAACCGGATAAAATCGCAGTCCTCCGATGAGCTGAAGCAATACACGCAAATCTTCGTTTCCCAGTCCCATTCCATGGTGGATCTTCTCAAATTGCCTGTGCACCAGGTCCTCGTAGTGCCGGTTCAGCAAAATCAGCGCCTGCTTCACCTCCCAACGGGATGGATCCAGCTCCTTCAGCTGGACAATCAGGCAATCTTTTATGCTGCGCGAGCCCAGTCCTACGGGGTCCAGGGTCTGTATTTTGGACAGCATGTTTTCCACCTGCGGCAGGTCCACCAAACGCCCCAATACGAAGGATAGGTCATCGGCCACTTCCTCCAGGTCCTTGTCCATCAGGCCGCGGTTATTCAGGGCATCGATCAGGGATTCTCCCAAACGGATTTCTACTTCAGAATCCAGGATCATTCGCAATTGCTGCTTGGCCTCATCCCGGAAATGGCGATGGCTGGCCAAAGGCCAGTCCGGAGTCTGCTCCCGGGAGAAGTAAGGCTGATACTCCGATCGGTAATCCCATTGATCTTCGTTTTGCTTTTCCTCCCAACTCTGGTAATCCTGCTGATCTGCCGGGGAGAGGTCAGCCTCCTGGGGGTCCGGCTCTTCTTTGCCCTCTTCCAGGAAGGGATTCTCCTCAATCTCATTCCTTATCCGATGCTCCAGCTCCAGAGAATTCAGAAAATACAGGTTCAGCAGCTGAATCTGCTGGGGCAGGATTTTCATTTGCTGTCTTTGGGACTGATGCTGCTTGATCATGGAGGATGGCGTTTTGGATTTCCCCCTTTATGTGGCAAGCTTGGCGCCAAAATTTTCCGCCTAAACCCGGCAGCCGAATCAAAAACCCTGAGCCTGGGCGAATCCCCCCGGAAGATCCACCCAGGAAAATAACCTGAATTTCCGCCATCGGGGAGAAGAAGGCGGCAGATCCGGCCATCAACTGAGGAAAAAATTCCCCGCCCGGCCCCTATCCGGCCTGCCCCGAGAAGGGGAATGGACCGTTTTTTCGTTTTACCTTCGGTCTGATGGCTGAGGCAGCAGACCCCTGGCCGGAATCGAAACCTATGAAAAAGCGCTTACGTTTCATACAGATCGCTTTTACCGTATCCTTCCTGATTATGGTCGGGCTGTCCCTGTATTCGCTCAAACAGTTCAGTCAGCTCACCGAATACTCGGACAGGGTGGATCACACCCAAAAGGTGATATCCCAGCTCCATCAACTCGAAAACCTGATTCAGGAATTTGACATTCTGGAGCGGAGCTATATGCTTACCCGCGACAGCGGATCTCTTTCCGATTTGCGGGCATTTTCCCGGAATCTCTATCCGGTCATTGACCGTTTGCAGGAGCTGAACAAAAAAGATTCCCTTCAGTATTACCATCTGACCATGCTGAAATCCGCAGTGGCCCTCCGAATGTCCCTGCTTCGGGACCATATCCATGCCTTGGACTCTCTGCCCCTGCCCCCCCTTTCCCCGGCCTATAAACGCAGCCTTGAAATCCAAAAGGAAACCCGGGGATACATACACCAGATCAAGTCCAAAGAAAACCTGTTGCTTCAGGAGCGCTTTCAGGGGAAAATCCACTATCAACGCATCGCCAGCGAAACCCTCAAATACATGATGGTGGTTTTCGGCCTGGTCTCCTTGTTTCTCTTTCTGGCCATGCTCCGGGAATTCAAAAGAAGGCTCCTTTCCCAGGATCAGCTACAGAAAAACCTTATTGATCTGAAGCGCTCCCATGCCGAACTGGAACAGATTGCCTTTGCCGCCTCCCACGACCTGCAGGAGCCTTTGAGAAAAATCAGGGTGTTCGGCAATCGCCTCATGCGCCTGCAGAAGAACAAGGAAGATAGCGAAGTCCGCGATACGGTGGAGAGAATCAACTATGCGGCAGGACGAATGCAGGAGCTGATCGAAGATATGGTCAATCTCACCCGTTTGGTCCATGAAACCGAGGAAATGGAATCCGTGGATCTCAACAGAGTATTGAATGAGGTCCTGACCGGAATGGCCGATAGAATCCAGGCCTGCAAAGGCACCGTGCACCAGGAAGTGCTCCCTCAGATCATGGGCCATCCGGGCCAGATTCAGACCCTGTTCAAAGCCCTGATCGACAATGCCGTCAAATTCTCCCGCCCCGACCGTCCCCTAATCCTCTCCATCCGGGCAGACCGCACCACCGGCGAAGAGCTCCGACTGGTCAACAAATCCCTGATATACCAGAATTTCTACCGAATTACCGTGGCCGACAACGGAATTGGATTTGACAATCAGTTTGCCCCCAAAATATTCATGATATTCCAAAGGCTCCATAGCCAGAAATCCGAATACGAAGGAAAGGGAATCGGACTGGCCATTTGCCAGCGGATCATGGCCAACCATAACGGATATATCGTGGCTAACGGACATATGGAAGTGGGAGCTACCTTCAAGCTGTTTTTCCCCTCCCATAGATAAGCCTGGGCCCCAGGTTCCCATGATCCCAGGCTATTTCCCTTCCGGGACAAGCCCCGGATCCCTCTCCCCGGGCTATTAAACACCAGGGAAGGAGCAGACCAGTCAAATACCCTGATATTCGGGGAACCCATTCGCCCCTCCCTAAATCGGCTTTGATTACAGAACGGAAAGGACAGAGAGGAAATCCCCCGATTGCCGGACAAAATGATTTATTTTGCCGGAAACCCTCCTGTCCATGGACATTTTGCTGGAAATCCTCAGATATACCATCCCGGGCATTGTCGTACTCATTGCCTGTTCGATTATCGTCAGAAGATTTTTGCTCACGGAGATCCGCAGGAAACAATTTGACCTGCTCCGGGAGTCCCAAGGCACCACCACCCGTCTGCGGCTCCAGGCCTATGAAAGGCTGGCCGTGTTCATTGAAAGGATCAACCCCCGCTACCTGATTCCCCGGGTCTACGAGTCTGGCATGAGGGTAAAGGACCTGCGTGCGGCCATTCAGCTCCAGATCAATGCCGAGTTCGAGCACAACCTCTCCCAGCAGATCTATGTTTCCCGCCAAGTATGGGAAACCGTCAAAGGAGTAAAAGAACAGGAACTGACCATGGTACACCAACTCGCCTCCCAGCTTTCCCCTGATGCCCCGGCTCAGGAACTACACAAAAAAATCATTGAATTTGTGGCAACTGCCGACAGCCATCCCACGGAACTGGCCTTGAACATCATCCACGATGAAGCCAAACATATGTTGTTCCGGGGACTGAGGGACTAAAGTCCGAATGAAAAAACAAAAAATCCATTTGCCGTGACCGAAAAGAAATACTGCACAGAATCGGGGATCGAAATCAAGCCTTATTATGTGTCCTCCGGAGAGCCCGGGGAAGTGCCAGGAAGTTTCCCTTATACCCGGGGAATACACGCCCATATGTACCGGGACAGGCTTTGGACCATGAGGCAATATGCGGGGTTCTCGACGGCCGAAGAATCCAACCAGCGCTACCATTATCTGCTCAAGCAGGGAGTCATGGGCCTATCCGTGGCCTTCGACCTGCCTACCCAGATTGGCTATGATTCGGACCATCCCATGGCCGAAGGAGAAGTAGGGAAGGTGGGCGTCGCCATTGACTCCCTGGAAGACATGGAAGTATTGTTCCGGGATATCCGCCTGGATCAGGTTTCCACCTCCATGACCATCAACGCCACCGGATTCATTCTGCTGGCCTTCTACATTGCTCTGGCCAAAAAACAGGGAGCGGATATCCGCAAAATCTCCGGCACCATACAAAACGATATACTGAAAGAATACGCCGCCCGGGGGACCTATATCTATCCCCCCAAACCGTCCATGAGGCTGATTACGGATATTTTTGCCTACTGCAGCCAGGAAGTCCCCAAGTGGAACACAATTTCCATTTCCGGATACCATATCCGGGAAGCGGGAGCTACCGCAGTCCAGGAGCTGGCCTTCACCCTTTCCAACGGAAAGGCCTATCTGCAGGCTGCCGTCGACAAAGGACTGGACATAAATGTATTCGGAAAAAGGCTTTCCTTTTTCTTCAATGCCCATAATCACCTGTTCGAGGAAGTGGCCAAATTCCGGGCCGCCCGGCGGATCTGGGCAAAGATTACCCGGTCCATGGGCGCCACGGATCCCAAGGCTCAAATGCTTAGATTCCACACCCAGACGGGAGGCTCCACCCTCACGGCCCAGCAACCCAGAAACAATATTGTCCGCGTCACCCTCCAGGCCCTAAGCGCCGTGCTGGGAGGAACCCAATCCCTGCATACCAATGGATTCGATGAGGCCCTTTCCCTGCCCACGGAAGAAGCCGCCACCCTGGCCCTGCGTACCCAACAGATTATCGCCCATGAGTCCGGAGTCACCCAGACGGCGGACCCCCTGGCTGGTGCTTACTATATCGAAGCCCTAACCGATGAGATCGAATCCCGGGTCACCCAGATGATGGACGCCATCGAGGCCATGGGGGGTGCGGTGAGCGCTATAGAAAGCGGATATGTATCCCAGCAGATAGCGGACTCCGCCTATGCCTATCAACGAAAAGTAGAGAAGGGAGAGACGGTGATTGTCGGGGTAAATCAGTATCAGTCCGAAGAGCATTCCGCACCTGCCGTTTTCCGGGTGGACGACTCGATCCGCGAACTTCAGTCCAAAAAGCTAAGCGCCCTGCGGGAAAAAAGGGACAAGGCCCGGGCCTTGGAAGCCATACAAAGGATCAGAGAAGCAGCCAAAGGCGAGGAAAACCTCATGCCTCATGTGATCCATGCCGCCGAATCCCTGTGCACCCTGGGCGAGATCGCCGATGCCCTCAGAGAGGAGTGGGGGGTCTATACCGCTCGCTAATCAGGGCAGGATTATGGTGGCTGCCTTCAGGGAATCCGGCAGGTTCTCCCAGGCCCAGACGTCTGCTCCGGCCATCTTATAACTCCGGATACCCTGCGGCTGACGGTTCCATTTGAGAAAATAGTCATAGAGCCGCGATGACCAGCGCTGCATGCTTCCCCTGTACCGGGCATGATAATTCCGGATCTCCTCGAGATCGGCTTTGACTATGGGATGCAGGGACTCCCTCTCCGCCCGGGTCCGGGCAGAATCCATGGACATGAGCTGATGGTGGGTATAGAGCCAAATATGAAGGAGGGCGGAATAGGGGAAATCCGGCTTTTCGGAAGAACGGCAAATCAAATAGGCGAGAAAATTGGCATCCCCTTCGGCCGCAATCCCCGCCTGGTGCGCCATCTCATGGCAAACCACAAAGGGAATCAAAACAGAGGGCATTTGCGCATTGACCTGGGCTTCTCCGGTAAAGGGATTATAATAGCCCTGTATGCCCAGAAAGGGAAGCCAGGAACCAAACAAAGAGGGCTTGACCTCCAAGGACCCTCCGGCCCCGACCAGGTCCGTCCGCGCCGAATAAAGGAACTTGGCTTCCCTGTTCACCTCCGAAAGCGGTCTATGGTGCACCAAGGGAGCCAGACGGTTCATCTCGGAACCCAAAAAGCGAAAAAAAACAAACCCGCTTTCCGATTCCGAGGATACCGAAGGAAGATTCCAAAATTCTCTGAGTTCGGGCTTATAGTAGTTCCCTCCCCAGCCCAAAAAGAAAAAGAGCATCCCCCCCATGACCATCCAGAATCCCATGACCAGTCCCCGAGCCCAAGGATGTCCCTTAAGCCCCCTTTTCCGCATAAGGACAATCATCCGGATTCCGGCCCCGACCAGGGTCAGGGCAAAAGCCAGGTACAACCCATCCCCCAGGGAAAAAGGCAAGGGATTCAACAGGGTTCCCCTGACGGCCTGAAATGGCCGGAATATCCAATCCCCATACAGCCTTCCGACGCCTTCCCAGCCGGGAATCATCCACCCGAAAACGGCAGCCCAGACCAGCAAGACCCCCGCTATCCATAAATATTTTCTATTCCCCATAACCCAATCTGTATCTGGTTGGCATTCCTCGATACCCTATCTTTGACGGCCAGTCCATTTTTCATTCCAGGCCAACTATGACCCGAAAATATACGAATTTAGCCTTCCTTCTCCTGATGCCCATAAGTGTTCTCCTTCTGGCCTCCTGCCAGCGGAATGCCCGCCAACCTGCCCGGAATGCGGGAGCTCAGGTGCTGTCCGTAAAAGCCTTTGTGGCTCAGCCCGTGGACTTTCACCGGGAGGTTGAGGCCACGGGTACTCTGGTGCCTAATGAATATGTGACCCTCCGTCCGGAAATATCCGCCCGGGTGACCGGCATTTATTTCCATGAGGGAAGCCAGGTAAAAAAAGGAGATCTGCTGGTCCAGCTCTACGATGAGGACATCAAAGCCCAGGTGCAAAAGCTGGAAGCCCAGATCGCCCTGGCCAAAAACACGGTACAACGGGAAAAAGGACTGGCGGATATGGGAGGAATCAGCCTCCAGCAGCTGGAGTCCAGCCAAACCGCCCTTCAAAGCCTGGAAGCCGACCTGGCCCTGGCCAGGACCCATTGGAGGGCCACACGCATTCTGGCACCCTTCGACGGGCAGATCGGTCTGAGGCTGATCAGTCCAGGAGAAGTGGTCAACCCCAACACGGAAGTGGCCAGACTGAGTCAGATCCATCCCCTGAAGCTGGACTTCCAGGTTCCCGACAAATATGCGGAACTGACCCGTAGGCAACGGCCTGTGCAGTTCCGCCAATCTCATAGTGAACAGATCTATGAAGGCACGATCATAGCCCAGGAGCCGGCAGCGGATCCCGGTACCCGCACTATACAGATCCGCGCCCTGGTTCCCAACCCAAATGGGGAACTCATCCCCGGATCCTTTGCCCGGGTAATGATTCCCATGACCCGGGATGCCCAAAGCCTTCTGATCCCTTCCCAGGCCATAATTCCCACCAGCAAAGAGAAGAAAATAGCCTTGATCAAAAACGGGGAAATCCGGTTTCAAACGGTGACCACCGGTGCCCGCACCGAAAAACAGGTGGAAGTCACCCAGGGGGTTCAGGTCGGGGACACCATCTTGCTCACCGCCCTGATGCAGGCCAAGGAGGGTATGAAGGTCCAGGTCAGCGAGCTGATCGAATCTTTGTAACTTCGAAGCGACCTGTCCAATATTGTCGCTATGAAATCCTTCCAAGTGCCCACCCATTATCGAAGCCCTTTGATGACGGCCATCAAGCAGTCCCGCAAACAGGCCGACCGGATGAAAAAGGACTTTGAACCCACCCGGCTTCAGCTCGGAAATCTGGAGGTCATACTGCCCCGCCATTTCGGTTTCTGCTACGGGGTGGAAAATGCCATCGAGATTGCCTTTAGGGCCATAGAGGAAAATCCGGGAAAACGGATCCTGCTGCTCAGCGAAATGATCCACAATCCGGGAGTTAATGCCGACCTTACCGACCTGGGCGTGGAATTCATCATGAACACCGATGGCACCATGCGTATGGACTGGTCTGAAATTCATTCCGAGGACATCGTGATCATCCCGGCTTTCGGCACCACCCTTGAACTCGAAGAAAAACTTAGGGAAAAAGGCATTGAACCCTCCTTGTATGAAACCACCTGCCCCTTTGTCGAAAAAGTTTGGAACCGGGCCGAAAAAATCGGCAAAGAGGGATATACCATAATCGTTCACGGAAAGCCTGGACATGAGGAAACCCGGGCCACATTCTCGCACAGCCAGGCTCATTCCCCTACGGTTACCGTCAGGGACAGGGAACAGGCCGAATTATTGGCCAAGTACATTCGGGGGGAAAGGCCTCCGGCCCAGTTCTATGAGGACTTCCGGGGCCAATACTCGGAAGGATTCGACGTGGAAAAAGACCTGGAACGGATCGGAGTGGTCAACCAAACCACCATGCTGGCCAGCGAAACCCAGGGAATATCCGATTATCTCAAACAAGTTATTGTGGATCATTATCAGCTGGACCCGGAATCGCTTTCCCGGCATTTTGCCGACACCCGGGACACGCTCTGTTATGCCACAAACGATAACCAAACGGCCGTCAAAGGCATGTTGCGGCATGAAGCAGACCTGGCCCTGGTCATCGGAGGATACAATAGCTCCAACACCTCTCATCTGGTGGAGCTCTGTGCCGAAAAGCTGCCGACTTACTTTATCAGGGAGCCGGAATGCCTGGTGTCCCGGGAAGAAGTCCGACATTTTGACCTGCATACCCAGGAAGAACGGAGCAGCCGACCCTTCCTCCCAGAAAAAGAAACCCTTCGGATCATGATCACTTCCGGAGCTTCCTGTCCGGATGCCCTGGTGGAGAAAATCATCCTCCGAGTGGCCGAGATCACCGGCAATGACCCCGCCTATGCGCAGATCGAGTCCGAGTGGATTGAGGTGCCGGGCCCCCAGTAAATTCCTGGGGTTTGGAGGGTCAATATCGAGACGGGCAAAGTCCCAGCAGGTTCCTTACACCCCCTTTCCCATCCGGTGTTTAAACTCGCTGGTAAAGTGGAATTCAATTTCGGGATTGTTCTGGATCTCCGTATTCAGGAACCATTCGCTTTGGGCCAGGTAAACCAGGTTCCCGTCTTTATCTTCGACAATATGGGCTTGTTTGAACCGGATGAACTCTTCAATCTTTTCCCGGTCCCCGGTGATCCAACAGGCCTTGTAAAAGTTTAAAGGCGACAAGGAACAAGCGGCGCCGTATTCATGAAGCAGGCGGTACTGAATCACTTCAAACTGCAGATCCCCGACGCAACCAATGATTTTGCGGTTACCTCCATGCTGTACGAACAACTGGGCCACCCCTTCGTCGGTCAGCTGACGAATACCCTTTTCCAATTGCTTGGACTTCATGGGATCCTTGTTCACCAACTCCCGGAACAGTTCCGGGGAAAATGAAGGAATACCGGAAAACTGCAGTTCTTCTCCTTCGGTCAGAGTATCCCCGATTTTAAAGTTCCCTGTATCAAATAATCCGACCACATCCCCTGGCCAGGCTTCGTCGATCACATCCTTTGACCGGGCCAGGAATGAATAAGGATTGGCAAAACGAATGTCTTTGTTCAGGCGCACATGTCTGTAAAACCGGTTTCGCTCAAACTTGCCCGAGCATATCCTTAGAAACGCAATCCGATCCCGGTGACGAGGATCCAGGTTGGCGTGAATCTTGAAAATGAAGCCCGTGAACCTTGGCTCGGCCGGCTGAACAAACCGCTGTTCCGTGGGCCTTCCCTTAGGTTGGGGGGCAATGCGGATAAAGGTATCCAGCAACTCCCTTACCCCGAAATTGTTTACAGCCGACCCAAAGAACAGGGGACAAACCCTGGCCTCCAGATAATCCTGGACATCAAGAGGGCCATATACCCCCTCCAGAAGATCCACGTCCTCAGTCAAAGCCTCGGCATCCCGGCCCTTTACCCATTCGCGCACGGCCTCGGGATCCCAGTGGCCAAAGGAGACCCGATTCTCCTCAGCGCCCTTCTCCCCCGGGGAAAACAGATTGAGGCTGTGGTCGAAAAGATTGTATACCCCCTTGAAATCCCTGCCCATATTGATGGGCCAGCTCAAGGGATGAAGGCGGAGATTCAATTCCTTTTCGATCTCTTCGACCAGATCAAAGGGATACTTCCCTTCCCGGTCCAATTTGTTTACGAAGACCATGATCGGCGTGTCGCGCATACGGCAGACTTCCACCAGCCTTCGGGTCTGCTCCTCCACCCCATTGACGCTGTCAATGACCAGAATAACACTATCTACCGCGGTCAAGGTCCGATAGGTATCTTCGGCAAAATCCTTGTGCCCCGGGGTGTCGAGAAGATTGATCAGATGCCCTTTGTACTCGAAACTCATGACCGAGGTGGCCACGGAGATTCCTCTCTGCCTTTCAATCTCCATAAAGTCACTGGTCGCCGACTTTTTGATTTTATTGCTCTTCACCGCGCCCGCAGTCTGAATCGCTCCTCCAAAAAGGAGCAGCTTCTCGGTCAGGGTGGTTTTCCCCGCATCCGGATGGGAAATAATGGCGAAGGTTCTTCGGCAGGAAATCTGATCTTCTATTTTCATATCAAAGGACGCTGCCCCCCCCTGAGGGGCGGGGGAGCTTATTTTGGACAAAAGGACAAAGTTCAGAAAATGATGGCATTTTTTTTGTCAAAATAATCCCTCTCCGGATCAGAGTATCCAATCCAGGGAACGGATATCTCAGACCTGAAAAAAACATTATACCTTTGAATCATGGAGGCACCGAATACCGCAAGGGTAGAACCCGGGAACCGGGAAGAGGAAATCCAATTCCTTCGGTCGGAAATGGATCGATGGAATGAACTCGTCCGAAAGATCCGGGTGCCTATGGCCATGCGAATCATGTCCCAGGGGGGATGGCTCCTACTGGAAACCTGCCTCTATCTGCTCAGCCTGGCTTTTTTCGCCCTGGCCTGGTTTTCCCCGAAAATCTATCCCTTTTACCTGCTGGAGGAATTTCTCACCGCCCGCGAATACCTGCCCCTGGGGAGAACCACGGCCGAGGATCTCCAACTGGCCCAAATACTCCTGTTTATACTGATAGGCCTGATCCTATTCCTTCTGGCCAGGATGGTCCGCCTGGTCCGAGCCAAGAATGCCCAGATCCACCATCTGGCCCAGGAAGCCAGGGAGCTGAGCCTGAGGATCCAAAAAAGGCTGGCACAGATATCCGAGGAGCCGCAGGCGTCAGACAGAGATGAGCTGCCGGCTCCCCTCCCCCCACCCCCGCCCGGGGATCAATATTTTTAAGGATAAAGGATTGGAAAAGCGGGAGCGGATCCGGGGGACGGACCGCTGAATCATCTTTCCTTGGCTCATAATAATAAACGGCTGCTATGCCATTTCCAATTCCTCCGGTTATACCCCCTAAAGCCCTGCCCCAAACGGCACTTTCTAAAATTTGCTCCCCCAACGTCTTGTTAGAGTCTCGATCTTCCAGCAGAAAGTTGTTTCCCGCAGGTAAGCCGTCCCTAAAAGCGGAGAGGAGACTTCCTACCATCCGGCCAATAACTCCCTTGGGCTCGGGGGATTGGCTTATATTTGCCGTTAGTCAATACACTTCCCCTTGCACAGACAGGTATTGCATTTGCTCCCTTTAGCCGCCTTCATCCTTTTCTTCCGGGGAGAGATCCGGGCCCAAACCCCGGCGGCCCCCGGGGCGCCGCTTCGGCTGGACAATCATGCCCCGGCGACGGACAGCAATAAAACCGTATCCTCCGATGGGTGGTCCACTCCCTACCCGCGGATACATTTTACTCTGGGGGACCAGGAGACCAAAATCCATCCCGATACCACCATTCCTTTTATGCACCGAAAATCCTTTCTCGAGCCTGCCTACCGAAATCTCGGAAACCACGGTTCCGCCACCCGATCCCTGATCTTTGACATGCCCGAACAAGTCGGCCCCCGGCTGGGCTATACTCTCTTCGACCCTTATGCTTTCCGGCTGGACAAATTGCCTTATTTCCAGACCAACCGGCCTTATTCCCTGTTTCGCTTTGAGCTCGGAAGCAAGCAGGAACAAACCGCTGAGATCCTCCACACCCAAAACATAGACCCGGGATGGAATATAGCGGTCGGTTACCGGAAGATCACCTCACCGGGCTTCTTCCAGATCCAGAGGACCAATCATGATCAGCTCTTCCTTTCCTCCCGCTTCCAGAGTCACAACCAGCGCTATCAGGCCAGGATGGGATGGGTATACAATCTTTTTCAGCAAGATGAGAATGGGGGTATCCTGGCAGACTCTTTTCTTTCCCTCCCGGATTACCGGGAAAGGAAAAGCATACCTGTAGCCTTCCAACAGGATGATTTCGGCTCCCTGGGCTCCAACAGACGTTCCCCGGTGAGCAACCGATACAGGCAGCTGGCCTGGATATGGGACCATGTGTATCAGTTTGGCCCCATCGACAGTCTCTACAATGAGGACAGCACCCGGATGGAAATCCGGTTTCAGCCCCGTTTCGGATTCGGCCACCGACTGGAAATCCATTCAGAAAAACAATCCTTCAAAGACCTGAGGCCGGACTCCCTACGCTACGCTTCCATATTCTCCCATGGGTTCCTGCCCAAAGGAGCGGATTCTCTATGGAGGGATCAGCGGGCCACCCGCATCGACAATCAATTCTACCTTCAGGGTTTCCTGGGCAAATACAATCGCAGGGTCCGGATCCGGGGGGGAATGGGTCTGCGCCTGGATCAAATGAGCACCGAATACGGCAGCCGTTCCCAGGAACCCTTGGCCTATTCCACTTATTTGTCTGCAGACCTGCAAAGGGAGGTACAGCCTGGCCAGAACTGGATCTATGGGGCCCGGGGCCAGTTTTTTCTCAGCGGTCCGGCTCTGGGCGACATGCTCCTGGGAATAGAAGGCGGCAGGCACTGGGAACCCTGGGGAACCCTGCGCCTTGGGCTGAACCAATGGGTTGCCACCGCCCCCTACCGGGCCCGGGAAATCCACTTTTCCTATTTCCATCTTACCCAGACCCTGCGTTCAGAGAAAATCACTCAGGTCTATGCCTTGGCAGACCTGTCCCGCTGGAAGGTCGCCCTGGCCCTTCGCTACCAGCTGCTCCTGGACCATATCTATCTGGACGCCCGGGGGCGCTACCATCAGGCAGAGCCCTTTGCCCTCCTTCAGGCCAGCCTAAGCAAGAACTTTCAGTGGCGATCGCTGCACTGGCGCAATGAATGGGTCTTCCAGCCCGGGGCGGGGCAATCGCCCCTGAACCTGCCCCCGCTATGGGGCAGGCATCAGCTGAGCCTGGAGCGTTCCCTGTTCCGATCTCCCCTTCGGGCAGCTACTGGGCTGGAATTCCGGTATCATTCGGCCTTCACCCCGCCGGGCTATATGCCGCTATACCTCCAGTACTATTCCCGCCAAGGGGACCCCCGATCCTCTTTTGGGGAAATCTCCGCCTTTTTCAATTTCCGGGTCAAACGCTTCCGGGCCTATGTGATGGCCGACCAGATCCAGCGATTGCTGGGCCAGCAAAATACCGCCTATGCCCCGGGATATCCGGGCACAGATCTGATGATCCGGTTCGGGTTCTTATGGGAACTTATCAATTAAATTCATTAAAAATTTTCTATAATTGGGGAATATAAAGGGAATAGATTGCCACATTCCCTTTTTGCCATTACCTTTGTTATCGCCGCATGCCCCCGTGAAGGCAGGCTTACGGAAATAGCGAAAAAACAAATCACACTCGTCTTTAGGAATGAAAGACTTTTCTTATGTTATGAGCGCTCACCCCGCTTACGTTGAATCCCTGTACCAGGATTTCGTTTCGAACCCCCAGTCCGTAGACATAGAATGGAAGAAATTCTTCGAGGGGTTTGATTTTGCCCGCACCATGACCCCTTCGGCAGTAGGAGAAACAGAAGCCGATCCCGGCCCGACGGACTGGGCACATGTGGCCAAAGAGGTGGGGGTATACCGTCTGATTCGTTCCTACAGGAAAAGGGGGCATTTGGTGGCCACCACCAATCCCATCCGGCCCCGGAAAGACCGCCGTCCTTATCTGGACCTTCATCATTTCGGGCTGGAGGAAAGCGATATGGGTACCCGGTTTCAGTCCGGATCATTTATTGGTCTGCCCAATGCTTCCCTTTCCGAAATTCTGGCCCGGCTCAAGAAACTCTATGCCGGGGACGCGGGTATAGAATTCACCTATATCAATGACCATGAACGGTGTAAATGGGTGCAGGATGCCTTCGAATCCATGATGGAAGAAGAAATATCCCTGGAGCAAAAACTGCGGGTACTCCAAAAGCTGAATGAAGGAGTGATCTTCGAAAAATTCCTCCACACCAAATACATTGGACAGAAAAGATTCAGCCTGGAAGGAGGAGAAAGCACCATCCCGGCCCTGGATACCATACTGGACAAAAGTGCCCAGGCCGGAGTTCAGGAAGTGGTGATCGGCATGGCTCATAGGGGTCGGCTGAATGTGTTGGCCAATACCCTCGAGAAAACCTATGAACAGATTTTCTCCGAGTTTGAGGGCAATATGCCCCCGGACACCACCATGGGAAGCGGAGATGTAAAATACCACCTGGGTTTCCGGTCGAACATCAAAACCGCCTCCGGACGAACGATCAATGTGCAGCTGACCCCAAACCCCTCTCACCTGGAAGTGGTGGATGCCGTGGTCGCCGGATTTTCCCGGGCCAAGGCAGACTCCCTTTATGGGAAAGAATACGACAAGGTCCTGCCGATATTGATTCACGGAGACGCAGCCCTGGCCGGCCAGGGTGTCGTATATGAACTGATCCAGATGAGCAAGCTGGAAGGATACCATACCGGAGGCACCATCCATTTTGTGATCAATAACCAGATCGGATTCACCACGGACTTTGACGATGCCCGATCGGCAGACTATTGCACCAGCATAGCCGCCATGGTTCAGGCTCCCGTGATCCATGTCAACGGAGATGATCCGGAAATGGTGGTGAAAGCCGCAGCCCTGGCGGTAAATTACCGCCAGACCTTCCATCAGGACATATTCATCGATATGGTCTGCTACCGCCGCCATGGTCATAATGAAGGCGATGATCCCAGCTTCACCCAGCCCAAAATGTACCATCTGATCAAGAAGCATCCCAATCCCCGGGAAGTGTATTCCCAATACCTGTTGAAGAATGGGGACGAGAATGCCGTGAAGCTGGCCAAGGATATGGAAGAGAAATTCTGGAACGAGCTGCAGCAAAGGCTGGATGAAGTCAAGCAAAAGCCCAAACCCTATGAACTTCAGCTGCCGGAACTGGCCTGGAAGAGCCTGCGCAAATCCCGGCCCGAGGACTTCGAGAACTCCCCATCCACTGCCATTTCCCAAAAGGATCTGGACCGTTTGTTCCAGATCATCATGACCCTCCCCTCAGACCTCAAACCCCTGAAGAAAATCACCAGGCTCCTGGAAGAGAAAAAGCGGCTCTATGAAAAGGAAAAAGTCCTCGACTGGGCTACCGGGGAGCTGCTGGCCTATGCTTCCCTGATTGCCGAAGGCAAAAAAGTGCGCATGAGCGGCCAGGATGTCGAAAGAGGCACCTTTTCCCACCGCCATGCGGTGATCCACGATGAAAACAATGCCCGCACCTACCATCGCCTGGAAAAAGCAGGAAAAGACGGAGGCGAATTTCAAATTTACAATTCCCTGCTCAGCGAATTCGCAGTACTGGGATTTGAATATGGCTATTCCATCGCCCACCCGGACACGCTGACCATTTGGGAAGCTCAGTTCGGGGATTTTGCCAATGGAGCCCAAACCGTCATCGACCAATACATCGTTTCCGCCGAAACCAAATGGCAGAAGATGAGCGGTCTGGTCCTCCTCCTTCCTCATGGCTATGAAGGTCAGGGTCCGGAACACTCCTCGGCCCGCCTGGAACGTTTCCTTCAGCTAAGTGCCGAATACAATATTATCATCACCAATATCACCACCGCGGCCAACTTGTTCCATATGTTCCGCCGCCAGCTGGCCTGGGAGTTCCGCAAACCCCTGGTGAACTTCTCCCCCAAAGCTAACCTTCGGCAGGCAAGGGCTCAGTCCCCCCTGGAAGAGTTCACCCAAGGAGGGTTTCAGGAGGTCCTGGACGATCCCACCGCCCTGGATCCCCAAAAAGTAACAAGATTAATTCTTTGTTCCGGAAAGGTGTATTTCGACCTCAGCGAAAAACAGATAAAAGAAAAAAGAAAAGACCTGGCCATAGTCCGCTTGGAACAGATCTATCCTCTTCCCTTGAATCAACTGAGGGCCCTGCGGGAAAAATACCCCCATGCCGAATGGCGCTGGGTACAGGAAGAACCCCTGAATATGGGGGCGGCCGGATTCCTGAAAATGAATCTCACCGATATCCCCTTCCGGATCATCAGCCGGGCAGCCAGTGCCGCCTCGGCCACCGGATTCGCCAAGATCCATCAGGAACAGCAGGAAAAACTCATGGCAGAGGCTTTTGCATAAAGAAACGGCTCCACAAAATGACCATCGAAGAACTCAAACAACAACTCAAAGGGCAGATCATCGAAGCCCTGAAACTGCAAGACTTAAAAGCAGAAGACATTGATGACCAGGCCCCTCTTTTCGGAGAGGGACTGGGATTAGACAGCATCGACTCCCTGGAGCTCATGGTCCTTCTGGAAAGAAATTATGGGATTCGAATCACCGATGCGCGGGAAGGCAGAAAAGTGCTGGGTTCGGTGGAGTCCATGGCTCAGTATATCCAGGAACATTCCGCCTCCTGATCGGGGACTGCCCACCGGAGGCGGGCCGGTCATGAGTTCGTTTCCTAAGGAAATCCATGGGAACATGTCCCCGTCCCCGGGGTCAGGGCAGGAGCATCCGATAATCCACCCGGGCCCTGCCGGCGGAAATATCCTCCAGCTTTTTGCGGATCAGGCGTTTTTTGAGTCCGGATAGATAGTCGATGAACAGCTTGCCTTCGATATGGTCGTATTCGTGGAGAATGACTCTGGCCGTGATCCCGTCGAATTCCTCCACCTTTTCCCGGAAATCCGCATCCTGATACCGAAGCTTTACCCTGCTTTTGCGACGAATGTCTTCGCGGATGCGGGGAATGCTCAGACACCCTTCATTATAAGCCCAGGTATCACCGGACTCCTCCAGCTTGCGTGCATTGATGAACACCTGTTTCAGCCCTTTTTCCTCCGGGTACTCTTCCCTGTCTTCCTCATCAAAGCCCTCCACGATCTGCAGGGTATCGACCACGAATAATCTCAGGGACTGATTCACCTGGGGAGCCGCAATGCCCACCCCGTTGCTATGGTACATGGTCTCCCAAAGACTGTCGATGAGCTGGTCCAGACCAGGATGATCGGGGCGAACTTCCTGGGTGGCCCTCCTCAATACCGGATGACCGTAGGCCGCGATGGGTAGAATCATATTTGTGCGAATTGACAATACAAAAAAAGAAGGTACAAAGATACGATTTAGCGGAAGGATTCCAGATAGTCCTGGAGCATGGAGGTGGCCGCAATCTGATCGATCAGCCCTTTTTCCCGCCGGCGGGACCTTCTAAGGCCCATCTGCTGGATCTCCTGACTGGCCCATTTTGAGGTGAAGGATTCATCTACGGTCCTTATGGGCAGATCGGGAAATACCTTCTGAAACTTACCGATAAATCGGGTTACCAGGGCGGTGGCATGAGTGGGCGTCCCGTCCAGATTCAGGGGAAACCCAATGATTACCTCTTCGATGGGCTCCGCCTTGCCATATGATTTGATATAGCCGATCAGCTCCCGGGTATCCACCGTGTCCAGAGGTCGGGCAATCAGCTTCAGGGGATCGGTGACGGCTAGTCCGCTCCGCTTCCTGCCGAGATCTATGGCCAGGATTCTTCCCATCAGGATGGATTCTGTTTTACGATTACCGTCCCCAGCCGGCGCAGGATTTCGGCTTCAGTTTCCTTGAGTTCCATCTGGCGGCGGATCATATGCATGAGTTTTCTTTCGTCTTTCTCCTGGCGCATGGCTTCCAGAAGCTCCCTCTGTATTTTCTTCAGTTTGCGGATTTCAAAATAGATGAGGCTGCTTTCCACTTCCATCAGATAGGGAGGCTCTGCGTGCATGGACTCGATCCCATAGACCTGCCTCCAATTCGGACTGATCTGGTGTCGTTCATGCAGAAGAGTAGCCATTCGTTCCCGGATCGCTGCCTTTGGATGATTGGAAAAATAAGTCAGGGGCGGGGATGATCCCTTTTCCTCCCTATACTGAAAGTACTGGCGGAACAATCCGGACACCTCCCGGGAAGCGATAAGCTCCGGATCCACCGATTGGAATATAAAATCGGCCACCAGGCCTTCTTCCCTCATGGGCTGATCTCCGTGTTCAATCAGCACGCGGATCAGGTCCCACTCCTGTTCCTCCTCTTCTCGGGTCCCCAGTCCATCGCCCAGGGATTCGACGGGCAATTCCCCTGTCTCCCCTACCGGCAAGACTTCAGGAACTTCCTCTCTTTGGTGATTTCGGGATTCCTTTCGGATTCGATCGCGGATGTACTTGTTGATCAGGTTCAGAAATCCCTGTTCGTCGATGCCCAACCGGAGGCTGGCTTCCCGGGCATAGTGTCCCTGAAGGGCAAAGTCTTCGGCCCGGTCTATATAGGAGATGGTCTCCGCCATCTCATTGATCAGCTTATTCTTCTTGATCGGGTCCTGCCCCAGTTCCTCTTCCCCGACCTGAAGCCGGAATCCAATGGCATCGACTTTATGGGTCTGAAGATAATGGCGGAATCGCTCCGCCCCCCAGGCCTTCAGGCAGGAATCCGGATCCTGGCCTTCCGGAAAAAGCACCAGGTTCACCCGGAACCCCTGGGACAAGGCCATGTCCAAACCCCGGATGGCCGCCTTCACCCCTGCCTTATCCCCGTCATAGAGAATGGTGAGATTCCGGGTCAGCCTGCCGACCAGGCGCAGTTGATCGGCGGTCAGGGCCGTTCCGCTGCTGGCCACTACGTTTTCCATCCCTCCCTGATGCAGGGAAATCACATCCGTATATCCTTCCACCAAAAGACATTCGTCCTGCCGGGATATGGCCGCCCTGGCCTGATATATACCATAGAGTATCCGACTCTTGACATACAAGGCATTCTCCGGAGTGTTCACGTATTTGGGTGCCCGGTCATGCTGTCCCAGGATCCTGGCCCCGAATCCCAGTACCTTCCCGCTTAGACCCTGGATAGGAAAGATCACCCTCTCTCTATAGCTGTCCGTCCAGAGATCCCCTCTTTGCTTGACCAGACCGGCCTGTATCATCAGATCCCTGTCATAGCCTTTTTCCGTGGCCAGGCGAAAAAAATGATCCCTTTCCCTCCTTCCGTATCCAAGGCGGAACTTCACCAGAGTCTCGGGACGGAATCCCCTTTCCTGGAAGTAGCTGAGTCCCACAGCCCGACCTTCCGGATCTTCCAGAAGCTGACGATGGAACACTTCGGCAGCAAACTCATTGAGGATGCGGAGGCTTTCTTCGGCAAAATGCTGCTTTTCCTGGTCGGGACTCCGCTCGGTTTCCTCCAGGGGAATCTGATAATACTGGGCCAGCCAGCGAATGGCTTCCGGATAGCTCAACTTCTCATGTTCCTGAAGGAAACTGACCACATTCCCCCCCTGTCCGCAACCAAAGCACTTGAAAATACCTTTGGTCCCGGAAACCGAAAAACTAGGCGTCTTTTCTTGATGGAATGGGCAGTTGGCAATATGATTGCTGCCCCGCTTCTTCAGCCGTACAAACTGGCCTATCACTTCGACGATATCGGCCCGGTGCAGTACTTCTTCTATGGATCTGGGGGAAATCAAGGGCTTTGGACAAAGGTTCCGAAGCCAAAGTTAAGTCAATCGTAATGGATTTGAGTGCGGAATCGCACCCTTTCCCTTTTCCGGCCGAACATATGCCAATTGCCCTCATAATACATGGAGGCAGGCAGTCTTCTACCCTGCCAATGAGTCATGTCCACGGCAATGCGCACATCGAAATCATAGACCAGGGTCTGATAGCGGATATGATAATTTCTTTTGAGTATGGCATATTCCTTCCGGTCGAACCAGGTCACCAATTCCTGGTAGACCACCTTGTCCGAGTGCTCAGGCTTCACCTTGGCCGAAAACACATAGGAAGAGATTCCGTCCACCGAATCCGCCTTCAGGGAAAAATCATAGTATCCTGCCCATGGGGGGTCAAAAAGCCGGGTTTTCTCCCCCAGAAAAGGCAAAGAAGCGGACCTGGACCCAGGATTGAACAAGATCTGCTTGAGCTGATACTTATGCCTTTCCACCCGTCCCTGGCCTCTGTCTTCCAGGGCACCGGCCACCAGATCGTCCTCCCCGCAGACCTTTCCCTCCGTGAAAAACAAATAAGCATACAAGGAGGCCGTGTAATAGCGGTATTTCCCGTTCGGACGAAAGAAATCCCCTTCCGATTCCCTATGGATCCAGTCCATGGTCCGGCAACCAGCCTGACGGTGCTGACGGGTCTTTCCCTGGAATGAGGCCCTGGGTTTCCCATCCTCATCCCAAACCCAGAAGGCATGATCTGCCCGGTGAGGAATCAACCTCAGCGTCTTAAAGGCCTTGTAAAAGCTGGTGTCCTGCTGAACCCGGGCCATGAAAGTCTCCAGGTCCCAGCCCGAAGAACGGGCTTCAATCACCACTTCATCGAGCTCTATGGGATAGGTGAACAAGCTGGAATCCCGGCCCTGAGCCCAAAGAAAATCCACAGGTAAACCCTGGCAAAGGAAAAAGAGAATCCATCCGCGCATCATGGCTGAAAGTCATTACGGATTAAGGCCTCGGCAATGACCATATCCAAAGGCCAGGTGATCTTTATATTCCCTATCTGCCCCCGGGAGAGGTGCACCTCATGACCCAGGGATTCGACCACCGTGGCCTCATCGGTGAACTCCGGTCTTTCCCCTTGTTTCATGGCCTCCCGAAGCAGAGAACAGCGAAAGGTCTGAGGTGTTTGCACCAGCCTTAGCCGGCTTCTGTCCAGGGAGCGCGAACGGCCGGTGGGTTCCTGTTCCCGAAAGCTATCCACCGCATCCAGGACCGGAATGGCAGACCCATATTCCAGGCAGTCTTCATAAAGTTCCCGGATCAGTTCAGGCCGGATCAGGGGCCGGGCCGCATCGTGCACCCAGACCACGCCCTCGCCTTCAATGGATTCCATTCCCTTGCGCACGCTCTGAAACCGGGTCTGTCCTCCGGCAACGATCCGGGGGGACCATCCGGGAAATTGCTGCAGGATCTCTTCCACCTGATCTCTGAACTCCGGCTGGATCACCAGCACAGGTTCCACCTCCTCAAAGGCCTGCCGGAATGCCTGCAGCGAATAGTGCAGTACCGGTTTTCCGGCAAGCATCCTATAGGGCTTGGGCATATCCCCGCCCATTCTCCGGCTTTCCCCTGCCGCCACGATCAAGGCATATTTCTTCATGGCTGTTCTGAATTGGCTTCCCGATTCCTTCCTAATGCACTTCCTTCATCCAGCGGCGAAGCAATGGAGACAAGAGCAAAAGCAGCACTCCGCTTCCTATGGAAATATAGGCAATGGATTCAAATACGGACATATATATGGGCAGGGATTCGACCGCATTGACCACCAGGCCGCTGGCCTCTCCCTCCTCCGAGGGTATCGACATAAGAGTGCCCACCCAGCCGGCCACATACTGGCCAAAGGCAGAAGCCAGGAACCACATGCCCATCATCAACCCCACCATCCGGGCGGGGGAAAGCTTGGTGATCATCGAAAGCCCAATGGGGGAAAGGCAGAGCTCGCCGCTCGACATCACAAAATAGCCCAGGACAAATATTCCCAGGGATATTCTGCCGTCATCCCCTGCGAGCATACCCCCCAGGACAAAAACCAGAAAGCTCAAGCCCAGAAGGATCAGCCCCAGGGAAAACTTCACGGGGGTTCTGGGCTCCTTTCTCTTCCTGGCCAGCACAATCCACAAATAACCGAATACCGGACTGAGAAAAATCACCCAAACAGGATTCACCGCATTGTTCACCGCCGCCGAAGCCAGTTCCAGGCCGAAAAAGTTCATGTTGACATTTCGGGCCGCAAAGAGATTCAGGGAACCGCCGCCCTGCTCATAAAAACCCCAGAACAGGATGGAGAACAAAATCATCACCAGGGCCGCCATGATCTTCATCCGGGCGACCAGCGGCTCCTTTCCGGCCAGATAAAGAATATATCCCAGAGCCAAAAGGCCAAAGGGAACAAACAAAGTCCCCATAATGCGGTAATAATACAGAATCAGGGCCAGTACGGGAATCATGGCCAGGCTGCCCAGGATTATGGCCATATCGAGTCGGCGGCGGCGAACCGGTGACCCCTGGACCACGGCCTCGGGGACAGCTCCGATGGGACCCAGGCTCTTCTGGCCGGAGCGAAAAACCATGAGGCCCAATATCATGAACAGCCCGGCCAGTCCAAAGCCATAGTGCCAGTTATAGGTCTGGCCGATCCAACCGCAGAGCAGACTACCCAAAAAGGCGCCTATGTTTATGCCCATATAGAAAAGGGAAAAACCCGCATCGCGGCGAGGATCTTGGGGTCCGTAAAGCTGACCCACCATGGAGGAAATATTGGGTTTGAAGAATCCATTCCCGACCACTATGCATCCCATGCCTAGGTAAAAACCCCAAATGCTTTCGGGCACCGCCAGCACAAAGTTCCCCAGCGCCATGAGGATTCCTCCCCAAAAAATGGCTTTTCGGGCACCAATCAACCGGTCGGCCAACATGCCCCCGAATACGGGCATGGCATACACCAAAGCCTGATAGGCGCCATAAGTCAGATTCGCCTTTTCGTCGCCAAATGCGGGGAAGGAAGCCCCGGAAATCATAAACAGAATCAGCAAGGCACGCATCCCATAAAAGGTGAAGCGCTCCCACATTTCCGTCAGAAACAATATATAAAGTTGCCTGGGGTATTTCCCTGGGAAACTCTGAATTTCCTCCAGGCTGAGCATTCCTGATTTCATGATATGGATTTTAGAAAGAGGCCCAAACGGGAAGCCTCCCGAACCAATTCACCAAAAACCTGTCCCGCCAGGCCGCGGAAACAAAACCACAAGGGGGCCAGGCCCGCCTATTGCACTCCATGCATCAACCGGTTGATGGGCCTGGAGCAGATGACCAGGAAAAGGCCTATGCCCACGGTGATCAATCCCATCTGGGTATATACGTCCACATATTGGGCCAGGCTCTGGGAAGCGGATGCCGCCGTGCCGTCGGCATTCTGCTCCGCCCCGGTCAGCTTGGCTATGATCCCCGCCATATAATTGGCTCCCGCAATGGAAAGGAACCAGGCCCCCATGACCAGCCCGGTCATGTCCTTAGGCGCCAGTTTGGTGACCATGGACAGGCCAATGGGCGAAAGAAACAATTCCCCGGTGGTGTGGAGCATATATAGGAATACCAGGGTAGCCAGAGGGACGGTGAATTCCGGACTAACAAAAGCCGAGGCCACCCAAACCACCAGGTACCCCAGACCGAGCTGCATGATTCCCAGCCCGAATTTCATGGGAATGCTCGGATTGCGGCCCATCTTGGACAGTTTCACCCACATGACCGAGAACAGGGATCCGAAGATCAGAATGAACAAAGGGTTGAAAAACTGGGTGGTGGCCGCCCCGATCTCGTATCCGAAAACTACCCGGTGCACATTCCGATCGGCAAAAAGCGTAAGGGAGGAACCCGCCTGCTCAAAGCAAGCCCAGAATACGATATTGAAGAACATGAGCATGACCAGGGCCAGCATACGGTCCCGCAGAATCGATCCCCCTTTTATCCCCGAGGATATCAATACATAGAGCACATAGACGGCCGTTCCGGCCAGGAGTATGCCCACGATCTGGGGATTGGTCAGAAGAAGATAGAATAGAGGAACTGTGGCCAGGGTGCCCAGAATGGTCAGGTGCAAATTGGACAAGGGACCATACTTTGGCTTGAACAGGCGGTCGCGGTTTGGAGGGAGACCATGTCCCTCATAGTGCTTTTGTCCAAAGACAAAAGTAATGGCCCCCAGCACCATGCCCACACCCGCCAGAGCAAAGCCATATTCATAACCATAGACTTCCCCTATTTGGGCCACCAGGGTGGTGGCCAGGAAAGCCCCCAGGTTGATCCCTATGTAAAATATGGTGAATCCCGAATCCCTTCGGGGATCTCCGTCCGGATACAGCCTTCCGACAATGCTGGATATATTGGCTTTGAAGTAGCCGTTACCCGCGATGATCATGGCCATTCCCATAAGCAACCAGAACTCCCCTCCTCCTAAAATCATAAACTCCCCGGCGGCCATGAGAATGCCCCCGAAAATCACGGCAATCCTATAGCCCAGGAGGCTGTCGGCGAGCTTCCCCCCCAGTACGGTGACCGCATAGACCAAGGAAGTGTAAGCCCCGTAAATAATAAAGGTCCTTTCGTCCGAGACCATGAGGGTCTTGGTCAGATAGAGCACCAGAAGGGCGCGCATACCATAATAACAGAACCGCTCCCACATTTCGGCGAAGAACAACCAGTATAATCCCTTGGGATGCCCTTTAGCAACGACTTGACTCATGATTTTCTGTACTTATTTGCATGGAAAGATAGACAAAAATGAAAGGCAGCAAAACAAAAGGTTCAAATAATCCCCCCGAAACGGGAAGCAAGCCCTCCGATCAGTGCACCTGCTTTTCCTTCATGATCCGGTTCAGCCATCGCAGCACCGCCAGCGCCATACCGGCGGAAATCAACAGCAGGAATCCGTTAAACCAGAAGAAATTCGCCTTGTTCTCGTATTCATACCAAAGGCTGGACAGCACCCCGGACATCTTGTTCCCTATGGCCGTGGAAAGGAAAAATCCCCCCATCATCAGGGCAGTAATCCGGGGAGGGCTGAGCTTGGAGACCAGAGAAAGCCCCATGGGACTGAGCAACAACTCCCCCAGGGTGATTACCGAGTAGCAGCCCACCAGCCACCAGCCGGAGACTTTCATGGCCCCATTGTCTCCGGCATAGACCGCAAAGACCATGATCACGGTCGACAGTCCGGAAATAAACAAACCATAGACGATTTTGGTGGCCGTGGAAGGCTCCCGGTTCCGTTTTCGGAGGAAGGCAAAAAAAGCGACCAACAAGGGAGTGAGCAGGATCACCCAGGCCGGGTTAATCGACTGGAACAGTTCGGTGCTGATCAGGTAGACCGGCTCCCCGTCCGTGGGAATGGTTTCCTGAGGTTGATTCTTAAAATAGGCCTCCATGCCCATAGCCTTTACCGGCTCCCCATTTTCAATCACCGCCCGGAACTGGTCATCGTATACATAGGTCATGGAAGGGGTGGTGGGCAGTTCCTCCACCTGATACAGGGCGCGGGCAGGACCTTCAAGCAGGGCAGGGACTTCCCGGTCCGTATAATACTTGGCCCAGCGAGTTAGCGCTGTGCCATTCTGTTTGAATACAGCCCAGAATGCGGCGCTGAGCGCAAAGATCACCAGCAGGGCGGCTATAGGCCTCTTTTCGTCCGGGGAGGCTTTCCACCATATGGATACATAAAAAATGATAACGGGAATCACCGCAAACAGAAACGCATCCGTGCTATGGGAACCGAAAATATTGTCCACTCCAAAAAGGAAAGACGGGGCAACCCAGCCCATGGCGCCAGAGACCAAGGCGGGAAGAAACACCACCCCGAATACCCGGCCCATGGAGGCATCGCCTTTTTCCACAGGCTTGATCTCATCGGCCTGACGCAAATGTTTGAGGCCAAAGGAAAAGACCACCAACCCGATGAGCATGCCCACTCCTGCCGTGATGAATGCCGCCCCCCAGTCATAGCGATTGCGCATATAGGCGGCCAGAATCGGGGCCAGGAAGGCTCCGATGTTGATACCCATATAAAAAAGATTATATCCCGAGTCTTTGGCCTTTCGATAATCCGGATGGGAATAGAGATTGCCCAACAAGGTGGAAATATTCGGCTTGAAAAATCCATTGCCGATCACGATCAGCGCCACGGAAGTATAGAACATGGGCATCCCCGGCATGGCCAGACCTATGTAGCCCAGGGCCATCAGGCTCCCCCCCAGGTATACCGATCTGATGTATCCCAGTTTGCGGTCCGCCAGAAATCCCCCCAGAAACGGAGTCAGATAGGTAATGGCGATGAATGTGCCGAATATATCGTCCGCATTGCGATCCGGAATCGCCAGCCCGGACTGGACATCAATCATATAAAGCACGAAAATGCCCAGCATCAGATAATAGCCGAAACGCTCCCACATCTCGGTAAAAAACAAAAAAGGCAATCCCTTGGGATGACGGGGCTTTGAGGCTTGAACGGACATCATAGACGGCAAATAAATTTTCCGTAAGATAAGGCTATTTGGATATTTTTGCCCTTCGAAATCC
>CAYPQN010000024.1:23192-33223 GCA_964412885.1 uncultured Chitinophagaceae bacterium | reverse complement strand
AAACGTTTAATTTGCAGGCTTTTGTATGTTTTGACTTCAAGATGTGTAGCCCATAAGGAACTAAGGGACAAACTCCGATCCCTGGGGGTTTTCGGAGAGGAAATGGAAGAGATTCTGGCGGAAGCCATAGCGGAGGGATGGGTGAACGAAGAGCGTTTTGCCCGGGCAGCCTGCCGAGGAAAATTCCGGATGAAGGGGTGGGGAAAAAGGAAGATTCGCGCCTGGCTGAGAGAAAGGGATATTTCGGATTATTGCATCGAAAAAGGCATGGAGGAAATCGATGAGGAGGAATATAGCCAAAGAATGCAGGAACTGATGCTCCGCAAATGGGATCAGCTCAGCGGGGAATCCCGGATTCAGCACAGAAAGGCCAAGACCTATGATTATTTGGTGCAAAAAGGGTATGAGCCTCAGCAGGTACTGAAGGAATTAAGAACGATCTGTCCGTCCTGATTTAGCATTTTTCTTCGCCCGAATCTTCCTATATTTACCCAAACAATCTGCAACGTCATGGTTCAACAGGTTACGGAAGGGGTGAGCGTCACGGTGGAGACCTTTTATCAGGAATCCCAGTCCAATCCCATAAGCATGGAATTCGTATTTGCGTACCGGATTACCATTGAGAACCTGGGCGCCACGCCCGTGAAGCTGCTGAAACGGCATTGGTATATCATTGAGAGCAATGGATCTTACCGCGAAGTGGAAGGGGAAGGCGTAGTTGGACAACAACCGATAATCAGTCCAGGCTCGCAATATCAGTATGTGTCGGCTGCCAGCCTGCGCTCAGACATGGGTAAGATGTTTGGAAGTTATGAAATGGAAAATGTGTATAATCGGAAAATCCTTTCCATATCCATTCCGGAATTTCAGTTGATTGCTCCCTTCAAACTGAATTAACCCCATTCAGAATGCTGATTCGTTCCCTTTCGAAAGGAGGATTCCTTTCGAAAGGGAAAGGTCAAATCAAGAACAGATTCACCAAAAACAAAAAATAAGCGAGTCCATGAAAAAAGCTCTAATTCCCAGTCTGGCCCTGTTTGGTCTGCTCACCATCTCCGCCTGCAAGAAAGATTCCAGCTCCCCCCCGCCTTCGGATATCAATGACCCGGATCTGCCCTGGACGGTTACCGTGAACAATAACCCCACCGGAGGAACCATGGTTTTTGCCCTTTTTGACTTCACCAATGTCGACAAGACGGGTACGATTTATGCCGTGGATCAAAGAACCAATACGGTGTTGAAAAAGAAAAAACTGGACCTTCAGGCCCTGGATGCCAAAAGAACCGTGATCGGAGGAAAGACTTATTATGTATTTCTGGTCCGAGATCCGGAAATATATGAGATTCCACAGACCGGATACGTACCCGGATATTATGTGATTGCCGATGAGGACCTCAACGAAATCAAAAGGATTTACCTGAAAAGCCATGGAGATATTGACGGACAGGCTCAGCCGGCCCTGGATGGTCATGATTTCCTTTTGCTGGGAGAGGATCATTACCTGGCCATGGCCTATTATGAGAAAACCGTATACAATATTCCCTCTCATTTAACTCCGTTGACCAACGGAGTTAAAGTAGTGGCCAATATCATTCAGGAAGTGCGCAATGGTCAGGTGGTCTGGCAATGGGACAGCACCGAATGGCCGGAACTATATGAAAACAGCATGGAAGGAAACACCTTCGAGGATTCCACCAGAACCTATGATTATGCCCATATGAATTCCATGTTTGTCGATCCCAAAGACAATCATCTCATTTGCTCCTTCCGTAACTTGGATCAGGTGCTCAAACTGAACCGGAAAACAGGAGAGATCATTTGGCGCCTGGGGGGCAAGAACAGTGATTTCCCCATCACCCAAGATCAACAGTTTCTGCGCCAGCACCATGCCACGCTGGTGGACAATAATAGCACCCTGCTGATTTTCGACAATGGGGACATTGATCTGCGGGCCAGGGAGAGAATCCTGGAATTCAAACTCCATGAACCCTCCAGGCAAATTCTGGATTATAAGAGTCTATTGATCCCCAATCCTCCTGCCTTCGCTCAATATATGGGATCGGTACAAAAGATCGATGGCGTGTATTTCATTGGCGGTGGCAGCGGAAACTATATCATGGAAGTCGACGCCACCACGGGCGAGAAACTCTATGAAATGAATTCTCCATACTGTTCCTATCGCGCCTTCAAATACCCGGCGGAACTCTAGGAAAATTCTCCCTGGGGAATCATCCTGGTCCATGGTGACGGAACCCTTTTTCCTGATGGCAGGAAAAGGTTCCGTCATTTTTTTGGGGGGAGTTTTTCGGGATGAAGCAAAAAAATATCCATCAGAGGTATAGTTTCTTTATCTTTGCGCGACTTTTTCCTGCCTGGGAAACCTCCGGTTTTGCATAGGGGTACCGGAAAACAAACCATATAAATCCATTCTGTTGAGTATTAGAAACATCGCGATTATCGCCCACGTAGACCATGGGAAGACTACCCTGGTTGACAAAATTTTGCACGCCACCCAGGTATTTCGGGAGAACCAGGATTCCGGAGAACTGATTATGGACAACAATGACCTGGAACGAGAAAGAGGTATTACCATATTCAGCAAGAATGCGGCCGTGAACTATAAAGGGGTAAAGATCAATGTGATCGACACTCCGGGGCACGCGGACTTTGGTGGGGAAGTGGAAAGAGTGCTCAAAATGGCCGATGGGGTAATCCTGCTGGTCGATGCCTTCGAAGGACCCATGCCCCAAACCCGGTTTGTGCTCCAAAAAGCCCTGCAGCTGCAATTGCAGCCGATTGTGGTCATCAATAAGGTAGATAAGCCCAATTGCCGACCTGAGGAAGTTCACGATGCTGTATTTGATCTGTTCTTTCAGCTGGATGCTACGGAGGAACAGCTGGATTTTCCCACCTTGTATGGATCCTCCAAACAGGGATGGTTCAACTCGAGCCTGACCCCGGCAGAGAATATTACGCCTTTGCTGGATACGATACTGGAAAAGGTGCCCGAACCCAGGTCCGACGAAGGCAGTCTGCAGCTTCAGATCACTTCCCTGGATTATTCGCCTTTTCTGGGCCGGATTGCGGTGGGGAAAGTCAACCGGGGAACGATTAAGGAAGGCCAGCCCATCAGTCTGTGCAAGGCCGATGGAAGCTTTGAAAGAAGCCGGGTCAAGGAACTATATGTCTTTGAAGGAATGGGAAAGAAGCGGGTAACCGAAGTCGGGGCCGGAGATCTTTGTGCCGTGGTAGGCATAGAAGGATTTCAGATTGGCGAGACCTTGGCAGACTTCGAGAACCCCGAGGCTCTGGAAATGATTCCCATCGATGAGCCGACGATGAACATGCAGTTCAGCATCAACAACTCTCCTTTCTTTGGAAAGGAAGGCAAATTTGTCACAAGCCGAAATCTGCGCGAAAGGCTTTCCAAGGAATTGGAGAAGAACCTGGCTTTGAGAGTGCGGGAAACGGATGATGCCGACAAGTTCATGGTATACGGAAGAGGAATCCTGCACCTTAGTGTTTTGGTAGAAACCATGAGAAGGGAGGGATACGAGCTTTCTGTCGGTCAGCCGCAGGTCATTGTCAAGGAAATGGATGGGGTGAAAAAAGAACCCTACGAGTCCTTGGTCGTCGACGTTCCGGCGGAATTCAGCGGTAAAGTCATTGATCTGGTGACTCAACGAAAAGGGGAGATGCTGATCATGGAAACCAAGGGGGAAATGCAGCACCTCGAATTTGAAATACCTTCCAGAGGGCTGATCGGACTTCGTTCGCAAATGCTGACCCAAACAGCCGGGGAGGCGGTGATGGCCCACCGGTTCACGGAATACAAACCCTGGAAGGGGCAGATCCCGGGCAGAAACAATGGGGTGCTGATCGCCAAACAGGCGGGGACGGCCACCGGATACTCCCTGGACAAGCTCCAGGACAGGGGAACTTTTTTCATTGATCCAGGAGAAGAGGTCTATCCAGGGATGATCATTGGGGAACACATTAAGCCTGGTGACCTGGTGGTGAACATTGTGGAAGGGAAAAAGCTGACCAATATGCGGGCCAGCGGGAGCGATGATGCCACCCGCATAGCCCCTAAGGTGCATATGAGTCTGGAGGAATGCATGGAATACATTCAGCAGGATGAATGTATTGAAATTACTCCCCAAAGCATCCGGCTCCGGAAGATTCTCCTGGACGAGGAAGAAAGGAAGAAGTTCCAGAAGACGCTGAAATCCTCCAGTGCCTAGGCCCACAGAGGGGCGGAGGCGAGATGGTTTCTGCCTTATCTTTGTCTCATGAATTCACATAACAGGCTGCGCCAGGCGCTCAAGGAGCGTATTCTCATTCTGGATGGTGCCATGGGCACCATGATTCAGCAATACCGCTTGAAAGAAGCCGACTACCGGGGAGAGCGCTTTGCGGACTGGCCTCGGGATCTGCAGGGCAACAATGACCTGCTCAGCCTGACCCGGCCAGATATTATCCGGCAGATCCATGAGCAGTATTTAGAAGCCGGAGCCGATATCCTGGAAACCAACACCTTCAATGCCCAGGCGGTATCCTTGGAAGATTATGGCATGCAAGACCTGGCTCAGAAGCTGAATCGGATTTCGGCAGGGATCGCCCGTCAGGCGGCCGACCAATGCCGATCCCGGCATCCCGAAAGGGAAATCTTTATTGCCGGTGCCATGGGCCCGATGAACAAAACCCTTTCCCTTTCCCCGGATGTGCACAATCCGGGTTACCGGGCCGTTGATTTCGATACCGTGGCCCAGGCCTATTATGATCAGGTTAAAGGGTTGGTGGAAGGAGGAGTGGATCTCTTGGTCCTGGAAACCATATTCGATACCTTGAATGCCAAGGCCGCCCTATATGCCATCGATCAGTATTTTGAAGACCTGGGTCAGCCCGCCATTCCCCTGATGATTTCCGGGACGATCACCGACCTTTCGGGAAGGACATTAAGCGGACAGACCCTGGAGGCCTTTTATATTTCGGTGGAGCATGCCCGCCCTCTGAGCATAGGCCTGAATTGCTCTCTGGGGGGAACGGAACTTCGCCCTTATGTCGAAGAATTGTCCCGGCTTGCCGACACCCATGTGCATTGCTATCCCAATGCAGGACTACCCAATGCCTTGGGGGGATATGATGAAACTCCGGAGCAGACCGCATCCATACTGGGAGATTTTGCCCGTCAGGGATGGATAAACATAGCCGGAGGGTGCTGCGGAACTGGCCCGGACCATATCCGGGAGATTGCCCGGGAAATGAAAAAGCACAAACCCCGGCCGATTCGGGAGGGCGCTGAGTACAGAGACTAGGTTCCCCGGAACTGTGGGGGGCGCTTCTCCAGGAATGCTTTGACCCCTTCTTTGTAGTCATCCGTTTCCCCGGCCAGAGCCTGATGATCGGCTTCGGCTTCCAGTTGGGCCTCCAAGGACTGATCAAAGCTTTGATTCAGCAACTTTTTGGTCAGGGCCAGGGCACGGGTCGGCATTTTCGCCAATTTTAAGGCAATGGCCATGGACTGGTCGGCAAAGCTTTGGTCCGGAAATACTTCGTAGATCAGGCCCATGGCTTTGGCTTCGCTGGCCGGAATTTTATCCCCGAGCATGGTCAGCGCCGTGGCCCTTTGCAATCCGACTAGCCGGGGTAGAAAAAAACTTCCCCCTGAGTCCGGGATCAGGCCGATCTTACTGAAGGCCTGCAGGAAACTGGCGGATTCCGAAGCCAGGACTATGTCGGCGGCCAGGGCCAGGTTGGCTCCTGCCCCCGCGGCCACCCCTCCCACGGCGGCCACCACGGGTTTTTCCAGATTTCGGATCCGGAGGATCAAAGGATTGTACTGGCGGATCACCAGATTCCGCATGGCCGGTCCGTCCGCATCCAGGGCTTCGGAAAGATCCTGACCGGCACAGAAAGCCTTGCCGGCCCCCTGTATATAAACAGTCCGGATTTCAGGGTCCCGGCCTGCCTGATCCAGGGCCTCCCGGAACGCATCGGCCATCTCCGCGTTCACGCTGTTGTATTTTTCGGGACGGTTCAGGGTGATCACCCAGACGCCCTCTCGGTTTTCCGTGATAAGGCAACTCATGGTCCAAAACTAAGTTGCTTCCGCCAGATCCCAAAACCCAAAAACCTCCCTTGCCCTTATTCATGGGAAAGGAAGACCGGCCCTGGTTACCGGTTCTAAAGCGGATTATCCGCCGCCCCGAAAAAGACTGGTACAGAGGGTTTGGGCAGCAGGGGAATTCCTCGAGGATAACAGCTGTATTTTTCTAATTTTGCTATTGTTATGGATTCGCCAAAGGATTTGAGACTGTCCATCGTTATACCGATATATAACGAGGAGCGTATAATGGACGAGCTTCTGGAACGGGTCCTCCGGACGGCGGAGTCCATCAGTCCGGATTATGAGGTCATATTGGTGAATGACGGCAGCCGGGACGGCAGCCTGGAGGCCATTATGGCGGCCGCAGAGAGGAACCATAGGATAAAATACATCAGTTTCTCCCGAAACTTCGGGCATCAGGTCTCCATCACGGCCGGGATGGACTTTGCCCGGGGAGAGGCCATAGTCACCATCGACGGAGATCTCCAGGATCCCCCTGAGTTGATGGTCGACATGTATGCGGAATTTAAAAAAGGCTACAAGGTGGTCTATGCCAAGCGCATCGCCCGAAAAGGAGAAACCTGGTTTAAAAGGAAGTCAGCCCGATGGTTTTATCGGCTCATGGCCCGCTTGGTTTCTTTTGATATTCCCCTGGACGTGGGCGACTACCGGCTAATCAGCCATGACGTACTGGACTATGTTCGCCGGATGAAGGAATACGATAAATACCTCAGGGGGCAGATTGCCTGGCTGGGGTTCCGGAGCCAGTATGTGTATTTTGAGCGGGACGAAAGAAAATACGGCAAAACCAATTATCCCTTCCGGAAAATGCTCCGCCTGGCCTTTAACGGGATCACCGGATTCTCCGATGCCCCCCTGAAGCTGGCCACCAATCTGGGTTTTGCCGTCTGTCTGATTTCCTTTTTGATCGGAGTCTATGCCCTTTATGGATATTTCTTTGACCGGAACACGGTTCCGGGTTGGGCGTCCACCATTATCAGCATCACTTTTTTGGGGGGAGTCCAACTCCTCTCCCTGGGGATTATCGGCGAGTATATATCCCGGATCATCAACAATGTCCGGGACCGTCCTCTCTATGTGATCGATAAAACCAACTTGCCCCGCTAAGGCCTGGAACCAAGCATGACTTCCATGGCGTCTACCAGTTCCCCTTGAGTCAGGGGTATGCCCTTGATTTTATGATAGCCTTTGGCGTCCACCAGGAACTGATCCCGGATGATCCGGATCAATTGCCCATGATTCAGTTCGGGTATGAGTACCTGCTTATAGCCACGGATCAGTGAACCCAGATTCTTGGGAAATGGCCTCAGGTAGCGCAAATGAGCATGGGCCACAGAATGCCCCCGGGAGCGAAGGGTGGCCGCCGCCGTCTTAATGGCCCCATAGGTGGATCCCCAGCCCAATACCAGCAGGTCCCCTTGTTCCGGTCCGCTGTCTAACTGTTGATCCGGAATGTGGTCGGCAATCCGGTCCACTTTGTCGGCGCGGAGCCGGACCATTTTTTCATGATTATCGGGATCATAGGATACATTACCCGTCAAGTCTTCTTTTTCCAGGCCCCCGATTCGATGCTCGAGTCCGGGGGTCCCGGGCAAAGCCCAGGGTCGGACACCCCGGGAATCGCGGGCGTAGGGCAGAAAGGGCTGGTCCCCTTGCTGGCGACGCGCGAATTCGACTTTGATCTCGGGGAGCTGGGCGGACTTGGGGAATCGCCAAGGTTCGGAACCGTTAGCTATATAGCCGTCGCTGAGAAAGATTACCGGAGTCATGTGTTGAAGCGCAATGCGTACGGCTTCGAATACGGCATCAAAGCAATCGCTGGGCGTGGCCGCCGAAATCACCGGGATGGGAGATTCTCCGTTGCGGCCATAGTAAGCCTGCAAGAGATCGCTTTGCTCGGTTTTGGTCGGAAGACCGGTGGAGGGTCCCCCGCGCTGCACGTCAATGATGATCAGGGGAATTTCCAGCATGACGGCCAGCCCCATGGCCTCGGTCTTGAGGGCCATGCCCGGTCCGGAGGTGGTGGTGACCCCAATGCTGCCCCCATAGGAAGCTCCGATGGCGGCCGAGATTCCGGCGATTTCGTCTTCCGCCTGGAAGGTTCTTACCCCGAAATTCTTGTGGCGGGCCAGTTCATGAAGGATATCGGAGGCCGGAGTGATGGGGTAGGTACCCAGAAAAATCGGCAGCGAAGCCTTTTGGGAGGCGGCAATCAATCCATAGGAAAGGGCAAGGTTTCCGGTAATGCTTCGGTATCCCCCTGCGGGAAGACGGGCTTTGTCCACCTTGTAGCGGGCATCGATTGCCTCAATGGTGTCCCCATAATGGTAACCGGCCTGAAGGCTGCGGATATTGCTTTCCAGTATATCGGGGCTGTCTTTGAATTTATCGTGCAGGAAGGAAAACGTGCTGCCCAGGTCCCGGTGGTAAAGCCAGTAAAGGAAGCCCAGAACAAACATGTTCTTGGCCCGGTCTTTTTCCTTGGTGCCCAGGGGGATGTCCTTTAATGCTTCCCGGGTCAGCTTGGAAATGTCAATTTTGTATAGTTTGTACCCTTCCAGGGATCCATCCTCCAGGGGATGGACTCCCTCGGGATATTTGGCCAGCCTCAGGTTCTTGGCATCGAAACCATCCGTATTGGCCAGGATCATGCCTCCTGGTTTTAAGGATTTGAGGTTGACTTTCAGGGCGGCGGCATTCATGGCCACCAGCACGTCGCATTGGTCCCCGGGGGTGTAAATGCGTTGGCTGGAAAAATGTAACTGGAATCCACTGACTCCAGGCACGGTTCCCTGGGGAGCACGGATTTCCGCGGGGAAATCGGGAAAGGTGGATAAATCGTTCCCTGCTAAGGCCGTGTTGTTGGCAAACTGGCTTCCGGTAAGCTGCATTCCATCTCCACTGTCTCCGGCAAACTTGATGATGACATCATCGATGATAATCGTGGGAAGTGACATAAAATAAGAAACGGGGCAAAGTTAGCTATTTTTTCGCCGCTCCCGGGAGAAAACCCGGAGAATCCCGAGGGGAATCCATACCTTATTTTGATGGGCTAATCGGGGAATTCCATAGGGGCGAATAGGGGAGATCAGCAGGGTCCTATACCATAGCCCATGAAATTAATGTAGGTTTGTGGGACCTCAAAACCCATGAACAGGATATCCGTCTTCATTCTCCTTTTTTTCTGCGGAATCTCCTGGCCTTTATCGGCCCAGAAAGCGCCATACAGAGATTCGCGGATATTGTTGCTTCTCGATGGATCCTCCAGCATGTCCCTGGCCTGGGCAGAGGATCAGCCCCGTTTTCAGGCGGCGGCCAGAATCATAATCCAGCTCATGGACAGTCTCTATGCCGTTAACCCCGATATTGAATTCGGGCTTCGGGTATATGGACATCAGTCTCCGGCCAGGCAGAACAATTGTTTTGATACCCGCATGGAGGTGATGTTCAGCAAGGACAATATCACCCAGATGGGGTTGAGGCTGGATGCCCTGCGACCCAAGGGAGTGTCCCCTATTGCGTATTCGATATCAGAGGCTGCTACCCGGGATATGGAAAGGGGGAAGTATCAGTACAGCCTGATCCTGGTCACGGACGGAGCCGAAAGTTGTGATGGAAATATTTGTGAAGTCGTGGACTATCTACTTTCCAAGAAAATCAGCTTCCGTCCCTATATTTTGTCCCTGGTGGATTTTGCCCCCCTCAAGGACCAATACCAGTGCCTGGGCAATTATCTCCTGGTGACCGGAATCGAGGATATCCCGGGAGCAATTCATCGCATAGTGGAAGATTATCGTCCCCAGCTTCAGGCACCCAGGGAAGAGATCGTGGAGGTAGAGCCCCCTTCACCAACCCGCGCTATTCCTCCTCCGGCTCCTGTTCCGGCTCCTGTTCCGGCTCC
>CAYPQN010000024.1:0-23092 GCA_964412885.1 uncultured Chitinophagaceae bacterium | reverse complement strand
CACCAACCCGCGCTATTCCTCCTCCGGCTCCTGTTCCGGCTCCTGTTCCGGCTCCTGTTCCGGCTCCGCCTCCCCCATCCCGGACGATAGTGGCGTCCATGCCGTCCCCTGAAGAGGTGACACTCCCGTCGCGCCCCGCCATTTCCAGGCCGGCTTCTCCGGCCCCATCTATCCCTTCCTCTCCGTCCCCCTCCCGGATCAGGGCAACTTCCTCCAATCCGGCTCCTTCCTCCCTGCCTACCGCATCGGCGCCCAGGCCCCGCCTGGAAGTGGAAATGGTCAGGATCCCGCCCAGAAGTTTTTTCCTTTTCCGGCTTCAGCCCCTGGAATCCCGTCGATTCACTCAGATGCCCGTGCCCCCCTATCAGTTTCCGGAGGAAAGGGAAGAGCCCCCAGCTCCGGTGGCACAGGCTCCCAAGCCCATAAAACCCGCTCCCCAGCCGGAGGTGATCAGTCGCCGAGCCCGGCCAAGGGAAGTCAATTATATCCTGGAGAAAGAGGAGGCGGGGAAAACCACCCTGGAGATCTATTTCACGGATGGAAAGGGGAAATTTTATGCGACCACCCCCCGGATCAATTTGCTGGATAATGCTACGGGCAAGGAGGTGGAAACTTTTTTCCGCACTGTCGATGCGGACGGAAATCCGGACCCCCGGGAAATGAAGCCGGGAACCTATGATCTGACTATTCCCGGTAAGGCCAATCTCCTGCTCCGCTATGTACACGTGGAAGAATTCAAAAGGAATAAGCTTATCCTGGAAGTGGGAAAGGCTTCGCTTCGGTTCAGTTATGCGGGAAACCCCGATCGTCCCGTCAGCGAATACACGGCGGTGGTGAACCGGCGCTTTGCTCCCGGACCCACCATCCGGCAGGAATGCACTCAGGAGCTATATTATGAGCCCGGGAACTACTATATAGAAGTCAATACCCTGCCGACTTTCAAAAGGAATCTGGACGTCGACATGGAATCCGTTTACCAGGTGCTGATTCCCGAGGACGGGAAACTGAAATTCCAGAGCCCCGGCTACCTGGGACCGGTGGAATTCTACATGCCCCTGGGGGATCAGTTTCTTCGCTTTCATTCGATGAACGTGCCCCGGGAAGGGGAATATGAGCTGATTCTTCAACCGGGCACCTATGAGATCCGCTATAAGCCAGATCCCCATATGCCCTACGCGGAAACCAAGGTCATCCGCTTTTATATAGAATCGAACGAAACCACTTCTTTGGATTTAGCCCCATGATTTCCCCTGCCTCCATAGAAATACGGGAACTGATTCTCCAGGATCCGCACTATCCCGAATCCCTCGAGCTACGCCGGCAGGTGCTGATGACACCCATAGGAATTACATATCACGAGGGAATTGCGGCCATGGATGCGCAAAGCCGGCATTTTGCCGCTTTTCTGGATGGGGAAATGGTGGGCGCCGTCTTATTGATGCCCCATGCCGATCCCGGAAAATGGCGGTTGAGGCAGATGGCGGTCCGCCCCGATGTCCAGGGAATGGGCATTGGCCGCCTCTTGGTCGGGCATGCCGAAAACTGGGCCCGGAAACAAGGCATAGGAGAAATCATACTCCACGCCCGGGTCCATGCCCAGGGGTTCTATCAAAAGCTGGGTTACCGGGTTCGGGGAGAAGCGTTCAAAGAAGTGGGGATCGACCATCGGATCATGATCAAGAATCTGCTCGGCGGTACGGAATTCCCCTGGGACTAGTGGGCCTCCAGCCAGTTGGCCCCCATACCGGTCTCCACCCGGACAGGAACTTCATGGGGCAGAATCATGGCTTTCTCCATGCCTTCGCGGACCAAATCGCGCACTCTATCCACCTCATTCAGGGGCACATCGAATACCAGTTCGTCATGGACCTGCAATACCATCCGGGTTTTCAGTTTCTGATCCTTGAGGGCTTGAAAAACCCGGATCATGGCCAGCTTGATCATATCGGCCGCCGTACCCTGTATGGGCATGTTGATGGCATTTCGCTCGGCAAATCCCCTCACGGTATGATTGGCCGAATGGATATCCCTGAGGTAGCGCCGGCGACCATAAAGGGTCTGTACATAGCCATGGGTCTTGGCCGATTCTATGGAACTATCCATATAGGCCTTGATCGAGGGATACTGCTGAAAATAGGTGTCGATGATCTGCCGGGCATCGGATCGGCTTATGCCCAGAGACTCGGAAAGTCCAAAGGCCGACTGCCCGTAAATGATCCCGAAATTCACCGCTTTGGCCGCTCTTCTCATTTCCGCCGTTACCTCATCCTCGCTGACTTGGTATACTTTAGCCGCCGTGGCCGTGTGGATGTCTTTGTTTTCCTGGAATGCCCCAATCATTTCCTGGTCACCGCTTATGGCGGCAATGATTCTCAGCTCAATTTGGGAGTAGTCGGCGGAGACAATGGTCCAGTCTTTGTCCCGGGGGATAAACGCTTTGCGGATTTCCCGGCCTTTGTCGGTGCGTACGGGGATGTTCTGAAGATTCGGATTATGGCTGCTCAACCGCCCGGTGACCACCAGGGCCTGATTGAAACTGGTATGCAGTCTTCCGGTGAGAGGATGGATCAACTCCGGAAGGGCATCGACATAGGTGCTCTTCAGCTTGGTTAGCTCCCGGTAGTTCTGTATGTCTTCGATAATGGGATGGGCTTTACGGATTTTCTGCAGCACGTCTTCGCCGGTAGCGTATTGTCCGGTTTTTGTCTTTCTGCCTCCTCCTTCGATTTTCATTTCGTCGAAAAGGATTCGCCCCAGTTGCCTGGGGGAGCCAATGTTGAACTGGGTTCCTGCATGGGCATAGATCCTGGACTCCGTTTCCCGGATCTCTTTTTCCAGATTCCGGGAGTAATCCCGAAGGAAAGGGACGTCCAACCCCACCCCTTCGTATTCCATTTCCAGGAGGATCGGCACCAGAGGAAGTTCCAGGTCGTGGAGTACCCTCTCCACCTGGTTTTCTTTTACCAGGGGAGCCAGCACCTGCTTTAGCTGAAAAGTGACATCCGCATCTTCGGCGGCATAATCGGTGATTTGTTCCAGCGGGACTTCTTCCATCTTCCCCTGTCCTTTTCCTTTTTTTCCGATCAGGGCCTCGATGGGAATAGGCTCGTAATTCAGGTATTTTATAGCCAGGTCATCCATGCTTCTTTTCCCTTCCGGTTCGACGACATAATGGGCCAGCATGGTGTCATAAATTTGGCCGCGGATTTCGAAACCATGCCATTTGAGCAGGCTGAGGTCGTATTTGATATTCTGTCCAATCCAGAGCAAGTCCTCTCGGTCAAATAGGGGTTGGAAAAGAGAAAGATAGGCCTGGGCCTCCCGGTCCGGCGGAAGGGGAACGTAGACTCCCTGGCCGGATTCCCAGGAAAAGCTCATGCCGATGATTCGGGCCAGCTTGGGATCCAGGCCGGTGGTTTCGGTGTCGAAGGCAAAGGATTTCAGGCGGCCCAGCTTCTGCACCAGTTGGGGAATTTCTTCCCAGGTAAGGGAAGAATAGCGGGGGGAGCGGCTCTCTATGTTTTCGATTCCCCGGGGACTCAGATCCAGATCAGGGAAAAGCGAAACCGCCTTGGAGGGGGCGGGAGCCGAACCCTTATCTTCCCCGGGCTGGGCAAAAAGATCCTGTACCAGGGGGGATTCTTCCCCCAGGATCCGGCGTCCCAGAGTCTTGAATTCCAGTTCGGAAAAGACGGAACTCAAGGCTTCCCTATCCGGTTCCCGGAGTTGGAAATCCTCTTCGTGAAAAGGAATCGGCGTTTCGGTGATTATGGTGGCCAGTTTCTTGGACAGCCGGGCCAGGTCGGCTCCCTGGCGGATTTTTTCGCCCAGAGCGCCCTTGATCTTATCGGCCTGGGCAAGAAGGTTTTCCAGGTTATCGTATTCTTTGAGCAGTTTGGCCGCGGTTTTTTCCCCTATGCCGGGGATACCCGGTATGTTGTCCACGCTGTCGCCCATAAGCCCCAGCATGTCGACCACCTGGTCCACCCTTTCAATATTCCATCGCTGGCAGACTTCGGGCACGCCCAGGATTTCCACCTGTCCGCCCTGATACCCCCGCTTGTATATGAAAATCTGATCGCTGACCAGTTGTCCATAATCTTTGTCCGGGGTGACCATATAGACGGTATACCCTTTTTCGGCTGCCTGCCTGGCCAGCCCTCCGATCAGGTCGTCGGCTTCGTATCCGTCGGCTTCCAGGCAGGGAACCCGGAAACCCTGTATGATTCTCTTGATATCGGGTATGGACTGGAGCAGATCTTCGGGGGCTTCCTGACGATTGGCTTTATAATCGGAATAGTCGCTGTGCCTTTCGGTGGGGGCATGGGTATCGAATACCACGGCCATATGGGTGGGCTGCTCCTTCTGCATCAGGTCGAACAAAGTGGAAGTGAATCCGAACTGGGCATTGGTGTTTTTTCCATCCCGGGTCCTTCTAGGGCTTCGGATCAGGGCATAATAGGCCCGGAATATCAGGGCAAAAGCGTCCAGCAGGAATAGTTTTTTCTGTCCCATATCTTCTGTTTTCCGTTTCGTTTCCCCGCAGGGGATATCCTACTAGGATTCCCAAATGTACTCTTCCCGCACTCGTTTTTCCAGCTTCTGCACTAAATCCAGGCTGGCCGGACATTTATCCAGGTTCTGGATCAAGGTCTCATTATAGGCATCCAGAGGGCGCCGGTGATGATGGGGGAATGCCGCGCAGTCTGCCGGTCTCACCTCATAGATTGAACATCGGTTGTCCTGAAGAAATGGGCAGGGTTGTTGGCGATTTACCCATTCTCCTCCCTCAGCTTCTTTTTCCAGCCATTGGGAAACGAAATCCTTGGGATTCATGTTCAGGTGGGCTGCGATGCGTTTTATGTCCTGATGCTTATAGGTAGGCGTCATGGTTTTGCAGCAATGGGCGCAGCGGGTACAATCGATCTCCGCCCAGACGGATCGGTCCACTTCCCTGGCCAGCCGGGAAAAGTCTTCGGGGACAACCTCATCGAGCTTACGCAGGAAGCGGCTAAGCCTTCCTTTTTGGCGTCGGGCTTTTCGGTGAAACTGATCGATATCCATAACAGGGACGGTAAGGACAAATATAAGGGATTGAATCCAAGGTCCTGTATTTTTGGGCTGCCGGGGCTCCCTTGGGGCTGCCCAAAAATTACCCTCCATGATGCGAAGCTTAGGGATCCTTATCCTGCTGTTTTGGGGAACAGTCCGGGCTCAGGAACAAAAGTCCTTGGTTATCCGGGATCAGGATAGCGGGGATCCCATCCCCTACGCTACCTTGCTGATTCAGTCCAGCTCCGCGGGGGGCCAGGGGGATGAACAGGGAAGGCTAATCTGGACCTGGCCCTTGATGCCGGGGGATACCTTGATCGTATCGGCCCTGGGTTATGAGAGAAAGCGATTCGGTATTTCCGGTGATTGGCTTCCGGAATCCATCTTTTTGAAAAAGCAGAGCCAATATTTGGGGGAGGTGGTCATTTACCGGGGAGAACCCCCGGGGCTTCGATTTATGCGGAAAGTTTGGGCGCATAAGCCGGAATATGATCCCAAACGCTGGAAGAACCGACGCTACCGGGCTTATTCCAAGGTGCAGCTGGATATGATGAATCTGAGCCGCGCCCAGTTTGAATCCCTGCCGGTGCCCTTCATCCGCTCTTTGGGTTTTGTCTACGACAATCAGGTGGAAGACAGCATGGGTCGCCGTCGCCTGCCTTTCTTCCTCACCGAAGCCCTGTCCCTGCATTTTGTCCGCCGGCAGCCTTTCAGGCAGAAGGAAATTATCCAGGCCAGCCAGATGCGGGGTATTGACAATGCCAGCATCCGCCAATTTCTGGGCAGCCATTACCTGACCATAGACCCCTATGAGACCTACATCAACGTGATCAATAAACGATTCCTCAGCCCGCTTTCGCCCTTGGCTGAGCATTTTTATGATTTCGAGATTATTGACACGCTATGGGAAAGTCCCCACCGACCTATTCTCCTGGGTTTCCGACCCCGATACCCGGATCAGAAGCTCCTGGAAGGAGAGATGCAGATCGTGGATTCCTTCTACCGTCTGCATTTTTTCCGGGCTCGGGTCCCCGCGGGAGCGGATCTGAACTGGGTTTCCGAAGGCGAGTTCGAAATGACATATGACTGGGTGGAAGACAGCCTTTGGATGCCCGTGGGCGAACGATGGGCCGGCCAGGTCGAAATCAGTTCCCAGGTCCGGCTTCCGGCTATCTATTGCACCAAGACCCATATTTATGATCAGTATCGGGTGGAAGACCCCGGAATTGAAGACAGTCTGAATCTGGATCTTCCCGGGGGGGAGTTGGTCCTGGTGGAGGGTAATGACAGGCGGGACAGCCTGTACTGGGAAATCCATAGGCCTGTTCCCCTGAATCTTCAGGAAGCCTCCATTTACCGGCTTTACGATACCCTGGAGTCGCTGAGACCATTTCAGCGGCTTCGGGACCTGGCCAAGATTCTGGCTACGGGGGTCTGGAAAACCGGACCGGTGGAATGGGGTCCTTACTGGAATCTGTACAGCCGAAATCCCCTGGAAGGGCATCGGTTCCGGGGAACCATAGGGACCACCCCGGCGTTTTCGTCTCAATGGTTTCTTCAGGCATATCTGGCCTACGGAACTCTGGATAAGTCCTTTAAGTACCAGGCCTCTGCCCTGTACATTCTAAGGAAAAATCCGCGGATATCGTTTTGGGGCGCCCATAGAGATGACCTGGATTCCAGGGTGAACTTTTATGACCGCCCCGGTTTTGATAACCTCTTTCATCTGGCCGTTCGCCGCCCTTCCATTCCTTGGAAGCTGACCCGGGTGCGTCAGACGGAATTCGAATACCTGCACACCTATACCGGAGGGATTAGCCACAAGCTGATGCTTCAGGCCCGTCGGATTCAGCCGCTTCCTCCCCTTCCCGGCTCCAGCCTGCTTAGGGATGAGGCCGGAAACCCCCAAACGGATGTTTCCGTATGGGAGCTGGGCATTCAGTTGCGCTACGCTCTGGAGGAACGGTTTCTGGAAGGCCACTACTATAGGTTCAGCCTGGGCAGCAAACATCCCATATTCACTTTGGACCTGGGCATGGGTTACCAGGAGGGATGGAAGGGCCGTCCCTATCATCGGATTCGATTTTCGGCCTCGGACCAGATCCCCGTGGCCCCCCTGGGCAAGATTTCCCTGAATCTTTTTGGCGGAAAGTATTTTGGTCGCCTTCCTTATTTATTGCTGGAAAATCATCCCGGCAATGAATCCTATTTTTACCGGAGAAATTCCATGAACCTTTTCCCCCATTATTATTTTCTCAGTGATCAGTACCTGGGGGTATATCTGGAGCATAACCTGGAATGGAGCCTGTTTCAGTATATTCCCCTGCTGAGCAAGGCCAAAATCCGTCAGTTCTGGAACATCAAACCCATGATTGGCTCGCTCAGCCCCGGCAACCAGCAGGAAAATCTGGGCAAGGGATATGCTTTCCAAACCCTGAACTCCGGACCATATGTGGAGTTCGGCACGGGATTGGAAAACCTGCTAAGGGTTTTCCGCCTGGATCTGGTTTGGCAATGGAGCCATTATGATTTTCCCGGGGACAGGGATCGCTTTGCCGTCATGGGCAGCCTGAGGGTGGATTTCTAGAGTCCCCAACGTTGAAGGATCTGGGCCGCATGATCGGCCGTGCGCACGCCGCGGATCACCTGATCCACCTGGCCTTTTTCATTGATCAGAAAGGTCGTGCGCTTTATCCCCATGAATTTGTTCCCATACAGATTGCGTTCCCCCCAAACTCCATATTTTTTGATGATTTTCTTTTCCGTGTCGGCCAAGAGGGGGAAGGGCAGCTGATATTTCTGTTCAAATTGTTTGTGGCTCTGCTGATCATCGGCGCTGACTCCCAGAATGGCGATCCCCCTGGACTGAAGCAGGGCATAATGGTCGCGGAGGTTGCAGGCTTCTTTGGTGCATCCGGGGGTATCGTCTTTGGGATAGAAGAACAAGACCAGCTTCCGACCTCTGTAATCTTTCAGGGAATGGGTATTCCCATCCTGGTCCAAAGCGCTGAATCCGGGGGCTTTGTCCCCGGCCTGAATCATAGTGGATATGGTGCTCATCTTTTGAATCGGTATTTCATCCGGCGGGAATTGCCCGAACCATCTATGGCTTCCACCATAAGCTCATGAGTACCCGGCGGACAGTATTCATCGAATAAATAGTAAAATTCCTTGCCCCGGCCTTGAAACAGCAACCATTGTCCGTTCAACACTGCCCGGAAGGACTGCAGTTGCCCTTCTTCCTCGACCCGGAAACGCAAGGAAGGGGAAGAGGAAAGATCAGCGCCCTGAGGCTGCAAGGGTACAATGCGGGGAGCGGTGGTATCCAGGTCCAGCCAGTACAGCCCGAACTCCCGGACTTCCGCCCCATACCAGCCTTGGGCAAACCGCGCCGGAACGCGGCGGATCCGCCCTTTGTCCTCATGGCAGAGTACCAGTTTCTGTCTCCAGGCAAAGGGAATGGGGACCCGGGGCTTGATTTCCAACAGGAAATGGTGATGGACGGGTATCTCCGCCCGGTGGACCTGAAACCGATCCGAAATCCCGGACCGGAACCGGGAAGGGGAAGCTAGAAAAAGGCAAAGGGAATCGTATAAGGATCCAGCAGGCAGGCGGAACCGGAGATTCGGGTGGGTAATACCTGCTGACTGGTCCCAGGGGCTAAGGGAGTCGCAGGGGATGGTGGGCTGCTTTTCTTTGATGCGGACAAAAAATTCCAGTAGGGATCGGTTCGCGAAAGCATCTTCAAACTCCAGCCGGAAATCATGGATGCCGGGATCAAGGTCAAGGATGCCAGGACCTTTTACTCCCCGGTATAGGCGACGAAGACCGTTTCCAGGCAGGGGAAAGAGCAGTTGCACCCAACGATTGCTGCGGTATTTTTCCATATAGTCCACATAGGCATGGAGGTAACGGGTTTCGGAAAAGTCTATGCTGTCCAGATTCAGTTCCAGTACCTGTTTTCCCCGATGGAATATCCGGGCTTTCTGAATATTCAGGGTATTGAGACTGCCTTCCATGAAATCATGGATTTCGACGCCCAGCCCAAGGCGGGAAGTCGGGATTTCCAGGGTGTCGCTTCCCCGGGGCCGGTAAACCCCGCCTGCCTGGATCAGGGGGTAGGCCCGGCGGGGCTGATCATAGAAGGGGGATCTCAGGTCATAGAGATAAAGACGAAGGGGAACCGGAGGCTGACCATCCTTTATGGGAAGCCCGAAATGAAGTGGATTCAAAGGGAGTTCGCTGGCCGTATGGCGGATCTCAAAGTGGAGATGAGGGGCCTGGGAAGCGCCGGTGTTCCCGGAATAGGCAATGAACTGCCTCCTTTCCACGGGGAACTGACCTGGCTTGGGGTAGAGATCTACCTCCCAGGATTCCTCGGCATACTGGTGCTGGCGCAGATACTGCTGCAAGGGAGGAGCGAAATCATTCAAATGGGCGTAGACCGTGGTATATCCGCTGGGATGGTCGATATAGAGGGCATGGCCGTAGCCTCCTCTCTGCACCCGGATCCGGGATACATAGCCTTCGGCGGCGGCATAGACACGATGATTTTCCCTGCCATCCGTTTTGAGGTCCAGGCCGGCGTGAAAATGATGCATTCGGCATTCCCCATAGTTGCCTGCCAGGGAAAGCTCCAGGTCCAAGGGGGAAGAAAATAGAGGGCCGGTCCGGCCATGGGCCTGCCCTGAGGACAAATACATCAGTCCCCAGATCAGCAGGACCGCGGACCGATGTCCCGCTTTCCACAGAGCGGATAGGAGAGAATGCCGTATAGCCATGGGCAGATGGAATGAATGAGTGGGGTGTTATCTCCCTGGGAAGGGAAACGGAAACCCCGGAATCCCAAAGGTAGAAAATCATGGGGGGATTCCCGATTCGGGACCGGGAATCGGGGGTTCTCCCCCCGGAATTACTTAGCTTTGCCCAGCGTATGGATTCAATGGATTTGCGAAAGCGGGATCATGTTTGAGAAACTAAAAAATAAATGGCAGGTCAGCGGATTCCGCCTTGTCCTTATTCTTTGCACCTTTGCCCTGGGGGGCAGTCTTTGTGCCAAACTTGGCGGAATGATTATGCCTTATATCCCTCTGGAAAACGGACTGATCCGCTTTGTCCTCTACATCCTCCTGGTCACCCTTCTTTGGCCGTTCTGTGTATTGCTGGTTTCTCTTCCTTTCGGACAATGGAAGTTTTTCTTGAACTACCTGGCCAAGATGGGACAGAGGCTGAGCGGAAAATCCCGCTCCCAATCCCCAGACCGATCTTAGATTCCGTTTCCTTTCCAAAGCTGCCGCAGTATCTCCAGGGAACGGATTGTGCCCATATGTTCACTATGGTAGGCTAAATAGCCAATCATGCCTTCCAGGAGGCGGTATCGTTGCTTTCCCTGAGAGGGGAGATCCCGAATCTCTTCCCAGGACTCCGCATTCAGGATATGGGAGAGAAAAGGGAGGTCATCTTCCTCATTCCAGCCCGGATGGAATCTTCCGGGTACCGAATCGAATCGACCTTCTTCCAGGTGAAGATAGGGAGTTTGCGCGCTGTGGCGGCCCTGAATGCCAATACCGAGGATATGGCAGCTCTCTTTCAGTAAGTATAGAGGAAGATTGGCCAGCTGGGAATAGGGACTGTGCTCAATGATTTCCAGTAGCTGCAGGTGGAGATCAAACAAGGCGGTCATGGGCGCCTGGGGTGGAAGGAGACGGAGCATAAACTCTGAGGTAAACAGGACCAGCGAGGACTTGACCATTCGGTTGGGAATGTCTATCCATATTTTATGGGCCGACATTTCCCGGATATAGGCCCATTGCCGCGGCGGTTTGCGGACGATGACCAGATCCAGGACCTGGCCCGGTTGAAGCAGACTGGCCTGGTGGGACCGGCTTTTTCTTATGCCTTTGTGCAGGAAAGATTCCATTCCGGTTTCCCGGACGAATTGGGTGGAGATCAGGCTGGTGTCTCCATAAGCTGTGGTTCTCAATACAATGGATAGGGACTTTTCCGGCATATTGTCCTCAATGGTGAAAGACCATTTTCCCCACTCCTTTCTGGCGTCCTTGGGCGTCGGTGACAAAAAGGAGGTATACTCCCGACTGAGGCCGATTTCCGGTATAGTCTTTACCGTCCCAGATGGCTTGGCCCCCAAAGGCCCGGGTGCGGTAGATCAGCTGCCCGCTCAGGTCGGTGATGCGAAGATCGGCATTCTCGCTGAGTTCCCGGAAGGCGATGGGACCCGAATATCCTGACGGAACCGGATTGGGGAAGACCAGAATTTCTTCCTGGCGGGCCCTGGGCTCAGTGGCCGTGCCCCGGTAGCTGACCAGTCCTTTTTCCGTACCGATGTATACATCTCCTGTCCGGGAATCAATGCGAATTCTCTGTATGCGGTTAGAGGGCAAGGGACTGTTGCTCTCCGTAAAGCGATGAAGGATTTCCTCCCCGTCATCGGAAAGCAGCCAAAGCCCATTATGGGTCCCCACCCATTTGCGGTTGGCCCCGTCCACGGCCAGGGCTCGGACCTGCTCATTCTGGAACAGGTAGCCGGCAAACTGGTCATATTGGACAATGCGGAGTTCGGATTCACAGGAACCGGACAGAACCTGTCCGGGGCAGTGGACAATGCCTATCCCATTAGCTGTACCTATCCATATGGCGCCTCTACGGTCCTTGGCCAGGCAGTAGACGGTATTGTCCGGAAGTCCGCCCACGCCTTTGCCCGCCTTCAGCAATCTGTGCTCATCATCTCCAGGATATTCCGGACTGCCCTTGTCGTCATAGACAATAACCCCGCCCCCCAAGGGGGATACATACCATTTCTGGCCAAAATCATCGATGAGGATATCGGCCGCGGCATGAGGAAGGGGACGGGAATAAGGTAGGGCATACTCGGTCCATTGCCCTGAGGGACTCAGGGAAGCCAGTTCGTGGCTTCCCCCGAATACGGTCACCCAGAGATATCCGTTCTTATCCAGGGCCATGCCTCCGATTTGCACTTGATCGGCGGCCGTGATAGAGCGGTCCAGGGGATCCTGAATGATTTTATGGCTTCCGTCAGGACGGAGGATGAACAGACCCCGGCGGAAAGAACCAGCGTAGATGGTGCCGTCCGGTCCCTGGATCACCGAACTTATGTCCATCATGGAGTCCCCGAAGGGAGGGTATTCATATAAGGAATAGGAAGTCCACTGATGATCTTGGTACCAGGAAAATCCGGCGCCATTGCCAAGGGGGTGCCATTTGTCGTTATAGCCTCCATGGGCGACCAGCAATCCATCCCCGGAGGGGAAAAGGTCAAAGCTGGTGGCTGTTTTGGGACCGTCCGGCATGGGGGTATTGTAATGGATGGGACTGCTGCCACTCCTTTCCTTGAGTCCACGGAACTTATCGGCAATCCAGATCTTCCCATCGGCCAGTTCCACCAGGTTTCCGGCATGCCCTTCGGTGTAGATGGAGTCGACCACCCCTCCCAGGCTGTCGATCTTCCTTAGGCAGCCGCTAAACTGATCATTCCACTCGATAACCCAGACTCCGCCTTCGCCCGCATCCAGTTTCACCAGGCTCTGCTCAGATTGAAAAAGGGGAATTAGGCTGTCCGGCCCATCTCCGTAAACGGTATTTTCCGAAAGGGCAAAAACCTTCCCCTGGGCCTGGGCCACACTCTCAAAGCTTCGGATGCTGTCCATGGCCGTCCAGGACTTGAAGTCTGCGATCCGGGGATTCTGGCGGGGGCTGGAGTAGAGGCCCCTGCCTGTGGCCGCATAGAAATAACCATCGCTGGCGGCCAAGCCCATGATGGGTACCAGAAGCTGGTCCCGGTAGAATCTATAGGTCTCCCGGATTTCTTTTTTCTTTAGATCGATGACCAGAATCCCTATGTCCGTGCTGATATATGCATGGCCCTGCAGGCAGAGTATATGATGGATGGTTTTCGTTCCCGTGACCATGCGGTTCTTCAGATCCGGGATATTGGTAAATCCCCGGGAATCAAAGAGATCCAGGTTCCCGTTGGCATAGGCCAGCACTACGGTTTCGGTAAACGGATCGTAGCCCAGGGTAGCCATGCCCTGATCCGACATGCCATTCACCTTGGAATAGGATCTCAGTTCCTCTTCGAATCGGTGATAGGTATAAAAACCTTCCTCGGTGGCCACAAAAGCCTGCAGGCCGTCGGTGGCCACCGCCAGCGCCCGTTTATAAGGCAAGTGCATTCTCCACTGTCCTATGGAGGTTTCCTGGGCCAGGGCCGGTATGCCCAAGAGAAGGAAAGGGAGAAGGCCAATCCAGGCAGAGATACGGATCATAAGGATGAACTATATGGTCAAAATTAGGGATTTATGCCCGTTTTGCTCCGGATAGCCGGGGCAGGCCCCAATTGATTCAGTAAAAACTCCAGACAGCGGGGATAATAGTAGTGTTCGAGCCCATGGATGCGCTTGGCCAGGCTTTGGGCATCGTCGTCCGGCAGGACAGGACAATAGGCTTGGACCAAAGGAGGACCGCTGTCGTATTCCGGGTCCACATAGTGAATGGTAATGCCGGATTGAAGATCACCATGGTCGATCACCGCCTGGTGGACGTGATGGCCATACATGCCTTTTCCCCCATAGCGGGGCAGCAAGGCGGGATGGATGTTAATCCATTTTCGGGGAAAGGCTTCAATCCAAGGCGGGGGGATTTTCCAAAGGAATCCAGCCAGGACCAGAAGGGATGGATTCAGGTCGCGAACCTGTTCCCGGAATTCCCGGGAATCCCAGTCCTGTTTCCCGATCAGCCGAAAGGGGATTTGTTCCCTTTGGGCGATCTCCCGAACTCCGGCTTTTTCCCGGTTGCAGACAATAAGGGGAAAGCGGACATGGGAATGGAACCGGAAATAGTCTAAAATGGCCTGGACATTGCTGCCCTTTCCGGAGGCAAAAAGGATGATCTGGTGCATGTAAGGGGAATTGGATCAAATTTAGGGCGGTTCAATCAAATCCCCCAATCCCGAATCCCCATCCCCGCAATCGGCCTTGGTATTTTCCCGGAATTAACGGAGATTGTTCCAGGCCAGGTAAATCAGGGAATATGGAATCACTAAGGCTGGATAAGTTTCTTTGGGCCATCCGGATTTTCCGGACCCGGACACGGGCCACCCAGGCTTGCGATCAGGGCGCGGTGAAAGACAGGGAGAATCAAGCGCTCAAGCCTTCTTATAATGTGAAGCCCGGGGATATACTGGAAATCCGTCTGCCTCGGAAAACCTGGAGGCTGGAGGTGCTGAAGGGAATCGATCAAAGACGAAGCTTTGCGGAAGTTCAATCCGCCTACCAGGATCTGAGCCATGAACTGCCGCCCCCGCCTCCCAGATACCATCACGGTTTTGATACCGGGAAAAGGCTGAGCAAGACCGGAAAGCCTACCCGGAAACAGAGAAATGCCCTGGAGAAATGGAAGAAAGGGGATCTCGGCAGGAATCAATAAATGGAGACAAAGTTGCCCGGAAGCACCAAGATCCAGTTCTCTCCCAGGTCCTGGCTCTTGAACAGCCCTTTGCTAGTCGCCAGGTATACGTACTGGGCGATTTTCCCGTTCTTATAATAATCGTCCTTGGTGGCTATCCCTGTCACTATAGCCCCATTCTCCAATCCCAGGTTTGCGGGAACAAACTCGGTACCCGCCAGGGGAAGTCGGAACACCCCCCCGAATTCCGTGCCCACCAGGAAGGTCTGGGAGAAGGCCGTGCCTGCGCAAAGGATGCGTCCGGCTTGGGGAGGAATCCCCGTGAACTGGGCCCAGTTGGCTCCGTCATCCACACTGTACCAAACCCCGTTGGTTCCATTGGGGTCAATGAGAATCAGGGCATTGATGAAATGGGAAAGGAACATGGGTCCTGCGGGAAGCGAAGCCGTCGATATGAACTGCTCTTTCCAGTGTTCGTCTTTGCCGGTCTTGTAAAACAGGCGTTTTGCCATGTCGTCATAGGCAAAGACCGTCCCTTTGGACAGCTGTGTGAAGCTTGTCACATAAAAGGTCCCGGTGATTTCGGGATCGAATGCGTTCTCCAGTCTCCAGGATTTGCGGGAGCCATGATCATCGCTGTACATGATTCCGTTTCCGGAGGTTTCCCCGCTGGCCATGTAAATTCGATCCTGATAATCTTCCACCGTGAGCACCATGGACTGACGGCGGGTAAGATCCGGATTGGGACTCAGGTTTATGGGATTGAAATTGGCCCCGAAGTCCTCGGAGACAAAGGCATGGCCCTTCACGAACAGGATATTGTTTCCGGAAGTGGCCAAGGCCCGGGTGGGAAAACCGTCCACGTACTCTCCGACTATGCGAAAGTCCACGCCGTTGTTGGTATGGATCAGGGCGCCGCTGCTGTCCCCGACATAAAGGGTATAGGGTTTGGTAATAACCTGGTTATTGTCAATCCCGTTTTCAATGGGTCCGCAACTATATAAAACGAAGGCGAGCAAAACCGCCACAGCTAGTTTTAAGAAGCGTGCATGATGGAGCATCGAGGAAATTTTGATCAAGTTTATAAAATAAAGTTAAGAAATCAAAAGCGCTTTTTCATTCCAAGACGGGAAGAACGGCTAAAATGGCCTGGCATGACTTGGGAAATGGTGAAATATACTCGGCGCAAACCTGGCGGGGTAGGGAAATCTGAGGGTAAGGTCCGGGAATTTCCCGAAGGGTAGGCGCCTGTAAACAGGAAGGCAGGAAGCCTGCCTTCCTGCCTTCCTCCAACCGTAAATCGAAAATGGAACCGGAGCCTGGGGCTCCCCCAAAGCTTTCCCTGTGGGATCAGAAGGGAAGATCGTCTTCGGCATCGGTTCCTGCCTCTCCGGATGGGGATCCGGGTTCGGCGGACTGGGGGTTGGCCGGAGCGGAATAACTGCCAGACTGCCCCCCTTGCGCATAGGGATCGATGGGATTGGCCGATTCTATTCTCCAGGCTTCCAGATTGGTGAAATAATTCTCCTTACCTTCTTTCTCCCAGCGGTTCCCCCGGATGTTGAAATGCACCTTCAGGTGATCACCGATATTATAGGGATCAATGATTTCGCATCGATTCTGCACCAATTGCATTTTGGCATAGTTGGTGAATTCACGTCCCGCCACATTTTCGGTTACTTCCAGGACAAATTCTCTTTTTTTGAAGGTTTCGCTGACCTGATGGATATCGTTCTTGACTATAAGTTTTCCAGTGATTTCGTAACTCATGGGTGTTTTTTTTATTTGTTTGGTGTATACGGCTATGATTAGTTCAAATAGATCAGGAACCGGAAAGCCCCTTTGTGCTTTTCCAGTAAAAAGGACTGGATTTTTCCCGGATTGCGGATTTGCCGGTAAGACTGCAGGTCCAGGATTTCCATGGTATCCAGATGCCGGCGGTGGATAAGGCAGTCTTTCAGGAACCGGCAAAGAAAGCGCCCTTCTTCATCTGAGGTGACCAATATGTCCGGCGGATAGGAATACCAGTACTGCTGATGATGGTTCCACATGAGGCTCGGGTTTTCCGTTAACGATGGGTTTTATATGACCGATTGATGTCCGAGCCGCAACCGCAGCCCTTGGTCGTTGAACATCCCTGCAGGATCAGGGCAAACATAAAAACTAAAAAGGGAAACAGAAACAATATGTTCTTTTTATTCCATCTGCACATGTCAATCCATTTAATCCGATTCCTAACGGGGACGGCCGCCCCGATTATATGCTACATTTGTAAAATTAAGTGATTTTTTTTTGAGGAATTCTCGATCTCTCCGCGTCCTGTTTTCTCCCCTGGACTGGGGGCTGGGACATACCACCCGCTCCCTCCCCCTGATTCATGCCCTTAGGGAGGAAGAAGTGGAATTGGTTTTCGCGGGGAGTTCCCGGCAGCAAGATTGGGTAAAAGCCTATTTCCCCGACATGGAAGTCATGGATTTGCCGGGACATACGGTTCGCTATGCCCGTAGCGCCGTGGGCATGCTGCCCCGGCTGATTCTGCAGTTGCCCTCTTTCTGGAATCAGGTGAAAAAGGAAAGGGAATGGCTGGCCGAACAGCAAAGGCTGAGGCCTTTTGATGGCGTGATTTCCGATAACCGCTATGGATTGTGGCACCCGGATGCCGAATCCGTGTTCATCACCCATCAGCTCCAGATCCAGACCCCCTGGGGTGGGACTTCGTGGATCCGCAGGGCGCAGTTCCGGATGATTCGCCCATTCGATCAGATCTGGGTGGTGGATCATGAAGGAGGAGGCCCATCCCTGGCCGGTGCCCTGGCGCATCCGCCCGGTCTTCCGCCCGGGACCCGATACATTGGATGGTTATCGGCCATGGATCCGGGCGGGGTGGAGGAGAATCGACAAAGGCCTTTGCTGATTCTGCTTTCCGGACCGGAACCCCAGCGGACTCTTTTGTCCGACAGGCTGTGGAAGCAGGTTCAGGAAAGAGAATGGGACCGCCCCATCTGGTTTGTGGAGGGGAGCCCCCAGGCCCCTCACCGAAATCCTTCTTCCCCCAGAGTGATGCATTGGACCCACCTTCAGGCCGGAGAGCTAAACCGGAAACTGGCCGAGTCGGCCATGGTGATCTGCCGAAGCGGTTATTCCACCATTATGGACTTGATTCGCATGGGAAAGCCGGCCATTCTGGTGCCTACTCCCGGTCAGACCGAACAGGAATATCTGGGGCGACGGCTCGGGGGGCTTTCCTGGTTTACCGTTTGTTCCCAGGAAGGGTTCCGCCTGGATCTGGCCCTGAAAGCACCGCTGCGCAAATGGCCGGAGCAACTGAGTGATCCTGGCCATTTTCTCCGACACAGGACGGTGGTCCGCGAATGGGTGCAAAGCCTGAGGCAGAGGAAAGAGGGGATTAGGCAGCGACGGATTCGGCCCTTAATTTTGCGCAGGTGAGGGTAAAAACCAAAGCTCATCTGGCCCTTTTGGGTGCCAATATGTTCTATGGAGCCGGGTATACGGTAGCCAAGTCGGTGATGCCCCGACTGCTCGAACCCCTGGCCTTTATACTGCTCAGGGTGGGGGTCGTGACGGCCCTGTTCTTTTTGATTTTTCCCCGGCCGGGAAAAGGAAAGCATAGGATTGCCCGCAGGGACTGGCCCATTCTCCTGCTGGGGGGATTATTCGGGGTGGCCCTGAATCAAATGCTTTTCTTTCTGGGACTGAACCAGACCCTGCCCATTCACGCTTCCCTGATCATGATGAGCACTCCCCTGCTCATTACCCTATTTGCCCTGATTTTTCACCGCCAGAATATCGGAGCTGCCCGCTATCTGGGAATCCTGTTGGGAATATTCGGGGCGGCCCTGCTTATGCTGGCCGGCAAACAGATAACCCTGACGGGAAACACTGCCCTGGGAGATTTGCTGGTCTTTTTGAACGCCAGTTCTTATGCCCTGTTTCTGGTGATGATCAAGCCCGTGATGGAGCGCTACCCTGCCCTGGTGGTGATTCGCTGGGTGTTCTTTTTTGGCCTTTGCTTTGTCCTTCCCTTTGGCTGGAATTCCTTTATGGAAATTCGCTGGGCAGATTTCGCCCTGCCGGATTATGCGGCCCTGATTTTCATCGTGATCTTCACTACCTTCTTCACCTATCTTTGGAATGTCTATGCCCTGCGCTTCGTATCGGCTACGGTGGCGGGCGCCTATATCTATGTGCAGCCATTATTTGCATCCTGGATTGCCTTGGTATTTTATGGGGAGGAGCTTACCTGGATCAAAATGGTGGCCATGAGCCTGCTCTTTGTGGGGGTATACCTGGTGAATTTCGGATGGGGAAAATGGAGGAAGTCGGATTCCCGGTCCGGGAATCCCTAAAGGGCATTCCCCGGGGATTGCTTAGTTTTGCCCCATGGGGGCAAAGCGAAGAAAATCCGCAGATTCTGCACTGGTCTATTCCACGGATCCGAACTGGGATCCCGAACCCATGGAGGAAATAGTCCCTAGTCCGGCGCCGGGGGATCAGCGCCTCCGTATTCGGGTGGACACCCAGGGTCGTGCCGGCAAAGTGATTACTTTGGTGGAAGGATTTGTAGGCAGGCCAGAGGATTTGGCGGAACTGGGCAGAAGGATAAAAGCTTATTGTGGTACCGGGGGAAGCGTCAAAGAGGGAAAGATCCTTATGCAGGGAAGGCTTGCCGACAAGGTCCGCACCTGTCTGCAGCAATGGGGGTACGAAATTGCCAAAGGATAAGTAATTTTGCCCCTTCGTCAATGGGCCAATCATGTTAGAAAATATTATCAGTACCGAGGAAAAGGAAACCCGAGCGGGATTTGGAGAAGGGATTCTGGAGGCTGCCCGCCGGGATCCCCGGGTGGTGGCCCTGACGGCAGATCTGGCCGGGTCCCTGAAGCTGCAGGGGTTTATCCGGGAATTTGAAGATCGATTTGTGCAATGCGGTATTGCCGAAGCCAATATGATGGGCGTAGCGGCTGGGATGACCATAGGGGGAAGAATCCCCTTCACCACCACTTTTGCCAATTTTTCCACCTCCAGGGTTTATGATCAGATCCGCCAGAGTATTGCCTACAGCAACAAGAATGTGAAGATCTGTGCTTCCCATGCGGGGTTGACCCTGGGGGAGGACGGCGCCACGCATCAGGTATTGGAGGATATTGGCATGATGAAAATGTTGCCGAACATGGCCGTGATCGTGCCCTGTGATTTTAACCAGACCCGGGCCGCCACCCTGGCCATAGCCGAGTATGAAGGTCCGGTCTACCTCCGGTTCGGAAGGCCGAAATGGCCTAATTTCACCTCTAAGGACCAAACCTTTGAAATCGGCAGAGCCCAGGTGCTGGCCGAGGGAAAGGACCTGAGTCTGGTGGCTTGCGGCCATATGGTGTGGATTGCCGTGGAAGCCGCCAGGGCGCTGGAGAAACAGGGTGTTTCCGTAGAATTGATTAACCTGCATACCATAAAGCCCCTGGATGAGGAAACCCTGCTGAAATCCCTAAGAAAAACAGGCGCCTTGGTCACGGCCGAAGAGCACCAGCTTTTCGGTGGCATGGGCGAGTCCCTGGCATCCCTGGCGGCCCGGAACTATCCCGTCCCCATGGAGTGCGTGGCGGTGGAGGACCAGTTCGGCGAATCCGGGAAACCCAAGGAATTGCTGGAAAAATACGGGTTGAGTCGGGAAAGGATAATCGAGAAAGCCCTAAAGGTTCTTTCCCGCAAATCCCAAAAAAATCCTGGATGATGAGTCGTTTTCCTGCATATACTCTGGCCTTTGCCCTGCTGTTTACCGCCATTCTGTCCGGAAGTTGTTCGAGAAGTTTTGAGAATCTGGTCTATAAGGATGTCCGGGATATCCAGCTTCTGGAGCTAAGCCTGGAACCGGAGATTGGCATGGATGTTCAGTTTTACAATCCCAATCCCTATCCCCTTTCCCTGAAGGAGGCGGAGCTGAATCTGTACTTCAACGACCAGTTCGTAGGAACCGGAAAACTGCAGCGTTCCCACCTGATTCCCGCCCGGGACAGTTTCTTTCTGCCGGTCCGGCTCCAATCCAATCTGGAAGGGCTGTTCTCCCAGGCCTACCAGCTTCTTTCCAACCAGGAGCTGGAGGTGGAAGTCAAAGGACATGTGAAAGCTGGACGGGGGGTAACCCTCCAGATCCCCATTCATTATCAGGGTCGTCAGCATCTGAATATCAAGGGGTTTTAGGGGTTAAGGATGGCGCCGGACAGCCGTCGGGGAAATTTCCGTTTTTACTAGGGGTAATACCCGTCAAAGCCCTGAAATCCCGGACTTTGGTTCCCTTTTGCCCACCGTGTTTTTCTTGAATATCAGGGCATATTTCGTTATCTTTGTGGTCAGGTTCCGCAGAGCCTGTTTTGGCGGGGAATCCGAGCCCCGCACCTTGGAACACCTCTTTTAATTTATATATGAACACAGATCAGGAAGCTTTGCCCGTTTCGCCCGGCTATGGTGCGGAGAGTATTCAGGTATTGGAAGGTTTGGAAGCGGTGAGGAAGCGTCCGGCCATGTACATTGGCGATATTGGGACAAAAGGTTTGCATCACCTGGTATATGAGGTGGTCGACAACTCCATCGACGAGGCTCTGGCCGGACATTGTTCGAATATTTTGGTGACCATTCACCCCCACAATGCCATTTCTGTCGAGGATGACGGTAGGGGAATTCCCACCGGTATTCACAAGAAGGAAAATCGGTCTGCCCTGGAAGTGGTGATGACTGTACTCCATGCCGGAGGAAAGTTTGATAAGAACACCTATAAGGTATCGGGGGGACTTCACGGCGTTGGGGTGAGTTGTGTGAACGCCCTGAGCAGCAGGATGAAAGTGACCGTGCATAGGGAGGGGAAAATCTTTGAACAGGAATACCAGCGGGGCGTGCCCCAATATCCGGTCCGGGAAGCGGGAGTCTCCGACAGGACCGGTACTTTGGTCTATTTTGAACCTGATGCCAGCATTTTCGTGGAAACCAGGTACAGCCGGGATGTGCTGGCCGGACGACTTCGGGAGCTCTCTTACCTGAATAGGGGAATCCGGATCCGTCTGCGGGATGAGCGGGTATCCGAAGACAGGCCAGAGCCCACAGAAGAAGAATTTTACAGCGAAGGGGGGATAAAGGAATTTGTGCATTTGCTGGACCGCCAGGGGAAAAGAGAGGGACTGATTCCCGAACCGATTTCCGTGGAAGCCCATGATCCGGAATCCAATGTCATGGTGGAAGTGGCCTTGATTTATAACCATTCCTACAATGAGCATATATTCTCCTATGTGAACAATATCAATACCATTGAAGGGGGAACCCATGTAGCAGGATTCCGCAGGGCCATCACCCGGGTATTCAAGGCTTATGGAGACAGGAACAAGCTGTTTGAGCGGGCCAAAGTTGACATCACCGGGGATGATTTCCGGGAGGGGTTGAGTGCGGTGATTTCCGTAAAGGTTCCCGAACCTCAATTCGAAGGCCAGACCAAGACTAAGTTGGGAAACAGCGAAGTGATGGGGGTAGTGGACGTATGCGTAAGCCGAACTCTCCAGGATTATCTGGAAGAGCACCCCAAGGAAGCTAAACGGATTATCGATAAGGTGATTCTGGCAGCCCAGGCCAGGGCGGCAGCGCGCAAGGCCCGGGAAATTGTCCAGAGGAAAAGCGTGCTTTCCGGCGGGGGAATGCCGGGGAAGCTGGCCGATTGTTCAGAAAAGGACCCGGAGCGCTGTGAGCTGTTTCTCGTCGAAGGAGATTCGGCAGGAGGAACAGCCAAACAGGGAAGGGACCGGTCCTATCAAGCCATTCTGCCTCTGAGAGGAAAAATACTGAACGTCGAAAAGGCGCAGGAACATAAGATCTATGAGAACGAAGAAATCAAGAATATGTTCACCGCCATGGGCGTCAGCGTAGGCACCCCGGAGGATCCCAAGGAACTGAATATATCCAAACTCCGCTACCATAAGATCATCATCATGACGGATGCAGACGTGGACGGATCCCATATCGCGACGCTCATCCTGACTTTCTTTTTCCGCTATATGAAGGAACTGGTGGAGCAGGGTTACATTTATCTGGCTCAGCCCCCTCTGTATCAGATCCGCAAAGGCAAGGAGAAGGCCTATGCCTGGGATGAAGAGTCCCGGATCAAAGTGATCCAGGAACTGGCCAACGGGAAAGAGGACTCGGTAACCATTCAGCGATACAAGGGTCTGGGAGAAATGAATGCCGATCAGCTTTGGGAGACTACTATGAATCCGGCCACCCGCCTGCTGAAGCGAGTGTCCATCGAAAGCGCAGCCGAAGCCGACAGGGTTTTTTCCATGCTAATGGGTGATGAAGTGGCTCCCCGCAGGGAATTCATTGAGTCTCATGCCAAATATGCCCGACTGGACGTATAGGAATGATCTGGGCGCCCCCGATCCCTGGGAAAAGCAGATTACAGATCTCGAATTCAGCAGGGCAGGGCATATTGCTTGGATACCTTTGGAAAAAGACATAAAGAGGAAGACACCCCATTTTCCGCAAAATAATAAAGAGGCTGTCTCAAAAGGGCAGCCTCTTATTATGTGGAAATGTGGAAATAAAA
>CAYPQN010000023.1:27895-34193 GCA_964412885.1 uncultured Chitinophagaceae bacterium | reverse complement strand
CCCTGAACTAAAGGTATTTTATCTGCCCAAAAAATCCGTTGCGGATTTAAGGTAATTCACAAATTTTTCTTAATTTCATGAACATTATTAACAGCGGCCAAAGCTTCCCCACCATCCTATCGCCTCGGGAGAATGCGCTTCTATTGGCCGGATAAATGCATGATGATGAAATGAAAAAGGGATGGATCTTCTCTGGTTACTCTCCTTTGTGGATCGTCTTGGTGGTTTGGCTTTTTCCATTGGATGGCGACGCACTAGCCCAGTATGTGCAGAATTATCGATTTTCCGAGGATCTGAAACAATATTCCACGGAGTTGGTTCCGGAATCGGTAACCGGGGGGCAAAAGGATGAGTTGGTGATGGCGGGTACCCTTTATGACTTCAATGGCCCTGATGACAACGTGATACACTTTGTCCGAATGGATGGGGCGGGTAACCTTACCCATAGCAAGTACATAGCGGCCATAGGATACAGTGATCAGCGGGCCGTGGATATTACCTCAGATGGGAACGGCCTGTTTTATATTACTGCCTTGGGCAGGCGGGAGATAAACGGCGGCCGAGACCGGATACTGGTATTTCAGGTGAATGATACGGGGATGGTGGTCAGTAATTTTGAAGTCGCTTCCAGTAATGCGAATGAGGGACTCTATCCCCTGCATTCTCTTTTTCACCCGAATCAAAGCTTGTACATATGTGGGTACATGACGACGAACAGCACCCATTTTCCCTCGGAGCCGAGTTTTTCGGGATATGGATCCAAGTCAGGGTTTGTAATTCAGGTGGATCCTGTGCAGCAGCTGGTGAGCAATACCTTCACGGTTAGCCATGAGTACACCACTCCGTCCCATAATCCCACCCGGGACTACGATATGGCCATGCGCATGGTACTGCTTTCGGATAATGGAATTTTTCTCACCGGCAGCGTTAACGGAGTCAGCTGGGAATCCGGCCAGGAGGTGTACAGGAGTTCGGTCATGAATATTGGATTGACGGAAACCCTTTTCAATCCTCCAGTTTGGGATCATCCCTTTGGCGGGGGCGGGGAGGGTTATCTATCCGGAGATGAGTACGGCATAGGGATGGTGGAAGGGGATAATCATGCGTATATTCTCAGCAACCGCTATGCTACTCGCGCGGGCAGCCCGGATTTCCTGAATTCCATTCCAGTCTATTTTGATTTGACTCAAGTTGATCCTTTAATTGGCGGAAGCAATTCATTTCAATTCCGGAATCCCCCGGATAAGTCGAGGTTGTCCTTTAATTACTATGAAATGGCCTGGGGGCTGCAGACCCTTCCCACGAATGCCATTCCCAGCGCGAATGTCGATTTGCCCAAGCGCTTTCTCCTCGTGGGCATGGAGCAAAGCGATTGGTGCGGGACAACCATTACTCCCGATGATGCCCGTCCCTTTTTGCTGGATCTGACTCTTGGTCAGGATCCTACGAATCCTGTTGATCTGGATTTCGATATTCATGAATGGGTCCATTTCTGGAATCAAACAGGAACCGGGCTGGGGGCTTCTTCCTACCTGAATAAGGGGGGAGGTTTATCGCATTGGGCCTGGAATCCTGAATTTGCTTCCCGTCTGGATGGAAGCAGTGATGTGTTCCTGTCGGCACCGAAGTGGAATCCCGTGGATAGCAGATTGAACTTCAAGGGGATTAGGGTGGATCCTAATTTGGATTATTCCGGGTGCAGCAGCAGTTATTCCAAGGTAATGTCCACGGGTTGTTTTAATAATCATGGATTTTATTTGTCTTCGGTGACCGGTACTGATTATAATCCATCCCTTCCCATAATCAAGACTTATGGGACGATTTCCACCGTAGTGACCAATTTGTCCCGCAGCACGGGGGATTATGCGTGGTTGGGGACCACGGAGTGTCAGGACGCGGGAGGTCCCCATTATAAACTGGGTTCTTCCCGGGGTCCGGAATGGGAAGGTCCGCCAATCGATATTTTTCCGAACCCTGCCCGGGATGTATTCTTTGTTTCCTGGCCATCGGACATGGAGTGGAGCGAGGAAGTGGAGATAGAGCTGATGGATAATTGGGGTCGAAGCCTGGGGATATTATTTAGCGGCCCCTTCAGTCAGGTTCATTCCGCTGGTATCCCTTTGCCTTCCCTGGCGGCCGGCATTTATGTTCTGCGTTTAGGTGCTACCGGGAAATGGACGGTATATAAGCGACTTTCCCTTGGGCCTTAAACATGGGATAATCAAGACTTAACTGATTGGAATCATAAAATCTCTCTAGAATGAATCATTATCGCATTTTATCTGCTTTTGTTCTGCTATTGTTTTCGTTTTCGGCTATGGCCTCTGAGGATCAGAGTCAGGAGGATCTGACCTTATTTTCTTCTTCACCTTCTTCTTTAGTTTTTCTGGAGAACAAGGGTCAGATCCGGGATCAGTATGGTCGGGAGAGAGAGGATATTGATGCCCGCCTAGAGGCGGGGGATGGACTTAATATTTTTATTGGCAAGGGGGGCATTCATTATCAGTGGTCCAAGCCGAGGGAAGGGGAAGGGCATGGATCCGGGATGGATGAAGGGGGCCTGCAGGATCGGATGATGGACTATTACCGCATGGATGTGGAACTATTGGGTACCCATCCCGGGGCAAGGCTGGAGAAAGAGGACCGGCAGGAATATTATGAGAGGTATTACAGTGACTGGAGTGGTTTGGAGGGGACGGTGGTGCATGCTTATCGCCGGTGGGTATACCGGGAGGTGTATCCGGGGATAGACTGGGTGCTTTACCTGGATGATCAGGGATTAAAGTATGATTTTCTGGTACATCCCGGTGCGGATCCGGCTCAGATCCGTCTTCAGTATCGGGGGGCGGACAGCCTGTATCTGGATAAGGGGGAGTTGGTGGCGGTGACGCCCATGGGGGTGATCCGTGAAGGGGTTCCTTATGCCTATGAAATGGAAGGAGGGGGAAGGGTATCGGCATCTTATCGGCTGGAGGGGGAAAAGCTTCAATTTGATTTAGGGGCTTATGAAGGGGGATTGGTCATTGATCCGGCCCTGGACTGGGTCACCTATTATGGGGCGAGCGAATTGGATTATTTCACCGATTTGGCAGTGGATTCCCAGGGGTTTCTGTATGTGGTGGGTTCCACACGGAGCCTGGGCAATATTGCCACAGTAGGGGCACATCAATCCAGTAATCCCTGGTGGCAACGGGTGGGTATGCTGGTGAAATTCAACCTCGAAGGCCAAAGACTATGGGGTACTTATTATGGAGGTGAATTAGTAATCGGCTATAAGGTGGTCCTTGATCATGGGGGAAATATATATATGGCAGGAGTTACCAGCAGTGATTCGATGATCGCCACTCCTGGCGCCCACCAGACCAGCCGGGGCGGAAAGGAAGATTTATTTCTGACCAAGTTCCGCCCTGATGGTCAGCGTATCTGGGGTACCTATTATGGGGGGAGCGAATTGGATCACCACAACTTTTTAGATATGGGATTATGTGTGGATCCAATGGGGAGCATCATCATGGCTTCTACGACGAACAGTTCCCAGGGGATTTCGACGCCGGGCAGTCATCAGCCGGTCAAGTCATTAGGAAATGATGGATTTTTGGTGAAATGGGATTCGGCGGGGGTTCGTCAATGGGGCACCTATTTTGGAGGGTCGGGTTGGGATGGATTTAGTGAGGTTTCGGCAGATAATGCGGGCAATTTATATGTGGTGGGGGCCACCAACAGTCCGGGAATGGCTACGGTAGGGGCCCATCAGCCGAACTTTGGCGGGGGGACTTACGATGGCTTGTTGGCCAAGTTTGATTCCAGCGGGAATTTGGTCTGGAGCACTTATTATGGGGGATCTAGGATTGATTGGCTTCTGGATCTTATTTCCGACACTTTGGGAAATACGGTGATGATAGGTGTTTCTGGTAGCGCAGACAGTATATCGACCCCGGGAAGCTACAAGCCTTCCTTATCGGCAAATCTGACGAACCGGGAATTGGAAGTTTATCTGGCCCGTTTCGATAGCAGCGGAACCCGGCAATGGGGCACTTATTATGGTATGCCTGTAGATTCGCCGGGCAATCTTAGTTCTTTTGTCCAGACTCGAGATTTGGCCATGGACGGGAAGGGCAATATCATCGTGTTGAGCACGGTAAATAAAGCAGACACCAGTTTTGTCACTTGGGATGCGCATCAAGCGACCATTTCTCCATTCGGGGCAAGCATGGCCATCGGCATATTAAGTCCTGAGGGGAATCAGCATCTTTGGGGGAGCTACTTTGGAGGCGATGATTCGGAATGGTCGTCGGCAGTGGAGTTTAGCGGAGGAAGCTTTTATATCTGTGGGATGTCAACAAGCTGTTGTCTGGCTACTTCCGGGGCGCATCAGGCGAATTCCACTCCTCAGTATAACGGAGAAGCCATTCTATTAAAGTTTGATATAGACACTTTGGTAAAAATGGAGCATCCTTTTTTGGATAGTTTTTATTGTGCGGGGGATTCGATACATCTACCTTTTGAGGCGAACATGCCTTTTCGTCCGGGTAATACCTTTACCCTTCAGTTATCGGATGAACTGGGGAGTTTTTCCAGTCCGGTTACCCTGGCCAGTTTGGTGAGTACGGAAAGCGACACCTTCCATGGTCAGATTCCGTTGGGGGCAGCGATAGGCGTAGGCTACCGCCTTCGGATAGTATCCAGTCGCCCGGAGACGGTATCGGCAGATAATGGCCGGGATATTCATATCGACGGATTTCCGGGGCTATTGATGTCGAGCAGCAATAGTCCTTTATGTGAAGGGGATAGTCTGATTCTTCAGGCATGGGGAGGGGCTTCGGGGGCCCATTATGCGTGGGAGGGTCCCGGGGGTTTTTATTCTCCGCATCCGAATCCGGTTATCGGCAATCTGAGTCTTTCCCATGGGGGTATTTATACGGTTCGGGGGAGCAGCATGCTGGGTTGCTCGGTGGAGGACCAACTTTTGGTGACGGTGAATCCCCGGCCGGCCGCACCCTCGGCGATGGTGAATCATCCACTTTGTGAAGGGGGGGTCATGGAGCTGAAGGGTATGAGTTCCACTCCCGGGGTGCATTATCACTGGGAGGGTCCGTATGGTTTTGTTTCGGTTCTTCAGAATCCGGTGATTTCTCCGATTCAGTTGAAAGATTCCGGGGACTATAGGCTGGTGGTGGAAAAGGACGGTTGTTTTTCGGATACGGCGAGGGTGCTGGCGGATGTGAAGGCAGGGGTATCAGCGGCGATATATGCGAGTCCGGGGGATACCTTGTGTTCAGGGGGAACGGCGACTTTTGTGGTGATTCCCCAGCATGGGGGTCTGAACCCCCAGGTTCAGTGGTATAGGAATGGTCAGGCGGTGCCTGGGGCTACGGGGAATGTATGGGTGAGCAGTTCTATTCAGGATGGGGATTCGGTATATTGCCGGATTCGGGCCATCAATGCCTGTGCCGAGGTGCAGGAGATCTATACCCGGGCGATCCGGATGAAAATACTGCCCGGAGTTAGGGTGAGTCCCCGGGTTACGGTGACGGCTTCTCCGAGTCCTCCCCTACCGGATCAGTTTGCGGTATTCACTGCCGTGGGGCTTCATGGGGGTAGCGAACCCCGGTTTCAATGGCAACGGAATGGCGTGGACGTAGCGGGGGCAGTGAATGCGACCTTCAGTGTTTCGGATCTCCGGAATCAGGAGGAGATTCGATGCATTTATACGAGCAATGATATATGTGCTGATCCCCGGTCGGATACGAGTGCGTCGATTGTGGTGGAGTTTCCGGCGGGGATAGCGGATCTGGAGGGGTCGGGATTCCGATTATTTCCTAATCCGAATTCGGGACAAATGGTGATAGAGGGCCGGTTTTCGGGTTCGGAGGTGGCGCTGACCCTGGCAAACGGGCTGGGCCAGGTGGTCTACCGGGGCAAAGGCTTGGTGGAACAGGACCGGCTAAAGGTTGGGCTGGAGGGAGATTTCCCGGCGGGGATTTACCTGCTTAGGGTAGAGGACGGTGAGGGCATCCGGCAGTTTAGAATCCGGCTGTCCCGCTAGGGGGTGTAGAAGCAATCGGTTCGTGCCTCTCCCGATTGGAGTGAGGGGAAGAGGAAAATGAACCTTCCATTGCCCATTTCATCTCATAAAGGATGGGGGCAGGAGAATTTGTCCTGCCCCATATCCGGGGAAATGATCGGAACCTCATCTTCGAGCATCAGCCGAAGGCGGCAGGTCTTCTTTAAGACGTTGAACCATCCATTCTCTTTTCCTTTTCACCCAGTCCTTGAATTGGAAGCTGAGCAGACAGAG
>CAYPQN010000023.1:0-27795 GCA_964412885.1 uncultured Chitinophagaceae bacterium | reverse complement strand
TGAATGTTGGCCACCACTTCATTGGGGTTGTAGTCGGTGAGCACATTGGACGAAAGCGTGATGATCCGCTTTAAATCCTGGCGCTTAATTCCGCCATAAGTATTGTTGTAGCGGATGTCGGCGAAAGTACTTACCGGGATCTGTCTTACCATGCCTCCCATACCCATGTCCATAAAGTTCACAGGCATATTCCGGATGGCATCGATGTTTTCCCTTTGAGTTTCCTTTAGGCGCAAAGTGATGGGATAATCATCGTTCTCGTCGCGGAACCGGGAAATCTCTTTTCCGAATACGGCGGTGCGTAGATTATTTACAATGGTCATGGTCGATACTCCCTCCTGGTTCATTTTTTCTCTGTCCAGGTCAAAAATGATCTCCGGCTTATTGGCCTGGAAGTCGCTGCGCAACTCTTCTACACCGGCAATCTGCCGGGAATCCAGAAACTGTTTCAGCCTTTCGGAGGTCTTGTACAAGGAATCCAGATCGTCCCCGGTGATCTCGATGACTATGGGCTTGGGCAGAGGAGGCCCCCCCTGCTCTTTGTCCACAGTGACTTCCGCCCCGGGTATATCCCTTACGGCTGCCCGGATTTTTTCCAGCAAATCGGAGGTGGACACGCCATTGCGCTCCACGTACTTCACGAAGGCGACGGTGATTTTTCCCTTGTTCGGGAAGTTCCCCACTTCTCCACTGGTCGGATCCACAGCCCCTACGGTGACATTGGAGATCACGGATTTTACGGCTGGGTTCTTTTTCCCCTGACTATGGTCGATTCCCAGGGCTTCATTCACCCGTTCCTCCAGCTTGGTCAGCACCTGATTGGTATAGGCCTGGTCCGTGCCCACGGGCATGTTCAGGTAAACATAGGCGAAATTTGGGTCTGATTCCGGGAAGAATACCACCTTGGGAGGGCGAACCGCGATCAGGATCATGGCCAGTAGGAACAGCCCCATCATGATCCCGATGGTTTTACCCGGATGATCCAAAGAGCGTCTCAACCAACGGGTGTACCAGTCCTGGAATGCCGGCCAAATTTTGGTTTGGAAGGATTTCACCCAGCCGGAGAAAACGAATTTTTCCAAAAGGATGAACGCATAGACCATGAGGATCAGGTTCCCCAGAGACCAGGCCTGGGCCAAGTAGAAGATGGCGGCTATGGCGAGGAATATGACGGCCACCACCTTGTCTTTCTTGGTCCAGCGGCTTTTGGCCCCGGTTTCTTCCTTATGAGGCTTCATGAAATCCACCGCAAAAACAGGATTGATGATATAGGCCACCAGCAGGGAGGCCAACAAGGTGATGATCAGGGTTACCGGAAGAAAGTACATGAATTCCCCAATGACCCCATCCCAGAAAGCCAGTGGGATAAAGGGAATCAGAGTGGTCAGGGTGCCGGTCAGCACGGGAAGAAATATTTCTCCGGTGGCCGCTTTGGCGGCTTTGACCACGGGGACCTTGCCATTATCGAAAATCCGGTGCGTATTCTCAATGACCACAATAGCGTCATCCACCACGATACCCAAGGCCAGCAGGAAGGAAAACAGCACGATCATATTCAGGCTGAAGTCCAGAGAAGGCATAACCAGAAAAGCAATAGCACAGGAAAGGGGGACGGACAGGGCTACGAAAAGAGCGTTGGTCACACCCATGAAGAACATGAGGATGATGGTGACCAAAAGAAAGCCGATGATGATGGTGTTGACCAGGTCATGAAGGGTTGTCCGGGTCATGTCGGACTGGTCCCCGGTGATCACGATGTGCAGATCGGCAGGCAGGATATCTTTCTGCATCTCTTCCAGCGTGGCCATGACATTGTCGGAGGCGTCGATGAGGTTTTCTCCCCGCGCCTTGATCACATTCAGGGTGATTACGTTTTTGTTGTCCAGGCGCGCATAGCTCTCCTGCTCTTCAAAGTCATCCACGACATCGGCTATGTCCCGAAGATATACGGCCTTGCCGCGGTTGTTTTTCACGACCACGTCGCCGATTTCTTCGGCCGACTGGAACTCATTGCGGACGCTGAGAATGCGCTTCTGGTTGTTCATGGACACCTGTCCGGCTGTGGCGGAAATATTCTCCATGGCTACCGCCATTTCGATGTCCTGAAAAGTGAACCCCGCGGCAGTCATCCGGTACATGTCCACATTGATCTGAATCTCCCTTTCCAGGGCCCCGACCATGTCCACTCTTTTGACTTCTTTGAGCTGTTCGAGCTCATCCTGAACCAGATCGGCATATTTTTTCAGAGTTTTTAGATCATGGTCCCCGGATATGTTCACATAGAGTATAGGTAGCTCCGAAAGGTCTATATCCATGACTTCCGGCTCGTTGGGCAGATTGGCGGGCAGGTCTACCCGGGCTTTGTCCACGGCATCCTTTACCTCTCTTTTGGCTTCTTTAACGTCCTGGTCTGTATTGAATTCCACGATGACCACGGAGAAGTCCTGAAAGGAGTTGCTGGTGACCTTTTTTACCCCTGTCAGGTTTTTGACTTCCTTTTCAATGGGTTTGGTGACCAGGTTTTCCATGTTTTCCGGTGAGGTGCCCGGATAGAAAGTCTGTACGATGATCTGTGGCAGTTTGATTTCCGGGAACTGTTCCTTGGGAAGATTGATATAGGCCATCAGACCTGCCAGGCTGATAATTACCGTGAGCACATATATGGCTGTACGGTTATCTATGGCCCAGCTGGAGGGTTTGAATTCTTTGAATACGTCTTTCATAGGGAAATATTGTGGCGATGGTTCGCTCTTTGGCTGGGATAGGATTTAAGGTTTATTGGATGGATATGGGTTCTCCCGATTCCAGGTCGGCCATACCTTCGACAATCACCTGCATGCCCGCTTGGACCCCCTCGATGATTTCCACCATGCCATTGCTTTTTCTGCCTGTTCTAATATCGATGATCCGGGCAGTGTCCGCCTGGGCAAGAACCAGTTTCTCGCCATCGGAGGTTTTGCGGATGACTTGAACAGGCACCATGAATGCACTGTCCTGATGGTAGTTGACGATTTGCATTTTTATGCTGCGGTTAGGGCTCAGCGACTTGTTGGCCGGAAGATTCACTTCCACTTGGAAAGCCCTGGAAACCGGATCCACTGCCCGGGCCACATAACTCAGTTGGGATTTGATGGTGTCTCCTTCGGATAGGATCAGGTTCACTTTGTCCCCGGCCTTCACCTGGCCCAGATAGTTCTCCCCGAGTTGCCCTATGGCTTTGAGTTTTTCGAAGCTCACCACGCGGATTCCCCGGCCTCCGGGAGCGCTGATATCCCCGACTTTAAGGTCTACGGCATCCACAATTCCCGAAATGGGGGAAGTGATGCTGTACATTTTCCATTGGGCCTCCAGAGCCTTTTTCTGTTGCACGGCGGACTCATACTGGGTTTTGGCGGTGAGCAGCTGTAATTCAGAGCCGATTTCCTGTTCCCATAGTCTTTGCTGTTTCTCGTATACGGACCGGGCCAGGGCTATATTGGGCTCCATGGCCCGGATTTGTTGGGCTATGGCCTCTCCGTCCAGAGTGGCCAGCAGCTGACCTTGTTTCACTTCCTGGCCCGGGTGGACCAGTACGGAGGTAACGGTTCCGGGGGCCTGGGAAGTGGCATTGATGTTCCGGTCTCCGGTTACCGCAGCCTGAACTTCAATGTAGGATTCAAACAAGCCGGGCTGCAGGTTTATCACTGAAACGGGGGTGGATTGGACTACCCTGGTTCTGGTTTGGGCCTCCAGGGCTTTTATTTCCATATCCAGCTCGGATCTTTGTTTTTTCATCCGGGCCAGTTTGTTCTCCTGGGATTCCTCTGACGAGCAAGAGGCCAGGATCAGCAGTGGGAGGGTCAGCAATAGTATAGGTTTCATAGGGGTGGATTATGGAATGGATGATTTAGTTGACTTTATTTGAAATTTCCAAGGGCTTTTTGCAGATCAGCGCCGGCACTGTATACGGAGAGCATGGCCTGGAAATAGGCATTCTGCACTCCCAGAAGCTCATTTTGGGCCAGACTGACTTCCATGTTGCTGCCTACACCTTCTTTGTATTTCCGGTGGGCCAGATCCAGAACGGACTGGCTGAGTTCCAGATTGCGCTTTTGGTTTTCCAGCTCCAGGAGACTGTTTTTCAGTTTTGCACGGGCATTTTTCACTTCGGCTTCAATGCCTTTGCGCAGGTGGGCCAGGTCGTTCTGCGTTTTTTCTATGGCCAGTTTGGCCTGTTTCACCCGGGAGCGACGCTGCCAGCCGTCAAAAAGCGGGAAGCTGACCTGTAATCCGTAAAAAGAAGTGAAAATGTATTCCACGCCAAAGAGCTGATCGAACTCGCTGGCCGCGTAACTGTAGTTTCCATTCAGGAAAGCCGCCAGGGTGGGCATGGCCGAAAGGCGGTGCCTTTTCAGATCGTATTGGTTCAGCCGCAGCAGGGAAAGGGAAAGTTGATAGTCGCTGCGGTTTTCGATAGGGCTGCCGGCCAGCAACTGGGACCTCACCTCATCCAGACCGGTTTCCACCGCGGTGTCCACCAGTTGAATGGGGAGATCGGGATCCAGTCCCAGAGTATGTTTGAACAGGCGTTCATTGATCTCGATCAGGGCGCCGATTTTCATACTGTCGGATACGATGTTGTTGATCTGCACTTCCGATCTTTCCAGTTCAATTTTTTCGGACAGCCCTGCGGAATAAATCGCCTGGGCATCCCTGAATATTGTCCTTGCCGTGGCCAGGGCATCCTTCATCAGCCCGAATTGTTTATGCGTGATTACCAGGGAATGATAGGCTCTCTGCACCTGATAGCGCATTTCCTCCTCGGTGAGTCTGACCTGGTTCTCCGCCAGGTTCATCACCGCTTCCCTGGCCTGAAGGGCCACCAGCACCGATCCGTCGAGAAGGATCTGCGATGCATTGATTCCGGCGCTGGTATTGAATTTCGGAGTGAAGGTGACCGGGGCGAAAGAACCCGGAGGACCACCGAAAAACTCCCCGGGTACAAAGGTCTGCATCGGATTCAGATAATCCGAATACCTTCCTTCGGCGCTGATCTGGGGTAAGGCCAGACCAGTAATCTCCGCGTTCTTGGCCTCCTGAATGGCCAGATCAAGCCGGGCATTCTTGACCACCGGGCTTTGACGGATCACCATCTCTTTGGCTTCTTCCAAAGTCAGGGCCCTGGGAGTCTGGGCCTGGGTGGCCAAGGAGGCCAGAAGCAGGCAGGAGAGCAGCAGAAGATTCCTTCTTATCATGGGGTAAGAGAGTTTATGAGTTTGGATTTGTTTTGATTCAGATATTGTTCGCCTTTTGGGGTGGTCAATCCATGGAGGAAGTGTTCGCAGATGACTTGAGAAACCAGGGACAGGGGATAGCCGTCATGAACCATCATGTTCTGTTGGTTGATCAGCATGCAGGTTTCAATGCGGAACCTGGCCAGAATGTCGGTATGAATGTCCGGACGGAACAACCCCGCCTGGATCCCATCTTCCAGAAGGTTTTTGATTAAGGCTACATCCACTTCCATCAATTGGTTGCGGAACAAGGTATAGGCTTCGGGATAATAGCGCTGCATGTCCATGATAACCATGGGATGGAGCTGCTTCAGCGTGGAGTCCAGATGAATCTGGGTTCGGAAAATGGCATCGATGGCGTTTTCCGAATCCGCTACCAGTAGCTGGCATTCGGAGGATATTTTGTTCTGATACCAAATGACGGATTCATTGACCACTTCTCCTTTGTTGGCGAAATGCTGGTACAGGGTTTTTTTCGATATTCCCGCCCTGCGGGATATATCATCCATGGTGATCGTTTTGAACCCATACCGGCTGAACAAGTCGGCCGCCGCGTGGAGTATTTTTTCCAGTGGTTCCATAGAAGGGGCAAAACTACGGAAACGAAAAAGATAAAAATCGTTTCCGTAGTATTCTGTTTTTCTATTCCCTCAATAAAGGAATATGATAGGATTTTAGCGGTAAACCCCTATCGGCAAAAGGGACAGGGTAGAGGGCAACCGATCAGCCAGTTATGTATTAAAAAATTATGTCGGTCGAACTGGCGCGGATTTTTCCCGCGGAAAATCGGCCACCATTCCGGGGAAATGATTATTTTCATCCTGTATACCGCCTTGGGCGAATGTTTAAAATTAAAAGAGTTTTTATGGGATTCATCAAGGAATTTAAGGAATTCGCGGTCAAGGGCAACGTGGTCGACCTGGCTGTAGCGGTGGTCATCGGGGGCGCATTCGGCAAAATCGTTACCTCCGTTGTCAATGATTTGATTATGCCGCTGGTGGGATACCTCACCGGGGGCAGCTCCTTCACCGAAAAATTCTGGGTTCTGGAACAGGGATCGGAAACCCCTGGGCCTTATGCTTCCCTGGCCGATGCGCAGGCAGCCGGGGCCAATGTGCTTGCCTATGGATCTTTTATGCAGACCGTGGTCGACTTTTTAATCGTCTCCCTGTCCATATTTATGGCCATTCGGGCCATTCAGTCTCTGAAAAGAAAAGAGCAGGAGGCGCCGGCAGCGCCCGAGGCTCCGCCTCCCCCTTCCTCCACCGATGCCCTGCTTATGGAAATCCGCGATGAGCTCAAAAGGAGAAATCCCTGATAAGAGGCAAATCCAAGGACTGACCGGAATGCGGATCCGGCACCCTTGGGGATATACGGAATAATTGCGCATTTTTGCTCAGAAGGAAATGAGCTTTGGTCATGGGGAGAATTATTGAAGACTTAAGAAAAAGGAAACGGGCTGGTCAATCCGGCTTCGCTTTGCTCGTGGATCCGGACCGGACGGAACCTGGGGAGATGCGGAATATGGCCGACAGAGCCAATGCGGCCGGTGTCGATTATCTGCTCATGGGAGGCAGTTTGATTGTGGAACATCAGATGGAAGACTGCATCCGGGCCTTCAAGTCCAGATCTCCGATACCGGTAATTTTGTTCCCCGGCAGCCCCGCCCAGGTCAGCCCGGAGGCAGATGCCCTCCTATTTTTGGCTCTGGTCTCAGGAAGAAATCCAGAGCTGTTGATTGGCCAGCATGTGCAGGCTGCCCCCATGGTGCGGCAATCCGGACTTGAGGTGATTCCCACCGGGTATATGCTGATTGACGGGGGTGCCCCTACCACGGCATCGTATATGAGCCATGCCCAGCCTATACCCTCCGATAAGCCCGATATAGCCCTTTGTACGGCCTGGGCCGCGGAGCTTCTGGGAAAGCATCTGTTGTATATGGATGCAGGAAGCGGGGCACCCCGGCCTATTGATACGAGGATGATCGCGAAGGTGGCCTCGCAGACAGAGGTGCCTTTGTTCGTAGGAGGTGGGATCCGTAGTCCACAGAAGGCCTATGAAGCGGCACGCAGCGGCGCCACCATGGTCGTGGTGGGCAATGCCATCGAAAAGGATCCCGGCCTGATCCGGGAGATTTGCCAGGCCATCCATGAACCGGTCTTCCCCGGTTCCTAGGATGGTAAAGGACGCAAAAGACAGTGGTTTTTGGGCTAATGGATGATTAAATCCCAGGATTTTCTTTATCTTTGCCCTCCGATTGAAAAAAATATGAGGAATCCTTACCGGATTCGAGATAAAAGCCATCGATTATGAAACGTACTTATCAACCCTCCCGCCGCAGCCGCAAATCCGTTCACGGATTCCGCAAGCGCATGAAAACGGCCAATGGCCGCAAGGTCCTGGCCTCCCGCAGAGCAAAAGGCCGGCACAAGTTGACGGTATCCGATGAACGTCGTCTAAAATAAACCGTTATTACACGTTTTCGCTTTCACGCAGAGGAGCGGCTGAAACGCAGGCAACAGATTGATACGCTTTTCCGTAAAGGGAAGGCGTTTTCTGTTTACCCCCTGCGCATAGTATTTTTGGCGGTGCCCCGGCCCCCTGGGGAAAGGGCCAGGGTCAAGGTAGGGTTTTCCATCCCCAAGAAAAGGATCCGGTCGGCAGTAAAACGAAACCGGATCCGTAGATGTCTGCGGGAATCCTGGCGACTCCAGAAGCACCGTCTGCATCCCTTGGTTTCCGATGATCAGCAGTGGTGGGTTTTTCTGATCTATCAGGATCATCAGATCCCGCAGGGAATGGAGTGGTCAACCCTGGTGGCCCAGATCATGGAGAAGCTGATCCGCTTTTCGGGGGATGCGGCCCCCGAATCCAAATATCCCCATTCATGAAATCGCTGTTGATTGGTCTGGTACGATTCTACCAAAAGGGGATTTCTCCGTTTCTGGGCGCCCAGTGCCGATATACTCCCAGCTGCAGCGTCTATGCCTTGGAAGCTATCCGCAAGTATGGAGCCTGGAAAGGGGGGTGGATGGCCTTGAAACGAATTCTGTCCTGTCATCCCTGGGGGGGGCATGGTCATGACCCGGTGCCTTAGGGGATGGGCTCCCCGGGAAGGAGTCCCTGGATTTCGCTAATATTGTCTATGTTTTACCGGTTCAAGGATTTTATACCCGTGGTGCACCCCACAGCCTTTGTGCATCCTCGGGCGGTGATTGCCGGGAAGGTGGTCATCGGCCCCGGGGTGTATATAGGACCCGGGGCCGCCATCCGGGGAGATTGGGGGGGCATAATCATAGAAGAGGGGGCCAATGTCCAGGAGAACTGCACCGTGCATATGTTCCCGGGGGTGGAGGTCAGGCTGGAGGCCTCGGCCCATATCGGGCACGGCGCCATCATCCATGGAGCCCATATCGGCCGGAATGTGCTGGTGGGCATGAACGCCGTGGTCATGGACGAGGCCCATATCGGGGAGGAAAGCATTATTGGCGCCCTGACACTAGTTAAGGCCCGCGAAAAAATTCCGCCAAGGTCCCTGGTGGTCGGAAATCCGGGCAAAATCATCCGACAAGTATCCGAGGAGATGATCCAATGGAAAACCCGGGGAACCGCCATCTATCAGCAACTGCCTGAGGAAGCCCGGGCCTATATGGAATCCTGTGAACCCCTTCGGGAGGTCCCGGAATTCTGGAATAGCCATAGTCCTTCACCGGATTACCAGCCTTGGCAACATGAGGGCAAAAAGGGCCTGAAGGAGGAAGAATAGGGGGCAATCCCGCCCCATCCCCAGAATACAAAACACCGCCAAGCCCTCCGGATGGGAAGACCTGACGGTGACTGTTTCCGATTCCGCCCTAGGGGATTCGGTCCGAAAGCTGCTTTGCTTAGCTAATGTCGTCGGTGCTCACCAGTTCGTTGACGAACTTGGCCACGGCCGCAATACGGGCATGATTCAGGGCATAGTGGATAAACTTACCATCCCTTTCCGTAACCACAATATTGGCGCGACGGAGAATAGCCAGATGCTGGGAGGCCACAGACTGCTCCAAACGCAGCTTTACATAAATGTCCGTAACATTCATCCGACGGTTCTCTTCCAGCAACTTGATGATTTGTTGGCGCAGTTTATGGTTAATCGCCCGAAGCGTCATGGCCGCGCTCCTGACGGCCAGGTAATCCAATTTGATCTGCTCATGAGATCCCTCTTCTTTGCGAATAACCAAGGTGTTTGCAGAGGATGTCGTTTCCATTTACATTTTCACTTTACGAGGTTAATAAAAAACACAATTAATGATTCCGAGAAAAACAAGGTAGAAATACCTGTTTTTAGTTTCCCATTGCAAACATACGCCATTGGCAAATATGAAACAAGGTTATATTCATTAAAACTGTTAAACCAAGGTTAAAAATAGGAATTAATCACATTTAAGCCCCAGAAAAAGGCTTCTGTCTGGGTGGGTGGATGAAAACCGGCTTCAGGTATTCCGGTTCGCAAAGGCGTATGTCAGCGGATTCGCCCCTAAGGTATTTTTCCAGGGCAAATTCTGCCCATAGGGAAAAATCAATATCCAGGCTTTGTTCATGAGCGGGATCCAGGACCGGCCATGGAGAATCCGGGCCAGGGTCCGGGACCGGTCCTCGGGTCCATACCGGTGCCTCCAGGCTCTCTATTCGGTTAATCAGCTCGGATTCCATCAGATGAACCGGCTCCTCCATGGGCTGATGAAGGGAATCATAGAGGGCAAAAAAATATTCCTTTTCCCTGGCCGGTATCCAAAGGGCGGCGTTATGGCCCGGGGGAGAACAAAGGGACAGGAGCTGCAGCCTGGAAATCGGGATCAGGGGTATTTTCCGCACATAGGCCAGAGCCTTGGCCGTGGCATAGCCTACTCGGAGCCCCGTATAGGAACCCGGGCCGCTGCAAAGGCTGATATACCGGATCATATCCCAGTCCAGAGCTTCCCTATCCATGAGCTCCTTGATCTGCAGGGTGATTTTGGCTCCCTGCTCCCTGGCCGGGATCCAGGGGCTTTTTCGGACCAGACGGCCGTTCCGGCTGAGCCCAGTATGTCCTCCTTCCCCAGAAGTGTCGATCTGCAATCCGTAGACCATGATTTTCTTCAAAAGGCAAAGGTAAGGAAGCCTTAGATTTGTCTCATGAACAAGATATCGATTCAGAGCGCGTCCGCTCCGGCTCCCATTGGCCCTTATGCCCAGGCCCGCCTTTGTGGCGATACATTATATATATCGGGTCAGATTCCTCTGAATCCCTTGACCGGGAAAATGGTCAAAGGAGACCTGGAAGCCGAAACCCGTCAGGCAATGGACAATTTGGGGGCCATTCTGAAACAGGCCCAAATGGATTTTTCGAATCTCGTGAAAGTCAGCATATTCCTCATGGATATGGGGGACTTCCCCGAGATCAACCGGATCTATGGGGCTTATTTCAATGCCCCTTTTCCGGCCCGGGAAACGATTCAGGTGGCCGGACTGCCTTTGGGTGCCCGGGTGGAAATCTCCGCCATAGCCGTCCGATAATCAGGACCCAGCCCCGGCCTTTTTCTGTTCTTTTGCCCAGCCGTCCTTGAGGCCTACGGTGAGGTTGAACACGGGACGGCCGGGCTGGCTGTCCTTGTCCATCACGTAATAGCCCTTGCGCAGGAACTGAAACCGATCTCCTGGACGGGCCTGGCCGAGGCTGGGTTCCAGATATACCGGAAAGCGGTGGGTCAGGGAATGGGGGTTGATGTATTCTTTGAAGTCCCCTTCCACCGAAGCGGGGTCCTCAATGGTGAACAGCCGGTCGTATTCCCGGACCTCGGCTTCCAGAGCATGGTCGCGGCTTACCCAGTGGATGGTGCCCTTTACCGATATTCCACTGCTGTCGGCTCCGCTTCGGGATTGGGGAATGTATTCGGCATGCACTTCCCGAATATTTCCCTGGCTGTCCTTGACAATACCCGTGCATTCAATGATATAGGCATGCTTCAGCCGCACTCTTCTGCCTGGCCCCAGTCGGAAGTATTTTTTGGGGGGATTTTCCAGGAAATCCTCCCTTTCTATCCAAAGGTTTCGGGAGAAGGGAATAGAGCGGTTTCCGGATTCGGGGTCCTGGGGATTGTTCTCTCCTTCCATCCATTCGGTTTCCCCCTGGGGATAATTGGTAATTATCAGCGCAATGGGATCCAGTACGGCCATGGCCCTCGGGGCATGGGCATTCAGGTCCTCGCGGACACAGTGTTCCAGAAGCCTGATTTCCGTGAGATTTTCCCTTTTGGAAATCCCCACCTTATCGCAGAAATGGCGAATGGAGGCCGGAGAATATCCGCGTCGGCGCATGCCGCTGATCGTGGGCATCCGGGGGTCATCCCATCCCTGTACATATTTGCCCTGCACCAGTTCCAGCAATTTTCTTTTGCTCATTACCGTATAGGATAGGTTCCGGCGCGCAAATTCATATTGACGGGAAGGGAAAATGTTCAGATTCTCGATAAGCCAGTCATAGAGGGGGCGATGGGCAGCGAATTCCAGGGTGCAGATGGAATGGGTGATTTTCTCAATACTGTCGCTTTGCCCATGGGCAAAATCATACATAGGGTATATGCACCAGCGGTTTCCCGTACGGTGATGGGCGGCTTTTTTGATCCGGTAGAGCAAAGGGTCGCGCATCAGCAGGTTAGGATGGGCCATATCTATTTTAGCCCGCAGGACTTTTTCGCCTTCCTCATACTTTCCTTCTTTCATCTCCCGGAACAGCCTTTCGTTTAGTTCGGGATCCCTGTCCCGGTAAGGACTGGCAATGCCCGCCTCGTACAGGCTGCCTTTCTGGGCGGCAATCTCTTCGGAGGACTGGTCGTCCACATAGGCCTTCCCCTGTCGGATCAGGTCCAGGGCCATATCATAGAGCTGGTCAAAATAATCAGAAGTATAGTATTCCCCATCCCATTCAAAACCCAGCCAACGGATATCTTCCTTTATGCTTTCCACGTACTCGGTTTCTTCGGTGAGAGGATTGGTATCGTCGAATCGAAGATTGCATTTGCCTCCATATTTTTTAGCCAGTCCGAAATTCAGGCAAATGGAGGTGGCATGTCCCATATGGAGATATCCATTGGGCTCAGGGGGGAATCGGGTATGGACCCGCCCTCCGTGTTTCCCCGAACGAATATCGGCTTCAATGATTTCTTCCAAAAAATGGCTTCCCTCTTTCTCTTCATGCATGTACCGAGGATATTTATTTTTACGGGGCAAAATTACGACAAGTCCCGGTGATTTTGCCGGTCCGGGATTTCTACTGCCGGGGGGAATGTTTACCTTTACCGGCGTTAATTTGTCCTATGGAAAGAACAGAAAGAACCCTAAGGGTGCTGGTGGCCAAAGTCGGACTCGATGGTCACGACCGGGGAGCCAAAGTGATTGCCACAGCCTTGCGCGATGCCGGTATGGAGGTGATCTACACGGGATTGAGACAGACTCCCGAGATGGTGGTGCAGTCTGCCCTGGAAGAAGATGTGGATGCCATAGGCATTTCCATTCTCAGCGGCGCCCATATGACGGTTTTTCCTCGGATACTGGAATTTATGAAGCAAAAAGGCCTGGAGGACGTCTTGCTCACCGGAGGGGGGATCATCCCCGAAGAAGACCAGAAAATACTTCAGGATATGGGCGTGGGCCGTCTTTTTGCGCCTGGTGCACCTACCGGGGAGATTGCCCAGTATATCCGCGAATGGGTGGAAACCCATCGCCCTCGACTGAATTAAATTTATGGATACCATGACATACCAAACCCTGAAAACCTCCCTGGAGGATGGTTTCCTTTTAGTGACCATCCACCGTCCCGAAAAACTCAATGCCCTGAACCGGGAACTGATCGATGAACTGGCCCGGATGATCGATTATGTCTATGAAGACCCGGAAATCAAGGCGGTATTGCTCACCGGTGCCGGGGATAAAGCTTTTGTAGCCGGGGCCGATATTGCCGAACTAAGTCAATTGGATTCGGCACAGGGAGAAGCCCTTGCCCGAAAAGGACAAGAGTGGGTATTTGATCGCATTGAACAGGCCCCCAAGCCATTTGTGGCGGCCGTAAACGGGTTTGCGCTTGGCGGGGGTTGCGAGCTGGCCATGGCCTGCCATTTCCGGTATGCCAGTGAGCAGGCCCGTTTCGGCCAGCCGGAAGTCAATCTGGGCCTGATTCCCGGTTACGGAGGGACACAGAGACTGCCCCGGCTGATTGGACGCGGGCGGGCCCTGGAACTGCTGATGAGCGGGGATATGATCTCGGCAGACCAGGCATTGGCCATGGGTTTGGTCAATGCGGTATTCCCCGCAGACGAATTGCTGGACGAGTCCCGGACCCGGATGAAGAAACTAGTGGGGAAATCCCCATTGGTCCTCAAGGAAATCCTGGATCTTGTGCGGGCCTCGGAGGGCCCTTTGTCTCAGGGACTGGAAAGCGAAATCCAGGCATTCGGACGCTGTTTTTCCACCGAAGACATGAAGGAAGGCACCCGGGCCTTTCTGGAAAAAAGAAAACCCCTTTTTATTGGAAAATAATTTTTTTATCTTCAAGCCCTAAAACGATTCACATGCGGAGAAACATTGTCCGTAGCCTGCTGGTCTTCATCTTGTCTGCCGGGGCTATCCCCGTGCTGGCCCAGCCGGCTATCCCCAGAAAGTACGTGGAGCATCCCGGATGGTCATTGGGGGTTACCGTAGGACTCTCAGACCTTTGGGGCGACGTGGGCACACAAAGCCCCATTGATCACTATGTAAATCGGAAGTATTGGGATAAGCCCTGCTTCATGGGGGGAATGTTCGCCCGGTATACGGCACATCCCATGTTTGCCCTTCGGGCCTCGGTAAACTATGGAACGCTTTATGCCAATGACAACTGGAATATCAACAAGGCAGAAAAAGCCGAATCTACCAAAGATGACGCCTTCCAGCGCTATCTGCGCAACCAGGATGCCCGGGCCAATGTTTGGGAAGGCACGATCATGCTGGAGTGGAACCCCCTGAGGATGAACTCCGAATCCAGGGCGGCCCAGAAACGCATGCAGCCTTATATCATGGCAGGGGTGGGAGGATTCCATTTCAAGCCCCAGTCGAGCATTATCCTGGATCTAAATGGGCACCGCAAATGGGTGAATACCCATGATATTCATGTCGAAGGCATTCAGAATCACTCCAAGGACCGGTCGATAAGTTATTTGTGGCAGGTTTGCGTACCGCTTGGCCTGGGTATGAAATGGGATCTGGGAACCGACTATTCCCTGGGTGTGGAGTATCTTTATCGCTTCACGACCACGGATATGCTCGATAACGTGAGCTCTGCCTATCCCACGCCTAACTATTTCGACAGGCATTTGTCTCCGGAAAAGGCCGCTATAGCCAAACAGATTTATGATAAATCCTGGGAAATCGATCCCAGCATCGAAAGAGTGCCCTGGAGCACCCGGGGCAACAAAGAGGTTTTGGACGGCTATTCCACCATATCCATTACTTTTGTCTACAAGATTCAGAGCAATAAGATCCCCTGGTGGTATTAATCCATTTTCCGGGCGGACTAAGAACAGCGGTATGAATTTCATGCCGCTGTTTTTGCTAAGGGCAATAGGTGGAAGGGAGGTAAAAAGGGGAAGTCTCCCGGGCTGGTTTTCCTGGCTTGCTGAATTTGCCTTAGTTTCGAAACTTCATTATTTTCAATTTTATGTTCGCTTATCTGGAGGGGAAGTTGGCCTACAAGTCTCCCTCGATGGTTATTCTGGAAGGGGGAGGCATTGGATATGAAGTCCAGATCACCCAACATACTTATGAGCAGATCAAAGACCTGGACCGGGCCAGGCTGTTCATCCATATGCAGATCCGGGAGGACGCCTGGATTCTTTATGGATTTGCTCAGGAGGCAGAGCGAATCAGTTTCCGCCATTTGCTGGGAATAGGGGGTGTGGGTGCGGCCACCGCCCGTATGGTGCTTTCCGTCCTCAGGCCCCAGGAGCTGGCCCACATGGTGGCCAATGAAGATCATCGCAGCCTGGAAAAGGTGAAAGGGATAGGCGCCAAGACGGCCAAGCGCATAGTGCTGGAACTAAAAGGGAAATTGATGGCGGCATCGTCCTCTTCCTCGGAATCTCTGCCGGGATTAAACAATACAAACGCGGAGGATGCGTTAAATGCATTAGTTCAGCTGGGAATTCAGCGGAGCCTGGCAGAAAGGGCTCTGAAGAAGCTGAAGGATCCCTCTTCCCTTTCGGTGGAGGAAATCGTCAAGCAGGTGCTCAAGGGATTGTAAAGTATAACAAAAAGGGAAAACCGTAGTTTGAAGGGGAACAGCCAATTCGGATATAAATTTGTTGCCGCACTGACCATAGTCGTCGCTTTGGCCCAGGTGGCGGCCAGCGGATACGACTTGCCTCTGGATTATTATGATGATCCTGAACCGGCGGCCGATACGCCTTCCCATGCCCGTGTGGATACCCCCGTTGATCTCCGGTTCCCGATCCGGGACCGAACCGGGAACCCCTTGATGGATCAGGGTCCGGCCTCCATGGACCTGAAAGACCCCAAAAACCTCGAAAGACAGCGCTATTATGATCCGGAGACCGGGCGCTATTATTTTTCCGAGAAAATGGGGGAATCCTTCATCCGAAATCCTCATTATCTGACCATGGAGGAGTACTTCCGCTTCCAGGGCCGCCAGCAGGAACGGGAACATTGGAAGCGGAGGCTGGATGCCCTTACCCTGTTCAACGACAAGCCCCAGCTTCCCCAAATGTACAAGGAAGGGATTTTTGACCGCATTTTCGGGGGAAATGCCATTGAAGTCAGGCCCCAGGGAAATGTGGATGTGACCTTCGGGGGCAACTGGCAGAACAATCAGAATCCCTCCCTGCCGCTGAATGCCCAGAAATACGGGGTGGTGGACTTCGATATGGATATGAATGTGAACCTGGTGGCTACAGTGGGCGAAAAACTGAAGCTGAACATCAGCAACAATACTCGGGCCACCTTCGATTATCAGAATGTGCAGAAGCTGGAGTACACAGGAAAAGAAGACGAAATCATCAAGAAAATAGAGGCAGGAAGCGTGAGCTTCCCGCTGAACAGCAGCCTGATCAGCGGGGTACAATCCCTTTTCGGCATAAAGACCCAGCTTCAGTTCGGAAAATTATGGGTTACCGGTGTGGTCTCCCAGCAGCGGTCCAAGCGTCAGAGCCTTACCATTCAAGGGGGATCTCAGACCCAGAACTTCGAGATCAAGGCCGATGATTACGAGGAAAACCGCCACTTCCTGCTATCCCAGTATTTTTATGAGCACTACGACAATGCCCTTCGGGAATACCCGATCATCCATTCCCAGGTCAATATCAATCGCATTGAAGTTTGGGTGACCAACCGGACTGGGGCCACAGAAGGGGTACGGACCATTTTGGCTTTCCAGGATCTGGGTGAACAGAGCCCGGCCTATTCGGAACTGAGAGGCGCTACTCAACCCATCCCCTCCCAGCTGCCCGACAATCGGGCCAATAAGCTCTATTCCCGGCTGGTGCAGAATCCGGCCAGCCGGCAGCAGGGCAGCTATATGCAGGCCATTCAGTCCAGTTTCCCACAAGATAGTTTTGCCAATGGAACCGATTACTTTCCCACCACCGCCCGAAAACTGACTCTGGCCGAATTCACCTACCATCCCCAGTTGGGATACCTATCCCTGAATACCCAGCTGAATCCTGATGATGTGCTGGCGGTGGCTTTCCGTTATACATACAACGGCCAGGTATACCAGGTCGGGGAATTTGCAGAAGACTTGCCTCCCACCAGCGATACGGGCATGCATAACAATGACCAGCGCATTCTGTTCCTCAAACTGCTCAAGGGTACTTCTCTGAGCCCCCAGCAGCCGGTATGGAACTTGATGATGAAGAACGTTTATGCCTTGGGAGGGCTGGGAGTGACCAAGGACGAATTCAGGCTGAACATTCTTTATCAGGACCCCGGGGGAGGGGAAAAGCGCTATCTGCCAGAAGGAGATATGGCCGGGGTGCCCCTGCTCACTCTGCTGAATCTGGACAGGCTGAATTACCAGAATGACCCCGCCCCGGACGGGATCTTCGACTATGTGGAAGGGATCACCATAAATACCCAGCAGGGCAAGATCATCTTCCCGGTGCTCCAGCCCTTCGGCCGCAACCTAAAGCCCGCTTTGGGGAATCCCCAGCTCGAACGCAAATACCTCTATGAGATACTCTACGATTCCACCAAAACCGTGGCCCGCCAGTTCCAGCAGAACAACCGTTATGTAATCAAGGGGTCCTTTAAATCCAGCTCTTCTTCGGAAATATTCCTGGGAGGATTCAATATCCCCCAGGGCTCGGTCTCGGTGACGGCTGGAGGACAGATCCTGACGGAGAATGTGGATTATCAGATTGATTATGGAATGGGGCGGCTGAAGATCCTCAATTCCGGAATCCTCAACTCGGGGATTCCCATTAACGTGCAGTACGAGGACAACGCTACTTTTGGGTTTCAGCAGCAGAACTTCATGGGGGCAAGAATGGATTACTTCCTGAATGAGAAACTGAGCCTGGGGGGAACCTTCATGCGGCTCACCGAGCGCCCATTCACGGCCAAGACCACCCTGGGCGAAGATCCCATTAAGAATACGGTGCTGGGACTGGATCTGAATTACCAGTCTGAGTCCGCTTCCCTGACCCGTTTGCTGGATAAACTGCCCATTTACTCCACCACCGTGCCTTCCTTTGTCAGCATTTCCGCTGAGGTGGCCGGTCTGTTGCCTTCCCATCCCCGGCAGATTGATGCCCTGGATCCCGAAGGTTCCGTATATATTGATGATTTTGAAGGGACGCGCAGCGCCTACGACCTGAAGTTCCCGGTCAATGCCTGGTCCTTGGCTTCGGTTCCGGTGGGTGCCGTGGACAAGAACGGCAATCCCATTCTTCCGGAGGCCAGCCGAAGCAATGATCTTTCCTATGGGTACAACCGGGCCCTGCTGTCCTGGTATTTTCTGGAACCCCTGCTGGTGGATCCGGCGGGCGGTGTTCCTGATTTTGTGAAAAAGGACAGCATGCAGCACTATATACGCATCGTGCAGCAACAGGACGTGTTCAAGCAGAAATCCACCAATGCCCTGCAGAATGCGCTCTCCACCTTTGATCTGGCCTTTTATCCCCGGGACCGGGGACCATATAACTTCAATCCCCAGATCAATCCGGACGGGACACTCCCGGATCCGGCATCCCGCTGGGCTGGGATCATGAGAGCTATAGACAATACGGATTTTGAACAATCGAATGTGGAATTTGTGGAGTTCTGGGTAATGGACCCATTCATCGGCAAGCCCAATTCCACAGGAGGCTCCCTGTACATTAACCTGGGGAATGTCAGCGAGGACGTGCTCAAAGACTCCAGGAAGTTCTTTGAAAACGGTCTGCCTTATCCGGAGAACCCGCAGCAGGTGAATCAATCGGTTTGGGGACAGTCCCCGGCCCTACAGCAACAGATTACCCAGTCTTTTGATTCTGATCCGGCAGCCCGGGCCATACAGGATGTGGGTTATGACGGCCTGGATAATGAAAGGGAGAGGGAGCATTTCAGCGCTTATATCAATCAGATCTCCGTGGATCCGGATACCCGCGCGGCCATTCTGGCGGATCCCTCCAATGATGATTTCAGGCATTTTCGGGATGCATACTATGAGTCCACCCAGGCGCCGGTACTGAGTCGGTACAAAGCCTATAACAATCCTCAGGGCAACTCCCCGATCAATGATGCCAGTACCAATATTGCCCAGGGAGGCAACATCCGCCCCGAGTCCGAAGACATTAACCGGGACAATACACTCAATGAATCGGAAGATTATTTCCAGTACCGCATTGACCTGAAGCCGGATATGGAAGTGGGCACCAATTATATTATCAATAAGCAGGTTTCCCAGGTACGGTTGCCCAATGGCCAGTATGCGGACGAGACCTGGTATCAGTTCAAAGTGCCGATTCGGGATTACCACCATAAAGTGGGCAATATTTCCGATTTCCGGTCCATCCGTTTCATGCGCCTGTTCCTTCATGGTTTCGAGGACAGCGTCATCCTGCGCTTTGCCCGCCTGGAGCTGGGAAGAAATAACTGGAGGAGGTATATGTTCTCCATGCAAGATCCGGGGGGGTATCCCGTTCCCGAGGACGATACCAGCGGATTCACCGTCACTTCGGTCAGCCTGGAGGAACACGGAGATCGGCAGCCTATCCCTTATGTATTGCCCCCGGGGGTGTCCCGGCAACTCACCCAGGTGTCCAATGCCCAGACCATTCAGCTCAACGAACAGTCCCTGGCCCTTCAGTTCTGCGGCTTGGTCGATGGAGACGCCCGGGCCGTTTTCCGGGAGGTGAACATGGATCTGCGGCAATTCAACGGGCTGAGGATGTTCATCCATGCCGAATCCCAGGTGGGAAACACCCCGCTTCGGGACGGGGACGTGAGGGCGATCATCCGCATTGGGAGTGATTTCACAAACAACTACTATGAATATCAGATCCCGCTGACGATTACCGCCGCGGGGGAATACCAGGCCGAAACTATTTGGCCCAAAGCCAATCAAATTGATCTGTTGCTCGAAGAGCTGGTCAAGGCCAAAACCAACCGCAATCTGCAGGGAAGGCCCAGCTTTGTCCCTTATGAGGAAAGGGACTCCAAGGGGAACACAATTTTTGTTATCGGAAACCCCAATCTGGGGGAGGCCAAGACCATCATGCTCGGGATCATGAACCCCCGCCGCTCGGAACAGAATCTTCAAGATGACGGGATGGCCAAATGCGGAGAAGTATGGTTCAATGAGTTGAGGCTGGTGGGTATGAACGAAAAGCCGGGATATGCTTCCGCCGGTCGGGTTGCCATTCAGCTGGCTGATCTGGGGAGCCTGAACCTGAATGGGAGCATGCACTCTGAAGGATACGGGAATATAGATCAGAAGCTGAACCAAAGGTTCCGGAATCAATTCTACCAGTACAATGCTTCCGCCAATCTGAATCTGGGAAAGCTCATGCCCCGCAACTGGGGCGTACAGCTCCCCTTGTTTGTCGGTTTTTCTGAGAATGTGAGCAATCCCCAGTATGATCCCTATGATCTGGATGTGCGGTTCCGGGATAAGCTGAATATGGCACGGTCTGCCGCCCAGAGGGATTCGCTGCGCAAGGCTGCTCAGGACTATACCTCCATAGCCAGCTTCAACTTGTCCAATGTCCGGATCATGGGCAATCCTGAAAAGCAGTCAAAAGCCATGCCCTGGAGCGTGAAGAATTTCGATATCAGCTATGCCTATAATCAACAGTTTAAACGGAATCCCATACTGGAAAGGGACGTGCTGACCAATCAGCGGCTGGGTCTGGGATACACTTATGCCCTGAAGACCAGGTCCATAGAGCCCTTCCGGAAGCTGATCAAGTCCCGGTCCAAATGGCTTGGCCTGATCCGGGATATAAATTTCAATCCTTTGCCTACCAACTTCACATTCCGCACGAACCTGGACCGGGTATTCAATGAAACCCAGGTGAGAAACATTTCCGGGGATGCGATTCAGATCTCCCCGACCTACTTTAAGAATTTCCTCTGGGATCGGACCTACAACCTCCGCTGGGAACTGACCCGATCCCTGTCTTTTGATTATCAGGCCACCAATAACTCCCGGATTGATGAGCCATACGGCCGCATAGACTCCAAGGCAAAGGAAGACTCCCTTTGGAGGGAAATCAGCCATTTCGGCCGCAACACCTTCTATACCCAAAGCTTTAATGCTGCCTATAGCCTGCCTTTGCAGAAGCTGCCGGTCACGGACTGGACCAATCTGCGCATTCAGTATGGATCCAGTTATAACTGGACCGGTGCCTCCCTACTGGCCCGGTCCCTGGGAAATACCCTAGCCAATACCCAGACCATTCAGGTGAACGGGGAGCTGAATTTCGCCCAACTTTACAATAAGCAGCGGTGGCTTAAAGCCGTAAATGCGCCCCGCTCTCCGGGAGCGAACCGGGATCCGCGCTCCGCTGTACCGCCCAAGCCAGACCGGAAAATAAAAGACCTCAGGTCGAATCGCCCGGGTGAAGACGTCCAGGAGGAGCTGAACCGCTCCCTGGCCACGGATCAGGGTCCGGACACCAGCGGATTCTATGATATTGCCTCCAATGTGGCCCGGCTTTCCGATAGGGAGCTGGATTCGGTGCGCCGGGAGCAGCAGGCCATCCTGGCCGCCATGAAAAAGGCCGAAAAGAAAAAACGGAAGCAGCAGAGAAAGGAAAGGCGGTTGGCCAGGAGGAATTCGGTGCCCGAGATCTCCAAAGGGGAGGAAGTCGGAGGCCGGCTGCTGACCATGGTTAAGCGGACCACCTTCAGTTATTCGGAGAGTTCGGGGACCATACTTCCGGGTTATATGGACAGTACGCGATTTTTGGGCATGAACCGGAATTACCAGGCGCCTGGGTTTGATTTCATTTATGGGTATCAGCCCGACAGGGCTTGGTTGGAAGCCCAGGCCTCTGAGGCACGTCTTTCCCGGGACACCCTGTTCAATGCACAGTTCCAGCAAACCTTCCAGCAGAACATCAACATCACGTCCACGGTGGAACCTCTTAGAGACCTGAGGATTGATTTGTCCCTGACTCGTTCTTTCAGCAAGACGCACAATGAACTGTTCAAGGATACCAGCCTGAGCGGGGTCGGGGAGTTTACCCATAATAACCCGTACCAGTCGGGATCGTTTACGGTTTCCCATGTGGGCATGGCCACTCTGTTCCGCAGTTCCACGGTGAACTCGGGGGCCTACCGGGATTTTCTGGATAACCGGACGGTGATCTCTTCCCGCGTCAGCCATTCCAATCCCTACAGCAAGGAAGTGCCGGATCCCCAGGACCCCCGTTATGGAAAGGGGTATACCCAGTTTTCCCAGGATGTGCTGATTCCCGCCTTTATTGCGGCTTATACGGGGAAGAGCCCCAGGGAGGTGCCTTTGATCGACTATTCCGGCCGTACCACCCGCAGCAATCCCTTTGGCCATTATCTGCCCCGACCAAACTGGAGGATAAACTACAACGGATTGGCCAAAATTCCCTTTTTTGCCGAGCACCTGACCAACCTGGTGGTCACCCATGGGTATACGGGCTCCTTATCCATGAACAGCTTTGTATCTGCTCTATTCTATGAGGACATATACAGCATGGGTTTCCCTTCTTTCATCGATTCGAATTCGGGCAATTTTGTGCCCTTCTATCAAGTGCCCAATGTCACCATGACCGAGCAGTTAAATCCATTGTTCGGTGTGGACGCTTCCTTCAAAAATAATCTCACGGCCCGTTTCGATTACCGCAGGAGCCGGGCGGTAACCCTTAGCCTGGTCGATTATCAGGTCAGCGAGACACACAGCATTGAATATGTTTTTGGCCTGGGATACCGGGTCAGAGGACTGAACTTGCCCTTTGAGATTTTTGGGGTGCGCAAGTTGGAAAATGACCTGAATCTGAAAGTGGATGTGGGGATCCGGGATGACAGCACCTCAAATCATTACCTGGCTCAGAATATAGCGGTGGTGACCCGAGGTCAGAAAGTGATTACCATTTCCCCTTCCGTGGACTATATAGTCAGCGATCGACTCACCCTTCGCTTTTTCTATGATCGGAGACGCACCATTCCTCATACCACCAGTTCTTTCCCTATGAGCACCACGCGGGCGGGGATTACCCTACGCTTTATTTTCGCCCAATAGATATCTGAGGAAATGAATGCCCGGATCCGGAAAACTTGGAGGTGAACCGGGGAAGATCCCGTTCAAGAGAGGGAAAATTTGTACATTTGTAGAGTATTCATTATCATTTAGGATTATGCAGGAAGCCTCATTGGAAGCGGAATTCAACCGAAAACTGGACAGGGATCAGAGCATTGAGCCCAGGGACTGGATGCCCGAGGAGTACAGGAAAACCCTTATCCGGCAGATATCTCAACATGCGCATAGCGAGATCGTGGGCATGCTGCCGGAGGGAAACTGGATCACCCGGGCTCCCAATCTGCGGCGCAAGGCCGTTCTGCTGGCCAAAGTACAGGATGAAGGGGGGCACGGTCTTTACCTTTATTCCGCGGCCGAAACTCTGGGTATATCCCGGGAGGAAATGTTGGAGCAGTTGCATTCCGGTAAGGCGAAATATTCCTCCATATTCAATTATCCTTCCCTGACCTGGGCCGATATGGGGGCCATAGGCTGGCTGGTGGACGGGGCCGCCATAATGAATCAGGTGCCCCTTTGCCGCACTTCTTACGGGCCTTATGCCCGGGCCATGGTGCGGATCTGCAAGGAGGAAAGTTTCCATCAGCGCCAGGGGTTTGAGATCATGCTTACTTTGTCCCGGGGTACGGAAGTGCAGAGGAAGATGGCGCAGGATGCCCTGAACCGCTGGTGGTGGCCGGCCATCATGATGTTTGGTCCTCCGGATGCGGACAGTCCCAATACGGAACAGAGCATGCGTTGGAAGATTAAAAGATTCACCAATGATGAACTGAGACAGAAGTTCATCGATGTGACCGTGGAGCAGGCGGCCATCCTCGGACTGGAAATACCCGATCCCCAACTGAAGTGGAATGAAGAGAGGGGACATTATGATTTTGGCCCTATTAGCTGGGATGAGTTCTGGAATGTGGTCAAAGGCCATGGTCCCTGCAATAAAGAGCGGTTGGAGGCCCGGAAAAAGGCCTGGGAACAAGGGCAGTGGGTCCGCGATGCCGCCTTGGCCTATAGCCGGAAGCAGAAGGCCAGAAAGGAAAGAACGCAGGAGGCGGCCTAAGCCTCCCCATAATATAAAGAGATCAGTTATCCATGGAGAAAAAGAATAATCAGGCCTCTTGGCCGTTGTGGGAAGTTTTCATACGCTCCAAGTCGGGGCTGGATCATAAGCACGTAGGCAGTCTGCATGCTGCGGATGCCTCCATGGCCCTTCAGAATGCCCGGGACGTGTATACCCGACGTATGGAGGGGACCAATATCTGGGTGGTGGAGAGCCGCCATATTCATGCTTCGGATCCGGATCAGCAGGAGTCCCTGTTTGATCCCGCTCAGGATAAGGTTTATCGCCATCCCACTTTTTATACATTGCCCGAGGAGCTGAAGCATATGTAGACGACCCCTAAAATCATATTTCATGCATCTTTTTCGTTATTGTCTTCAGCTGGCGGACAATGCCTTGATCCTGGGACATCGGCTCAGTGAATGGTGCGGTCACGGCCCCGTGCTGGAGCAGGATATAGCTTTGAGCAACATGGCCCTGGATCACCTGGGCCAGGCGAGATTTTTTTATCAGTTTGCCGCAGGGCGCTTCAATCAGTTCTCCCCGCAAGAGCAGAAGACGTGTTTTTCCTCTCCGGCTCTGGACCAGAAGCTCGATTCGGGAAAGCCGTTGGACGAGGATGACCTGGCCTACCTGAGGGACGGCTGGGATTTCCAGAATCTGCTTTTGGTGGAACAGCCCAACCGGGACTGGGCATATACCGTAACCCGCTCTTTTTTTTATGATCAGTTCCAGATCCTGCTTTATGCCGCCCTGGCCCGGAAATCCCCTGTGGAAGACATAGCGGCTATTGCCGAAAAATCCCTGAAAGAGGTGCGCTATCATCTGAACTGGAGCGGGGAGTGGATGATCCGCCTTGGGGACGGAACCGAAGAAAGCCATCGCAGGATTCAGCAGGCCGTGGAGGATTTGTGCCCATTTGTGGACGAAATCTTTTCTCCTTCTCCTTGGGAGAAATCCTGGCTGGAGTCGGAAGCCGGCATATCCGTGGAGGAATTCCGGGAAGAATACAACCGGAATGTACAGGCAATTCTGGATGAGGCCCGACTGAAATGGGTGGCCAGCCCATGGCCCAGATTGGGAGGCAAAGAGGGCCAGCATTCCGAACATCTGGGATATATTCTGGCCGAGATGCAATATATGCAGCGGACATACCCGCAAATGCAATGGTAGTTTGGCCCGGCCCAGGGTGGGCTATAGAATGAGGAGGATATCATGGAGATCAGGGAATGGGAAATGCAAATATGGCAGTGGCTGGGCGAAGTCATGGATCCGGAAGTGCCTGTGCTGACCATTCTGGACCTGGGTATAGTCCGTGACCTGGAAGTCCGAAAATCCGGGGAAAAGTTTCAGGCGAAGATATACATTACCCCTACGTACAGCGGCTGCCCCGCCATGGACATGATCGCCGCCAATATCCGCATGGCTCTCTCGGTCAGGGGGCTCGACAAAGTCGAAATCGAATACCGGCTCCGCCCGGCCTGGACTACGGACTGGATGAGTGAGGAAGGGAAAGCGAAGCTCATAGCCTATGGCATTGCCCCGCCCCGGAAGAGAGCAGGGGAGGAGGCGGGTATGTTTTCCAGGGATCAGGTGGCCTGTCCCTGCTGCGGATCAGAGGACACGGAAGAACTCAGCCAGTTCGGGGCCACCGCTTGTAAAGCCCTGTATCACTGCCTGACCTGCAGAGAACCTTTTGAGTACTTCAAATGCCATTAGCCGCAGACCCCTGGCGTATAAGTCAGGGGATTTAGAATGAATTATCGGGGTCAGGATTTTGGGATTCTATTTTTTCCAGGGCCTGTTTTGCCGCCAATTGCCCGGCCAATTTTTTGTTATAGCCTGTGGCTTTGGCCAGGAGTTTTCCATTGATCACTATGCCTATGGAGATCTGAGGCCGGGGGTGGTCAGAGTCCACGTTCAGGGTTTGAAACCGAAGATCATGCCCGTGTTTCTGGGCCCATTTCAGCAGTTGATTCTTATAGTTGGTGTCGGTGGTTTCAATGTATTCCAGATCCACATGCGGTTTGATGATCTGACGGATGATGAACTCCCGGGTAAAATGGAATCCCCGGTCCAGGTAAATGGCGCCGATCAGCGCTTCCAGGGCATTTCCGAAAATATGGGAATGCTTCAACCCTCTGTCATTGCGGCTGTATTGGACTAGCTTGTCTATGCCCATTTGCATGGCCATCTGATTCATGGATTCCCGGCGTACAATCCGAGACCTCATTTCGGTGAGTACTCCTTCGGGCTGGCCGGGATATTTTTTGAATAGAAATTCCGCCATTATGGCCCCCAGGATGGCATCGCCCAAAAACTCCAGTCTTTCGTTGTTTGGTTGGCTTTCTTCCTGGGCAGATCGATGAATCAGGGCGGATTGATAAAAAGGGAGATGTCGGGGTCTGAAGCCCAGGGTATGCTCCAGTTGGGCAATCAGGGGCTTATGGGATGAGAGAAGCGTTTGCCACCATGATCGGATCCGTCTCAATTTCAGTCGGCTTAATCTTCAAACTTCTTGAATACTACGGAAGCATTGTGCCCACCAAAGCCAAAGGTGTTGCTCATGACCACGCCTACTTTTCTCTCTTGAGCCTGATTGAAGGTGAGGTTCAGTCTGGGATCAATTTGGGGGTCGTCCGTAAAATGGTTGATGGTGGGAGGGACAATATCGTGCATCAGGGATTTGATGCTGGCTACAGCTTCTATGGCTCCGGCTCCGCCGAGCAAATGCCCGGTCATGGATTTGGTGGAGCTGATATTCAGCCGGTAAGCATGATCCCCGAACACTTTCTGGATGGCGATGAGCTCGGCCACATCGCCCAGGGGAGTGGAGGTGCCGTGCACATTGATATAATCCACTTCTTCGGGATGGATCCGGGCGTCCTCCAGGGCATTTTTCATCACATTGATCACCCCCAGTCCATCCGGATGAGGGGCCGTGAGGTGATAGGCATCGGCGCTGAGTCCTCCGCCAATCATTTCGGCCAGGATGGGCGCCCCTCTTTTTTTGGCGTGCTCCAACTCTTCCAGGATCACGCAGCAGCCTCCTTCTCCCAGGACAAATCCGTCCCGGTCCTTGTCGAAGGGCCGGCTGGCCGTGGCTGGATCATCATTTCTTTCAGAAAGGGCTTTCATGGCGTTGAATCCGCCAATTCCGGCCTCGGTGATCACGGCCTCCGATCCGCCCGTGACCATGGCATCCACTTTCCCGAGCCGAATATACTGGAAAGCATCGATCAGGGCATTGGTGGATGAGGCGCAGGCACTGACCGTGGCAAAGTTCGGTCCCCGGAATCCATATTTCATGGAAATATGGCCTGCGGCAATATCGAGGATAAGCTTGGGAATGAAAAAGGGATTGAACCGGGGGGTGCCGTCCCCCGAGTTGAACTGCTTCATCTCTTCGATGAAGGTAATCATACCTCCAATTCCGGATGCCCAGATGACACCGACCCTATCCTTGTCGATGTGCTCATCATCCAGTCCGGCCTGCGCCACGGCTTCAGCGGCGGAAATCACCGCCAGCTGGGAGAATCGGTCCAGTTTCCGGGCCTCCTTGCGATCCAGGTAATCCTCGGCCCGGAAATCTCTCAGTTCACAGGCAAACCTGGTCTTGAACTTTGAGATGTCAAACTGTTTAATGAAATCGGCGCCCGAAACCCCATTAACCAGTCCTTCCCAGA
>CAYPQN010000022.1:0-34548 GCA_964412885.1 uncultured Chitinophagaceae bacterium | reverse complement strand
CGTCTATGGCCACCCGCTGCTCTTCCGTAAGGACTGGGCGGATCCGCTGGACGGCTTTGGCTTTTTTAATCTCTTTGACTGGGTTGGTCTCCACAACGTCGTAATTCACCAGCTCTGCGAAGAGCATCATCAGATAGGAGCGGTAGAAATTGAAGTTATTCGCTGTCCATTTATCGCCCTTCAACTTCCCCACCTGATCCAGGATAACCCGTATATGCCGGCGGCGTACAGATTTTATAGGCATGTTAGCCAGGCGGAGCTGGGCCGCTGCCTGGGAGAAGTATTTTAGCACGGAGCGCATACCGGTGCGGGGAACCGCGGATAACTTCAGACGCTCGTTAATTGAGTAGAGGGCTTCGATCATCGGAGCGTTAGGGTCTACTACGTAGTCCACAGCGTACGGATCCTCCGGCTCCTTCTCATACCCAGTAATCGGGTTGTATTCCAAGTCCTTAAGGCGATGGAGTTCATCTCGGATAAGCGAAGTCGTCACTTCGCGCCGTTCAGTCAGTGTCCTAAAGGCGTTCATCCCTCTCAACGCTACGAGTTTCCCACCCTTAGCCGGGGACAGTGGATCATAGAACCTGTAATAGATATACCAAGGCTTTTTAAGGCTGGCGCCTGGTTGGTTCCAATTCTTCGGGTGAACCTTGATTTCACTGCAATAGCAGCCGTTTGGTAGTTGAATCATAGCGAGGCGGTGTTAGAGTAAGTGTTAGACCTAACATCCGCCTCGAGGCTGAGAGCTTTACCATGTTTTGCTGAAATGTACCCGGGCAAAGGCTTTCAGCTTGTGATCCCGTTGGGACTCGAACCCAAGACCCATACATTAAAAGTGTATTGCTCTACCAACTGAGCTACAGGATCTGCATAACTGGAGCGCAAAGATAACCATCTCTTCTATTTTGCAAAAAGTTTCGATGAATTCTTTTTTGAGTGATAGATAACCAAAGGGTGGTGGCTCTGACATACTTCAATTGGGTTTCCTTAATGTGTTCCTGGGAGCCAAATATTTCGTAATCTTACCCCGGGCAGTCTGTGTCTTCGTTAATGGCTAATTAAGGGTGATCATCTTAAAATTCGTGTTTTGTCATCGCATTGAAATAATTTGCCCTCCGATTTCCCAATATTTTGTTAGTCTTGTCCCAGTTTGAACCGTTTCGTTCTATTCGATTTTTTTTGCTGAGTCAAACCATTTATTTTACAAGTTTCTAATCACCCAATGGAGAATATGAATAAGAAATTGCTATTGAGCCTAGGTATTATGGTAATCGGCTTTTCGGCCGGTGCACAGGACCATTACCATGGTCCCAACTACGAGATATCCGTTTACTCGGGCATGGAGACTAAATCAATCGGGAATTCTGAATTCCGTACTCAGACGGTATCTGCCCTTGCCCGGCATTTTCCCGATTGGACCTTCAGCCTTGACCAGCAAACGGGAATTTTTTCCCATTTATATGGTCCGGCCCGGGAAGTGGAAGGCCAGAGCATGGAGGAGAAGGCCAGAGGCCTGATTGTTCAGCTGGCGGATTTTGGTCTGCAACCGGCCCATTGGGTGAAAGTCAGGGATCATGCGGCCCCCCGTGCCCATTATGTCGACTTTGTTCAGGAGGTGAAGGGCAGGGAGGTGTTGTTTTCCCGCCTGAGTTTCCAGTTTACCTTGGATGGGCGGATTCTGAAAGTATCCAATCGAAGCTTCGGGCAGAATATTACCGAAGAGTATCCCCGCCTGAATCCTGATGCCATCCTAGGCAGCAAGGATTGGAAAGTGGACTTGGATCATGTTCAGGTGGAAGAAGTGGAGATTGATCCTCAATGGGTCTGGTTCCCGGTGCCCACCCAGAATGGGTACGAGCTGAGGCCTGTATGGCCATTGATTTTTCGGGGAAGTTCAGGGGAAAATCCTCCTGTGCAACTTTTGCATTTCATAGATGGCGTCAGCGGGCTTACGCTTTACAGAACGAATGAAGTCAAAACACTGGACTTGCATGTTAAGGGAAGTGTCTATAAGCAGAATGTGCTTAGTCCTGCTACCCTGGAGCCTCTGCGGAACCTTGAAGTCATTATAAATACCCTTCCGCATGTATCCGATCAGGATGGATTTGTTTCCAATCCTGGGGCTAGCTCCTCGGTGACCTTCAATCTGAAAGGTCCTTGGTCCACGGTAATAGATGCTCCTAGTAACTCCACACCCAGCTTTTCGAAGACAATTTTTGGGACGGGCAATGAGGTCATTTTCGAGTCTCCCTCCAACAGCCTTGACGGGCACATCAATGCTTTCTATCACGTCAATGAGGTTCATGCGAAGATGAAGGAAAGACTACCGGATTTTACGTCCCTTGATTATTCTTTGCCCACCCGGGTGGATATCGGATCAGGGACATGCAATGCCTTTTATAATGGATCCTCGATTAATTTTTATGCTGCCTCGGGCAATTGCCGTTCATTTGCCGAGATCGGAGACATCGTATACCATGAATATGGCCATGGTATAGCCGACCATTTTTATGGTGCCCATGGTGCCGGACGCATGTACAATGGGGCGTTGAATGAAGGCTATGCCGATATCTGGGGAATGATGATGACTAGGGATTCCATCCTGGGAAGGGGTGCCTTCAACAATAATCCCAATTCCAGCATTCGTCGCTACGATATTAATCCCAAAGTCTATCCGCAGGATATAGTGGGGGAAGTACACGGAGATGGAGAAATCATTGCAGGGGCCTGGTGGGATTTTGCCCGTAACGTACATAATTATGACACCATGGCCAGGGTATTCGGTGATGCTTATTATGATTTGGCAGACGGTCCCAATGGGATGGAAGGGAGAGTGTTTCATCAGGCTCTGATTGCGGCTTTGCTGGCGGATGATGATGATCACGACATTAATAATGGGACGCCCCATTTCCGGGAGATCCTTTCGGCATTTGCCAAGCATGGAATTTTTCTTTACGGACAATCCGAGCTGGTGCACCAGGAATTGGAGCATCAACCCGCTGGGCAAGATATTGAAGTTAATGCCCAGTTGAATTTGGCCAGCCCGAATATTATGAGCCACCTGAAACTGATTTATCGGAGCCGCGACCAGGGAACCTGGGATACGGCAGTCATGGTAGATCAGGGTAGCTTGCAATTCAAGGCAACCATACCTGGCCAACCCCAAGGAAGCATAATGGAATACTTCTTCCTTTTGGAAGATACCCTTAGCTTATCCCAGGTTACTTTCCCCACGGATTTCACCACCGTCCCTACACTCGGACAGCGATCTTCGCTACCCTATCAGTTTGCTGTGGGGGTGCATTTGAAGCAGTCCTTTGACTTCGATAACCCAGTTTCTGATGACTGGCAGATTGGTACCACCAATTTGGAATCCGCCACTTCCGGGAATTGGATTCAGGCCAAACCTGTTCAGGCTACTTATCGGCCAAATGGTAATTTTGGAGGTTTTGTGAGTCAGCCGGGATCGGACATGTCCGGCGATGGAATGTGCATGGTGACCGGGAATGCCAGCCATCCCAATATCAATTACAATATGGCAGATGTGGCCAACGGCCGGACGGTGTTGGTTACCCCCGCCTTTGATCTGACTGGCTATGTAAATCCCATTATTGAATACTATCGCTGGTTCTCTAATGATTTGGGAGGATCTAACCGAGCCAATGATCCTTGGCGAGTGGAGATTCGGCATGAGAATAGTTTCATCCCCCGGGTAGTAGAAAACACATACAAAGGAGAAAGAGAATGGAGAAGAAAAATCTTTGCGGTGGATGAGCATTTCCCTGGAGCGCGCAAAGGCGTGGAAATTCGCTTTATTGCCTCGGATTTGATTATCCCCAGTGCCAGTAACAATGGGCAAAGTAATGTGGAGGCTTTGGTTGACAACTTCTTCATTTATGATGGAGCCCCCCTCAGCATAGAAGAGGCTTCAGCTCCGCAGCGGGCAAGGATATATCCCAATCCGACGAAAGGGCTAAGTTTCCTGGAATTCCCCGAGCGGGTGAAAGGTCACTTTCAATTGTCTGATCTCAGCGGCAAGGTTTTGCTTCAGATGGAGCTGAACCCGGATCAGCAGCGTTACGAAATTTTCACGGGGAATCTGGCCGCCGGGATATATTTGATTTCCATCCAGACTGAACGGTCGATTCAGGTGGATAGACTGGTGGTGCAGTAAGGCAGCACAGTGAAGATTGTGTAATGTCCATGGGCTATCTCTTCGGGGATGGCCCATGGTGCTTTGGGAAAGGGAGAGGGAATAGTCGATTCGAGGTGTGGGAGAAGGAGCGGTGTCGCAAAGAGGATATGGAGGTCCTTGGGATTGGAGGAAACGGGGCCACGTCGCAGTAGTGCAACTTCTTGGAATGGGGCTATCCCGCTTTGTTAGGAGCCTATGGGCTGATCCACTTTTTTGTACGAATAGGATGAAATGGGATTGTTGGTAAAGGTTACCTCCACTTCTTCCCAAAGGAACAATTGGTGGATCTTCTTTCGGAGGGCGGCCAACAATGTGGCCAAACGGCTTTTCTTCCTCCACGACTCCGCAGTTCGGATGTTTTTCATTTGACTCATTGCCATCAGAGTTCAGATTTTACTACCAATTTAATGAACTTGGCCCAAGAGGCCAAGTTCCCAGTATGCCGGGGAAATGCGTTGTGGATAACTAGGGCAAAAAAGTGGAAAACTTCCTTTGGAAGGAATCCATTTCCCATTTCCGACACCTATCCGGAGCTCAGAAGTCAACCATCAACTTGGCGTTGATCAGCCGGGAGGTAAGCCGGTTGGGAACCGCATAGGTTCTTCCACTGCTCTGGTCCAGAATCCAGGTATAGGACAGGGTATTCTGAATTCCCAGCAGGTTGAATACTTCGGCACTGAACCAGATTCTGTCTAAAGTTTTGGAAAGCTTTCTTCCTGGGTGGCGGGATCCGTTCCATACCAGGGCGGAGAATCCGATATCCACCCTGCGGTAGGCCGGAATGCGGAGCGTATCCCCGTAGCGCTGTTTGTCCGGGGGACCGAAAGGTAGCCCGGAAGCATAAAGCAGGTTCAGGTGCACTTTGATGTTTTTCCATTTGGGAAAGTAGTCCTCGAAATACATACCAAGCATGAATCGCTGATCGGTGGGTCGGGGAATCATCCCAGGATATATCGTCAGACTGTCCTGACCCAGGTGATCTACATAGGTATAGGAATCGTTCAGGACATCCTCTTCGGATTTCATTATTCCTATGGAAATCCAGGAAGTGGCATCGGGGACTATGTCCCCGTATAACCTAAACTCTCCGCCAGCGGCATACCCCCGGGCCAGGTTCTGTCCAAAATATCGGATGCGGATATTGTCGTATTCATAGGGTACCAGGTCCCAGAGAGATTTGTAGTAGATCTCTGTAGTGAACTTAAAGGGCCGATTATCCCAAAGGAAGTGGTAATCCATTCCGCCCACCCAATGGAAAGATTTCTGGGCCCGAAGGGCAGGGTTGACCAAGCCGTCGAGATTCCTCATTTCCCGGTAGAAGGGTGGTTGCTGATAATAGCCTGCCGCCAGTTTGAAAAGAATGTCTCTTTTCCATCCTTCGGGTTTATAGCTGATCTGTCCCCTGGGGCTGATCAGCCATTCCTGATTCAGACTGGAATAATTGAATCTAAGGCCTAGCGAAGCGGTTATGTACTTCCCCATGCTGAGGTTATCCTGTAAATAACCGCTGTACCTTTGATAATGAAACTGGTTGGAGGATTGGTAGGCCTTAGTGAGCTCCAGCCTGTCTGGATAATAGGGCTGGGTAAACCCTGCTGAATCTCTGCGCTCCCATTCATGGAGTCGGTCTTCTATCTGGATCTGCTGGGCGTCCAAGCCCCATTGGATAAAGTGATTTCCTCCGTCATAGGAGCCTCGCAGGGCCAGGTTCCCCACCAGCACATCGAGCTTGTTGCGGGCATATTCATGGATTATCCCCGTCCCCAGATATGTTTTTAACTGACCGAAGTTCTCTTTGCCCAGATCGCTTTCCACTTCCCCGAGCAAGTATTCCCCTTTAATATCGTAGGTTTCCCTTTCATCAGTCTGGAATCCACTGATCAGAAGTTTGAATTTCCATCGGGACTGAGGGCGGTAGGTCCAGGACCATCCCCCGAATTTTGAATCGAATTGATCGATTTCGGATCCCTGGTAGAACACCCTAAGCTGATAAACCTTGTTGATCAGCCCGAAGCTGCTCGTGGACGTCTGGGGTAGGAAGTGAAATCGGTTGCGGGCATAGTTCAAGATGATTTCGGATTCCCATTTTGGATGGAAGCGATATTTTATCAAGAGCTGACCATCAGTAAAGGAAGGGTTGTATACTCCTTTGGTGGGCTGTGCCTGGAGAAGGTACTGATTACTTTTTTGCCTCAGGCCGAAAAGGTAGGTCCATTTCTGATTCCGGCTGGCGCCTTCCAGGGCCAGACTTCCTCCCAGAGCGCTGATCACCGCTCTTCCCCCGAATTCCTCCGGATTTTTGTACTGTACGTCGAGTACACTGGACATTTTGTCTCCAAATTTTGATTGATATCCGCCCACGGAAAAATTGACTCCGCTGACCAAGTCGGAATGGATGAAGCTCATTCCCTCCTGTTGTCCGGCCCGGGTCAGGAAGGGGCGGTATATTTCAAAATCGTTGACATAGACCAGGTTTTCGTCAAAATTTCCTCCGCGGACATTGTATTGGGAGCTTAGCTCATTGTGGGAGCCCACGTAGGTTTTGATCATAGATTCAATCCCGCTTCCAAAGCCTGTACTGGGTAAAAGGTTGGCTTTATCCAAATCAAGGGAAATATTCCCTGCTTCCTGGCGCCTGTCGGCTTTTTTGATCACCTCGTCCAGGGTTTTGGACTCCGTTTCCAGCTGAAACTCCAAGTATTGGGATTCCCCAGGCTTCAGGTGCAATTTTTTTTCCTGGGACTGGTAGCCCAGGAGTTGGACCACAATATGTATGTTTCGGTCAGCAGGGACTTCCAGGTCAAAGGAGCCATCGCCCAGGCTGCGGGTTCCCATCCCGGTTTCGCGAATGCCCACGGCGGCAGATTCTATCCCTTTGCCCGTCCTGTCTTTGATCTTTCCCTGAATCCGAGCCGATTGGGCCCGGACCAGAAAAGGGGTGATCAAAAGGAGAATCAGGATGCCATATCGAATTCCCATATACCGATTAACGTAAAAGGAGGGCAAATAGTTTATAAGTCGATCTTTTTCAAGTCCGCAATCATTTGGACCGGGTCAGAGGCGTTGAACACGGTATTGCCGGCTACGAGGACATCCGCCCCTGCCCTCACCAGTTCCCGGGCGTTATCCAGACGAACCCCCCCATCCACCTCGATCAAGGCAGAAGAACCGGTTTCGGTGATCAGTTTTTTTACTGCCCGGACCTTTTCCAGACTGTGCGCTATGAATTGCTGTCCCCCAAATCCCGGGTTCACGCTCATGACCAGCACCATATCCAGGTCCCGGATCACTTCGGATAAGGTGGAGACCGGTGTATGGGGATTTAGGGCCACGCCGGCTTTCATCCCCTTTTGTTTAATAGCCTGAAGGCTGCGGTGCAGATGGGGGCTGGCTTCCATATGGATGGTAAGCCAATCGGCTCCAGCCTTTTGAAATTCATCGAAATATTTTTCGGGCTCCAGGATCATCAGGTGCACATCAAAGGGCTTCCGGGCCCTTTTTTTCATCTGGGCAATAATGGACATGCCGTAGCTGATATTAGGTACGAAGCGGCCGTCCATAACGTCCAGGTGAAACCAGTCGGCATCACTTTGATTGACCATATCGATGTCCTTACCCAGCTCAAGAAAATCAGCAGACAGTATGGACGGGGCTATTATAGGCATAGAACTTAATCCGGTTTAGCTGTAAAAATAGCCTTTCCGAGGGGATAATACTGGGGCGGGCTAATGGATGAAGATTTTTCGTTCTGAATTCTGCGGGCAGGCCAGGGCTCCAGGGGCTTTGTTTTTCACCTTGTCGTGCTCATGTTTATATTGGAACCGGAATATATACTCTTCCCCGGACTGCAGATCATAGCGGAAGAAGGGGTCATCGGCAAACTGAAACTCATAGTCCTCTTGCGGGGAAATGGCCACCCATTCGGGGTATTTGAACTGTTTGGAGAACTGAAGGCTCCTTAAGGTTTTTGCTGTTCGCCCGTTGGTCTGAAAGACCGAGAACTGAAAACCTGAAGATTGCACATACATGGTTTCCTGACATCGATTGTGGATCTTGAATCCATAGTTCAGGTAGGCGGAATAGGGGAGTTTTTCGGGGGCAATCAGTTCCATGGTCAGGCATTGGCAGAACTGTTCCTTCTTTTTTTCCCTCAGGATGGCCTTTTTTCTTTCCGCAAGTTCGGCCTCGCTTAGCCCGGCTCTCAAGACGATCACCGTGTCTTTCAGGGGAACCCTGGGAGGCTCGCCCTTGGGTTTGATTTCCCCGGTTTGGGGATCCACCACATACTGTATGGTTTTGGTGGACCGAAACAGTTTCTCCCCTTCCGCCGGATTCGGCCTGGAGGAAATGCTGTCGTTCACCGGGGACTGGGCCAAAACAACCCCCGGGGCCATGCTTGCCAGGAGCAGGAAGACGGCGATCGTATTTTGGGATGGGGATCGGGGCATGGCGGGAGAAGAAATGCGTTGTCGGATGGGGGGGGGGTCAGGGTTTTATCCGGGCTATGCCCTCCAGGGCTTCGGGGTATTCGGGTTTAAATTGAAGGGCATAGCGATAATTTTCGGCGGCCTCTTCGGTTTGTCCTTGGAGTTCGTGGCATAGTCCCATGCTGTAGTAGGCTTCGGCATTGGCCGGTTCAAGTTTGCGCACCAGGTCATAGTGTCTCCATGCTTTGTCCAGGGAGTCCTCCTGTATATAAATATAGCCGAGATTCATATAGGCATTGATGTATTCCCTATCCCGGAGTATCAAGCGACGATAGATTTCCTTAGCCCGTACATAATCCTTTTTATCCTGGTAATGCACACCTTGGGCATAAAGCGGAAACAGATCGCTGCTGTCCTGCGCATAGGCGTGTTCCAGATAAGTAATGGCCATGTCATCCCCTTTTTTGCTGAACATCAGGCCTAGCTGAATCCGGGCATCCCGAAACATTGGATCCACCTGGACTGCGGTCTGAAAACTGGAAATGGCCTCGTCATACCGCCCCATGTCCTTATAGGCTATGCCCTTCAGATAGTATCCCTGAGGATTGTATACATCATCCCTCAGTACTTTATTGATCATTTTGAAGGCGGAAGTATATTCCTTGGTGTAAATAAAAAGCTTTCCCAATTTCAGATGAGTGACCGGATCATGGGGATCAAGCTTGAGAGCCTGTTCAAACCAGGGTAATGAGCCGCTGATATCCTGGTGTTCGAATAGTAGATCCCCAACCCGGCTGAAGTATTCCGCTCGGCTGGAATCCCTTTTTATTGCCCTTTGATAGTCGATGAGTGCCATGGAATCCAGTTCCATATCGTCCAGTATGGTGGCCCTTTCAAAATATAAACTGGCCTGGTGGGGTTTCTCCTCGATTTTCCGGCTGATTTCCCTCAGGGCGGGATGCTGGGACCAAAACTCGTCCACCCCTTCGGATTGATCCGGACCACTCTGACATGAGCTCAGGGAAATACCCAAAAAGAGGGCAAACAGGCAGGCTAATTTCCGTTTCGAATCCATAGGACAAACTTAATTAATTGGATTGAACTGAAGCGCTATACTGGGGGCGACTAAAACCTTCTGCCGCCGCTGAATGTCCCGTTCAGGGCGTATTGCAATGCCAGGAATATTCCCGGCTGAATCAGGTGACCATGGGGAGTGGCAGAGCTTAGGTGGGACTGGCCGCCGGGATGAGTGATGCGCATTCTTATGGGCTGGGCTCCGTCCAGCATTAATCCATAGTTCATATGAATTCCGGCCTCCAGGTTCCATCTGGATCCCGGTTTAATGGGAGAGCCTATACCCGCCAGCAAATGCAGATGGGGAACCCAGGTTTCCGTTTGCTCTCCTATTACATGATAAGCGTCCCCGGTGTTTCGGTCAAAACTGTAGTGCCGGCTGCGCAGGTAACTGGCGCCCAGTCCCCCCCCATAGAATAGGAGGGTTTTTTTCCATTGAGATTCCCGGCTGAGGGCCAGGCGAAGGTCGAGCCGGTGGTAGTGAATCACGGCCACCAGAGGGGGGAATTGCGCCAGGGGTACCTGGATTCGGCCATATTGAGCCTGAAACCGGGGCATCCAATCCGATCTAGAGCTACGGTAGCGCAGTTCTGTACCCAGGGAGTTGGTACCCAAAGAATGAAAATAGCCGTCCAGACCATGATTCAGGAGCAGGGGAAACTCGGTGCCAGCCTGTATTCCCAGAGAAATCTGGGCCAAGGATCGGGCAGAGAATGGAAATAGGAAAAATCCGCAAATCAGAAGCCGAAGCCCCAAAGAGATGCATAATTTCCGGGGCTTTCTGACAGGGGACCCAATGGAGTTCGAACTGTTCATCGAGGGGAGATGGTGATCGTCTGCTGATGCCTTTCCTTTCCCATTTCCAATTGGAATACATAATTGCCTGCGGGCATCTGATTCACATCCAGACTTTCCCGGAGACTTCCTTTGGCCGACCATGTCCATTGCTGAATGGTTCTTCCCTGCATATCTATCAGTCGGGCTTTGATCCGGGAGGATGCCGGGGCCGGGATTTCCAGGGTCATTTGCCTATGGACCGGATTGGGATACAGTCGGAAAGGATTGGCGGTAACCCGAACGGAAATTCCGGTGGGATTGTAGAGTTCGTACTGATATTCCAACCGGCTGGGACCCTGAAGAACCGGTACCCATTGCTGGAGAGGGCTGCTCCATCGCATCCGGTCTTCTGTCAAGGGCTGGTGAAAGGAATTATAGGTCCAGGTCCACTGGAATTGAGGGACCCAGTTCCCTCCCATATGCATCCATTCGGATTTCTCCAACTGGTTACCTGCCGTATCGTATTGGTGGAGCACCAAATGACTTAGTGCCCATTCATCCTGCGGCTGGATGTACTGATACAAGGTGTCGGCCGAGACTTGTTGATTTCCATTATAGGTATAGCGATGAAGGAATCGGGGAGCCCAGCGGGAGCCCAGGGTGTCCCATTGCCATTCCACGGTGCTGTCGGCGATTTGAGCCGATTTCCAACTATAGTCTATGGCCCTTTGAGGGATATAGGAGGCCGTCAGGCTGTCCCAGCGGGACCATTCTTCCCGGATCAGGGCATTGCCCTGATAACTGTATTCTGTTTTATCTAGGGACACCCAGAGGTTGTTTGCCTTGTGATAATAAAACGATTCTTTCTGAGAAAGCCGTCCCCCGGAGTAATCATAGTGTGTCCAGAATTCTTCCACATAGGCATTCAAATACCAGGAGTCTTTCTTCTCGTCCACCAGGTCCCCTTGGGTGTTGTACTGGTACCGAAGGGCCGAATAGTTCCACCAGACTTTATTGAAATCATTCCATTGCTGTTCGATAAGAGAATCCAGGGTATTTACCCCCCGGTAATAGTAGAGCTTCCGTCGGTAGTTTTTCCATTGCTGGCCGGGCTCCAGGAACTGGATGATCCATTCCTTGACCCGTCCATCGGCCAGATAGGATTTCAGTTCCCGGTGACTTAGCTGGCTTCCGTTCCCTTTTATCCAGGCCGTATCGTAGAAATATTGATGGGTTTTCATGTCCGATCCCCGCCCGCTGGAATACACATAAGCCGTATCCTGTATTTCCGCCAGGTTCCCCAGCGAATCAGCCTGAAAACTGGTCTTCTGAATCAGTCGGGAGGAGGTTTGTGCTCCGACCCGAAGGGCATCCATAGAAAAAATCAATACGAAACTGAGGACGAATAGTCGGTACATGAATAGAAAAACTTTTTAGCTTAGCAGAACCCTAAATTTCCGTAAAAAATACCACATAGTCTATCCGATCCGGAAAAAAAGCTAGCCCAAAGGTTTTGTGGATTGGAAACAATTAATATCTTTAAGAATTATGCGTAAACTAGCCTCCTTAACTGCCTTGATCACCTTAGGCCTGATGATTAGTTGTACCCGTGAAAATCCCGTTTTGCCTGAACCACCCCGGGAAACCCCGGGACCAGGAGGCAAGGCCACCATCAGGGTCAGTCCTCAGGTTCGTCAACGGGCCATGGACAGCACCACCATATATGTGTATTACTTGCAGCCGGATACCATCGTGCAAATAAATGATTCGGCCAGGGTGACTTGGGTGGACGGAGCCCCCAGGGCGGTGTTCAAGAATCTTCAAAAGGGTAATTATTATTTCTGGGGCCATGGATACGATGCCGTGGAGGCCCGGTATATGGAAGGATCCGGAGAATTCCGGGTGCCGGATACCCTGGAGAGGACCTATGATCTGATCATGCATATGGTGCCCAGTTACTGATATTCCTCTCGATTTTGTCTTTAATGGCTTCCTTTCCGGACGGTTTTCGGAAAGGAAGTTTGCGGCGTTGTGCGTGATGATCTTCAGCCACCATAGCGGCCAAACCCGGTTCTGGACACCGATTTGGAAAGATTTCGTAACTTCATAGAAAATCAACGGCTTATCTATATGCGATACAAATCTTTTATCAGAGATGGTTTTAGGCCTCCGATTTGCCGCCAAAGACAGTGGCGGTTCCCATTGATCTTTCGGGACTTAGGGCGGAGCAGCCGAGGAGGGGTGAGTATTGGTGATATAGCGTGCTGTCCTCCGCCAGAATTCAGATTCTATGATTGATATGCCTTTTATTTTTTTGTTCTTATTTTTGTTCTTAGCAAAAAGACCTTAAACACTATGAAAATGCAGTTCCTTAGACTGGCCCCAGTGGTACTCCTTGGCCTTGGATTAGTGACCTGGGCAGGGTGCAAGAAAAAGCCCTCTGATGATCCGTCCCCTGGGGGAGGGGGTGGGGTCAAAACCACGGCTTTCCACATCAATGTACAGCATTATGTGGGAGACCAGCGTCTGGTGCTTCATGACGAGACGTACACAAACAGCCTGGGTGAGCCCTATACCGTTTCCATGTTCAATTATTACCTGTCCAATATCCGCCTATTAAAGGAAGACGGAAGCGAGCACAGGATCGAAGAAAGTTACCATTTGGTAAGGCATTCTCCCACGGAGAATATGCGTCATTTCCATTTGATGGATGTGCCGGAAGGCAAGTATACGGGCATTCGTTTTCTCATCGGTGTGGACAGCATTCGCAATGTAAGTGGAGCCCAGACCGGTGATCTGGCTGTGGAACACGGCATGTTCTGGACATGGAATACGGGCTATATCATGGCCAAACTGGAAGGAAACTCTTCCCTGCTGCCCGATGGGGGCAAATTCATGCATCATATAGGCGGCTTTGCCGGCGAGCATTCCGCTCTGCATGAACTGAACTTGACCTTCCCCTCTGCCTTGGACGTCAAAGAGGGTATTTCCGGGGATTTGCTTCTTCGGGCCGATCTGTCCAAGTGGTTTGACGGAGTTCATACCATTTCCCTGGTGGACGTACCCATGATCATGAATACTTCGGAGACCTCCGCCCGTATAGCACAGAATTATTCCAAGATGTTCTCATTAGTCCATGCCCAGGTGTTTGAAGAGTAATTGATTAGAACAATGACTATGATTATGAAGAAAATGAATGGATTGTCTTTGGGTTGGTTTGGACTGGCGGCGGCCCTTATTTTCGTGATGAGTTCTGCTTCCTGCAATCGGGAGGACCCGGAACCCAAAGCCGGAAAGGGAGGCAATGCTGTCTTGCATATCGTCCCGAGGCACCATGCAAAGATCATCGACAGCTGTCTGGTGTTTATCAAGTATAATGCTCAGGATTTGCCCTCCGAATTCGATGATTCCGTTTGGTGCAAGCCGGTAAATGGGATGTCCACCGCCACATTCACAGGCCTTTCCAAGGGGCAATATTATATATTCGGCAGAGGCTATGATGAAGATATCGACCAGATCTGTATAGGCGGCGGCCCCTACACCATTGAAGAGGAAGGGGAGCTACACTATAATCTGGCCATCACCGAAGAACACTGAGCTCCGGATATCCAGAGTCCATTTGATCGGCTTTCCGGCAAATCAAGGTCCGGGAAGCCGATTTTGTATTCCCTGGAGGATCGAACCGGGGGAAGTGCAGATATTGGGGCTGGACAAGGGTTGGGGCGGCAGATTAGTGGCCTTCATGCAGGCGGATCTGAAACAGATAAGGCCAGTTTTTTCCGGTAACAAACAGCCTGTCCTGTTCCTGATCATAGGCGATCCCGTTGAGCACTTCGGGGTCCCGATCCGAGCGGGCCATGTTCCAGGCCGGGATTCCGGCCTGACGCCTGAGCTCGCTGAGATCCGCTCTGCCTACGACGGCTCCCGACTGAGGGTCGATTTTCAGTATGAATTCCGTTTGCCACTGATTGGCATATAGGTAACCATTGATCCATTCCAGCTCGTTTAGGTTTTCTACTGGGCCCCGAGGGTCATGAACGGAAATCTGATGGACTATGGACAGGGTATTGGTATCCAGGAAATAAAGGTTTCTGGACCCGTCCCCGTAAATGATGTGTTCCCCATTATTGGTCATGCCCCAACCTTCTTCCGTAGGCAGGGGGAATCGCTTCAGTTCCTGGAAATCGGACTTCCGGTAGACGAATCCCATTTTTTCCTTATAGGTCAATTGGTAGACCTTATCGTTCATTAAGGTAAGCCCTTCGGCGAAGAACTGAGGATCCAACTGTTTGCGCATGGCGATCTCGCCGGTTTCGGGCCGGTACTTCCGAAGATCGGAGCGGCCGTGGAGCCCGACACTTTCATACAGATATCCTCCCTCATACTCCAGTCCCTGAGTAAAGGCTTCAGGGTCATGCGGGAATTGATTGACCACCGAATAGGTGATCTGGGGAACCCGGGCGACGGGGGCTTTTTCCGCCGGTTTATCCTGCCGGCTTTCTCCTTCCCCGCAGGATACCAGGCCCATGCCCAAAAACAGGGCCAGCCAGAAGCAGGGGATGAGGGGGGCAATCAGTACTTTCATTATTAGGGCCTTGGGACGCGCGAATATACAAAATTGAAGGGTAGGCGGGAGGTCTGGAGTCTTCCTTTCCCCCTTGAGTAAAATTAGTTTGACGACCCGGTGGACTTGGCACAGTTTTAGTACTTGTTTGAATGGCATCAAGTTTACATAAATTATATAATTCCTCATCGCTTTGAGATACTAAAGAACACCGATTATGCCTCCTAAAGCCCGACACGTCACCCATGTAAAGCCTATTCATCTGAAGCAGGCGGCGGACATCCTGATGCAGAGGAAGAATATCCCCACCAAGGCGGCGCTGGCGGCCCGAATCAAGGTAACCCCTTATTATTTTTCCAAGATCATCAACGGCGAGACCCCCCTTACGGAAGCTTTCATGGAAAAATTTCTGAAGTTTGCCAAAGCCGAGTCGGTCGAAGCCATTTTGGCCACCCGGCGCCCGCCGGAGAACATTTATGAGATCATATCTGAGGGATTGCGGTCCTATATGGAAGCTCATAAGGTAACCCAGGCAGAGCTGGCCAAGGACCTGAACACGGATCAGCAAATCCTTAGCCGTATACTACATGGAAAGAAGAAACTCTATTCTCCCGATATGCTGATTTCCATCCTACGGCTTATCCGCTTTAAACTTTGAATCTGTAAGCGAAGTCTAGCGATTAAGCATGCAACGAAGAGATTGCCTAAGACCTTCCGCATCTTCTTGGGGGATGAAATACTGATGAGTTTTGGGTTCCAGCCGGGTGTGGATTTCGATGTCCACGGCTAAGAGAAGATGCTTTTGCAGATGTTCGGACAGTGCCGGGGTCAGCGGCTGGATCAGATAATTATATTCCATGTAGGCAGTGGGGGGTATGGGGAAACGGGATTCGCCCTGATTGCGAAAATAGGTGCCGTCACTGAAGCGTAATCCCACCAGCCGATTCAAGTCCTTATCCCGGAACTTGGGATGGCGTCCCAGAAAAAGCTGTATGGCCTTACGCTCATCCCGGTATACCCAGACTTCCAGAAAATCCTTTTCCTTGGTTTTTTTTCGTCCTATAGTGCGGATGGCCTGAGTGATCACCGTATCCTGCATGGTGACCGGACCTGTAGCCACCACTGGGAATTCGGCCACCACCCAGTCTCGGCAGTCCTGGCCATTCAGGAGCCAAGGCATGAAGAATAGGACCAGAAACAACCCCATTTTTTTTACCAGGCACATGGTCTGGCAAAATAGGTGTTTCCCGCCAAATCCGCAAGCGAAGGGAAGGCCTGGGGATATACCATTTGTTTTTACCGGGAATAAGAAGGTATTTTGCTTCACATTCGGCGACAATTATCGAATGAGTCGATATGGAATTCCAGATTTTCCTTGTGCTGTTCCTTTTCATGGGCCTTTTCCTCGGAGGGGGTGCTCTGTTGGTCCTGGGGGCCTTGCGAAAGAAAAAAAAGGTCTTTTTATGGGGACTGGTCTTGTTTCTGGCCAGTGTGCTCCTCGTGGCCCTGACCCGGAACATGGGAAGTCTGTATTAAAGCGGTTATCATGTCCAGAGCCATAGGTCCATTGCTGTTTTTCCTTTTCATGGTCGGATTGCTTTTCCTGCTTGGGCGAATCCTGGAGGGGTGGGGGCGGAGAACCGGGCAGCCGCTGATGGGATGGATTGCCCGGGTGATCTATGTTATTGCAGTTATTGTAGGGCTTATGGTAGTCTTCGTGATGTATATGTTTTGGACCCACCCGGATTCCTTGTTTTTCTAAACCCGGACGATCATGACTTTTGTACTTATACTCCTTTTTCTTTCGCTGGTTCCGCTGTTTGGAGGTCTGTATTTCCTATTCAAAGGGATATTTGCCCGCAAACGGTCGCTGATTTGGACCGGTCTGGTTTTTATTCTGGCCTGGGGAGGAATTATCTATCAGTTTTATCAGCTTTATGTCCAGGAGTTTCTGTAGAAGTACCGGAGAATTACAAACTTAAGTCCAGGCGCAGGGGCGTAATGGAGACCAAATGGTTTTCCATCGCCCAGCGATCTGTACCTTCTTCGGCCGCTTCCAGTGGCGCCACGGTTATCCAGTAGTATTTTTTTCCGCCCGGATCCACTCCAGGAATCACTTTCCCGTCATAGAACCGGACCGATTGTCGGGTCCAAACCAGCCCCTGGGGTTTGGGGGGGAAGTTCAGATTGTACAGGCCTTTTCCCTCCAGGGGAATCAGCATGGCCAAGGCAGCGCGGACAAAGGGCCGCAGAAATTTGAAATCCGGACCGGATTTTCCCACCGGAGTGCTCAGGGCAATTCCTTTCACCCCCAAGAGGGCCGCCTGACGTGCGGCCGCCAGGGTTCCCGAATGCCAAATGGAATTTCCCAGGTTGGCCCCCATGTTTATCCCGGAAAGCACTAGATCCGTATGGGACCAGAGGTGGGTTCCCAGGGAAACGCAATCGGCGGGAGTACCATTCAGCCGGTAGGCATCCACACCCTCGAAGGCCACGGCCGATTTTTTGTAGTACAGGGGGCGAGAATGAGTAATGGCATGGCCCATGGAGGACTGTTCCACATCCGGGGCAAGAACCTTGGTTTGCCCCCATTCTCGCGCTATGTCCGCCAATGCCCTAATTCCCGGGCTGTAGATTCCGTCGTCATTGGTCACCAGAATCCTCATGCCCTAAGCTTATGGGAATATCATGCCATCGGCGCTGGTACGCGTTTTTTAGCCTTGGGGGGATTGGACAGATAGGATGGGAATCGCTTTGGTCATACATAATCCCCGTTCCGGGGGGCGGAGGCTGGAGGAGGGTGAAGCGAAGGCGGCCGCCCGAAGGGCGGGAATGGAGCCCTTGTATTTTGAATTAGAGGACAATCGATGGGTGGAGAATCTGGGCGAAGCCCGACGGCTGATTGTGGCGGGGGGAGACGGGACCATTGCCCAGGTGATCCGTGAACAGATGCGGGTTCAACCTAATAGACCCCTATTGCCCTTGCAGATTCTGCCTTTAGGCATGTCCAACAATATCTATGAATCCCTTCGCCTTTGGGCTAAGCTTCTCCTTGGCCACTCCGGGGAATCCCGTCCGGGCGCCTTGTTCGATGTCCCCATAGGGCGGATGCGCATTCAGGGAAGGGAATATCCATTTCTGGAAGGTATGGGCTGGGGACTGGTGGCGGAGTTGATTCATTCAGCCCATCAATTCCCCTTGGTTTCTTCCCTCCCAGAGGCCAGGCGCAGGGAAGCCTGGCAAAGGCTGATCGGACTGAACTCTCCAGACCCTAAGTCTTGGATAAAGATCCGGGCCGATGGGACGGATTATTCTGGGGATCATGCCCTGGTGGAGATCCTCTCCCTCCCGCTCATAGGTCCCCGGCTCGCTTTGGCCCCGGGTGCGGATCCCCGCCAGGGCTGCCTGTACCTGGTCTGCATCCCCGAAAGGGAAAAGGATCGATTCCTCCACTGTCTGAAGGGACAGCTTATGGGCCGAAAGCCGGTCTATTTGCCCAAGGTCAGGGCATTCCGCATGGCCACCCTGGAATGGGGTCCGCAATGGATGCATCAGGATGATAGGCCCCAATACTATGATCAGCCTGTGCGGGCGGACATTTCTCTTTGGCCGGGCCGGATTCCCTTTGTGCTTCCCTAATCCGGTCCCGAGCTCCTGTCCCGATTTTTCGGATATTCATGGATTTTTCTGGGATATTTATTTAATATTGATGGCAATTATCCTGCTCACCTAAAAGATGCAAAAACCATGATAAGAAAAGCCCTTTTCCTTTTGGCCCTGGTTTCCTCCATTTCGGGGAAATCGGGGGCACAGATCACCCTGGATTCGACTTCCTTTGGCGGTCTCCAGATTGTAGCCGATAGCTTCTCTTATATCCAGGGGTCCATCCCTCCCATGGAATTGGGGCCGAATAAGGTCTATGATTATACCAACGTAGCCTTCGAACAGATCCTGTATTATTCGCCTCAGGATTCCGGGACTCTTGCGGAATTCCCTGGGGCCCGAATGTTTGAGACTCGCCGCCATGTGCTCAAGGACAGTTTTTATTTCCCCTCCTATCGCTGGTCCCGGCTCTCCGCGGCTGGTCTGGAGCGGGTGGGGGAGGAGATTCCCCGGCGCGGTATTGCCCTTTCCGAGTTTGCTATCCCGTCCACCCAGCCCACGGACAGCATAATCATTCCCGCCCAGAATAGACTGTATTCCCAGCCTTATCAGCTGCTTCAGTTCCCCTGCACCTATGGGAAGACCTGGACTTCCCGTTTCAGCATGACCGTGGATATGGAATTGAACTATGATTTTGCCGGATTCATAGACCGTCCTTTACAGTACAAAACCGAGACCCAATATGAGTTTGAAGTGGCAGGATGGGGTACTGCCCTGGTATATCATACCCGTACCGGAGAGTTTGGGCAGGATGATGTGCTCCTCCTGCGGATAAAGGGGAGGACTGTGGACTCTCTGTTTTTTGACGGGGCTCCGGCACCGGTTTACCTTATGGACTATTTTGGCTTTACCCAGGGCAGGGTGACGGAGACTAATTTCGATGAGCTGTTCCGCGCCAGGAACCTGTCCCCCCTGGTCCTTTATCAGTACAGCGGCAATCAGTTCAGCACCCCCGCTTTAGCCCGGGTCCAGCAGCTGAAAATGCCCGGTCTGAATCTGGGAGAAGCCCGGAATACCGACTCAGAGGAGATGGGAGTTTACCCTAATCCCCTGACCGGATCCTCCCCATTGTACATACGTCTGCCCCAAGGGTCCAAGGGGCAATGGGTTTATACGCTCAGGACCATAGACGGCCAGGTGATGGCCAAGGGAAGTTGGGAGCATACCGGGGAGCCTGGTCAGATAAGGTTCCCATCATCCCTTCCTGCGGGTATTTACTGGGTCACCATAGGCCCGGAGCCCGGGGGTGAGGCCAGGCATTTTGCCGTGGACTGGAGGCCCTGATTTTTTTATAGCGGAGTTTTTCCTCATGGGAAAGATATGTACCTTTGTGCAGAATAGGGATAGCCTTTTGGAGGGAAGCCTTGGACAATCGTATGAGTAGGGTATCCAAATCAAACACCGTTTCCATGGAAATACATGAAGGGGAAGCCTTGCAGAATGCAGCTAAAATGAGCCCATTGGGTATCCATGGACTGGCGGAATCCATGAAAGTTCCCCGGTCCACCCTCTATTACAACTTCCGGAAAAGGCAGCTGGATCCTTTATTCAAGGAAGCTGCGGCCCGGGCCCTGAATCTTACCCCGGAACTGCTTTTCGGAGGCCGGTTCAATCTTCAAGTCTCGGATTCGCCGGGTGCGGCGCCCAGTCCAGGGGAAGCCATGAGGCTCCGGAAGGCTCTGGGCCTTTCACCTAAAAGGGAAAAAGGGATTGGTCTGGTGCCCATTGGAGCCCAGGCCGGATATAGCCGGCATTATCAGGACCCCCTTTTTGTGAATGAACTGGAGGAGATGCGCATTCCCCATCTTCCCTTTCAGGGCGAGCAGTACCGGGTGTTTGAGGTCAGCGGCGACAGCATGGAACCCACCCTGAAGGAGCATTTTCATGTGGTGGCCGAGAGGGTGGATCCCGAATACTGGAACAGTACGGCTCAGTTTTACATTTATGTGATCGTCACCTTGGACCGAATCATGGTCAAGCGCCTTTTTCGTAAGTCCGATCAGGAGTTTGTACTGATCAGCGACAACGAAGAGTTTTATCCTCAGTTCGTGCTTCCCCAAAAGGAGATTCGTGAACTCTGGCTGGTCAAGCGAAAGATCGACTGGGAAATGCCTCCACCGAAAAAATTTGACATTAAGGTTTAGGGGCTGGTTCCGTCTCCTTGAGATTTCGTCCCTGATGGGCTTTCTCCTGGCCGCGGAGAAAAAATACGTACTTATACGGGGGAATGTTCTTGGCAAATCGCTTTTTTTTGTGCAAGTTGGACCTACCCTCTTATACCTCGGGCGTTTTTTCTGAATTTTAATCCATATCGATATGAAAAGTATCCGATTGTTTTTCTCATTGACTTTAATTGCTTTATCCATGATTTTTTGGGGAAGTTGTGGCAACGCCGGTTCAAATGATGGCGGAGAGGGGGCGGAATTGCCGGTTCAGGCCGAGTTTCCGGAGGCGACTGAGGCCTTGGACATGCTGGCGGGGAACTGTCCTCCCTGCAACGCCCGGAACCTTTGCGATCCAAGCTGTTTGCAGGCCCTGCTGACCTGCCATTCCATTACGGAGGAGGAGTTCCAGCTCCGGACCATGGATCCGACCGGAGCCAATCCCTTTGCGTCGGTGGGGGATATGTGCGATGCCATCCGAGGGGCGGATTGTCAGGGCCAAATGGTTCGTCTGACCAGAAGTGGCCAGCTGGGCAACTCGACCTTGGTCATGGATTTCATACCCATTCAAAAAGAGCTGGTAAGTGTATCTTATCCCGTCAGCCTCTTTCTGGCGATCTGTGAGATGCAGCCCATTGAGGTGAGTTTTCATTTGGGTTTGCGGGCAGACCAGGTCGAAAAAGATATTCTGATCCGGGTGGTGGGCTCCGAGGGAACCCTTAAGTATTATGATCTGAGTGATTCTTCCCCTCCTCCCCCTGCATTGGAGATGCCAGATTGATTTCCGGCTATTGGTTATTGGCTGTTGCCTATGTTGACCCTCACTATTGTATCCATTTTCTCTGCCCTGATACCGCTGGGTCTCGGTTATAAGAACCGATGGACCTGGTTATGGGTGTATCCGTTGGTCGGATTCGGATTTGATTTGGGTATTTCTTATTTCAAGAGGGTGCAGGGACTATACGGGGAATGGCCCATAAATCTCTATCTGGTGACGGAGGCGGCGTTCCTGTTTACCATTTTCGGCAAAAAGCTATTCCCGGATTATGTAAATAATCGGCGCTGGGTGCTGGTTCTTTTTCTTTGGGCATTCACGATAACGGCTATTGTTCATGATCCTCTTCGCTATCATCAATGGGGTGCGATCGGTTTTTATAATCTGTACATTATCTTGTCCCTGGGGGGACTCTATGCCCTGATACGGAGACCTTCGGAAATGTACCTGGAGAAATCCTGGTTTTTTTGGTTCTCGGCCGGAATACTTATTTATGCTTCAGGAAGCTTTTTGTTATTTTTATTTCGCACCTATCTGGTGCAGTCGGCCCCTGACTTCTTCAGGTTGATCTGGCATACGGTATTTCAGCTGCTGCACATTACCAAGAATATCATGATTGCTCTGGCCTTGTATCACTATAAACCCAGCCGAAATTGAGTTTGTTTAGTCTGATATGGGTGTCGATTACGGTCATGCTGATTTTATCCGTAGGTTTGATCCTTTTCGTGGTGGTCTATCAGAGAAGAGTGATTCGCCAGCAGGTGCATATCAAGGAACTGAACAATCAAAGGGACAAGGAGCGACTGGAAGCCTCGATTCAGAGTGAAGAAGGGGAAAGGCACCGGATTGCCGGGGAATTGCACGATGATGTGGGCGTGACCCTTTCCTCCGCCCGGCTGTTTTTGAACAATCCCATGGATGAACAGGCTATTGCCCTGTCCAAGGAATTGCTGGATCAGGGAATCAGCAAGCTAAGGTTCATATCCCATAGTCTGCAGCCCACTTTACTTTCCTACATGGGTCTGGAAAAATCTCTCCAGTCTCTGATTGAGGTGCTGAATAAGTCGGCGGAGATTACAGCGGGTTTTTCGGCCGAGCCCTTGCCGCGGCTCCGCGATGAAGTGGAGCTGGCTCTGTACCGGATTACGCAGGAACTGATCAATAATATCCTGAAACATTCCCAGGCCACGGTCATCACCCTGCTGGTGAGCTGCGGACGGGATCAAGTCGTCCTGCTGCTGACTCACAATGGGAATGGCTTAAGCCAGGAAGAGTTCGAAAACAATATCTATAACAAAGGCGCTTCGGGACTGAAGAATATATTGAACCGTCTAAAGTTCATTGAAGGGGAGATTTATTATGAAAAATTGCCTTCAGGTGGCTATAATACCCGGGTTTCGGTCCCGCTGGCCCGAAGCCTGAAAGAGAATTCGAATTAGCGTATGGAAAAAATACGATTTGCGGTGGTCGATGATCATGCTATATTCCGCCAGGGACTTCGCCACGCGCTTAGCGGAAGGGGGCGGCTGGAGCTGATTTTTGAAGCCGATTCCGGGGAATCCTTGTTGGAACAGATGGAGAAGACTCCGGTGGACCTGGTCCTCATGGACCTGAAAATGCCCGGTATGGGGGGAATCGAGGCGACCAGGCGTCTGCGCCAGAATTACGAGGACCTGAAGATCATCGTACTGACCATGTTCGATGAGGAGCAGATGGTGCTCCACCTCATGGAAGCCGGGGCAAATGGTTATCTGCTCAAGAATGCGGATGCCGAGGAAATTGTCCTGGCCATTTACAGCGCCATGGAGAACGGTTTTTATTTCAATGAGCTGGTCAGCAGTACCATGCTTCGCAGCCTAATGGACAGAAAGACGGTTTCCGGTCGTTTCCGGCCCGAGGTGAAGTTGACCGAACGGGAGATAGAAGTGCTGCGATATATATGTGAGGAGATGACCGCGGCGGAAATAGGCGAGCGTATTTTCCTCAGCCCCCGTACCGTGGAGGGGATAAGGGCCAATCTTTTGAGTAAGGTGGGGGTCAGGAATACGGCGGGGTTGGTCCTTTATGCGGTTCGCCATGGGATTGTGGAATAACTTCCTTTATCCGGTGGGGGTGAATAATAAAAATTTCGGGAAATTGTTTTCCGGTCAGGGGGTTTTGGATTATATTGCAAGGTTTATAAACCAAGGGATGATGAAAAAGTTATTGATCGTATCGGCCATGAGTCTGGGTTTTATGGCTTGTGACAAAAATTACGTCTGTAAATGCACCACAAACTCCGCTAAAATCGAAAACACGGAGTTTGAAGTCAATAGCCTGAGGAAAAAGGAAGCCACCACCAAATGCCGGGAGTATCAGGAGCGCATGGAGGCCACCTTTGCCGGGGAAAGCTACGAATGTCGCCTACAGTAAGTCCCGGGGCCTAATCCCGGCCCGATTTTTCGGGTGGTAAAGGTCCCCTTTATGTCTATGGATAACCTTCCGGATTATTATGCCAGACTGGGCCTGCGCCCGGGGGCGGAAGAAGCCGAGATCAAATCAAAATACCGGGCCCTGGCCCGGAAGTATCATCCGGATACAAATTCGGCTCCGTCCGCTCAGGAGGCCTTCCGGGCCGTTCAGGAAGCCTATGATCTTTTATCGGATCCCGAAGCCCGAGCCCGGTATCATAGGGAATGCGCGCTATGCGGAAAGGCCTGGGCCCTGGACCCGGAAGCGGAGGTGGATCCGGCCGCCCTGGCCTATGAATTTAGCCTGCTGAGCCGGAGGCTGGGGATCCTTGGCCCTCAGCGCTTGGGCAATACGGAATTTCAGGAACATATCCGGCAGAGATTAACCTCCCAGTTCTGCGCGCTTATTCATGCACATCCGCACCAGGAAGCCCGTATGGATTTGATCCGTGTATTGTTTCAGGGTACGACTTCCCTTCGCTACGAAGACTGGATATTCTTGGAATCGCCGCTGCTGCAGCTGGCCAAAGGCGAGTCCTCCTGGGAGCAAAAAATCCTGGAAAGGAGCCGGAAGCGAAAAAAGGAGCACCAATGGGAGAGACTCCAGCCTTATCTGATCATTACGGCCAGCCTGATCATTTGCATGCTCATGTTCTTATGGGCGGAGTCCTTTCTGTCCTCCTGATCGCTGGCCAACCCACAGAAGGATCCGGATAAGAGATGTGCGCCCCCTATCCGGCCCCCGTAAAGGGATGGTTTTTCCCTTGCTCACGGGGAGCTTCCGTTCCTACGGCAGGACAAGAAGACCCCGGAGGAATGGAATTAAATGGTCGTGTGGAGTCCTACCTTGGTGATTTCAATGGTGTTCGGCTGGTCGTCGGAAAACTTGATCAACCGGAGTTTTTTCAGGGAGTCCAGGTAGTATTGCATGTCCTCTTCGGAAAGAGCGAGCTCGGATTGAATGGCTTCCACTTCGAGCTGAGGGTGGGATGAGCTGCCCGCTTTGTAATTTTTATAATGCATTTCTTTTGCCTTTCTAAAAATCAGTTTATTGCTCATAGTCAATGCGTTTAGCTTCAAAGATACGATTTTCTTTGCTGATTGGTCTATAAGCGGAACCAATAGGCCCAGACCCGGGACGATTCGGGGAAAAAATTCCCCTTGCGGCAAGGGAAGAAGCCGGTTTTCTTTTGGGTGGAGGAATGGATCCCAGGCCCAATCCCTATATTTGTTCCTCCTAGGGAGGAATAAATCCAGGAGAATGCATTGGCTGCTACTTATACTTGCCGGACTGTTTGAAGTGGGGTTTACCACTTGTTTGTCCAAAGCCCGCCTCAGTGAGGGGGTTGTTTTCTGGATCTGGGGGATCGGGTTTCTGGTCTGTCTGACCCTAAGCATGTACTTACTTTACCGGTCCACCGAAGCTATCCCCATGGGAACGGCCTATGGGGTATGGACAGGAATCGGGGCCTGCGGGACTGCCTTGGTAGGCATTCTTTTTTTCAAGGAATCCGCGGATATCTGGCGACTGTTTTTCCTTATGACCCTTATCGGCTCGGTGGTGGGGCTGAAATGGGTAAGCAGCAACTGAATTCCGGTGACGGCGAATAATCCATCAGGAGGATTAACATTTAGTTGACATTTTCAGATCAAAGCAGTACTTTTAATAGAATAACGGAGTTTCCGCTTTAATATTAAGTTGTTTTCTATTTGGGAGTGATGGACAGTTCGCTCAGTTTTGCGGAGGCTCTACGGCATCGGGATCGCCACCAGTATTTGGTGGGCAAGGCGCTGGGGAAGGAATGGGGAACCTTTTCCCGGGTGGTGGTTTCTCCATGGGACGAAATCAATAAGCACATAGTTTTTCAGCAGTTCAAGCAAACCCGTTCCGAGCACACTTCCCTGGCCTTTTACCAGGTTCCTTATTTTGATGTATCCATTATCCTGGAGCGGGGCGAAGAGTTGGCCATTGCCGATCTGCAGACCATCCTTCGTCTTTGTCCCCAGGTCGGAGCCGGGGAAAAAAGGGAATCTGGAAGCGCTTAATATTTTACCATCAGATAGTAAAACTCCGAATCGGGGAATAGGGCCAGTACGCTGTCCGTGGAGGCCGAATAGTAGTCGGGGCCAGTTCCCGAGGGCAGCCTTCCTCCCACCAGGGATCCCAGATTCTGGCCTGCCTCTCCGATGAATTCCAACATGGGGACGGCATGGGTGTGGACCACGATATCCATGACCAGGGAGTCCTCCACCCCCTGCGGGTTCAGGAAGCGGTATCTGGCCGTAAAATCCTTGTGTACTTCCACAAAGCGATGTTTGTCTATAGCAGTGGCTGTATCCCAGTAGGAAGCAAAACCCAGGGAAGAAGAATAAAGCAGTTTGTCCACGGCTTTCCATCGGCTATGATTACCGGATCCGTTCAGAAAAGTCTGGCGGGCACTTCCTTTGAGTTCTCTGGACAGATCAAAGCTGTTGGCCCCTGGTTCGGGGTGGATGCGGGGGAATAATCCCTGGCTGTTATACCAGTTGTGCAGGGTGTAGTCCGCACTGAACCAGTCGATGTAATAGGTTTTTGAGGAAGGCAGGTCATCGGCCGATACATGGATTTTGCCCAGAGGACCCAGCTGCGTTTCCCAAACCGGGGCACCGCTTTGCACATAGGCTTCCCAATTGTCGTAAACGCGCAAGAAGATTGACTCATTATGCTGGTTGACAAATACCGATTCATGGGGATCCGCCTTGGGCGTCTTTTTGCAGGCCGAGTACATGCCCATGGCGCAGATGCCGGTGGCCCAAAGGAAGAGGGAGAGGATTCGGGGGAGTTTCTCTGGAAAGTGAAAAGTCATGGAGGATGGATTCATTTCTTAAGGACAAAGTAAGGAAAAATATGAAAAGACCAGCCCAGATACCTCAATATGCCCTTTCAGGGTTTGGTCCCCCATCCCATGGGGCCCTCGGGGAACGGCCATCCCGGGTGGGGGGATGGTTTCCCGGGCCAGTCCAGTCCCTGGAGAATCTCTTCGATCATTTTTTCTTTCTCAGGGTTATAACGCTGATGGAGCTGGATTCCGTTGATCTTCCCCCAGGCTTGCCACCGCAGGGAAAAGAATCCCGACTTCACCTCGCGGAGCAGGGAAGAGACCGGGGATCCGGACTGGCGGGCCAGCAGTTTGATCAGCAGATCAGCCTGGGTGGTATTCAGGTTTTTGATCTCCTCCTTGTATTTGTCCTCTATTTCCTCTTCCATCTCCTTGACCCGACGGCGGAACTGGGCCGCACTGGGCCGGGTTTCTGCCTTCCAGCTCATCAACTTCAGATAATAGTCCATGGCCAATTCCACATAGGGTAGAACGGTCTGAATATAGTAGCGGGTTTGATTGTAGTGGTAGCGGTCCGTGTCATTAGCCCATAGCCTTTCGCCCAGAATAAGCACGGTGGGCAGCCGGTGATGCAGGCTGTCCTGGGCTCTGGCCTCCGGGGCAGAAGCCAGGCTGATCCACAGGCTAATTAGAAGAATCGCTTTTTTCATTATCTGGATTGAAGGGTCTATATCCTGACCCGGTTAGGCTGATTTCGTCGAAGGATTGTCCAAGCTCATCGTATTTTAGACACATCCCGTGGGAAATTGTTTAATTTTCCAATGTGCATTTTTTATTACGCATTCTGGTCATCGTCTACTTTCTGGTTTCCGGGGCCCGGGTGGGGAGTGCCCAGGTTTTTGAGGTGGAAAAAGGTCAAGTCCGCTTTTTTTCCGATGCCTCCCAGGAGTTGATCCGCGCCAGTTGTGACCGGCTGAACGGGCTCATTGACATGGATAGCCGAAATTTTTATTTTCAGGTCGATATCAATCATTTCATGGGCTTCAACAGCGCGTTGCAAAAGGAGCATTTTCATGAAAATTACATGGAAACCTCTATTTTTCCCACGGCTAGTTTCAAGGGAAAGATTATAGAGGATCTGGACCTTCTTCGTCCAGGAACACACAAAGTAAGGGCCAAGGGCGGACTTACCATTCATGGGGTTACCCAGGAGAGGATAATCCACTCCATTATCCGTTCAGAATCCGGATTCCTGTATATTGAGGCGGCCTTTCTGGTCCCATTAGCCGAACATGGCATTAAAATCCCCCGGGTGGTGCATGATAAACTGGCTTCGGATATTCAGGTGTCCGTGGAAGCCGTAATGGTACCCAGACCATGAGCATGCGGCTATGTTCTCTACTTTTCCTTTGCGGTCTCGTCCTTTCGGTCAGAGCCCAGGAGTCTTTTTCCCTGGAATTCTTTCTCAATGAATACAAAGAGGCGGTAGCCGTCCGGGACCTGATGGCCGATGAGCAGGGATATATCTGGCTGGCCACCGATCAGGGCGTGTTCCGTTTCAACGGGCGGCAGTTTTTTGCTGTCCGGGACGGAAAGAAGGTCATGCCCCGGGCCCTCTGCCTGTTCCAGGGCCGGGTATGGGTGGGTTATCAGGATGGAAGCTTGAGCTACCTCCAGCACGACAGTCTGGTTTCCGTTGCCTTCCGGGCGGGGAAGCCGGCCTCCCCCATAACCATGATGCGCCAGTATCAGGATCGCTTTCTGTTATTGGGCACCCAATCCCATGGACTGGTGATTTTCTGGGAAGGCCTGGGATTTTCCTGGTCCACCGGCCAGGGCCTGCCCGATCCTTTTGTCTATGATGTGACCATTACGGACCATGGGGAATGGCTGATCCCGACGGATAAGGGCATAGGCCAGCTCATCCCGGTTCCCGGAGGCTGGGAGACCAGAACTTATACCACTGCCGATTCTCTTCGGGATAATATAGTTCGGGTGCTGAGGCCCTTGGATGAACAGGAACGGTATTTCTGGCTGGGCACCCACGAGCAGGGACCGGCCATTCTCGACAGGGAATCCCGGAAAATCCATAATCTCCCTATTAGCCAGCCTTGGATCTGGGGACAGATCAACGATATTCTTCCCATGAGCCGGGGACGAGCCTGGGTGGCCACCGAAGGGGGGGACCTTATCGAGGTTCTTTTCCGTGCAGATACCATGAACCTGGGTCAGAAACTGCATCTGGAGGACAGAAAGATCCATCGCATCATCCAGGGCCGTTCCGGGCTGATATGGGCAGCAACCAGCACGGGCCTTAGTCCGATCACCATAGAGTACCTCGCCTATTATAGGCTGGGGAATCCTTACCGGCTGTCGGGGGCATCTGCCCTGGCCGTGGACGGCCAGGACCGGATATGGATGGCTCAGGACCGAAGGTTGTTCCGCATTGACCGCAAGGAGGGAGGGGCCCAAATGGAGCAGAGTACGGAGTTTCCCACAGAGGTGACGGCCCTGCAATTTGATGGACGGGGGCAACTTTGGGTGGGAACTTTCGGCAGCGGACTCTTTCTGTATCGTCCTCAGTCGGGGGAGAAGCCCATTCCCATTCCCTGGTTCCTGGACGAAACCATACTGGACATTCATGCGGCGGAGGACAGGGTATGGATTTCCAGCCTCAATGGAGTCCGGGAAATGAGGTCGGAGCCATCCCATCCCTATCTGACCATGGTTCGCCGCTTCAATAAGCAGGCTGGGCTCGGGACGGACTATGTCTACGACATATTTCGAGATAGTCGTGGTGCCCTGTGGTTTGCCACCGATGGGGCCGGTCTGGTGCGCTTTGACTCCACAGGGTTCAGGCACTGGGATTCCACCGAGGGTTTTGAGGGCAAGGTGGCCTATCAAGTAGTGGAAGACCGATGGGGGCATATATGGGGAATCTGCCTAAATCAGGGTCTTTACCGCTATGATGGAGATCGTTGGAGGCGATTTGGGACTGCCGACGGGCTACAGGACATTAACCTGTCCACCATAGCCCCCACGGAAAGTGGGGAGCTGGTCGTGGTCCATGAGAAGGGAATTGACGTCTGGTATCCCCGAAGCGGACAGTTCCGTAACTATGTACGGCATCGCAGCCTGCATATCGACTCCTTGTCCACTACCTTGCGCCTATATGCCCGGGATCGGCTCGGAAGAGTGTTGATTCCCTTTGGCAAAGGGCTGCTGGAGTTTCGGCCTATTCCCGACAAGACCGATATCAGTCCCAGGGTATCGATTAATTCGATGAGCGTTTTCTTTGAGGAGAAGGGGTTTTCAGAGGACCGTTTTGCCCATGACCAGAACCATATCAGCTTTCATTTTGACGGCATATTCTTTGCCAATGCGGACCGCCTGCACTACCGGTATATTCTGGAAGGATATAACCAAGACTGGGTGGTGACGAATGACCCTATGGCCACTTTCCCCAAACTGGACCCAGGGGAATACCGGTTCCGGGTGCAGGCCTCGGGAAACCAGTCCTTCCGGTCCCAGGGGGAAGCCCAATTCCGATTTGTCATTGAAAAGCCTTATTGGGGGAGGACGGATTTTCTATTTGTTTGCGGAGTTCTGGTGCTGCTGGCGATTGCCTTTTTGATCCGTCTTCGGGAGAATCAGATCCGTAAGCTATCCACGCTTCAGCGGGAAAGGATGCGGTTTGAATATGAGAACCTGAAATCCCAGGTCAACCCCCATTTCCTGTTCAATAGCCTCAATACCCTGTCCAACCTCATAGACGAAGACAAGGAAGCCGCCCAGATGTATACCAATCATCTCGCCGACCTCTATCGAAACCTGCTTTCCTACCGGACCCAGGATACTCTTCTGCTCCGGGAAGAATGGGAGATTCTCCAGAACTACCTGTTTATTCAAAAGGTCCGTTTCGGGGAGGCCCTCAATCTGATCGGAGAAATCCCCGCCGAAATCATGGACAGCAGGAGGATAGTTCCTTTGGCCCTGCAGATGTTGGTAGAGAATGCCATCAAGCATAATGTGGTTTCGGCCAGTCAGCCACTGAACATCTACCTGGAGGCCGACGGGGACTGGATCTGCCTGCGCAATCCCGTCCACCCCAAGATAAGTCCCCAGAAAGGCGAGGGGCTGGGCCTGGCCAACATTGCCGCCCGATATAAATTGATTACCGACCGGCCCATCCACTATGGGTTGGTCGGCGAAGAATATATTGTTAAATTGCCATTGCTATGAATATTGTGATCGTGGAAGATGAACTTCCGGCCTATCGAAGACTTTCGAAACTGACTACGGAAATCCTGGGCGCGGCGGCTCAGATCCGTCACATGGACAGCATAAAGAGCATCAAGGAATTTTACAGTTCCGGGGGACAGCCCGATCTTCTATTCCTGGACATTCATCTGGCGGATGGATCCGGCCTGGATCTGTTGAACATGATCGAGGTGCAGTGTCCGGTGATTTTCACCACGGCCTATGATCAGTACGCCCTGGAAGCCTTTAATGTGCCCAGCGTGGGATACCTGCTCAAGCCCGTCAAGAAGGAAGACCTTCGAGGGGCCTTGTCCAAGCTGGACGCCTATAAGCGGATTTTCGGCCCCGCAGAATCACAACCCGTCCCTGTCTCCTTGGCCGAGCCGGGATACCGCAAGCGCTTTGTGATCCGTTTCGGGGAACATATCAAGACCCTTGCCGTTGAAGATATTGCTTACTGTTACAGCGAGAACAAGGCCACTTTTGCCAAGACCTTTGGAGGCCGCAGCCTACCCATGGATTTTAACCTGGATAGCCTGGAGCAGATGCTGGATCCTCAGCAGTTTTTCCGGATAAACCGGAAGTATTTTATTAACTTGGCCTCCATAGTGGAGATGAAGACTTACAGCAAGGGGAGGGTGATTGTCAGCCTCAATCCTGCGGTGCCGGATGCCCCGGTGGTGAGTTCGGAACGAGCAGCGGATTTCAAACTCTGGCTCGCCGGGGAACTGCGTAAGTCCTAGGTACTCTGGCTTTCCTGTCGAGTAAATGAACCGATTCATCTGAATTCAGACCCGAGCTTTGGGTTTGGCCAACTAAATTCGTACCCTCCATGAGCATGAACCCAAGAAAGCCAAGTCGAAAAACCCCTACTGTGCTGCTTCTGATTTTGCTGGCCCTGGGCCTAGCGGGCGGTATTTTGGCCTACTCCCTATGGAATAAGCCTCATGCCCGGGTGGAACAGATGCTTGTCCTGGAGCGGAGTCCGGAGTCCTTGGCCGCCGCCTTTGCAGAGAATGAAGATCAAGCCAACAAAGCCTATGTCGGCCAGGCCATCCGTCTCGAATCGGAGATCGTAGACATCATTGTGGATGAGCAGGGGAAAACCGTGCTGGTGCTGGAGATCCCCGGATACGATCTCTATCTTTCCGCGACCCTTCGCGATGATCCTCCTCCTTTGGAGAGGGGTGGTCGGGTTCAAATTACCGGATTCTGCTCCGGAGCCACTATGTTTGACATTCTGTTGTCCGAATCCATTATAAATCATTATACTCCCCCTGCGGCTTCCTGACCCGGGAAGGGCAGGGAAACCTGAAATCGCCTGGAATAATCAACTCAAAGCCATGATGAGTAGAAGCGTAATTTTTTTTGCTATGATCCTTTTCCTGGTAGGCTGCTACCGGGACAATGAAGAAGAGCTCTATCCCCGGGCTCCTATCTCCGAGCCCGACGGTCCCGTATCTTTTGCTCGGGATATTCAACCCCTGCTGATCACCCATTGTGCCAACTCCGGCTGCCATGACCCTTCGGGACGGGGAGGTGGATATGACTTCAGTCATTATGAGGGCGTCTTTAAGGCCAGTGGCCGGATGGTCGGTGCCCTGAAACATGAGCCGGGATATTCTCCCATGCCCAAAGGGGCTCCGGCGCTGGATCCCCAGACTATCCAACTGATCAGTATCTGGATACAGGAGGGGGCAAAAAACAATTAGACTAATAGGTGAATCAGATGAAAACGAGGCCTACTATGCATAGAATTGCCTTTGCTATAATGCTTGGATTATGGATTCTTTCCGCCGCGCCGGCCATTGCCCAGAAGTATATGACCCGGACCGGTCAGATTTATTTTTATGGATCGACCCCTTTGGAGTCAATCGAAGCCTATAACCATGCCGTGGCGGCCGCCCTGGACCTGGGCAGCGGGGAGCTGGTTTTTCAAGTGCCTATTCGAAGTTTTATTTTTGAAAAGGCTCTGATGCAAGAGCACTTCAATGAAAATTACATGGAGTCAGACCGTTATCCCCGGGCCGAGTTCAAGGGGAAGCTGGTGGATTCCCCAAAGGAATATGCCAAGTCGGGGACCTATTCCGTGGAAGCGGAAGGGATCATGACCATACACGGGGTCAGTCGAAAATTGCGGATCCCCGGCACCCTGAAACGGGAAGACGATCTGGTTCAGGTGCTGGCGGAATTCGAAGTGGTTCCCGGAGACTATGAAATCGCCATCCCCAAACTGGTGGAAAACAAAATCGCACGGGTCATTGACGTTAAGGTCAATGCTACTCTGGAAAAACATCAAAAAAGCAAATAATGATTACGACTATGATGCGGTATTTTTCCCTGTTCCCTTTGCTGTTTGTTCTTCTATCCTTGATTCCTTCCAGATCCGGGGCTCAGACCACCCCCCCGTCCGGAGACAATGACCTGGCTTCTTTGCTGGAAACCCCTGCAGCAGAGCAGAGGATGCCGGTCGTGGCCACCTTTAAGTCCACGCGGATAATCAACGGACACAGCAACGAGAACATGGCCAAGGGAGTTCTGGATTTCCGGGTGGGGCACCGGTTCGGATCGGTGAAGAATGGTTTCCGGGATTTTTTCGGTTTGGATGCGGCCAACACCTTGATCGGATTTGACTATGGAATCACCGATGGACTGATGGTGGGATTACACCGAAGTACTTTTGAAAAGGAATTGGGCGGATTCGTTAAAGTCAAGATATTGCGCCAGACACAGAAAGATGAGGTCCCTGTATCCCTGAGCTATATGGGCGGCATCAGTTTGCAGACCATGCCGGAACCCACGCTTATGCCCGTGATTCTGCCTGAGGGAGATACCCTGTTCCCTGAGTATTATTTCAGTAACCGCCTGTATTACGTGAATCAGCTGATCCTTGCCCGAAAGATCAATAACTGGATGTCTCTTCAATTGACCCCGACTCATATCCATTACAATTTGGTGCCGACCAAGGCGGAACCTAATGACCTGTTTGCTTTAGGCTTGGGCGGAAGGTGGAAGTTATCCAACCGGGTTTCCCTGACGGCTGAATATTTTTATCGGTTCAACAAGTTGGATGGCTATCATAACGGACTGAGCATCGGGATGGATGTGGAAACCGGGGGGCATGTTTTCCAGCTCATGCTGACCAATTCCACAGCCATGACCGAACGCAGTTTCATTGGCCAGAATATGGATGGATGGCAGGACGGGGGGATCCACTTTGGGTTCAATATATCCCGGGTTTTCACCATAGTGAAGCCTGCAGGTTTTGAGGCCTCCAGCTCCTGGTAGTTTCCATGGGGTCCTGGAGGCGGAAAAAGAAGGGCAAAGAAAAAGAGGCCGTCTCAAAAGTCTGAGGCGGCTTTTTTCATTTTATTCGGAGTTG
>CAYPQN010000021.1:0-40939 GCA_964412885.1 uncultured Chitinophagaceae bacterium | reverse complement strand
TATTTATTTATATTCTTCCTGGTAAATCAGTAAAATAATTTCGAAATTCACAGCCGATTTCCTGATTGTATTAACTCTTAATTAATCCATGTCACAAACCGCAACTACGGCAGAAGCCAAAATCTGGGGAGGAGGTAGGTCCCCATTCAATGTCAGCTATGGAAAAATGATGATCTGGTTTTTCCTCCTGACCGATGCCTTCACCTTTGGGGCTTTCCTTGTATCCTATGGAACTACCCGTTTCTTCAGCCATGTTTGGCCGGATCCCAACTTTGTTTTTGAGGCCTTCCCCTTTATGGGCCATGCCCATTTGCCCCTGCTCTTTGTGAGTTTGATGACCTTCATCCTGATCATGAGTTCGGTGACCATGGTGTTGGCGGTGCATGCCGGACACCATGGAGACAGACCGGGGGTGATCAAATGGCTGCTATGGACCATTATCGGAGGAATCTGCTTTTTGAGCTGTCAGGGATGGGAATGGACCCACCTGCATCATGCCGGTGCCTGGTGGGGATCGTTCACCGATCCCAATACGCCCAGCGAAGCCTATGTGGGCCTGTTTAACATGGCCAATCCGGCGGTCAATGAGATCGTCACCCAGCAGCCGGAAGCCGCTCTTCAGGCCGCCCATAACTTCTTTAACTACTTCTTTACGATCACGGCATTCCACGGAGGTCACGTGCTCAGCGGAGTGATCATGCTGATCCTGGTCCTGATCAATACCATCAATGGCACCTATGAACGCCGGGGGCACTATGAAATGGTGGAAAAGATTGGCCTTTACTGGCACTTCGTGGACCTGGTTTGGGTATTTGTGTTCACCTGCTTTTATTTGATTTAATTTTGCTCCGGAAAGGAGAAGAACCCTCAGGGTTCTGATGGTTGACTCATTAGCATTCACTTAGAAAATTTTACCAAAAGATATGTCAGAGAAAGTATACAGCGAGGCCTATAAAACCCATTTATTCGAAGGAGATCAGTCCAAACTTTATTCCGGCGTGTATAATGAGCATGCCGATATCCAATCTCACGAGAGCAAGGCGCAGATTAAGAAGATCTGGAAGGTTTTCTGGCTTCTGCTCATCGTTACCGTAGTGGAAGTGGTGATGGGAATGTTCTTTTCCCATTCCATGCCCAAGTGGCTGGTGATTACGCTGTTCCTGGCCATGACCATGTACAAGGCGGGTTATATCGTGGCCGTGTTCATGCACCTGGGAGATGAAGTGAAACGGTTCTTGTTGACCGTGTTGATGCCTCTTACATTGTTCATCTGGATCGTCATTGCCTTCCTGGCCGATGGGGCCTTCTGGCTGATGATGAACTCCACCGCCCCCGTAAGATAGTGCTTTGAACAGGAAAAAAAGCATATATAGGTATGTTCTGGGACTGGCGGTAGCATTGATGGTACCGCTATCCTTTTGGATATTCGTCAAGGGATGTTCCCAGGATCAGATTCAGATGCCGGCCTTCCATATTCCTTTGGGCGTGGATACGGTTTGGCACCAGGGAAGCCCATACTTGGATACCGTTTATCACCAGGTGGCGGATTTTCAGGCAGAGAACAGCTTTGAGGAGCAGGTATCCTTGAACCGGGATCTGAAGGGTAAGATTCTGCTGGTGAATTTCTTTTTCACTTCCTGCCCCACAGTTTGTCCCCAATTGATGGCCCATATGAAGATGATCCAGGAAGCCTTCAAGAAGAATGATTCGGTGATTCATTTGGTTTCGATCACGGTGGATCCGGCCAGGGACAGCAGCCGGAGGCTGCGGGAATATGCCCGGGGAATCAAAGCTGACCTGGATTATTGGAGCTTTCTGACCGCCGACAGGAAAGCCGTCAGTCAGTTTGCCCGGGAGCAGCTGTTTCTGTCTTCGGGCCCCGGCACCGGAGGGGCGGAGGATTTTATCCATAGCCAGACTCTGGTGTTATTGGATAGGGACCGCTATATCCGCGGCTATTATGACGGTCTGGACACCTTGGAACTTCGCCGATGCGCCGACGATATAGTGCTTTTGTCCCTGGAAAAGAAGCGTTTCCGGGGAATCCCCATTCCCTAGTTTTTGAATCGATGCCATGCTGAAACCCATGCTAAAAAAAGATGACCGAAGGGCCCGGGTGCTGATTATCTTTCTTTCCGTCCTGGTTTTCCTCGGTGTAGCCGCGCTTTCCCGGATCGAACTGGAGGCGGACCTGGGCTTTGATGCCCATATTTTTGCCTCCATCAATGCCGGCATCAATACCGTGGTGACCCTGTTACTGGTCTGGGCCCTGGTGGAGGTAAAGCGAAAACATTATCTCCGCCACAAGCGGATCATGCTTTCTGCCATAATCCTTTCGGGGCTGTTTCTCATCTCTTATATCATGCATCACCTTTTTGCCGGGGACACGAGCTATGGGGGAGAAGGACCCATCCGATACTTCTACTATTTTGTGCTGATTACTCATATTTTGCTGGCCGGCATCATCCTGCCCTTTATTCTGTTTACGGCATACCGGGCTTTGACTGCAGAATACGATCGCCACCGGAAACTGGCCCGATTTACCTGGCCCCTCTGGTTCTATGTCAGTTTTTCCGGAGTATTGGTCTACTGGATGATCTCTCCTTACTACGGCTGAACAGTTCCGGGATTTTTTGGGGATCAGGGGAATATTCCTAAATTTGAATCATGAAAAAGGGGATTGTCCTGGCCTTGGTGGCCATGCTTTTCGTTACCGAAGTTTGGGCACAGGGTTGTTCCATGTGCACCGTGACCGCTTCCAATCTCGATGATAACTCAGCCCGGGGCCTTAATGGAGGAATCCTGTACCTGGCCTCCCTGCCCTTATTCATTCTGGGCACCCTGGGTTATGTATGGTGGAAGCACTACGCCCATTCCGACCAGTCCCTCTGATCCCTATCCATTTTTTTTGGGTACCTCTCCATCCAATCGGCCATTTCCCGGTCGCTGTGCCGTGAAGATTTCCGCAAATGGGCAATGATCCGGGCAATATCCTCCGGGGATTCGTTTCGGGAAAGCTTGAAACAGGTCCGGAAGCTTTTCCCATGGATTTCTATACCCTCGATCAGGGGCAAATGAGCCTTGAGGTATTCGGCGGATAAATCCTCCAGGGACCCGGGATTTTGCTGCCCGGATTCGAAAAAGCGGACCTGTCTTTCTAACAGGGCCCGGGTTCCCTCTTTGTCGAGGAAATGCATAGTCCCTTCCCCCTGAATCTGAATAAAATTCCAGGTGGCGGCCCTTCCGGGACTCCGGTACCAGCTGCTCGAAATATAGGCCTGTGGACCATGGAACTGGACCAGCACTTCCGGACTCCGGATCCAGGCCTGACGGTGATCGGCCTCCCGGTGTACATGTCCCTCCAGTTTCCAGGATCCGTCTTTTCGGATATGGGCCAGGAGTGGAATTTGGGCCGAGGCCCAACCATCCGGTCCCCGGCCGGTAATGGTGGCCAGGGGGTAGAGTCGCATCAAGGACAATAGAGCCCGGGGATCCTCTTCCCGGGTGAAGGCATTTTGGTACATGTGTAAATCTATGGATTTTCTTGCTGGGCAATGGAAGGGGCTTTGTATTTTGTGCCATGGTTTATCAAGTCATCGGGCTGATGTCCGGCAGCTCCCGGGATGGGCTGGACATCGTATTTGCCCTGATCGAGGAGCAAAGGGGAAAATGGTCCTATACCCTGGAGGAAGCGGTTTGCGAACCCTATCCTGAATTCTGGCAAAAGGCCCTGGATATGGATCTGGCTATGCCTTTCCCAGCATTTCTGGAACTGCACAGCGCTTATGGCCGGTACCTGGGTGAAAGGGTGATGGCCTTCATCCAGGAAAGGAACCTGAAGCACCGGGTCCATTTCATTGCCTCCCACGGCCATACGGCCTATCATAATCCGGGGGCAAGGACCGGATTTGCTCTGGGAGACGGGGCCCAACTGGCGGCTATTACCGGCCTGCCGGTAATCACCGACCTGCGCTCCATGGATCTGGCTTTGGGCGGGCAGGGAGCACCCATTGTGCCCATAGGGGACCGCCTGCTCTTTTCCGACTATCCCTTTCTGTTGAACATAGGCGGCATTGCCAACCTCACCATGAGAACCGATTCGGGATACCTGGCCGGGGATATTGGCCCGGCCAATCAGGTTTTTAACCGCCTGGCTGGCCGGAAGGGGATGGATATGGACCGTGGCGGGGAGTTGGCGGCTAAAGGAAAGTTGTCCCCGGAGATACTGCAGCGCTTGGCCGACCAGGAATATTATCGATTGCCCATGCCCAAATCCCTGAGCAATGAAAAGGCTTTGGCGCTTATGGATCCGCTCTGGGAAAGCGGGTTGGAAGTGGAAGATGCTTTGGCCACGGCACAGGCACACCTCGTTGCCCAAATAGTCCGTTCCCTGGAATCGGTCCATGGCCGCGAAAAGGGAGGTCGCATGCTGGTAACGGGAGGAGGAGCCTTCAACCATCAGCTGATGGCGCAATTGTCCGGGGCCCTGGCCCCGCTGTCCATAGAACCAGTGGTCCCAGAAAAGGAACTGGTGGAATTCAAGGAGGCTTTGGTCATGGCCCTTATGGGTGTGCTTCGCTGGAGAGAGGAAACCAATATCTATGGAGAGACCACCGGTGCATCCCGGGATCATGTTGGTGGGGCCTTGTGGATGGGGTCGGGATACCAGATAAGTGACGAGTAAAGATCCCAGGGGTGTTTAATAGGCTCCCGTGCGGAGCATGACCAGGGTGCAGGCTCTGTGCACGGAAATCCTCCGGTCCAGCAGCCGGGCTTCCCATAGCGGATTTTCGGCTCCCGGATTGAATATGACCCTTCGGGGTTTAAGGGAGATCACATAATCCTCGTAGGGTTTCTGATTCCGGGCATTAAGATAGACGCTGACCGTGTGCAGGTCCTCCATATAGGGCATGCCGGTCTGGATGGCCACCCCGGCGTTACGGGCAGGGGATTTCCCTATGGCGACCACCGGGTGCCCATGGCTTAGCAAATCCTGCAGGGCCAGATAGCTGTAGCGCCCGGGATTGGGGGAGGCGCCCAGTACCATGGTTTTCTTTTTTTGATTTTCCATAACGAGTGAACGGTTTTGGGGAGTCTTCCTATCCAGAATCCCCGGAATAATCGTGCCAGCCTTGGGGGCTCCGGGATTCGGGAATCGGAAAAAGGACTAACTTTAGAAAAAGAACCCCAGGTCCATGATTCAGGAAGCATATTTGGTGGGAGGATGGAGGACGGCGGTGACCCGGGCCCGGCGCGGAGGATTCCGCAATACCCGTCCTGATGAGCTTGCCGTGCAGCTGGTCCGGGGAATCATGGACCATATGTTTCCCGAACTGGATCCGGCGCGTATAGATGATCTCATTGTGGGCAATGCGGTTCCGGAGGCCGAGCAGGGCCTTCAAATCGGCAGGATCATTGCACACCGGGCCCTTGGTCAGTCTGTACCTGGGGTGACTTTGAACCGGTATTGTGCCTCGGGGCTCGACGCCCTGGCCCTGGCTACGGCCCGCATCCGTTCCGGTATGGCCGACTGCATTATGGCCGGAGGCACGGAGAGCATGTCCCTGGTGCCTTCTTCGGGATGGAAGACCATGCCCCAATACGATATAGCCCGGGAAGAGCCGGATTATTACCTGTCCATGGGCCTAACCGCAGAAGAGGTGGCCCGCCAATGGAAATTGTCGCGGGAAGAGCAGGACGCCTATGCTCTCCAGTCCCATAAAAAGGCTTTAAAAGCCCGGGAACAAGGTGTCTTTCAATCCGGGATCTATCCCGTGGAAGGGGAGGTCGTAGAGCTGGGCGAAGACGGCAAAAGGCAGGTCCGGAGCATTCGGGTGGAATACGATGAAGGCCCCCGGGAGGATACGAGCATGGAGGCCCTTTCCCGCCTCCCTCCTGTTTTTGCCGCCCAGGGAACCGTTACGGCCGGAAATGCCTCCCAAACTTCAGACGGGGCCGCGTTTATGTTGGTGGCCTCCGAGCGCATGGTAAAGGAAATGGGCTGGAAACCCTGGGGAAGGATGGTGAGTTGTGCTCTGGCCGGTGTGGATCCCCGGATCATGGGGATCGGGCCGGTAAAGGCGGTACCTCTGGCCTTGAAGCAGGCCGGTCTTCGCCTCCAGGACCTGGACTTGATCGAATTGAATGAGGCTTTTGCCTCCCAGACCCTGGCCGTGATCCGGGAACTGGATCTGGATCCCCAGAAAGTGAACCCTCACGGAGGGGCCATAGCCCTGGGACATCCGCTCGGCTGTTCGGGAGCCAAACTGACCATTCAGAATCTCCTGGACCTGGCCCGGGGCCATCACCGTTATGGCATGGTGACGGCCTGCGTAGGGGGGGGACAGGGTATAGCGGCCGTATTGGAAAATCTTGTCCTTGAATAGAACCCGGACTTCAGGATTCTTCGGGAATATTGCGGTCCAATGGCTAACTTTGCCCCTTGGCTTCCCATGAAAAACCCATTTATTCATAGCCTGCTGTCGATCTTTTTGGCTATCCTTCTGCTTTTTGGCACGGTATCCAAGGAGTTCGTCCATGGGTTTGCCTCCCACCAGGATACCACCTCCTGCCTTCATCCCCATGAGGGCGGACCGGTTTGGGATCCTCCCCATCATCATTGCGATTTTCTGAGTTTTGTGCTTTCCGCATTTCATGCGGTGCCCCTATGGACAGTCATCGAGTCCTTGCAGGAGATGGCCTTTCACTACCCCCCTCCCGGTCCCTCTTTCCTGGACTCGAAGGCCATGGGATCCCCACCGGTTCGCGGCCCACCCGGGGCAGAATTCATTTCCGGACCTCTAGGGTAGATTTCTGCCCCATGGCCACCGGCCAGGGGGAGGATCTGTATTCGTCTCAATCCAAAATGCCGTTATATGCGCAAAATGCTTCTCCTCCTGGGGATGTTGTTTGGCGGTATCCGTCTTTGGGGGCAAGCCCCACCCTGCGATGGCCGCCTCATGGTCCGTGTGGTGGACTCTCTGATTGGACAGGGGATATCCCATGCCTGGATCGAGGTGGAGGGAAACGATAGTCTTCTCCTTACGGAGGAAGACGGATATGTCATGTGGGATGGGATTTGCCTACCCCGGCCTCTAAGGCTCCAGGTTTTTGCCTCGGGTTATACTCCGGTTGGGTTGGAGCCCTCCCTGTCTTCCTGGCAGGATACCCTGGTCATAGCCCTTTCCCGCTGGAGAGAGCATCTCGAGGAGATCACCATCCATGCCCATCACCGGCCAGGGAATTACTCTTCCCCGCCGGGGTTGGGAGAGAAGGCCATAGCGGCCCGGTTTGGGTTGTCCCTGGCCCGGATTAGCGGGGAGATCCCTGGATTGCAGACCACCGACCATGGGATGACTTTGTCCAAGCCGGTTGTCCATGGATTGTCCGGATCCCGGGTGCAGATCCTTGCCGATGAGATGAGTCTGGAGGATCAGAGCTGGGGGAGCGAACATGCACCCATGGCCGATCCTTCCCGGGCGGCTCGGATTCAACTGGTGGAAGGCGCTCTGTCCCTGAAGTATGGCGCGGGGGCCGCAGGGAGGGTAATCCAGTTGGAACCTCAACCTTTGCTCCGGCAACCCGGAATGGAGTTCCAGATCAGGACCATGGCGATGAGCAATGGAAGGGGAGGGGCGGGCTCGCTGGCCTATGCCGGGGCATCCCGGAAAATCCCCGGACTGGCCTGGCGGGGGGAGGCCAGATCCCAGGCTTCGGGAAACTATAAGATACCGGGCTATTATGTGGCCAACTCTGCCGCAAGGGAATCCAGCTTTTCCGGCCGCCTGGGCTATAGCCGCAACCGGGGTCAGGGAGAAGTCTACTTTTCCCATATGCAAAGTCGATGGGGCCTGTATTCCGGATCCCATACAGGGAGCAGCAGCGATCTGCTTCTGGCCATCGCCTCTCCTTACCCCCGGGTGCAGGAGGGGTTCCGCTATGAGGTGGGCCGCCCCTATCAACAGGTGGGACATAGTCGGGCCGGAATCCTGGTCCATTGGGACATTCCCTCAGGGGCAGTGGATTTTCGCTATGGGTTCCAGGCCAATCTCCGGGAAGAGTATGAACCACAGCGGGCCGTGGGAGATCAGGCACAGCTTCATCTGAAACTCCATACCCATCAGATGAATCTAGATTGGGAACATGACTGGGGAGATAAATTCCATGGACACTGGGGACTGGACATCTCCCATTCCCGAAATCGGTTCAGGGATGGAGACCGGTTCCTGATTCCGGCCTATGACGGGAAAAAGGCCGCCCTGTATTTTATCGAATCCCTGGAGGTCGGAAGATGGGAAGGAGAAGCCGGCCTCCGATGGGAATTTCAGCGATTTGAAGTCTATCAGCCGGAAGGGCCGGGCCAGCACATTCATTATCATGAAGATGATTATTCCGGTCCAGCCCTAGCCTTAGGCCTGGCCAGAAGGTGGAACAGACAATGGGAAAGCCGCTGGCAGTTCCATTCGTCCTGGCGGCCACCGCAGGTGGCCGAAAGATTCTCCAGAGGGCTGCACCAGGGAGCCGCCCGCATGGAGTTCGGCAATCCCCTTCTCGAAACCGAAAGGGTCCAGTCCATCTCCTGGGACCAGTCCCGGTACTGGAATGGAGGGAAGGCCCGCCTTCGCCTCTACGGTCAGTCCTTCCAGGGATTTATTTATCCGGAGCCGGGGGAACCAGTGCTTTCCATCCGGGGGAGTTTTCGCTCCTATAGGTATGATCAGGTGCCCGTCCACTTATGGGGGGCAGAGTTCAACTTGGATCAGAAAGTGGCCTCTTTTTGGAACCTGGAGCTGCAGGCTTCCCTGATCCGGGCCCGGGACCGGCATCGCCAGGATTGGCTGTTGGGCATGCCGGCCGATCAGTATCGACTGATCCAGCGGTTCCATTTGCCCTGGCCTGCCCATTCTCTCTTCGAGCTGGAGGTCCGAGGGGTGGGGGAACAGAATCGTCTGCCCCGGGATTTTGAATCCCGGGACTATCTGCGTCCCCCCGGTGCGTATACCCTGGTTTCGGCACGTTGGACCTGGGCATTCTCCACCAAGGCCGACTGGGAACTGAGTCTGGAGATGGACAATCTGACCAACCTCCGTTATCGGGACTATCTGGATGCCTTTCGCTACTATCTGGACCGGCCAGGCAGAAACCTGATTTTCCGGCTAAGCTATGGACTCCGATCCGGTCAAGAACAAGGGGGAATGATTGGCCAATAGCCAATCATTCCGTTATCATCACTAAAAAAAATCAACCAAAATGAAAAGGAATAGAAAAAATCAAAACCACCAAATAAAGAATCCGGGAATCCGGAAAATGACTTCGATGAGCCTTTGGGCCATAGGGATCAGCCTCCTGGTCTGGAGTTGTGGAAAGCAAAAGGATCCGCCCATACCCAGCGAGCCGGAGCTGATCTCCACCGTGAGACTGATATTCAGTTCGGACTCCCAGAAGACCATAGCCTATGATTATCGGGTGCTTGATGGTGAAAAGCAGGTGGATACGATTCATTTGGCGGAGAATCAAACCTACCATCTGGAGATCCGGTTTCTCCATGAATACGGGACCGAGGCCGAAGACTTGACCCAGGAGATACTCGATGAGGCCGAGGAGCATTTGGTCATCCTGCAGTCCATTCCCTACGAGTTTATCCAATGGGAATCGGGAAATCAGGATCCGAACGGTAAGCCCCTGAACCAGGAGGTCTCTGTCCGCACCGGGGATGCCGGGGAGGGGAGCCTGCGCATTCTGCTTATGCACAGGCCTACGAATAAATTCGGAACCGACCCTTCGGATTCCGGCGGGGAAACCGATGCTGATGCGTTGTTTCCTATGGTCATAGTTCCCTAGCATGGCTTTTCCCTCCAGAGTTTTTGCCCCAAAAGGGGATAGTTTCCCCTTTTGGGGCCTCTGGATCCCATGACCTACCGCTCCCAAAAAAAACCGGATTTAGTCAAAATATATTGGATGGAATTTTAAAATTCAGTAGATTAGAAATCTAAATTTGGGTACACATGGCGCAAATCATTGAAAAAGAAGAGATTTCCCAGTATAGGATTGTCCCTGCCTTTGTGGATAATTCCAGCAGGTGGGAAAGGGAGCTTCGTTATGCCACCCGATTGGGGAATGAATTCAAGGGGAAAACCCATATCACTTTTGAGACCACCCAGGGGCCTATTTCCGTGACGACTACGGTTTGGTCGGTCATTGATGGGTTTATGCAGCTGAAAGGGGGTACGCTGATTCCTTTGAAAAGCGTTATCGATATCCATTATTGAGGGATATTTGCGTGGAATTTCCCCTCAGAGGTCCCTATTTGCAACGGGTTTTTCGTAGTTTTGCTCTCCCCATGGCAAAAGGGATTCCGCCAATCCGGCGATTTCCCGTTCCATGAGCCGGGAATGGCGTATTATTAGCACATAGTTACAGCATATGAGAGTTGAAGACATTTCCCAGAGAATCAACGCTTTCCTTATTTCGGATTTCGAAGTGGAAGCGGAGGCTTTGGTGCCCGAGGCCAGTCTGAAAGAGGCCTTGGACCTGGACAGTCTGGATTTCATTGATCTGGTGGTGGCCATAGAAAGAGAATTCGGATTCAAAGTGAATCCCCAGGATTTTCAGACTATGGTGACTCTCTCTGACTTTTACAATTATGTGCTGGGACGGCTGGAGGCCGAAGCTAAGGTATAGGCCATGGCCGGCTGGGAAGGGCGCAGCGAAGCCACAAGCTGGGGTTACCGTTTCTTTATTGGTTTGATCCGATGGGGGGGGCTGAAGCCTGCCTATGCCTTTTTGCCCTTGGTCACTTATTATTATTACCTATTTAAACCTTCGGCTACCCGCCCACTCTTTGAGCTGTATCATCGCAGGCTGGGCTATTCCCCGGCCCGGGCCCGCCGGATGATCCGCCGCAATCTTTACCAATTTGGTATGGCCCTGATTGACCGAATAGCCTTGGTCTGTGGGGCGGGAAAGGAAATCCGTCATATTAATCTGGAAGGCACCCGGAACATCATGGACATGCTGGACCAAGGGAGAGGGGGGATATTGGTTGGAGCTCACTTGGGCAACGGCGAGCTGGCCGGTCATCTGCTCAAAGAGTATACCGGGGGACCGGTGAATATACTTATGTTTGATGGGGAAGAGGCCGGGGTAAAGGCGGCCCTGGAAGAATATGAACAGGGCAGAGGATTCCGGGTGATTTATGTGCGGGATGACCTTTCCCATATTTATGAGATCCTGGCCGCCCTGGGCCGAAATGAACTTGTCTGCATGCATGCAGATCGATTCCGGCCGGGACACCGCACCCTGAAGCGATCCTTTCTGGGCGAGATGGCCTGCTTCCCAGCCGGGCCATTTATTCTGGCCTCCAAATTAAAAGCTCCGGTTTGTTTTGTTTTTGGATTTAAAGAGGCTAGATTTCGGTATCGATATTATTCTTGGCCGGCTAAAATCTATGAAGGCCGAGGAGAGGAAGGCATGCAGGCCATGCTGGACGATTATTTGGAACTCGTGGAACAAATGATCCGGAAGTATCCGGAGCAATGGTTTAATTATTATGATTTCTGGAAGCAAGGAATGGATTGATGCGCAGGAGTGGTTGCCCCAGGCTCCTCCTTTTACTTTTGTGGACCAGTTTCAGATAGATGATTCGGGGTTTGAGGCGGCCTATACGGTGAAAGAATCAGCCTATCTGACCCGGGACGGATTTCTATCCCCTTCCGCCTTGGTCGAGAACATGGCCCAGACGGCAGCTGCAGAAAACGGCTGGGCAGCCGGGGAGGAAGGATTGCCCCCCCCTTTAGGGTTCCTGGGCTCTGTGAGCCGGCTGGAAGTCAGCCGACTTCCCCGGCTGGGGGAAAGACTTCGGACCCGGATCCGTCAGACTCATCAGATCCTCCAGGCCCGGGTCCTCCATGCCGAAGTCCGGGTGGGGGAGGAATGGATTGCCCGCTGTGAGATGAAAATATTTTTGGAAAAACCCTAAGGGCAGTCCCTGATCGACCGGACTGCCCGCCCTAATTTCGGGATCAAAAGCATATTGTTTTGGAGATCAAAAGGATAAAGCACACCACGGAATTTGAAGTGAAGTTTTCGGAGGCGGATCCCCTGGGTATCGTCTGGCACGGCCATTTCATCCGGTATTTTGAAGATGGGCGGGAGGCTTTTGGTCAGGCCTATGGGCTGAGATACCTGGACCTGTACCGCCATGATATCGTGGTGCCCGTAGTTCAGATGAACTGCGATTATAAGCGTATTCTCAGATATGGCCACCGTATCCGCTTGGAGACCACCTATGTCGACACCCCAGCGGCCAAGCTCCTTTTTGAATATGCCCTCTATGATTCCCGGAGGAATGAACTGGTGGCCCGGGGGCATTCCACTCAGGTTTTCATGGACCGCAACAGCCTGGAACTGATGTGGTATCTCCCTCAATATATGCTGGAATGGAAGGAAAAATGGCTGAAGTGAATCCCTTCAGGCCCGTATGGGTACAGGTTCTGCACCAGGCATCGGCTCTAGGGGAATCCAGAGAGGAGCGCTGGGACCGTTTTCGCCGCGGCCAATCGGCCCTGGCACCGGAGCAGAGGCCTGAGGGGGAAACGGTTTTTCTGGGCCGCATACCCCGGGGGCTTTGGGAGGAATGGAAATCCCTGGCGGAAGCCCAAGGCCTTTCGCTCTCTGACTTTGAGGTTTTGGTTTGGCGATCGGTTTCCGCGGCCAGGCAGAATGCCGCAGAGGAATTCAGGGACTGCCCCTGGATATTGTCGACGACCAAGGGAAATATTGCGGAATGGAAGCCGGGTCAAGAAGAGACTATCCGGATTTCCCATACGGCCGCGAAACTGGCCCGCCTGCTGGGTATGCGCCGGCCTCCCTGGGTGGTATCCCAGGCTTGTGTTTCGGGGCTGGTGGCCTTGATTCTGGCCCAGAGGCGGATTTCCACGGGCCAGGAAGACCGGGTGCTGGTTACCGGGGCGGATCTGATCTCGGATTTTGTTCTAAGGGGCTTTCAGTCTTTTCATGCCTTATCTGCTCAACCCTGCCGCCCTTTTGATCAGGACAGGGACGGCATCAGCCTTGGGGAAGGAGTGGCTACCTTGCTGCTCACGGCCGAAAAACCCCGCCATGCCCCTTCCATACTCCTGGCGGCAGGCAGCACGACCAATGACGCCAATCATCTATCGGGACCTTCCCGGACAGGGGAAGAGCTGGCCCTGGCCATGGAAAGGGCTCTGGATCAGGCTGGGGTCCGGCCCTCAGAAATTCACCTGGTGTCCGCCCATGGAACGGGAACGGTATACAACGATGAAATGGAGGCCAAAGCCTTGGGGAAAATGAATCTGGTCGATACCCCCGTGCACAGTCTCAAGGGATGGATCGGCCACAGCCTCGGAGCCGCCGGCGTTTTGGAATCCGCACTGGTCATGGAGGCCATGGAAGAAGGCTTGGTCATTCCTTCCCTGGGCTACAGGACTCCAGGGGTAAGCTATCCCTTGTCGGTCACCCAAAGCCTGATTACCGCCCGGTTGAATACGGTGCTCAAAACCGGATCCGGGTTTGGAGGGGTGAATGCTGCCCTGGTGTTCCGGTGCGATGAGGGAAGGATATAGGGGAAAAGGACTAGGCCTGCTGCCAGTGTTGCAGGGCCTGGTAGACCAGCCAGCACATGGTCCCCACCCCGGTAATCATGGCCTCCTCGTCGATATCGAAGCGCGCATTGTGCACCGGGGCGGTGAACTCCTGGTCTTCCCGGTTGGTGCCCAGCCGGAAGAAGCAGGCCGGGATTTCCCGGGCATAGAAACTGAAGTCTTCGGCGGCCATCCGGAGGTTCAGCTCCCGGATTTTGTCCTCTCCCAGGTATTCCCCGGCCCAGGATGCGGCCAATTGGGTCAACTCCGGATGATTGAAAAGGGAAGGATATCCTTTGGGAATCTCCACGATTACCTCGGCCCCCAAGGAACCGGCCACCTGATGGGCTATTTTCCGGATCCATTCATGGGCCTCCGATCTCCAGGCTTCATCCAGGGTGCGGAAAGTTCCCTGAATCTCCACTTGGTCGGGAATGACGTTCCCGGCCATTCCTCCGGCTATCTTGCCGAAACTGAGCACCGAGGGGATCAGGGGATTGGCTTTGCGCGAGACCACCTGCTGGAGCTGGGTGATCATCTGGGCCGATATGGTGATGGGGTCCACGGTTTGATGGGGCAGGGCGGCATGGCCACCCTTTCCTTGGACGGTGATATAGATTTCGTCGGCACTGGCCATATACTGTCCCTGCCGGAATCCCAAATATCCTTTGGGCAGGTGAGGATAGACATGGAGGGCGAATATGGCCGAAGGCCGGGGATTGTCCAAAACGCCATCGGCAATCATCAGACTGGCCCCGCCGGGATGCTTCTCTTCCCCGGGCTGGAAGATCAGCTTTATAGTTCCTTGCCATCGGTTGCGGATTTCGTGGAGAATTCGGGCCAGGCCGAGAAGGCAGCTGCTGTGTACATCATGGCCGCAGGCGTGCATGACCCCGGGGTTCCGGGATCTGTATGGGGTTTCGTTGGCTTCTTCGATGGGTAGGGCATCCATGTCGGCCCGGACCGCTATGCACCGGGATTCAGGGTTGCGCCCCTGGATCAAGGCCACCACACCGGTGCCGGCAACCTCCGCCTGGTAGGGAATCCCCCATTGGTCCAGTTGGTCCTTGATGAACCGGGAGGTCTGTACCTCTTCAAAAGAGAGCTCCGGATGGGCGTGAATTTGGTGCCTGAAGGATTGGTACTGGGGAAAGTATTCTATGGCTTTTTGCTGGATATAAGATTTCATGGATTCTGTTTTTTTTAGATTCCCAATTTCCATTGGGGGAAGGGAAAGGACGAGGCCGCCGGGGCCCGAGGGTTAATCTAGGTTTTTTTTTTCAATTAGGTCTGGGAAAATTCACCGAATAGTCCCCTAGGGGGCCAAAAGGAAAAGGGAATTCAGCCTCCGCCCCGGCGGATCTTTTTCAGGAGATAAGGCATGCCGACCATGTCTGCTGCCGTGGCCAGGGCCGTAATGCTGACGCCCAGCACTCCGTGGAGATTGATGTTCTGGCCGGTGAAGTATAGGTTTTCCAGTCGGCTCCGGGTACCCATGGACCGGGCCTCCGGATCCCGGAAGGACCTTTGTACGCCGTAGAGAGATCCCATGGGCGATGAAGTATAATCCCGGAGGGTCAGAGGTGTAGCCACCCGGTATTCGAGGATATGATCCGGGGATATCCCCTGGTGGCGGCAGGCCAGGGCCATGATTTCCTGGGCTTTGTATTCCTTGAACTCTTGGTATTCGGCAGGCCGGATTCCCGGATGGGTAGCGGTATTCCGGGAATCCTGCCAGGGTTCGACTTCGGCAAAATCCATATAGGTCAGCAAGGAAAGCCCTCGGGAAAATCCGGGGTTCACGGGGTCTTCCTGGTGGAAAAGCCCATAGGTGGAAGGCCATGGGCCTGGACTATTCCCCATTAGGGTATTTTCGTCCCGGTGCCAGTACACATTGTGGTTTCGGTAGGGGACGCATTGAGGGGCCAGGCGCATATAGACCATGAATCCGCCGGTGGTCTGGGGGATGTTTTTGATTCTGTTTCGGAATCCCGGGCGGAAGCTTTCCGCAGGGAGAAGGTCCAGGGTGAGGGCCGGATGGATGGCGCTCACCCAATGGCGGGCTGTCCAGCGCTGCCCGTCCGCTCCTTCTGCGGCAAGGACTTTGCGGCCCTGGATATGCAGGGCTTTGACCTCGGTGCGCGTCAGGATTTCCCCTCCATGTTCGCGTATTTTTTCCGTCAGCAGCCGGGTGATCCGGGCCGTGCCGGGGAGAATTTTTCCGGGCCCCTCGAAATAACTGTTCCAGACCAGGGCATGCAAGTAAAAGGGGCTGTGGGCGGAATGGCCTGCATAGAGCAGGGAGGAGCCGGTGAGTACGGCTCTTAGTTTTTTGGAGGGAATGAGGCGCTCCAGGGTGGAGACCAGGGACTGGGAAATATGGACCTGCTTGGCCTGGGCAGATCCCTCCTCAAGCCGATACAAGGGGAATGCAGAAATCACTTCCTGGATATGATCCAGGTATTGGTTCAGGACAGGGCCCATGGAGGGGAATCGCGGGATCAGGGATTCCAGGAATATTTCCCGTCCCACACCGTGGGGATATTCTAAGGGATCCTCGCCAAATCGAATATGATCAAAACCCCATTCATCCAGAGCTTTGATTTGCAGCGAATCCAGAATGCCCAGATAATCCAGAAGGCGGTACTGGGTCTGGCCGGGACGGAGGCTGCCCAGATAATGCACACAGGAATCAAAAAGCGTTTTGGAGAAGGAAAAGGATTGCAGGCATCCCCCGGTCTGCTTGTCCTTCTCCAGCACCAGCACTTTCATCCCTTCTCGGCTGAGCAGGGCGGCGGTGACCAGCCCACCCAGGCCGGCTCCGATGACCACCAGATCATATTGGGGACGAGACATAGGGGCTCATTCTATCCCAGCTCGGGGAGCATCTGACGGATTTTGTCCATTAGCGTTTCGGCCAGGGCCCGGGCTTTTTCCTCGGTGTCGGATTCGCTGTATATGCGGATTATCGGCTCCGTATTGGAGCTTCGGATATGCACCCAGTCCGAATCGAAATCGATGCGGATTCCGTCTTCGCGGTGGATGCGATGGCCGGGATATTCCTTTTCCAAAGATTGGAACAAGGAATTGGTGTCGGTGCCTGGAGGAAGGGATAATTTGTTCTTAGACATAAAAAATGTGGGATAGCGATCCCGCAGAGCCCGGCAGGATAGTCCCCAGGTCGCCAACTGACTAAGAAAAAGAGCAATGCCGGCCAGGGCATCCCGGCCATAGTGGAGGTCCGGGACGATTACCCCTCCGTTTCCTTCTCCGCCGATGACGGCCCCGGTGGATTTCATTTTCTCGACCACATTCACTTCGCCGACGGCCGAAGGAAAATACTCTCCTCCGTGGTTTTGGGTCACCCGGGCCAGCGCCTGGGTGGAAGAGAGGTTGGATACGGTATTCCCTTTCCTATGGCTGAGCACATAATCGGCTACGGCCACCAGCGTGTATTCTTCTCCGAACAGAGTCCCGTCTTCACAGACAAAGCAAAGCCGGTCCACGTCGGGGTCTACGGCAATACCCAGATCGGCTCCGGAATGGCGGACCGTTTCGCACAAGCCCTGCAGGTGCTCGGGAAGGGGTTCAGGATTATGGGCAAAATCCCCGGTCACTTCGCCGTAGAGCACTTCGATCTGCTCCAGACCCATGGCCCGGAGCAAAAGGGGAACGGCCAGGGCCCCGGTGGAGTTTATGGCATCCACCACCACCCGGAACCCGCGTCCTTTTACGGCCTCGGCCTTTACCAGGGGATGGGCCAAAATGGCGTCCACATGCTTTTCCATGTACCCCTCTGCTGGACTGACCTGGCCGAGTTCGTCCACGGAAGCAAAGTGCTGCTCCCCTTTTTCGGCATAATCCAGAATCCATTTTCCGTCGGCGGAGCTCAGGAATTCGCCACGATGATTGAGCAGCTTCAGGGCATTCCATTCCCGGGGGTTATGGCTGGCCGTAAGGACAATGCCTCCGGCCGCTTTTTCAAAGACTACAGCCATTTCCAGGGTGGGAGTGGTGGTCAGGTCCAGGTTTAATACATCCATTCCCGCCATCCGGAGCGTGGATACCACCAGGTCCTGGACCACCGATCCGGAAATTCGGCTATCGCGGCCTACAACGATCAGATTGCCCTGATTCTGCTTTTTCCCCCAGGCCGCATAGGCGGCGGTGTATTTGACAATATCCAGGGGAGTCAGGCCGGAACCCGCAGGGCCGCCTATGGTCCCCCTTATTCCGGAAATGGATTTGATCAGTGCCATAGGAAAAGGTTGGTGTTTAGTGGGTTAATGGGCACAAAGGTAAACTTTGTGCCCGGTTCCGGGAAACGGGGACGCCGGATTTCCCTTAGACCAGTCTTTCTTCTTCGGTTCATAACCCGGAGCCCTGGCCCAGGCATGGACCGGCTAGAAGGTGGGGAAGCTCTAAGGATCCCATCCAGAGGCTTGATATGGGGAAAAAGGCCGGCTAAAAGGGAGGGAAATGTCGCCATCGCCTGGGGAAAAAGAAAATCCCCCGCACGGAGGAGGGGGATGAATACTATGCCCGAGCATGGACCGGGGAAGAGCTCAGGATTTTAGGAGGCCGGTTCCAGTTGCTCGCGGATTCGGGTTTCGATTTCCTCCATGAACTCGGGATTGTCCTTGAGGAAATTTTTCACCGCATCCCTGCCCTGCCCGATTTTATTCTCTCCATAGCTAAACCAGGATCCGCTTTTTTGCAGTATGCCCAATTCTACACCTATATCAATGATTTCCCCAACCTTGGATATTCCTTCACCGAACAATATATCGAACTCCACTTGGCGGAAGGGAGGAGCTACTTTGTTTTTCACGATTTTTACCCGGGTCCGGTTTCCGGAAGCCATGTCCCCGTCTTTGATCTGGGAAATGCGGCGGATGTCCAGGCGAACGGAGGCATAGAACTTCAGCGCATTTCCCCCGGTGGTGGTTTCGGGATTGCCGAACATGACCCCGATTTTTTCCCGGAGCTGGTTGATAAATATACAGCAGCAGCCGGTACGGTTTATGGTGGCGGTGAGCTTTCTTAACGCCTGGCTCATCAGGCGGGCATGCAGTCCCATTTTGCTGTCGCCCATTTCTCCTTCCAATTCTCCTTTGGGCACCAGAGCCGCCACTGAGTCGATGACCACCACGTCGATGGCCCCTGAAGAAATCAGTCTGTCAGCGATTTCCAGGGCCTGTTCCCCGTAATCGGGCTGGGATATGATCAGGTTTTCCACGTCCACCCCCAGCTTGCGCGCATAATTGGGATCGAAGGCATGCTCGGCATCGATGATGGCGCAAATGCCTCCTTTCTTCTGAGCTTCGGCAATGGTGTGGATGGCAATGGTGGTCTTTCCGGAGGATTCGGGTCCGTAGATTTCGATTACCCTGCCCCGGGGAAGGCCTCCCACTCCAAGGGCCATGTCCAGTCCGATGGATCCGGTGGAAATGGTTTCAATCTTTTCCCTTTGTTTGTCGCCCAGAGTCATGACGGAGCCTTTTCCGTAGTCTTTTTCGATTTTGTCTAGGGCAAGTTTTAATACCTTGAGTTTTTCGTCTGTTGCCATGGATTTGGAATGATTAATGGAGGGTGGGTGATGAATTATTCTTTTATCCGCTCAAATCTAGGGATTATTTTCGAAAGGTCATGTACATTCGTCCAATATTATTCTGATCTTTTGTGCAAATAGAATAGGCCACCGATGAGGTGGCCTATATGGGGGTTTGCCTTGGGCAAGGGTTTAAATCTTGAAGTGAGAGAAGGCTTTGTTGGCTTCGGCCATGCGGTGCGTATCTTCTTTCTTCTTATAGGCTCCGCCCTCTCCCTTGGAAGCGGCGATGATCTCATTGGCCAGCTTCTCGGAAATGGAACGGCCATTGCGTTCCCGGCTATACCGGATCAGCCATTTCATGCTCAGGGAGATTTTGCGATCCGGTCGCACTTCGGCCGGAATCTGAAACGTGGCGCCCCCGATACGGCGGCTTCTTACTTCCACAGAGGGAGTTACATTGGCCAATGCTTTCTTCCAGAGTTCATAACCGTCTTCACCGGTAATCTTATTTACCTTATCCAGGGCATCATAAAAGGCACTGAGTACTACGGTCTTGTTCCCACCCCACATCAGGCAGTTCACAAAACGGGTCACCATTTTATCGTTGAACTTGGGATCCGGAGCTAAGGGCAGTTTTTTGGCTTGGGCCTTTCTCATAGGTAATGGCTAATATTTAGGATAATCAGAGTATGGAGAAATGAGAATTATTTCTTTACTTTTTCTTTCTTGGTGCCGTATTTGGAGCGGCTTTGTTTGCGGTCTTTCACTCCCGCCGTATCCAGCGCACCCCGGACAATATGATAACGAACTCCAGGCAGGTCCTTTACCCGGCCTCCCCGGATCAGCACGATGGAGTGCTCCTGAAGGTTGTGGCCCTCCCCGGGAATATAGGCAATCACCTCAATTTTATTGGTAAGCCGCACTTTGGCTACTTTTCTCAGGGCAGAGTTGGGTTTTTTGGGAGTGGTCGTATATACCCGTGTGCATACGCCTCTTCTCTGGGGACAGGCGTCCAGCGCCCTGGATTTGGACTTGGCATGGATTTGCTGACGACCTTTACGAACAAGTTGTTGTATTGTAGGCATGGAAAGATTCGTTAATCAATATTGGAGTGCGAAGGTAAGGCAATTTGGTGAATGAACAAAAATATTGGGTGGGCAAAAGGAAAAAATCCGGAAAGATCAGGAGCTCTCGAGAGGATTTGGGGGGAGAAAGAAAAAAACCCATCCGGATTTCCAGGATGAGTTTTCTATGGGATAAGGTTTACAAGGGCTGATTCCCAGGAAGACTTGGATTCCCGTCCGGAATCTGCCGTCCTTGGTGCCGCAGTCCAATAAGACGGGACAAAATCCCTAAGGGTTGGAAAATGGGCAGGGAATTTTCCCCAGCCTTCCGGGGCATTGGGGGGAGGGGAACGCCCTGATCTGCGGAATCATCCCTCTCTCTTTCTTTTTCTCATCGGACAATATCCTTGTCCCAGGACCGGAACGCTTATCCAAGTATCCCTTTTGACGGAATTCTTCGGGCTGATTACCGGAGAGTTTTTCCCCCTTCGCTTCTTCTCTCCTGAAAGGGAAAGACCGCCTTTTCTGTATAAGGCCCCAATCCTATTGACCGGCCGGATAGACAAACCAAATATCTCGATTGATTCAGGCTGGGAACCGCGACCCTTTTTTCAGATAGTCTACTCCTTGGTCCCGGATCGTTGCCTGAGAAGGGGCCGAAGGATTTCTTCCCTCTTTTTCCCCCATAATCAAGGATATAGCATAAGTCTTCATTCATGCCCCTATGTAGTTCCTGGGCTTTGGCATCGGAATTCCCGAGGAATTTTGCCTCCATAATCCTTGGGTCAGGACGCCCTCTCCCAGGTTTGGGAAAATCAGCGCACTCTTTTCCAGAACAGCCAGGCGGCCAGAATCCCAAAGAAAAGATTGGGAAGCCAGACGGCCACCAAGGCGTTCAGTCCCCCCTTAGTGGAAAAAGTGGTAGACAACTGCATGGCCATGATATAGAGGGCACTGATGGAAATGCCCAGGGCCAGATGGAGTCCGCTGCCCCCTCGGATCTTCCGCGATGCGATGGTGACCCCGATTAACGTGAGGATCAATCCGGCAAAAGGCTGGGCTGTGCGCCGGTATTTTTCCACATAATAGACGTTCAGACTTTCCCGGCCCCTCAGGGTCTCCTGTTCAATAAAGGCATTCAGTCTGGGCGTGGTCAGGGCCTCTTTTATAGCGTTGTCGGATTCCAAGTCGGAGGGTTTGAACGACGGAAATTTTCGCACCAGATGGTCATGGAAGTTCAGGGTTTCCCGGATTCCGTCATTGTGCCGGACCATTACTTCATATAGGTTCCATTCTTCTTTCAGGGAATCATAACTCACCCGGTCTGCCATGATTTTTTCCTTGAGCAGGGTGCCTTCGATGGTTTCGGCCGAAAATCGATAGCCCATGTTCGACGAATAATCATAGCTCTGCACATATACATAAAGATTGGGGGCAATGCGCAAATGCACGTTCCGGTCGCTGAGCACGGCCTGGCCCCGGATATACTGATTTTCAAAGGCCAGTCTCTGGCGGTTGGCCTCGGGCACGATCCAGTGGTTGGCCACCCAGGACAGGGTGCAGAGAAAAAGGGCTCCCCAGGCATAGGGGAGGAGGAAGCGCGGATAGGAGACCCCGGAGGCCAGGATGGCAATGATCTCGGAACGATAGGCCAGCCTTGAGGTGAAATATATGGTGGCAATAAAAAGGAAAAGAGGGAAGAGCAGGGCCACAATATGGGGGATGAAATTCTTGAAATAATGGACTATGGCCATGGCCGGAGCCCCCCGATTGATGAAATCGTCCACTTTTTCGGAATAGTCGATCACACAGGCGATGACGGAAAGGATGATGATCGCATAGAAAAAGGTGCCCAGAAAGCGCCGCAATATATATCTGTCGAGTATTTTCATGGTGGATATGCCGGGGACACTTATCGCCTTTGCTTGAGCAGGGGTATGGTTCTTTCCTTCCAGGCACGGAAATCTCCCTGGAGTATATGGGCCCGGGCCTGGCGAACCAAATGTAAGTAAAAGATCAAATTATGCAGGCTGGCTATCTGCATGCCCAGCAGCTCTCCGGATACGAACAGGTGACGAAGATAGGCCTTGGTATACCGGGTGGAGGGACCTGTCGGCAGGCTGTCATCGATCAAACTGAAATCCCTGGCCCATTTCTTGTTCTTTATGTTGATTATTCCCTGTCCGGTAAAGAGCATTCCGTTGCGCCCGTTACGGGTAGGCATCACACAATCGAACATGTCCACGCCCAGGCTGATGTTCTCCAGCAGATTCCAGGGAGTGCCAACACCCATGAGATACCGGGGTTTTTCCTTGGGCAGTCTGCCGCAGCACAGGGCTGCCATTTCATACATCAGCTCCTCGGGTTCGCCCACAGAAAGCCCTCCTATGGCATGACCATGGGCTCCGGTATCTGCGGCAAAGTCTGTGGATTCCTTTCTCAGGTCCGCATAAGTACTTCCCTGAATGATGGGAAACAGGGATTGGCGGTGGCCGTAGAGAAAGGGGAGACGGTCATGGGCCTGAAAACAGCGGGTGATCCATCGATGGGTGCGTTCCATGGAATCCCGGGCATAGGCATAGGAGGCCGGGTAGGGGCAGCATTCGTCAAAGGACATGATGATGTCCGCCCCGATTTTTCGCTGGATTTCGAGGACTCTCTCTGGGGTGAACAGGTGAAGGCTTCCATCTATATGGGAGCGAAAAAGGGCTCCCTCTTCGCTGATTTTCCGTCGGGCCCCGAGGGAGTAGACCTGATAGCCTCCGGAGTCGGTGAGCAGGGGGCGGTCCCAGCCCATAAACCGGTGCAGTCCACCGGCGGATTCCAGAACATCTTCCCCGGGCCTTAAATAAAGGTGGTAGGTGTTGCCCAGGATAATCTCAGCCCCCACTTCGTGGACCAGTTGATCCTGGCCTATGCCCTTGACGGAACCCACCGTGCCCACAGGCATGAAAATAGGCGTATGTATTTCCCCGTGATCGGTATGCAATAGGCCCGCCCGGGCATCCGAGGCCGGATCCTGTTGATGAATCTCAAAATCCATTTTTTCTGTTTCTTTGCTGGCCGATGGTCTCCTCTTTGATAATTCTTTTGCTGACTGCCCTGAGCATTCAGTTTTTTTTCCTGCTGGGCTGGCTTTCGCGGATTTTTTCCGGCCCGGAGGCCGGAGCCGAAATCGAATCCCGATCCCCCCTCCCTAAAGCGGCGCCCCCTCTGTCGGTGATCGTTTGCGCCCACAATGAAGCAGAGAATCTGAAAAAAAATCTCCCCGGTATTCTGGAGCAAATATACAGGAAGGAGAACGGCCAGCCGAATTTTGAAATCATCGTGGTCGATGACCGCTCTGAGGATGAAAGTAGGGCTCTGCTCCAGGACTTGGCCCAGAAACATGAGCATTTGCGGATTCTGACTATTCCCCGGGATCAGCCCCGCCAATTCCCCGGAAAAAAAGATGCGCTTTCCCATGGACTGAGTGCTGCCCGCCATCCCTGGGTGCTGCTTACCGATGCGGATTGCTATCCCCGTTCTCCCCATTGGATCCGCACCATGGCCTCCCGGGCGGGGGAGTATTCCGTGATTTGTGGGCCGGGACTCTATGAAAAGAACTCTGGCGGACTGAACCGGATGATTCAAGGCGAAACCCTCAACAGCTATCTTATGGCTTTTGCCCTGGCCGACAGCGGCTTCCCCTACCTGGCCCTGGGCCGCAATTTGCTCTGCCGCCGCCAGGATATGCTGGCTGCCCAGCAAGACCCCTTATGGGCCAGAACTCCTTCCGGAGACGATGATCTTTTCCTGCGCCTCCAGCCCCGGGACTTATCCATTCTTTATCGTTTTGACCCGGATTCCCAGACCCTTTCCCGACCTCCATACCGGATGGAGGACTGGATAGCCCAGAAACAGCGTCACTTGTCCACAGGAAAATATTACCGTTGGGTCCCCAAGTTCCTTCTCGGCCTTTATGCCCTGAGTCAGGGACTGGGTTGGCTGGCATTTTGGATTTTGTGTCTGACGGGATGGGCAGGGATGGCCTTGGCCCTGCAGGTCCTGAGACTGATGGCTCTGCGGGCCATCAGCTCCCGGCTGGAACAGAAGCTGCAATGGAGGACGGTCCCGGGAACCTGGATCGTCTTTGATCTTTGCTGGCCCATTTATCATTTGATGCTCACCCCTTATATTTTCTGGAAAAACCAAAAACAATGGAAACGATCCTAAGCCATTTTCCGGGACTCAGTCCCCGGCAGCAGGAGCAGTTGGCCCGGTTGCAGGACCTGTACAGGGACTGGAACCAGAAAATAAACCTGATCTCCCGCAAGGATATCGATCGCCTGTATGCCCGTCATGTCCTGCATTCCCTAGCCATAGCCCGAGTGTATGAGTTCGGGCAGGGAGAGAGGATTATGGATTTGGGAACGGGCGGGGGATTTCCCGGTATCCCCCTGGCCATAGTCCATCCCGGGTCCAGGTTCTGGCTGGTGGACCGGATTGGGAAGAAGATACATGCGGTGGAGAAGATTGCCGAATCCCTGGGGTTGGAGAATGTCGTCGCCTTGCAGGGCAGGGGACAGGACCAGCGCGGTCCCTTTGATTATGTGGTGAGCCGGGCCGTGGCGCCCCTGAAGGATTTATGGGCCTGGTCTCAGGCCGGACTGCGCCCCGGAAGGCGGGAGGGCGGAGTCCTTCCCCATGGATTGCTGGCGCTGAAAGGCGGGGATCTGAGGGAGGAGATAGAGGCGACGGGGCAGTCCTCCCGAACCCGGATCTGGCCTCTGGAGGACCTGATCCCGGGGATGGACTGGGAGGGAAAATCTCTGGTGTTCATTCCCCGGAATTGAGCGTTCCGGTTGGGGAATCAGATCTCTGCGGCGGCAAGCCGTTTGATTTCCCCCTTCAGTTTTTTGTCGGCAACGAATGCGCCAAAAGGAATCAGGGAAGCCAGGACAAGCAGGGCTACTTTGGACAATGGCCATTTATGGCGTGCCCATGCCGGCAACAGGAAGGCAAAATAGAGAATGAACAGTAGTCCATGGGCCCAGCCTGTGTACTGTACGGCTTCGGGAAAGTCCGCCAGGTATTTGAGCGGCATGGCCATGAATACCAGGGCCAGATAGGAAATCCCCTCCAGCAGGGCGATAAAGCGGAATCGTTGCAGAGCCTGTACTTTCATGATCGCGAAGTTAGGATTTCCTTTTTGCCGTTCTTATGATCCCGAAACTATTCTTATTTTTGTGATGTTTTTTCTCTGCAGGCACGGGGAAAGCCTTTCCCCGTGCCTGTTACCAAATTTTATACTTGATTCATGGGTCGAATTTTTGAAGTCAGAAAGTCCAAGATGTTTGCCCGCTATGACCGCATGGCCAAACAGTTTACTCGCATAGGAAAGGAAATCGCCATAGCCGTAAAGAAGGGCGGCCCGGATCCGGCCTCCAATCCCATGCTGAGGCGGATCATTCAGAATGCCAAATCGGTGAACATGCCCAAGGACCGCATAGAGGCGGCGATCCGCCATGCCCTGGGCAAGGATACCAGCGATTATGATGAGGTACTCTATGAAGGTTATGGCCCTCATGGGATCGCCATTCTGGTGGAAACCGCCACAGATAACACCACCCGGACGGTGGCCAATGTCCGCTCCCATTTTAACAAAGGAGGGGGAAGCCTGGGCACCAGCGGGTCGGTGGGATTCCTTTTCAAGCATTACGGAGTCTTCACCCTGGAGCCCCAGGGAATGGATCCCGAGAGCTTTGAATTGGAACTTATCGATGCCGGCCTGGAAGAAATGGGTGAGAACAGCGAAGGCAAATGGATACTGCGTTCCGCTTTTCCGGATTTCGGGAATCTGCAAAAAGCCCTGGAGGAGCGGGGAATCACCCCCATATCCGCGGAGCTGGAATGGGTACCTGATACCCTGATCGAAGTCAGCGACGAGCAGGCCGAAGAGGTGTTCAAGCTCATGGAAAGACTGGAACAGGATGAAGACGTCCAAAGAGTATTCCATAACATGGCATGAATTGCCTTCGCCTTTAAGGTTTTTTTCTTCATTTTCCCCATTCCAGACCTATATATGTCCCCATTTAAGGAATCCGCCCCTTTGATTTCCGGAGCCGAATGCATCATAGAGGCCATCGAGCAGGGACGCAGCCTGGAAAAAGTGTTTTTACTGCGAACGGCCACCGGTCCCCGGGTCGGCGCCCTGCGTCAGCTTTGCCGGCGCCATGCCATCCCCTTGAGTCTGGTCCCTCCCGAAAAGCTGGAAAAGCTGAGCCGTTCCTCCCAAAGAGAGGCCCTGGCTTGGGTTTCCTTGGTGGATTATGTTGACCTGGAGGGGGTGATCGCCGGTCTGCGGGATCGGGGGGAGAATCCGCTTTTTGCCTTGGTGGACGGGATTACCGATGTGCGCAATATCGGCGCTATCGGCAGGTCTCTTTTTGGATGTGGAGGGCAATGCCTGATCCTGCCGGTATCCTCCTCAGCTTCCCTTACCTCCGAATCCCTTAGAGCATCAGCCCATACCCTGACCTCCCTTTCGGTGAGCCGCATGCCTTCCGTAGCCCAATCCATTGACCTTCTGCACCAGCATGGGTTTCAGGTCCTGGCCAGCGATATGCGCCATGCCCGAACCGTGACGGAACTGGACCTGAGCCGACCCACCTGCTTTATCCTGGGCTCCGAGGACAAGGGCATCGGAAAGGAAGCCCGGCGCCTGGCCGATCACCGGGTGCGCATTCCCATGAAGGGGGATTTGGACTCATTTAATGTGTCGGTGGCTGCCGGAATGTTTTTTTATGAGACTATGCTGCAGAGAATGGGAAGGGGGCCCTGGACCCCGCAGATCGGGGCTTAGGACGGTCCCGGACCGTTTCCCTGGCCCCCAAGCTCCAAAAAAAATCGGCCGAAGAAAAAAAAACGGCCTAAATTTGACTTCGAATAAGGTTTGATTTCCCCATCCCTATAGGGATGGGGAATCAATGAAAAGGGAATCAGGTGAAAATCCTGAACATTGCCCGATGCTGTAATCTTCAGTATTTCCCCGGCCATCCATTGCCACTGTTTTTTAATGGGAAGGCCGGCCGAGGGAAGAAGTAAGTCAGAAGACCTGCCTTGTTCATCCTTATCCATGCTTTCGGGAAAAAAAGCTCAGAGATAAGACAAGGCTGCCCTTTATCCTGCTTTCTCTTTATCTGGTTTTGGTTCCTGTGCGTGGATTTTTCGGAAGAAATCTTTAAAATCCAAATATGAACATGCACAGACTCTCCTTTGTTTTGAGCCTACTGGTCTTCCCTTTCGGGATCAAGGCCCAGTGGAACGCGGATTTTGAATCCCTTCCCCTTAGCGGTCCGGATACTTTTTACTATAACGAAAGCCAATTGGGACAAGACGTGGGATTCCAGGATGGCCCCGCCTATTTTCCCACGATTTACGACAGTGCCTGGGGAACCACCTTTTTGTCCCGTGGATTTGTTTACTCCAATCTCCGCGACACCGTTACCGGCACCTACCTGAATCAGTTTTCTTCCCGGGAAGGGATGGGCGCTCAGGGGAGTGCCCAGTATGCGGTCTGCTTCGGGGAAGAGAACCGGATTTCCCTGAATCCTGCCTATCGGGGATCCCGGGTCCTGGGGTTTTATATTTCCAATTCCACCTATGCCTGGCATGTCATGAAATATGGAGATATGGGATTCGGGGTCGAGCCTTTTGGGGGAATGGACGGACAACGTCCCGATTGGTTCAAGCTTGTGATCCGCGCTTATCATGGAGGAAAAATCAGCCCGGACAGCGTGGAATTCTATCTGGCAGATTTCCGCCATGCCAACAGCAGCCAGGATACTATTATCCGGGGCTGGCATTGGGTGAACCTGCTTCCCCTGGGTCCGGTGGACAGCCTGGAGTTCCGACTCTCTTCCTCAGATGTGGGGGCCTTTGGCATCAATACTCCCCTGTATTTCTGCATGGATGATTTCCATTTGGATCACTATCAGGCCGTTTCTCCTCTCCGGATCCCGGAGCTCCGGGTATTCCCCAACCCTTTTGGCCGAAATCTGCGCATTGAACCGGGATCGGCCGACAAGGGCCGCATCAAGCTCTATTCTGTTCTGGGGCAGCTGGTATTGGACCGGGACTGGGCTGGGGAAAGCCTGGACCTGGATATGCAAGCCTATCCTTCAGGAACCTATATCCTGGAATTCCGGGGACAGGAACCGGGCCAGATAAGCACCCGGACTTTGATCAAATCCGTTCCATAATTCCATATGGTACCAAATGGCAATAAGATGAAGCAGACCATATGTCTAAGATTAAACGAAATCGGCATCTTCTTTCTGATGCTCTTTTCCTTCCAGGAGGCCGCAGCCCAATATCCTCCTCAGGCGGGGATGCCCGGTTCCACGGCCATTCCCCGTCAGAGCCCCCGGTTTACGGGATGGGCGGACCATGCCGAGCTGCAGCGAGGATGGATAAACATAGCCGACAAATCCCTGGGTAAAGTAAGCGCCGGCACGGAGGCCCAGGCCATTGGCCCGGCGGATTTTCAGGTGGTGAGCCTGGGGGACAGTGGCGTAATCACCCTGCGTTTTGATGCCCCTTTGTATAACGGGCCGGGGCCGGATTTTGCCGTCTTTGAGAACGGATTCCGGCACCCCGGGGATTCGGCTCTGGCCTTTCTGGAGTTTGCCTTCGTGGAAGTCAGCGATAACGGCCGGGACTTTTACCGGTTCCCGGCCTACTATAAGGGCCAGGAAGAGGTGCAGATTGCCGGGGCGGGGGAGTTCATAGACGCCCGACAGGTTCATAATCTGGCCGGGAAATATCTGGGAGGATTCGGCACTCCCTTTGATCTCGAAGACCTGGCCCATATCCCCGGGCTGAATCTCAATCAGATCACCCATGTCCGCCTGGTGGACGTCATCGGCCGCATCGATTCGCTGGGCAGCCTGGATTCCGAAGGCCGAAGGATCAACGATCCCTATCCCACGGATTTTCCGGTGGGGGGATTTGATCTGGATGCGGTGGGTGCCCTGTATCAGCAGGGAAGATTCCCCTCCGGCTTAAGCCAGGATCTGTCCGGGCAGAATCCTCTTTGCCGGGCTTTCCCCAACCCCTGCCGGGGGGAGCTGATTCTGGAAATGGACCCGGGGCAGGAATGGGAAGTCCATTGTGTAGATCCCATGGGCAGGATTCATCGCCCGAGCCTCCTTCCGCTTAGCCCAGGCCGATATCTGCTGGACCTTCGGCCCTGGGGCCCGGGAGGGTATCTAATTCATTTTAACCGCCAAACCGGGGAATCATGGACAGAAAAAATCATTTACTCCTCCTTGCCCTAGCCTTTGTGCTGGCCCTGGGGGGATGCCGCAAGGATCAACCTCCAGCCCCTTCCGACCCTCCCGGAGACCTTCCCGAAGGGGCGAAGGTGTGGGTGGTCTGTGAAGGGAACCTGGGGGCAGGGAACAGCAGCCTGGGCCTTTATGATCCGCATACAGGGAGTTATAGGGATCCGGTATTTCCTTTAAGCCAAGGGGCCAGTCTGGGTGATGTGTTCGAATCCATGGCCATTTTGGATAATCGCCTTTTCCTTTTGATGAATAACTCGGACCGGATCCGGGTATTGGACAAGGAAAGTGGGGAGCAGATCGGTAGCCTGGACCTTCCCAAACCCCGTCGGATGGTGGCCATCCCAGGGGATAAGGCCTATGTGTCCAGCCTGTACTCCTCCCGGCTTTACCTGATCCACACCCGAACTCTGAGTCTGGAAAAGACCATCACCCTTCCCTATGCCAATGCGGAGTCCATGGTCCTGCTGGGGGATGAACTCTGGGTGGCCTGTTGGGATCCCGCCTGCTATGAGCTTTTAGTCCTCGATGCTCAGAGCGGACAGATTAAAGCCAAGGTGGCCCTGGAGAACCCGGCTCCGCATACCCTGGCCCCGGCCCCGGGAGGAAAGCTTTGGGTGCTTTCGGGCAATGCGGCCCTGGGCTTGGGTTCGGCCCTTACCCGAATTGATCTCGGCCAAAGACAAAAGGAATTGGCTATGCAGCTACCGGATCAGACTGAGGGAATCCGGCTTGCCGTGGATTCGGTGCGGGGAATGCTCTATTATATTGGGCTGGACTTTCAGGGGGGAAATGATCCCTATGGACTTTTCCGTCTTTCTCTGGAAGACCGGGAACTGCCCGAAAAGCCCTGGATCGAATCCAAAGCCCACCAGTATTTCTGGGGAGTGGGCCTGGACCCGCAAACTGGAGACATATACCTGGCCGATCCCCGGGGGTTTATTCAGAGGGGGGAAGTGAACCGTTATTCGGCTCAAGGGGAGTGGAAGGATCGATTCGAGACCTCCATTGGGCCCAATTCCTTTTATTTTGACCCCGGTCCATGAGGAGGAGAAGGCCATTATTTAATAGAATTGTGGTTCTGAGTTTCCTGGTGGGGATATCCCCGGCATGGGCCCAGGATCCTCCTTCCGGTATCCTGAGGGACAGCCTGGAGACCGTGGAGATCCGGGCCCGAAGGATCCAGGCAGCCTCGCCTCTGGAGGCCCGGTGGCGTCATTATTTGCCGGGGGGGAGGATGGATACGGTGTCCAGAGACCAAAGGGAAACCTATGGACTGGAGACTATGGAGTCCCTGATTTCGGATCAATATCCCGTTTTTGTCCACCGATACGGGGTGAACGGTATGGCCAGCCTTCGGCTGAGGGGATCTTCCTCGGCTCAGACACAGGTATTTTGGAATGGAATACCCATTCAGAATCCTGCCCATGGACAGGCCGATCTCTCCGTTCTTGCCGTGGAGCTCATGGAAGATATCCGCCTGGTGTACGGAGGCGGAGGAGCTTTGTGGGGATCCGGCCAGGTGGGCGGGGGGCTGATTCTGGGCTCTTCGGTCCCCCTTGCGGATTCCGGACGGCATTCTACCCTGCGCGGCCGGTTCGGGGCGGGGAGCTTTGGCCAAAAGCAGGGTTCCCTGAAATGGGTAGGCGCCGGACCCAGGGCCGGAATATCGATTGGATACCGTCAGGCATACTCAGGGAATGATTTTCCCTATGTCCATCCCGATCAGGGCAATCAGCGCATGGCCCATGCCCGGACCGGGTCTCGGGCCTTTATGATCCATGCAGCCCACCGCGCCGGAACATGGAATGCCCAAACCAGCTTATGGTGGCAGGATGGGCGTAGGGAGATTCCGCCTGCCCTGTTCGAGAGCTATTCGGCCAAAACCTTGGAGGACCAGTCGCTGCGTTGGTCGATCAGCATGGACCGGCCGTTGGAGCGGGGCAGAATCTATTTTTTGGGGGGATGGGCCCGGGACCAATCCCGGTTTGCAGACCAGGCCATAGACCTGCATTCCGGCATTCTCAGTCACCAACTTTATGGAGAGGCCGGTTGGGAAAAAAACCTGCCCGCCGGAGGGCGCTGGAGGATATTTGTCCCCCTTCAGTTCTCCCAGGCCCGAACAGATGACGGGAAGACCAGCGCCATGCAGCAGCAGAATGCCCTGACAGGGGCCATTTCTCTGCCTTTTGCCGATTATAAGGGCTTGGCAGCGGTCAGTCTTCGCTGGAACCTTGCAGACGGGAATTCGCTGATCCTGCCTTCTGCCAGCCTGGGCTATACCGCCCGGCCCTGGATTCGGTTTCGGGGCAGTATGCAGCGATCCTACCGCTTGCCCAATCTATTTGAGCTGTATATCCAGCCCGGAGGAAATCCTGACCTGCGACCCGAACAGGGCTGGAGTCTGGATATGGGCACCGAGGCCCGTTGGCCTATGGGGGAGAACGGAGAGGGGAGCCATGAGTCTTCTGTGTTTTTCCGATGGGTAGAAGACTGGATTTTCTGGACGGGTGGCTCCATATGGACCCCCCATAACCTCCACGCGGTGTTCAGCCGGGGATGGGAAACCCAAACCCGATGGAAGGGGAAGTTCCGGATTTGGCAATGGACCCTGGGGCTGAGCACGGCCTATATCCTTTCCACTCAAGGGCCTTCTGCGGATCCTGGATTCCCATTGGAAGGATACCAGATCCCCTATAGCCCGAGGTACCGGGCCCAAGCCATGGCCCGGTTACATTGGCGAAATCTTTCCCTGCAGTACACTCACGGATATACGGGGTACCGGTTCACCACCCTGGATGAAAGCCAGTATCTGCAGCCTTATTCCCTGGGACACCTGAGGCTGGGATGGGAAGGGCACCACCAAAGGCGATCCTGGCAAGTTAAGGCGCAGATACTCAATCTTTGGGATGCGGATCACCAGTTGGCGGCCCACCGGCCCATGCCCGGCCGCCACTATATGCTGGGGATACAGTGGGAGGGATCCTGGCCATCAGGGAAGAAAAAATAGGAGGGTGGGCCCGGGAAGAATTTATGCGTTTTGCCTATTCGTCCCTAACTTAGCTATTCCTCAATTGTTCATCCAGATCGGCGCAGGAGGGGGAAGTACCCAACCCATGGGCTACAGACCGTGTCTATTGTCTTTGGAAATAGGTACGAACACCTGTTGCCGGATCGATTGCTCAGCATTTTGACAAATCAGATATCAGGACAGACCAGTGAGCTGGAAGAGCTCATACAGGGTTGCCGCCGCAACGAGCGGGCCGCCCAGGAGAAGCTGTACCATCTATTCTATGGAAGGATGATGGGCGTGGTACGCCGTTATATTGATCAGGATGTATTGGCCGAAGAAGTGCTTCAGAACGGATTTCTGAGGGCCTTTCAGAAAATCGATCAGTACCGGTTTCAGGGCTCATTTGAAGGATGGCTTCGAAAAATTGTTTTCCATTCCGTTTCCGACTACGTGAAGCAGAATATACGCTATACGGAGAAAATCAAATTGGTGGAGAAGGACCAATATGTGCATAAAGACCATGCGGACCGGCTCTATTACAATCAGTTGCTTGAACTGGTCCAGGGCTTGCCGGAGGCCACCCGTACCGTGTTCAACATGTATGTCATGGAAGGGTATTCCCATAAAGAGATCGGAAAATTGCTGTCCATAAGCGAAGGAACATCCAAATGGCATTTGTCCGAAGGAAGGAGAATCCTGAAGGAAAAGATCGAGGCCCTGAAACTTAATTATAAAAAATAAAATTTTATCCTCATGGATAAAAACTTCATTCATATCGACGAACTGGTCCGCGGAAAGCTTTCCGGGCTGGAGGGGCAGGAACCCCCCGGCTCCTGGGAAAGGATGAAACGGATCCTGGACCAGGAAATGCCTTCCAAACCCCGTGGGGGTGCTGCGCCTCTTTGGCGGAAGCGCTGGAGCTATTTAAGCGGGTTGCTGCTGATTTCCGCTTTGGCTACGGGGGGGTACTTTGCCTTTTCCGAACAGGAAATCTCTGAATCCTCCCTGGGGGCTAAGGAGGCGGCCATGGAGGAGAAAACTTCCTCCATGCCGCTGGAGCCCAGAGATCCATCCTGGCCGGCGGCCGCTGATCGTGATGATTTACAAAACACTGAAAATCAAGTAGAAGGGGGCAGTCAATTAAAGAAAGAAGACAGGGAAAAAAACCTGGCTTCGACTCAGAACGGGGAGAATCTTTCTCCCTCTCCTCTGGCGCCCAAAAGGGAATCTCGACCGGAGTCCTCCCGGGAGTCCCGGGGTCCGAAATTGGCCCAGAATCGCCCTGCACAGCCTTCAGAATCCCTGTCTGATACCCGGAGGCCTCAGCGCAAATCCCCGCAAGCTAATGATGTTCATAATGAATTGACTGTCAATGAGATGTCAGGGGCAGATGAAAGAGGCAATTCAAGCTATATTGCCAAGGCGCCTCTGCATAGTAATGCCCCCTTGAGTCCAGGGCTTCAGGACGGGGCCCAAACCTTGGCGCCCGAAGGGGCTGCGGTTCCCCCGGCTCTTCTGACCAGTACCGAAGCCCTAAGGCCAGGATCGGAGGATTCGAATATTCCGGAGAATGAACTTGCAGAAGGGGCCGATGACCCTGCGAAAGAGGGCCAGGAAGTCGTGGTCCGGAACCCTGAGGCTCCGATGGCCATCGATGAACAAAGTCCGGTATGGCGCCGCGATACCTTAAAACGGATTGAAACCCGGGAGAGATACAGCCGCCATGGTCAATGGCGCCGGGACACGGTCGATATGGGGCTGGCCGAAATTCTAAGGAAAGAAGAGTCCCCTTCGTTATCGGCTCAGGGAAACCCCGCGGGGGAAAAGGAAAATTTGAGCCTGGACCTGCCGGAGACAATGGCTTCGCAGGGGGAGATTCTGCCCACAGAGGAAGGGGAATGGGTGCCCTTGTCCAATTTCCGGGTGGAATCCAAAGCGAGCCGAACCCATTACCGCAAGGCCAACCTTTTCGAAGAAATGGTGAGAAATGCCAAGTTTCAGATGGGAAGGGCTAAATTTTATCCGGGGCTGGTGGCCGGGGTGCACAGCTCCCTGAGCAAGTACAGCCTCAGCGGATTTCAGATTGGGGCGGCCGGAACCCTTAGCCTGAATGAAAAATGGGGCATTCATACGGAAATCCGCTACAAACACAGCTTTAATGGGAAAGTGTTCCAGGACGAGAGTTATATCGGCCGTCTGGATACGACCAACACTCAGCAAGGATCGATGATCAGCTATGATTCGGTCAGCGCCCAGTTCCAGTATTCCACGGTGAGCCGATTCGAGCTGCCTCTGATGGTGAGCTATTCGATGAAGCGCTGGGTGCTGCTGGCCGGGGGAACGCTAAGTTACCAAATGGGTATCGATGCCCAGGACGTAAGCAAGACTTTTAACCATCACTTTTATCAGGGCATGGGTAGTATTCCGCTGGAGAGGAGATCTCCGGGAATTCATGTCAGCGACTTTGGTCCTCAGTGGGGGGCCGGCTGCCTGCTGGGCTTGGGATATCAGGTCAGCCCGGCTATACGCCTTGACGCCCGCTATACGCATCCGCTTTGGAATACGGCCCGCAGTCCTGGAGCCCGGAAACTCTCCGAGTCCATTTTTCAACGACCTCAGGCAGAGATCAATATGCATTTTCGATTCTCGAGCAACAAATACAAACCCTTCCGGGAACCCAAATAGGGGGATTCCAGGGGAATACCGGAACAGGGAGCAGATTTCATTCTGCTCCCTGTTCTGCATGGAGGCCGGTCCCCGATGCTGCCGAAGGCCGGGGTAGGTGCTCTGTAAATCGCCAAACTTGGGTTATTTTCGGCCCATGATGCCCAGAACCCAGCCCATCCGTGTCCTCGGAGTGAAAAACCCCGTGGAAGGCGTGAAAATCCTGGTATTGGATCCAGAACAGACCGGGCCATATCAGGCCGGGCAGTTCCTGAACCTGATGCATCCCCGCGAGGAAGTGGTTCGCTCTTATTCCTTCCTCAGCTGCCCGGAAACCGACCCATGTCCGGCCATTGGCCTGCGGAGAATACCCAATGGGCGCATGTCCCGTTATTTATATGATCAGATCGGCCCCGGGGACTATGTTCTTTCCCGGGGAGTTCAGGGGATTTTCCGGTTGCCCGAAAGCCTGGGGGATTGGGATCAACTGTTCTTTTTTGCCGCAGGCATAGGCATTACGCCCATCTATTCGATGATCAAATCTGCCATCGGCCGGGGCTATACCGGCAGGCTGAATCTGGTCTATGCCAATCGCTCCCCCCGAACCACCCTGTTCCAAAAGGAGCTGGAAGAGTTGGTTGCGCCCTCTAGTGGTCTGAAGGTGGATTGGTTTTATTCCTCCCATCAGGATCTGCTCAGGGCCCGACTAAACAAACAGGTGCTCGAAGAGCTGGTCCCCGCCCTCCGGCATGCCCCTCGGAACCGATGCCTGTTTTACACCTGCGGTCCCCTGGCTTTTATGCGTATGGTGCAGTTCGGGTTGATCGAACAGGGCTACGATCCCAGTCAGATCCGAAAGGAACACTTTCATACTCAGGTTCCGGTCACCGTCCAGATTCCGCCGGACAAGGAAGCTCACCGGGTGGATTTGGAGTGGAAGGGAGAACATTGGTCCTTCATTTGCCAGTACCCCCGCACTATACTTCAATCGGCCAGAGAGGCCGGCCTGGATATCCCCTATAGCTGCGAGGCCGGATTCTGCGGATCCTGTATGATTTACAAGCATCAAGGGCAGGTTTGGCACCGCCAAAATGAAGTGCTGACGGATCGGGATATCCGGGAGGGAAAGGTGCTGACTTGCGTAGCCTATCCTCAGGGAGGGGCCGTCCGCCTAGGGGATCAGCCCGCCAAAAAAGGGTAATCTGACCTAGGGGAAATCTTCCTTTGGGGATGGGGATAATCCTTGATTTTTTTTATCTTGCGAGAATATAAACCATATTTCATGAGGAAAATGATCGGGCTTTGTCTGGCCGCATCTCTTTGCTTGATTTCTATGGGGTCCTGCAAGAAATACTATGATTGCGTATGCGAGGATCCCCAGGGAAAGAAAATAGAAACCCAGTTGACGGCAAAGAGTAAAACCGAGGCAGAAAAAAACTGTAAGGATCTGAGCCGGATTTCCACCTGCACCGTGACCCAGAACTAAGGGAGAGACCCGGGCTCCCCGCAGGGAAGATTAGGGAATTGGAAGGATTGCGGGTTTGGATAGTCAGAATGCCAGAGCGAAGGCGGCCGTTTATGGGCCGCCTTCCCCATTTCCTCAAGGATTCAGGGAACAGCGGGCCGTGGTGCCATTCCCGCGAAAATCGATGGTGCTGAAATGATGGGCCGCGCAGTCCCTGCGGGCATCTTTTTCGGACTGGGCCTTGATTTCCTTCACCTCAGAGGAAACATTCACCAGCTTATGCTCCACCAAAATGTCGTAATAACAGGTGCATTCATAGGTCTTGTTGCAGGAACTGCCCCCAAGGAGCAAAAGCGGAAGGCCGACAAAATAAGCTAAGGTTTTCACTGGGATTGGAATTTTGCTTAAATATAAAGCACGGAATCTGATTTTTCATCTTATGGACGGTTTTTTTATGGGCCCTGATCGGGGATGCAGAGCCAGGCTCTGATCGTTTCCTCAGCATCTGAATTCCCCAGGGGGAGGGGGTTTGGGCCCCAAGATACCGGGACCTTATCCGTGAGGTGCCCAAAAAATATTATTCTAAGATTCAATTCCTAGCGTTAACTTTACAGAAAGAATAAAATAAGCAGATTGCATCAGCGGGAAAAAAACCTTTCCGTCCCGCCTATTTGTTTTATTCAAATATGTATGAGCGGAGATCTTTTACTCACTTTATTTTTAGTCTTCCTGAACGGATTTTTTGTGGCCGCGGAGTTTGCCATCGTGAAGGTGAGGACTTCGCAATTGGAAGTCCGCTCCTCCGTGAACAAGCGTTTGGCGGCTGCCGCCAAATCGATAGTGTCCAACCTGGATTCCTATCTAGCCGCCACCCAGCTGGGAATCACCCTGGCCTCCCTGGGCCTGGGATGGGTGGGGGAAGATGTTATGTCCAAGGTTATTCTTCGGATTTTCGATCTGTTTAATCTGGATTTCTCGGAACAAACAGCCCATCACCTGGCCCTGCCTCTGGCCTTTGTGGTCATTACGGTTTTGCATATCATTTTTGGGGAACTGGCCCCCAAGTCGCTGGCCATTCAGTTTCCCACCTCCACGACCTTTGTGGTGGCCTGGCCGATGAAACTGTTCTACTTCGTTTTCCGTCCCTTTATCTGGGCCCTCAATGGCGTGGCCAATCTCATTTTGCGCATGGTCGGCATTAAGCCGGTACACGGAAACGATATCCATTCGGAGGAAGAATTGCGGATGATCATCACCGAAAGCCAGGAAGGGGGGGCCATCGAAGAGACGGAAAGGGAGCTGATTCAGAATGTATTTGATTTTGATGATCGCCGGGTATGGGATATACAGACCCTGAAAAAGAACATCACGGCCATACCTAAGGACATGTCCATTGAGGAGGCCATAAAATTTGCCATTCAGGAAGGTTATTCCCGATATCCAGTCTTTGATCACAGCATCGACGAGGTGATTGGGGTGGTCTATACCAAAGATTTGATGCGGACCATGGTCAATCCGATTCCCGGAGCGAAAATCACCCCGCTGATCCGGGAACCTTATTTTATCGGGGAGAACCGGCTGATCAAGGACCTGCTCCGAGAACTTCAGTCCAAGAGGATTCAGATTGCCATAGTCACCAATGAAATCGGGGAGGTCACGGGTATTGTGACCATGGAGGATATTCTGGAAGAGCTGGTCGGGGAGATACAAGACGAGTACGATAATGAAAAGCCCAAGGTGGAGCAGACGGCCAGCGGAACCTATATCGTTACAGCCCATGAAAAACTTACGGAGATCAACAAGTATCTGCCCATCCCCTTTGATGAAGAGGCTCATTTTGAAACCCTGGCCGGTTACATTGCCGAAGAGCATTCCGGGGAGCTGAAGGTTCAAGACCGCCTGGAATTGAATGGATATGAGATCATTATTCTCAAAATGTACAGAAACTCGGTCGAAAGGGTGGAGCTCCGGCTCCTGGAAGATCCCGGGGAAAAGAAATAAGGGCAGCCGGGGATTCAAGATCAGCAGATGAAAAAAGAATCCGGAACACAAAGGGCTCAGCAGGTTTTTCTATTCCTGACTGCTTTTATGGTGGCCAATGCCCTGATTGCCGAATGTATAGGAGGTAAATTGTTCTCCCTGGAATCGGTTTTGGGGATTCCCATCCGACCATTCCGCCTCCTGGGCGAAGAAGGCCTGACCTTCACGCTGACCTGCGGGGCCCTGCTTTGGCCTCTGGAATTCGTGGCCACGGACATAATCAATGAATTCTACGGGCCCCGGGCGGTTCGACGCATTTCCTATGTGGTGGTGGCCTTGATCCTATATGGTTTTTTCATGTTTTACATGGCCATCCAAATTCCGGCGGATCATTCTTTCTGGACCGGCAGCCGCTCCTCTCAGGGTGTCCCGAATATGCAGGCGGCTTTTGAGTCCATTTTCGGCCAGGGAATGTGGATAATAGCCGGAAGCCTGGTGGCCTTTTTGGTGGCCCAGCTTTTGGATGTCTGGGTTTTCCAGAAGATCAAAGCCCGCACCGGCGAGGGGAAGGTTTGGCTCCGGGCCACCGGATCCACCTTGGTCTCTCAGTTGGTGGACAGTTTCCTTGTCCTTTTTATCGCCTTTCACCTGGGAAGCGACTGGTCCTGGCAGCGGGTGCTGGCCATTGGACTGGTCAACTATGCCTATAAGGGATCCATGGCCATTTTGCTTACCCCTCTGATATATCTGGCTGAATGGGGAATCGAATCCTATATCGGGCCGAAGCAGGCTTCCCGAATGCGGCATCGCGCCCTGGCCGGTCCGCAGGCCTAAGCGGGGAATCACGACAATTTCCCTTGAGGCAGGAAGCCAATCGACTTAGCTGTCCGAACCCGGCTGAATGGTCCGGGATTTTCGCCACTGCTTAGCGGCGGAGTATTTCAGGTGCCGATGCAAATAGTAGGCGGCGCCCAGGGAGGCCAGGACCAAGGCAAAACTCAGATATCCGGTATAGTTGTAGCGAAGGACCTGATTCTGCGGGCCGGTGATCACCACCCATCCCGCCACCAGGGAAGCCAGGGAAATAAAGAGCTGCTGGATTGAGGATACAAAGCTCATAAAGCTTCCTCTTCTTTCCGTGGGCACGACCTGGGAGATCATGGTCTGGGCAGGTATGCTTCTGCCCGTAGAGACCATGAACCAGAATCCGGTGATGCAGAGTACTATCCAAAAGGGTATGGGCTTCAGGTGGGTAATCAACAGAACGGGAATGGCCGTGAGGAAGACTATGACCCGGAACAGGGTGTATTTGCCGACCCGGTCGGCCAGCTTGCCGATTAGCGGGGAGGAAAACAGGGTCAATGCTCCACCGACCAGATAAATCAGCGGGGTCTGAGTTTTGCTGAATCCCAGATTGAATTCCATAAAGGGATTGAGGAAAGGAATAATCAGAAAATGCCCCATCATCAGTAAGGCGGCCAGACTTAGGGCCAAGATCTGCATGGGATTACGGAGGATATCGCCTACGAGCTCCAAGGGGCCGGTTTTCTGTATACCGGCCTCCAAGTGTCCCTTGATGGAGGGCAAAAGGGTATAGATCAGGGGAATGAGTATCAGTCCCATGGCGGCCACAAAATAGAAGGGGGCGTGCCAGCTGAAGGCGTTGGCCATATACAGTCCGAAAGGTACCCCGAAAACGCTGGCTACGGAAAAAGCGGCCATGATCATGCCCATGGCCGCTGCCCTTCGTTCATAAGGAAAGAGATCGGCGATTATGGAAAGGACCTGGGCGCCGATCAGCCCTCCAAAGGTACCGGCAAAGGCCCGGGCGACCAGCAGGCTGAGGTAATGGGGAGACAGGGCGCAGGCCAGAGTACCGACTATAAATCCTGAATAGCCGAAGAGCAAGACCTTTTTGCGATCGAAGCGGTCGACAAAAAAGGCAGCCAGAAATCCGGATATGCCCGCGCTGAAGGTGTAGGCGGCCACCAGCATGGAGAACTGGCGGGCATCGATGCCGAATCGGGGAATCAGAAAATTTCCCAGGGGCATCATGATCATGAAATCCATGATGTGGGTGAAGTTCACCGCGGCCAGCAAAAGCAGCAACACCTGTTCCCGGGAGCTCATGGACGTTTTTTTCTTCATAGGGAACCCCCGAAGGTCGGATTATTTTTTTATTCGCTCTGAGAATCCTCCCGGGATATGAGAACAGGGGGTAGATAAATTTTGGTACTGATATGGGAAAAGG
>CAYPQN010000020.1:0-42379 GCA_964412885.1 uncultured Chitinophagaceae bacterium | reverse complement strand
TTAAACGCAGAAATATGGCTGGAAAAGATTCAACTGGATTTAATTTAAGTGAAGAGGTTCGTCAACAGGTAATAGAACAGTTCAAATCTGGAAAACCTCTATCCGGCTGCATAATCCGGACCATACCCTCCCAGTAGTCCGGAGGATGGCGGCCATCAATCGGCTCTGACATTTCGGCTGATACCCACCCAGTTCTGAGCGAATTGGAGGTAAACTCGTGGAGTTCTTCTGTTTTTGGCACTATAATCTGGACTATATCCACCCAGTTTTTCGGTTTTTCCGAGGTGTGTAATCCGTAACATTGTCATGTCTATCTGGAAAAAACCGCCCTGAAAGTGGGTGGGTATCACCGAAAAGCCTGGGTGGGTATCACCGAAATAAGCACCTCGTACTCCTTCAATGCTTGTACGATCTGTGTCTATGTAAATCTTGATTTTTTCATATGAACAGTCAATAGTGACCTAAACGTTTTCAGGCCGTTATCAAGCTACTGATTTCATTGGGTCGAAGTAAGATTTTTGGTGGTTTTCAAAATAGAACCCCCTGTATGACATTTCCCGGGGGTGGATGTGTCTGCTCGAAGGGTTTATCCAGCCACTGCTGAAGATCAATTTTCACAATCAGGTTCAGCCTTATAAATGCGACGAGGTTGGATAGATGCCAGCTAAATTTTGCCATGGCCTTTAGCGCTTTGAGCATGAGTATGGTGATCAATCTCTACCAACCCACCTAACCATCCCCACTCAACCTATGCTTCTGATTTATTCTTGCATTGGCGGGTGTCCAGGGAATCGTCTCCTGAAATTCATGCTGACGAACCGGGCATCCGCTAAGGGAACAAATGGGACAGCAAGAGGGGACACAGGCATCGATATGGATAAACATGTCCACCTTTTCGCCGAATGATTTTTTGACCAGTTCTTCCAGTTCATGGATCTCGCCTTCTCCCGCCACAATCTGATCATACCAGGGCAAAGTTAGATGGGCGTCTAAATGGAGTGTAGTTCCCGTCTGAATCACTCGGAGATTATGCAGGTCAATCCATTTGCGTTTCCGATTTGACTGAATATGTTCGATGACATCAAAAAGCAATCCTTCGTCCACTTCGTCCATGATTCCTGCCAGAGACTTGCGCAGAATCCGGTACCCGGACGACAGAATATAGAGGGCAAATCCCAGCGCTATCACCGCATCCAGCCATTGCCATGAGGTGATCAACACCAGACCCAGACCCAGGATCAGGGCAAGAGTGGTAAGGGCATCGGTAAGGAGGTGTTGGCCTGCTGCCTGTACCACCATGGACTGGTGTCTTTTCCCCGCTCGGACGGCGAGCATGCCAAAGGCAAAATTGAGGATCCCGGTTCCCGCCGCTATGGCCATTCCCAGATCCAGTCTGGCCACGAGCTGCGGATGAATCAACCGGTCTATGGATTGATACAGGATGATGAGGGCGGCCAAAATAATCAGCCCTCCTTCCAGGAAGGCCGACAGGAATTCCACTTTCCCATGCCCGTAGGGATGATTTAAGTCCTTGGGTTTTGCTGCCAGCATGACGCTATATAGTCCGATGGCTCCGGCGATCACATTGACGCCGCTTTCCATGGCATCCGTAAAGAGACTTACCGACCCCGTAATTTGCCAGGCGATGAGTTTGGCCAACAAGACTACCCAAGCTAAACATGCAATCAACCATTGAATCTGTATAGGGCGTCGATAGCTCATGGGTTCTCTGAGACTTTTCTTCGGTTAACCAGAAAGGCTCCGGCAAGCTGGGCTCCAGAAGCTCCGCCCACCCCCCCTAACAATCCCCCCACAAGGAGATTGAACAGAAGCAGCAGCGTCTTGGACATTCCGAATACCCCGGCTATTCTTTCTGACAATATACCCTGGTTTCCGGCATCCCGGGAAAGGATGAGGATAGCCCAGACAATCAAATTCAGCAAAAATCCCACCAGAAAGCCTCGCCAGGCGCCAAAGCGACAATACATACTCAGCAGAAAGGGAATCAAGCTGGAAAACCACCAGGGGCCAATGGCGGTGAGTCCGAAAGTCAACAGCGATAGGATCAGATAGAATATTCCTTTGGGCATATCAGAGCGGGATAAAAGTCCATTGATGGTGTAATTCCGAAGAGGGGAGGGATCCGTCCATAGGAATCAAAAGCAATTCAAAATATTCTCCCTCGGCCCAAGCCTCCACATATTTTCCATAGTCGACGGAACCCGGGTTTCCCGATTGCCCTCCGGCATATACGCCTCTAGCTTTGATCGGTCTATCGAGCTCGACGACCATCCGCCACCCAGGCCCATAACCCCTCTTTTGCGCGTTCACCGTTTCTGCACTGCCTCCGGGACCTAGTCCATGAATGCCCAGCGCGGGAATACCGCTGAGGTGATTTAGGGATATGGGATCCCAATCCCGCCAATTCGGAATCCTGGGACCCATAGCCTCAAAGCTGTCCAACGCCCTTTGAAAACTCGAGGATAGGACATTGCGGGCCCAAAGCCCCCTTTTCGCTGCCGTATCCTGGACCAAAATCCTTTCCGTCCACTCCAGCGTAGAGACATTATCCGGCCAGTATTCGGAGGATAACCCCTCCAGGTATTCCGTCCATATTTCCATTTTCCACAAAGTCCACCATAGCTGAAACAGGCTGGGGGCATTAGCTTCAGCATCCATGGTATAATTCCAGCTTCGCAGAAGATCCAGGGCTTCCCTTTGCTGCCCGGATAATTCGGAGGTATTCAAACAAGACAACATGATGGGCAGGGCTTTTTCTGCCAGTTTGGAATAATTGTCCGCTTGCATGGATTTCATATAAGCCAGGGTGGCGGAGGAGGCCGTGTCCAGCAACTCCTGAAGCCTCCAGGACCTAAATTCTGAAAAAGATCCCTGGTACCAGTATGGGTAATCCGGGCCCGTAGTAATCTGATTGGCCGCCTGGAGGAAGCCCTGTTCCGGATTTATGGCCTTAGGGGCCATTTCCTGAGGGACGTACTTGGTCCAAGTGTTTCGGGGATCTTTTCCCGATAGCAATCGGCGACCCTGCCCCTGTTGTTTCATGACCCACTTTCCCTGGGCGTAGCCGGCAATGTTTCCTTCCACGTCCGCAAATACCAAGTTCTGTGCCGGCACCTGAAAATATTTAAGGGCTTCTTCAAAGGCCTCCCGGTTCTGGGCCTTGTTCATCAGAATTATAGCCTTCAGTTCATTGGTGGAATCATGAGCCGTCCAGCTCATGGCGATGGCTCTGGGCGAATCCGTGGTCCAGGTTTCCGTCAGGGGATATTCCACGGGTCCATGAACCGAATAATATACCGTATCCTGGACCGTATCTTTCCCTTTGACGGCAATGGGTTCCAGGCGAGGGATCAGCTCCACCCATTGATCACCATAGGCATAGCGTCTTTTTTCCGCATCCAGGTCCAGCAGGTAATAATCTTTTACGTCTTGGTAGTTATTGGTCATCCCCCAGGCCAGGCTGTCGTTGAATCCAATGATAATTCCTGGGGCACCGGGCAGGGTAACCCCGTAGCAGTTCAGTCCCGGTCCTTGAATTTGCATTTCGAACCAAAGGGAAGGAAGACCGAGGCGAAGATGCGGATCATTGGCCAGCAATGACTTTCCCTTTTCCGTTCGGGACCCATGCACAACCCAGGCATTGCTGCCCTTTCCTTCCGTCCCGAATGAGAGGGAGGCAGGCAGAGGGGTGGGCAAGAATGCCGGAGTCGGTTCTATTCGATTCATCAGTTCCCCCTCCGGGAATGAGGTCGATGCCGGAATAAAGGGAATGGAAGATTCCCGGCGAATCGGGAAAATACGGTCGATTAGGCTGTCGGGGTATTGGCTATAGAGGTGGGTATAGAGCAGATCGTCGCTGCCCCCACTGAGTTCATCGGCCATATAGAGGAGGAGCAAGGCGGTTTTCAGGGGTGTCCAGGGTTCCGGGGCAAAGTCCATGAGTTTATATTCCAGGGGATATTGTCTGTATTCCAGGGAATGGACAAAGGCATTTACGCCCCGGGTATAGGCAGTAATTATAGTTTGGGTGAGGCTGTCGGCCATCATAGCCTTCAGGGAGTTTTCCGCCCCATAGATCATTCCCTTTCGCCTTTGTTTTCTATCGAATTCCAGAGTTCGGAGACCCAGGACTTCACTTAGCCTTCCACCGGCCGCCCGGGTTTGCATATCCATCTGCCAGAGGCGGAAGCAGGCATGGATATATCCTTGGCTGAAGAAAGCATCCTCCAGGGATTCCGCCTTAATATGGGGAATCCGGCGTTGATCAAAGGGGATGCGAATGGGTTTCTTCAATCCCGGAAACCGGGACTGAAAGGAAAGGTCGGATTTCACCGGAACGGCCTGAGCCCAGAACCCCAGGCTGGGGTGCAGGAATGGACCCAAGGGAGGTATAGGTCCCCAGCTTTTCCCCATGGCCCAGATCAGGACCAGATTTAAGAAACAAAAAACTAGGGCTTTGGTTTTTTTCATCGCTTCCTAGGGATGGGTTAGGGGAATCTGTACGATGAACTGCTGACCTGGGCTAAGTTTCAGGGAGCGGGAACGGAGCCAGGGATTCTGAAGCTTCAGCATACGGTAATTGGTACCCTGACTGCGGGCAAATTCGGCCAGATTGTCTATGGACTTTTCCACCACTACTTCCCGATATTCCCGGGCTTCAAGGCCTCTTTCCTCAGGAACCATAAATCCCATGGCCTGGGCATTTTCCATGAGGTACTTGAAAGTGAGGATACGGAATATATAGCGCATGGTTTCCTGGGGGAGGAGCAGGTCATAGTAGTTCCGGGTGCCCTGAAATTCGGAGAACCGGCTGTAACCACCCATGCCGCAGTTGTATGAGGCCGCAGCCGCCGTCCAGGAACCGAAACGGGCATAGGCATCTTTCAAATAGGCGCAGGCCGCCCGGGTGGACTTTTCGATATGATATCTTTCATCTACGTCCTGGTTGATCACCAGCCCCCTTTCTTTTCCGGTAGACTCTAGAAACTGCCAGTAGCCCACGGCCCCGGCAGAGGAGATCTGGTTGCGCAGGGCACTTTCTGCCACGCAGAGGTATTTGAAATCTTCGGGAACCCCTTCTTCCCGTAGGATGGATTCGATCTTTGGGAAATAGCGATGGGAAAGGCGCAGGATATACAAAGTGCTGTACTGATTGTAATAATTGTAGAGGATTTCCCGGTCCATCATTTCCTGAATATCCGCGCGATCCAAGGGGACTAATTCGCCGGCAAAATCCATTCGCTGAGGCCGGGGAGGGATATACCACTTATACAGCAAGTCTCCGTTTTCCTGGACCTGAACTCTAGACTCCTTATCGTCGGCTGGCTTCCAGGCTATGGCCAAACTGATGCAACCCAAGACAAATCCCATGACTACCCATCCCATTCTATTCATAATCAAATTAGTTTTTTACCCCCGTGAGGTTCATTCATGGTCCCCGGTGCCGCCGGTCCGTCCGGGCTGGTGGCGGGAACCTATTCTACACTCCTTATAAAATTAAGTAAGTTCGTCGAGGAATGGTAATGGACAGGGTAGGGGAAAATCCTCACCCTTCTTCGAATCCGGAATCATGGGCCCAGGGGCCATGGTCTGCGGCCTGGGTGGCTAGTTCATCGCATCGATTGTTGTATGGGTTATCGGCATGGCCTTTTACCCAGATCATCTTTACCTGGTGCATGCGGTATATCCGCAAGAACCGCTTCCAGAGGTCCGCGTTTTTTCTTTTTTCAAACCCTTTCTGTTCCCATCCGAATACCCATCGGAGCTCCACCGCCTGGGATACATATTTCGAATCCGTGAACACGGCGACCCGGGAGGGTTTCTGGCGCAGCATCTCCAGACCCCGAATCACCGCTAGAAGCTCCATTCGGTTGTTGGTGGTCCGTAGAAATCCCTGGGATATCTCTTTGTAATGCTTACCGGACATAAGGACTATTCCCAACCCTCCTTTGCCTGGATTTCCACGGCAGGCGCCGTCCGTATAGATGGTGATGGGTTCAGGCATAGAAAAGCGGAATTTGTAACTTCGCCGGCAAATCTAAGGGATTGGAGGACAAAATTAGAGTCCGGGGAGTGAGCTATATCAATACCTTGCCCCTGCTTTACGGATTGGAGAGAGAGCCCATGGCTTCTCGGATAGCACTTAGCCTGGATTACCCCTCCCGGGTGGCCCGGGATCTGATCGAAGGGAAGGCTGACCTGGGACTGGTGCCTGCGGCCGTCATTCCCCAGATAGAAGGTGCCCGGATTATCGGCGATTATGGCATTGCGGCCAAGGGAAGAGTGGCCTCGGTGGCTTTGTTCAGTCAGGTTCCTCTGCAAGAGATCCAGGAACTCTATCTCGACTACCAGTCCAGGACCTCTGTGGCCTTGGCCGGATTGCTGATGAAAAAGTTCTGGAAAAAATCCTGGACCCTAAGGCCCGCCCCCGAGGATTACATTTCCCGGATTCAGGGGCCGCGGGCCGGAGTGATCATTGGGGACCGCGCTTTGGAAGCCTTGTCCCAATTCCCCTACCACTATGACCTGGGCGAAGCCTGGGAAGCCTATGCCGGACTACCCTTTGTGTTTGCCGCCTGGGTATCGCGCAGACCCTTGTCCACGGATTTTGTGGAAGCATTCAACCGGGCCTGTGCCCTGGGCATGGATCATATTCCACAGATCGTCCGCGAGGCCGCCTATCCCCACTATGACTTAAATCAGTATTTCCACCGGGATATCCATTATTTTCTCGATGAAGAGAAGCGCAAGGGGTTGTCCCATTTTCTCTCCCTGATCGAAGAAAAGGATAATCAGGACTGATAAATTACGGCGGTGCCGGATACGCTGACCATCATCATGCTTCCTCCCTGTCCCACGACCTCATAGTCCACATCTATGCCCACAATGCCGTTGGCCCCCAGGTTTGCCGCCCGCTCGGACATTTCCTTAACCGCGATCATACGGGCCTCTTGGATGACTTTTTCGTAGGAAGCGGTACGTCCTCCTACCAGGTCCCGGATCGAAGCGAAAATATCTTTGAATAGATTGGCCCCGATAATGGCCTCTCCGAAAACCAGTCCCTTGTACTCGGTGATCTGCTTTCCCTCCAGTTGAGGGGTGGTAGAAAGTAGCATGGCAATACTTTTAAGTTCGGTTCCAAAAATACGGGATGAGGCGAAAAATCCGGGAAGAGAATTTCGTGGAGTCCGGACTTGTTATTCTGGCAGTGCCCTGGAAGGAAGCTGCCCAAATTCCCCTATATTTGTTTGTATGAATGCCCCGATAACGTTGGTGGAGTGCCCGCGGGATGCCATGCAGGGTTGGCCCCGCCCCATTCCCACCGAGACCAAGATTGAATACCTGAACCTCCTGCTTCAGGTGGGCTTTGAGGTGCTGGATTTCGGCTCCTTTGTTTCCCCCAGACATATTCCGCAGATGGCCGATACGGCTGAAGTCCTCGCCGGCCTGGACCTCCGCCGAAAGCGGTCCCGACTGCTGGCCATCGTCGCCAATCTGAGAGGTGCCCGGGACGCCTCCTCTTTTGATCCGATTGATGACTTGGGCTTTCCCTTTTCGGTATCGGAAGTATTTCAGAAGAAAAACACCGGAAAGACCATTGCCGAGTCCTTGGAGGAAGTTCGTCAGATCCAACGGGTATGCACGGAGGCTGGGAAGAAGCTGGTTATTTATCTGTCCATGGGTTTTGGAAATCCTTATGAGGAACCTTATGAACCCGCTATAGTCCTGCAGTGGATGGAGGAGTTGGCGGCCCTTGGCGTCGGAACTTTTGCCCTATCGGATACAGTGGGCGTGGCGGAACCCGAGGGAATCCGGGATCTATTCCTGGCCTCCAGTCAGCGGTTTCCCGACCTGGAGCTTGGGGCGCATTTCCATTCCCTGCCCCAAAAGCGCATCGAAAAGCTGGATGCCGCCTATGAGGCTGGTTGTCGGCGCTTTGACGTCGCCCTTATGGGTATAGGGGGTTGCCCCATGGCCAATGACGATCTGGTGGGCAATATGGATACGGAATCTCTGGTGCAATGGGCCGATACCCGCCAGATCCCATTGAACCTGGACAGGGAAGCCCTGGCCAGAGCCAGGCAGATCGCCGCCCGGGTATTTATATAGCCCAGAAGATATCCAGTATTTTTCGGGTATCTCTTCCCCCCCGATCTTATGGGTTTTCCCCTGAGTGTGGGGCGGGAAAATCCCCTGCCGGGATTAGGGGAATCGCTCCGGTCTTCCGGCCATAATCCGTAGGTTATTCGTAGTTTTGGGGTTTGGGTCTCCCCGGGTGGTCCCCGGGGGATTATTTTGGCCCGATAATTCCGGGCAGGGCTTTCCCCTGCCTGCCCTAAAATTCATTGGAACAAGAAAATCATGTCAAGCGCAGCTGAAATAAAAAGGGTGACCACCCATACCCTCCAGAGAATGAAAGACAGAGGAGAGAAAATCTCCATGCTCACTGCCTATGATTATTCTTTTGCCCGCATATTTGACGATGCCGGCATCGACGTCCTTTTGGTCGGAGATTCGGCCTCCAATGTGATGGCCGGTCATGAGACCACCCTGCCCATAACTCTGGACCAGATGATATATCATGCCCAAAGCGTGGTGCGGGGAGCTCCCCGCTGTCTGATCACGGTGGACCTGCCTTTCGGTAGCTATCAGGGCAATAGTAAAGAGGCCTTAAATTCCGCTATCCGGATCATGAAGGAGGCCGGAGCCCATGCCATCAAGCTGGAAGGAGGGACAGAAGTATTGGAATCCATCCGAAGGATCATCAGCGCCGGAGTTCCCGTCATGGGGCATTTGGGACTGACTCCTCAATCCATATATAAGTTCGGAACCTATGCCGTGCGGGCTAAGGAGGAAGCGGAAGCCGAAAGGCTGATTCAGGATGCCCTGGCTCTGGAAGAAGCGGGATGTTTTGCCCTGGTGCTGGAAAAGATCCCGGCCAGCCTGGGGAAGAAGGTGGCCCAGGCGCTGAAGATTCCCATAATCGGAATCGGTGCCGGCCCCCATGTGGATGGTCAGGTGCTGGTCATGCACGACATGCTGGGCATCAACAGGGATTTTTCCCCACGGTTTCTGAGGCGTTATCTGAATCTCTATGATCAGATTAAGGAAGCCACGGCAGCCTATATCCGGAACATAAGGGATTTAGATTTTCCCAATGAAAATGAACAATATTAGATCATGATTAACGTGGAGGTTTGGAAGGAGATTTCTGCCGAATTAAAGGCAAGGGGGGTGCGCCTGGTGGCCGTATCCAAGCAGCAGTCCCTGGCCGCCATTAGACAGATGTATGACCTGGGCCAGCGCGATTTTGGGGAAAATTATGTGCAGGAGTTGCTGTCAAAGAGGGCGGAGCTCCCCGAAGACATCCGCTGGCATTTCATTGGACATTTGCAGCGAAATAAAGTCAAGCAGATTATTTCCTTTGTTTCCCTGATCCATTCTGTGGATCGTCTTCCTCTGCTGCAGGAGATTCAAAAGCAGGCGGCGACGGCAGGAAGAGTGGTGGACGTATTGTTGCAGATCCATATTGCCCAGGAAGAGACCAAGTATGGGATGAGTCCCAAGGAGTTGATGGAATTCCTGGAGGCTTATCAAAGTCAGAAGGACCAGTGGTCAGCCGTCAGGATCCGCGGGCTGATGGGCATGGCCACCCTGACCCAGGATAACGAGCAGATACAGCGCGAGTTCACCGAACTCAAGAACCTGATGACCCTGGTCCAGGAATCGCATTTTCTGTTTGATTCGGATTTTTCCATTTGTTCCATGGGCATGAGTTCCGATTACCGCCTAGCCATGGAATGCGGATCCAATATGGTCCGTATGGGCAGCCTGCTCTTCGGCGCCCGGGGCTATTGGAAAGAAAAGCTCTGAGGTCTTTGTGCTCTGTGTTACCCATCCCCGATAGGTTCCGCTCAGTCCGGCGGCTTGCCGGAGAGGTCCTGGATTTGGAGGGCATGGCGGCAGAATCCATATTCCCTGGGGTCATTGGAGGCCACAAATACCAAGCGATCCGCCGTCCAGGAATCCATCCATTCCCGGTATTGGTCCACGCCCTGATCATCCAGATTGGTGCAGGGTTCGTCCAGAAATAGCACCGGGGTGTCGCTGAATATGGCCTGAGCCAGTTTTACCCTTTGAAGCATCCCTGAGGAAAAGGCCTCCAGGGGTCGTTCCGCGGCATGGGCCAGGCCCATGGTCTCTATAATCCGTCCGGGGTTCCACCCGGGCAAGGGACTCTTGAACCGGAAATGGAAGTCTAGGAATTCCCGGAGGCTCAGTTCTTCCGGCAGGCTCATTCCCGGAGCCGAATAGGATAGGTGGGAATACCATTGACCGGGCTCCAATACCTTGCCCTTTTGTTCCCAATGGACCTTGCCCTGGCTGGGGACCTGCATGCCTGCCAGAATGCGCAGAAAGGTGGATTTTCCCGACCCGTTGCGGCCTAACAGGGCAAAACTGTCCGGCCCCGCAAACACATAGTAGAGGTTCCTGAATACCCATGTCCGGGAAAACCGCTTCCCTATTTGATCAGCTGATATCTTCATTATGGCGGCGGGTGTAGCCCTTCATGATTCCCCTTCCGGTTTCCCGGATAAAAGTTACGATCTCATCTCTTTCGTCGGAGACCGGAATCTCTGTTTCAATGATGCTCAGCGCCTTGGAAATATTGTATCCTCTTACGAAAAGGATACGGTATACATCCAGAATATGATTGATTTTTTCAATAGAATAACCTCGGCGTTTCAGCCCGACGGAATTCACCCCCACATAGGATAGGGGCTCACGGGCGGCCTTTACATAGGGCGGTACATCCTTTCGGACCAGCGAGCCTCCGGTGACAAAGGCATGGGAACCGATACGGACAAACTGCTGGACGGCGGTCAGTCCGGCCAGGACCACATAGTCGCCGATGGTGATATGGCCAGCCAAGGTGGTGTTGTTGGAGAATATGCAATGGTCTCCCACTTCGCAGTCATGGGCAATATGGGAATAGGCCATGATCAGACATCCTTTCCCAATATGGGTTTTGTGCCGGTCGGCTGTACCCCGGTTTATGGTTACGCATTCCCGGATCGTACTTCCATCCCCGATTATGGTCAGGGTTTCCTCCCCCTGGTATTTGAGGTCCTGCGGGATGGCCGAGATGACCGAACTGGGAAATATCTTGCAATTCTTTCCAATACGGGCCCCCTCCATTATGGTGACATTGGAGCCGATCCAGGTGCCTTCACCGATTTCCGTATTCTTGTGAATGGTCGTAAAAGGGTCTATGGTAACTCGGGGGCCAATTTTGGCTTCCGGATGGATATAGGTAAGGGGATGGATCATTTCGATTTTCGAATAATTTGTGCGACCAGTTCGGCCTCCGTGACCAGTTTATTCCCTACATATATAGTACCCTTCATTTCACAGATTCCCCTGCGAATCGCATTCTGGAGTTTCAGTTTCAGGATCAGGGTGTCTCCGGGGACTACCTTCTGCTTAAAGCGGACATTATTGATTTTGATGAAATAGGTATCGTAATTCTGGGGATCACTGTAATTGTTCAGCGCCAGGATACCACCTGTTTGGGCCAGGGCTTCGATTTGAAGCACCCCGGGCATGATCGGGTTCCCCGGGAAGTGCCCCTGAAAAAAATGCTCGTTAAAGGTGACATTTTTTACGCCCACCACATGGTCGTCGCTGAGTTCGATGATTTTGTCCACCAGCAGAAAGGGGTATTTATGCGGAAGGGACTTTTCAATATGGGTGATATCGTATACGGCCGGCTGGTTGGGATCATACTGGGGGATGTCCGATAGATGCTTGTTCTTTTTGATGAATTGCTTGATCTTTCGGGCAAATTCCACATTGCTGGCATGGCCTGGCCGGCTGGCGATTATGTGCGCATTGATCCGGTGTCCCACCAGAGCGAGATCCCCGACCACGTCCAGGAGTTTGTGCCGGGCCGGTTCATTGGCGAAGTGCAACTGAATATTATTGAGTATGCCTTCCTGCTTGACTTCTATGTTTTTCTTCTGGAATACCTTTTCGAGGCGTTGCAGTTCTTCTTCCGATACGGCTTTGTCCACGACCACTATGGCATTGGACAGGTCTCCCCCTTTGATCAGATTATGTTCCAGCAGGTATTCTAGTTCATGGAGAAAGCAGAAGGTCCGGCAGGGGGCGATTTCGTCCCGGAATTCCGAAATATGTTTCAGGCTGGCATGCTGGGTGCCCAGGACGGGGGAGTTGAAGTCGATCAGGGTCGTGACCTGGTAGTCCCGGGAAGGAACAGCCAGCATGTCCACATTTTTCACCGGATCGTAGTAGTGAATATTGGCATCTATGGAATAGACCACCCGGCGGGCTTCCTGCTCCTGAATGCCGATTTTTTCTATAGCTTCGATGAAGGGCCAGGCGCTGCCGTCCAGGATCGGCACTTCAGGCCCGTCGAGTTTGATCAGTACATTGTCCACGCCCATGCCCACCAGGGCTGCCAAAACATGTTCCACGGTGGAGATCCGGGCATCCTGATATTCCAGGGTGGTGCCCCTGGAGGTGTCGACCACATAATCCACATCGGCGCGGATGACGGGTTCTCCCGGGAGATCCACTCGTTGGAAGCGGATCCCGAAACCGGGATTGGCCGGCACCAAGGTCATGGTAACTTCCTTGCCCGTGTGCAGACCCACTCCGGGGAGCGCCACCTCCCCTTTAAGGGTTTGCTGCTTTTCGACGGGCGTAGGCTTGACCATATTCTTCTTTTTCTTTATATCCGTTTTGATTGTTTGATTCTCCATGTCTAGATTCAATGACCGGATTTTTCACCGGCCAGGGTCTTCTTTAAGTTTTCCACTTCCTCCGTAAGCTGGTTGAGCCGCTGTTGCAGCTCAGGCAAATTTCTATAAATTGCCTGACTTTTCAGGGATCTTTTGTAGTCGAAGGCCGGCGTACCATTCAATGCCTGCGGACTAGTGACGGATTTCGAAATCCCACTTTGGGCATTGATCCGTGTGCCGTCGGCTATCTGAATATGTCCGACCATACCCACCTGACCTCCAATAATACAATTTTTTCCCAGCTTTGTGCTCCCCGAAACCCCGGTTTGGGCCGCAATCACGGTATTCTCCCCGATTTCGGCATTATGGGCGATCTGGATCAGGTTGTCCAGCTTGACTCCTTTGCGGATCAGGGTGGACCCCATGGTGGCCCGGTCTATAGTGGTGTTGGCCCCGATTTCCACATCGTCTTCGATGATGACGTTGCCGATCTGGGGCACTTTGCGGTATATACCGTCAGACTGAGGGGCAAAACCGAATCCATCACCGCCGATCACGGCTCCGGAATGGATGACTACTCGGCTCCCAATGGAACATCCATCGTAGACCTTAACCCCGGCAAAGAGCACGGAATCCTCATTGATGACCACATTGGAGCCGATATAGGATCCCGGATAGATACGCACCCCATCCCCTATGAGGGCATTTTCTCCTATATAAGAGAAGGCACCGATGTATATATCTTTTCCCAGGGAAGCGGAAGGAGAAACATAGGAAGGCTGTTCTACCCCTTTTTTTCCTTTTCGGGAATTCATTTCATTGAATTTTTCCAGAAGGAAGGCAAAGGCCCCATAGGCATCTTTGACCCGGATCAGGGTAGGGGAGACGGGCTGAGTCAGCACCAGGTTCTCCTCGATGATGATGACGCTAGCCTGGGAGGTATAGAGATGTTCCTTGTATTTGGGGTTGGCGATAAAGCTCAGCGATCCTTTGGGCGCATTCTCGATTTTGGCGACCTGATGGACCTTTGTCTCGGGGTCTCCTTCGAGTTTCCCTTTAATCAGTGTGGCTATTTGAAGGGCAGTAAAGTGCATGGGAAGACAAAATTAGTTTTTTGGTTTGAGAGCCAACCTCAAAAACCGGCCAGATTTTCCAAAGGAGTGAAACAAATGTAATTTTTCTGTACCGGGCCGGCAAGGGTTTGATTGATGATAGGGTTGTCGATATCGGAAATATCCAGGATTTCTCCGGTTTTCATGGCGATGCGTATGCGTTCATCGTGGAGGTTGTAGGTGGCGTTGGATGCCTTGCCGATAAACAGGAAGAATCCCATATCTTCCAGGCCAAGGCCGGTCTCTTTTTGCCATTTCTCCTTCCTTTTCTCCCATTCCGCTTTCTGACTGTGGGTGCTCAGTCTCAGCTTGTAGAGCTTTCGTTCCCGCAGCAGGCGGCAAAGGGTGGAGAGGACAAAATCTTCTTCGCCCTGCCATACTTTGATGGAGGCCAGCAGGTCGGCATCATCGAGTTCGCAGAACCGACCCAGCAGGACCGGGTCCTCCCGGAAGTCCTGGGCTTCCACCTTATGGTGCAGAAAATAGGATAGGGCTGGGGGGGCAAAGAGTCTATGGCCCTGCTGTGTAAGGAAGCGGGCTCTCTGCAGGATTTTTATGATCATCAGCTCGGCACTGAGCACGGTTTTGTGCAGGTATACCTGCCAGTACATGAGGCGACGGGCGATGATAAATTTTTCCACCGAGTGCACCCCTTTCTCCTCGACCATCAGGTCCCCGTCGACCACTGTCAGCATCTGCAGGATCCGATCATAACCGATCACCCCTTCGGAGACCCCCGTGTAAAAACTGTCCCGATTGAGGTAATCCATTCGGTCCACGTCCAATTGGCTGGAGACCAGTTGATGGAGAAAAGGTTTTTCGTGTTTATTCTCGAATATGTCCAGAGCCAGGCGACCGATCCCACCATAAGGGGCCAGCAGCTTTTCCATGAGCCAAAGTGAGATCTGTTCGTGGCGGATTCCACTGACGAGACTGTCTTCCAGAGCATGGGAGAATGGTCCGTGGCCTATGTCGTGAAGGAGTATGGCCATGCGTGCTGCCAGGACTTCTTCGGGGTCTATATCCACCCCTTTGCCCTGAAGCTCCTGCAAGGCTTTGCCCATGAGGTGGCAGGCACCCAGGGAATGATGAAATCGGCTATGGGTGGCGCCGGGATAGACCAGATGGGCCAGCCCCATCTGCTTGATCTGGCGAAGCCTCTGGAACCAGGGATGGTCGATGAGCTCCATCAGTTCTTTTTCCGGAAAGCGGATGAACCCATAGACCGGGTCGTTGATGATTTTCCCTTTCATGAGCATGAGCCTGAGTGAAGGATTCTACCTCCCCCATTCGGAAATCGGAATTTCTTCTATGGGATCCGAGGAATCATTATATGGCGAATAGGATCCCGGGTATCCTGATCTCTGCAGGCTGGTGGGATCAATGACCTGGCAGTCATCAAAATATTCCGGCCTTTCGAATCGGGCATCCGGGGAGATCCCGATATCCTTGTCGGCATAAAGTTTTTTCATGAAAAGGGCCCATATGGGCAGGGCGGCAGCTGCTCCCTGGCCCAGTCTCTCGCTGGAGAATCGCAAGTACCGGTCGTCGCAGCCTACCCATACCCCGGCCAGGATCTCCGGTGTGTATCCTATGAACCAGGCATCGGCCTGGCTGTTGGTGGTTCCGGTTTTGCCTGCGATTTCTCCTTGCAGCCCGAATTGATAGCGCAGTCGGCGTCCCGTACCCTGGTCCACCACTCCCTGCATCATGCGCACCATTTTATAGGCTGTGTTTTCGTTGATGATCTCCTGCTGTTTGGTGGAGAAGGAGAGCAGTACATTTCCCTCCTTATCCTCGATTTTCAGCAGGTATAGAGGGGAGACATGCATGCCTTGGGCCGGGAACATGGTATAGGAGCTGACCATCTCAATCAGGGATATATCGGAGGCTCCCAGAGCGATGGAAGGAAATTTTTCCAGCTTGCTGCGAATTCCGCAGCGATGGGCAAAATCCACAAAGGCATTGACGCCTACCTGCTTGATTATATAGAGGGCGGCATTGTTTATGGATTTGGCCAAGGCAAGGTTCATGGGCATTTCCACATATTTGCTTCCCCCGGCATCGTAGTGGGCTTTTTCCGGGAAGCTCTGCGGAAGGGTGGACACATATCCGCAGGGGGAGAATCCATTGTCCACGGCCAAACAATAGAGCAAGGGTTTGATCGTGGATCCCACCTGTCTTTTGGTCCCCAGATTCACATGATCATACTGGAAGAAGCTATGATCTATTCCCCCCACCCAGGCTTTCACCTCTCCGGTATAGGGGTCCATGGCCATGAATCCAGCCTGGAGGAACATTTTCATGTATTTGATGGAGTCGATGGGGCTCATGAGCGTGTCTATGGACCGTTCGGGATTCCAGGCAAAAACCTTCATTTCCACGGGCTCACTCATTTTCTTGATTATGGCCTCATGGTCCAGCCCTTCTTTTTTCAGTGCCTGATAGCGACGATTCTCCCGGATAGACTCCTCCAGGTATTTTTTATGGGTGTTCCATACCCGCCCGCTGCGGAAGTCGGGTTGGGCCATGAACAGTTTCTGCATCTCGGAAATATGCTCCGCTACAGACTGCTCGGCATAGGCCTGCATTTTGACATCGATGGTGGTATAAATCTTCAGCCCGTCCTTATACAGGTTGTAGGGGGTGCCGTCTTCCTTCTTCAGGTCTTTGAGCAGGGTTTTGACCTCGGCTTCCAGTACCTGGCGGAAATAGGGGGCCAGCCCGTCATGGTGATCGATTTTCTTGTACTTCAGTTTTATGGGCAGTGCCTTGAAGGCTTCGGATTCCTCTCGGTTCAGGAACCCATGATCGGCCATCTGGGTGAGGATAATGTTGCGCCGCTCCGTGGCCCTTTGGGGATTGCGGCGAGGATTGTACAAGGTATTTCCCTTGAGCATGCCCACCAGAATGGCCGCCTCGTCCACGCTTACTTCCGAGGGTAGCTTCTGATAGAAAGTGAGGGAAGCATTCTTGATTCCGAATACATTGTCCGAAAAGGGCACCGTATTCAGATACAAAGTGATGATCTCGTTCTTGGTCAGATTCCTCTCCAGTTTCACTGCCATCACCCATTCTTTGAGCTTGATAAAGGGCAGGGCCAGGGTGGAGCTGTTTTCCCTGGGGAACAAATTCTTGGCCAGCTGCTGGGTTATGGTGGAGGACCCCCGGCGCTTTCCGGTCAATATATAGGCGGGAATGGCCATGGTCGCTATAGGATCAATGCCTGAATGCTCAAAGAAACGGATGTCCTCGGTGGCCAGCAGGGCCTGGATGATATTGGGGGATATTTCCTCATACCGGCTGTTGGACCGGTCCTGGACATAATAGCGGGTAATCAGGGTCCCGTCTGCGCCATAAACTTCGGAGGAAAGCGAAGAACTGGGGTTTTCCAGTTCTTTCATAGAGGGCATATATCCCAGAAGGCCGAAATTAGCCGATACGATCAGAAAACAGATCGTAAAAAAAACCAGGAAGAACAGCGTCCAAAGGATCCGGACGGAAGGCTTCACCCGGGGGCGGGAATCCGCACCAGAAGGCTTTTTTTTCTTGTTCTTCAAAGTCTATGATTTTGGCAGGGTCAAAGAGCAAATCTAAAAAAAATACCCAAGCCGGCGGGACTCCCTTCCCTCAAACCCAAAATGGGGGACGAAGGTTCCCCCCGGGGGCTCTGGGGGAAATTTCGCATTAGGGCAGCCCTTCGGACCTTCGCCTTCTCTTTATAGGCGTTTCGCTAACAAATAGCTGGCCTGTCGGGAAGAGCCAGGGAATTCCTGAGGACCTTTGCTGTTTTCCCCGATCGGTTGGGGGGGGGATTTGCGCGGCAGGCAGCGGCACCCCGGCGGGGCCAGATGTTATTCCTTTCCCTCTCCGGAATCGGGGTCCCTGGATTCGGCCGGATTTTCCGGCTTTGCCCATAGGCGCCAGGGTTTTAGGTAGGCCAGAAGGCGGTCTCTCCAGGGGAAGGCGGAGGCAAAAGCCCGGCGGAACTGGGCCGCATAATCATTCAGGAACTCCTCTTCCTGGGCATTCAGGGCCTCAGTAGAGTATTTCTGTTTGAGGTAAAGATTCAGGAAGGGCGGGATACCCAGGGCATGGCGGGATTCGAGCTTCATGGCCCAGTCCAAAGGGGTGAGTCTGCCTCTATAGATCCCCTGGATCCGAAGTCGAAGCAAGATTTCCCGGTATGTCCAGTAAGCCCTTTCGGCGCATTTTCGGGCCCATTGCCTTCGCAGGCGCAGATAGCTCATCAACAATAGGGGGCTTAGGAAGAAAATAAGACCCAGACCCCATAATATCCACAGGATATGGCGGCCGAGGGCAGAAGGCGGCGGGGCCGTTTCCTGGGTTTGGAGATCTGGTTCCGGGGCCGGGGTCAAGGTATCCGTTCTCTGCAGATAGAGTTCATCGATGGCTATGGGATGGGGGATCCGCTTCAGCAGGTCCCGGGCCGATTCCCGGGACCGGGGGCGGATGATTTTCATGGCTTCCCGATAATTGACGGCTATGGCCTGGGTCGAGGTCAAAGAGAACAGCGAGTCCCGGGGAATGGTCACGCTGTCCAGCTGAACCTTGGCCGCGGAAATGTCCAAGTCTAGGAATTCGGGAAGTTCCTGGTCAAACTCCCGGTCGTGGTGTATGATGGATCTGGGCTTTATGTGGATCCGGGCTTTGGCCGTATCTACGGAGTCCAGAATCCCATGGGCCACAAACCAAGCTTTTGGGGGCTGAAGGGGAGGCGTCCCGTCGGGCTGCGGACTTTCCCTTCCTTCCTCGTTGCCCACGGTGGTATCAAAATCCAACCATCCGAAACCGGGAAAATAGACTTGCACCCAGGCATGGGCCTGGTCGGCATAGTACCAGTACCATCCCTTGTTCTTGTCACTTCGGTCCACGGTCATGAAGCCTACGGCAATCCGGGAGGGAATGCCCAGGGAGCGGAGCAGGAAAAGGGTAGCTCCGGCATAATAGGCGCAATAGCCTTTGCGGTTCTCAAAAAGAAAATACATTAGTTTGGACGCACTGGGAATATCCGGTATGCCCGGATTGTCCGTATACTGGAAAAGGGGGTTCCCGGACTCATCCTCGGAAAGGAAATAGTCCCTTATGGCAATCACTTTGTCGACCTGGGTGCTGGATCCGGCAGTCAGTTCCCGGGCCAGTTCGCCGATCCGGGCATAGGAAGATCCTGAGGGCATGGCCGTATAGTAGGCGTAAAATGCAGAGTCCAGGGGTTCGGACCGGGTCTGCTGCCTAAGCAATTCAAAGCGATGTTCTTGGAATGCCCGCACAATGGGATCCTCGGAATTATAGACGAAATAAGCGCTGTTCAGCTCCGAGGCATAACCCTTGGATCTATAGGCCCATTTGAACTCCGATTGAAACTCTTTTTCAATGGTAACGGGTTGTACCCAGTATCCGATATGGGGCGCCAGATAGGTTTTCGGGGATAAGGATTTTCCATAGACTTCCACTTCGACCTCCTTGCGCAGCCGGTCCTTGGCCCCCGTGGCCAGTACAGCCGAGTCCGCCCTGGTGGAGAACAGCGGGATGGAGGAAGGGTCAGGGGAATAGAGGTCCTGATCCGGAATAGAGGGATCTCGTTCAAAGGTTTCGGTAAGGGTATCGAAATAGGTATAATAGAAGGCTGTCAGGTATAGAGGGTTGGGGATATCGCTGCCTTCAAAGAAATTGTCGATTCGGGCACAGAAGAGCAGTTCATTGCTCCGGCCCAGGCTGGAGCGAAGCCGGGAGTATTCCTTAAGGTCAAAGCTGCCATCCTCGTTTCGGTTCAGCATGCTTTCCTCCCCCATTTCCCCAGCCGAACCGATTTGATCAATCCCCTGCTGGATTTCCCCTTTCATGAGATGGAGGATTCCTCCCAGAAGCAGGATAATCACCAGGGTAAAGCCCAGGTGGCGCCGCAGCAAAAAGGACCAGTACCCCCGGGTGCGGGTCCGGGCGATTTCGATCTGATGGGAGGCGAATAGAAAATAGGCCGAAAAGAAAAGGCTGGGTAAAAAGGCCCGCAGAAAAGATTCCAAATGCGGAGACTGGGTCTTCACCAGGGTGACCATGCTCAGGGCCAGCAAGAAAAGACTGACGGCCACGGCCGCATGCCGCCAACGGACCCAGGCCCAGCCCAGGATCCATCCCAGGGAAAACAGGAGGGCGAAGATCTGAAATCGAATGGAAATAAAGAAAATATCGAACTCGGTTCGCGACAGGGAGTCCAATCCCTTCTGAAAAAGATAAAGACTCAGGATCAGCCCGGCGAAGGGCAATAGGAATCGGAACCCGATCAGGGCAAGCAGGGCGGAAGCCGACATGCCCGCCAGAAAATAGAGGGATAAGCGGAAAGCCTGTTGCTGGGAGACGGCTAAATAGGTTTCGGCGCGGATCAGCCATTCATAGGACATGGCCCAGCTCGGCAGTACCAGAAGCAGAATAATCACTATTCCATGTCGAAACGGATGGGGGTTGATCTCGCGCATAGTCAAGGCCTAAATTTAGGGCAATATGGGATGAGAATTTGTTAAGGAAGGGGAAAAACAAAGCCCAGGCCTCCCTATCTCTTGCCCTCCCCGGGGAAAAGGGAAAGGGCCATTTCTCCTCCATAAGGATAAGGGAATACGGGGGGAAAGGGGGAATTGGGGTTTTGCGTTTTTTCCCAATTCGGATTATCTTTGGCCGCATTCGGACCCTGTCCGGCATTGGCTTTAACCTGGATATTTTCCGCAGAGAATATGACTATGGAGAACATGAATGAACTAATCCGGCGGGTGACCGTGGTGGGATCCGGTACCATGGGCAACGGTATTGCCCATGTATTTGCCCAGAAAGGAATGGAAGTGCACCTGATGGACCGGGATCAGTCGGCATTGGACAGGGCCCGCAAAACAATAGAAAAGAATATGGACCGCCAGATCAGCAAGGGGCTGATCAGCGAGGAAGACAAGGCCGAAGCCCTGGGGCGCATTCATGATTTCCTGGATCTGAAGGAAGCCGTTGGGGGCGTGGATCTCGTGGTCGAGGCCGCCTCTGAGCAAAGGTCTATCAAGAAGGATATATTCGGAAAGCTCAGTCAGTGGGCTCCGGAAAAAGCCATTCTGGCCTCCAACACCTCATCCATATCCATTACCGAAATAGCTTCCTGGACTCAGAGGCCTTCCCAGGTCATCGGCATGCATTTTATGAATCCGGTTCCGGTGATGAAGCTGGTGGAGATCATCAACGGCTATGCCACCGATTCCCGGGTCACCCAAAAAATACATGCTCTTTCGCTATATCTGGGTAAGGTGCCGGCCGTGGCCCAGGATTATCCGGGATTTGTAGCCAATCGCATTCTGATGCCTATGATCAATGAGGCCATCTGCACCCTGCACGAAGGGGTGGCTGGGGTGGAGGATATTGACACCATCATGAAGCTGGGCATGGCCCACCCCATGGGCCCCCTTCAGCTGGCCGACTTCATCGGTCTGGATACCTGCCTATCCATCCTTCAGGTTCTTCACCAGGGATTCGGGCAGCCCAAATATGCGCCATGTCCCTTGCTGGTGAACATGGTGCAGGCCGGTTATCTGGGGGTAAAGACCCAGGAGGGATTCTATAAGTACAGTCCCGGATCCAAGGAATTCGTGCCGAGCCCGAGATTTTCCAGGGCCTAAGTCCGGGAATTCGTAATTTCCCCATAAGATGGATATCGAAAACATTGAACTGGGGGAGCTTAGCTTGGGCGATTTCCAGGAGCTGCTGGAGGCCATGAAGGCTTCTTATCCTCAATGGGCAGGCAATTACTGGTCTGAAGGCAGTATAGAGCGGATCATTCAGCGGTTTCCGGAAGGCCAGTTGGTCGTCAAGGTCAATGGGAAGGTGGTGGGCTGTGCCCTGTCTATCATCGTCCGCTACAGTCGCTTCGGCGATCACCATACCTATAAGCAGATCACCGGTAATTACCGATTCGATACTCATGACCCGCATGGGGACACCCTCTATGGCATAGAGGTGTTCATTCATCCTGATTACCGGGGACTGCGTCTGGCCCGGCGCCTCTATGATCGGCGCAAGGAAATCTGCGAACAGAAGAACCTTAGGGCCATTGTATTCGGGGGGCGGATCCCGAATTACCATGCCTATGCAGACAGCTGTACGCCCCGGGAGTACATCACCAAGGTAAAGTATAAGGAAATCTATGATCCCGTGCTCAGCTTTCAGCTATCCAATGATTTTCATGTCAAGAAACTGATCAAAGGGTATATGCCCGAGGATACCGAGAGCCGGGAGTATGCTACACTGCTGCAGTGGGACAATGTCTATTATCAGCCTGATAAAGGACAGCGCGCCAAGACTTTTGTCCGCCTGGGACTGGTCCAATGGCAGATGAGGGCCTATGAGGATCTGGACAGCTTATTCGAGCAGGTGGAATATTTTATTGATTCCATTTCTTCCTATCAGACCGATTTTGCCGTCCTTCCCGAGCTGTTCAATGGGCCCCTGATGGGCAGCTTCCCCAAGCTCAATGAAGCCGAGGCCATGCGGGAGCTGGCCCGGTTTACCCCGGCCATTCAGGCCAGGTTCAAGGAGCTGGCCATACGATATAATGTAAATATTGTCGGGGGCAGTGTGCCCATATGGGAAGGGGAGGCGCTGTATAACGGCGGTTTTTTATGCCATAGGGACGGTCAGGTGGACGAATACCGGAAAATGCATATTCCCCCCAATGAGATCCGCCACTGGGGGATGAAAGGGGGAAATCAGGTCTCCGTGTTTCAGACCGATGCCGGCCGGGTGGGCATACTGCTCTGTTATGATGTGGAGTTCCCTGAACTGGCCCGGCTGATGGCGGATCAGGGGCTGCAGATCCTTTTTGTCCCCTTTCTCACCGATACGCAGAATGCTTATATGCGGGTGCGCTGCTGTGCCCAGGCGCGGGCGATAGAAAATGAATGCTTTGTGGCCATTGTCGGAAGCGTGGGCAATCTGCCCAAAGTGGAGAACCTGGGAATTCAATATGCCCAGTCCGCGGTTTTCACTCCCTGTGATTTCGCCTTTCCTTCTACCGGAATTAAATCAGAGGCCACAGCCAATACGGAAATGGTGCTCATCGTCGATCTGGATATGGAGTTACTTGATGAGCTGCACAGTTACGGGACCGTCCAAAACCTTCGGGACCGCCGAAAAGACCTATATACTCTTGAGCGAAGAACCTATAGGGGCACTTGATTACCCCATTCTCCCCAGCCCCTAGGGCCTCAGGCTGTTTTTCGTAATTTTGCCCAATGCGCAGGGAACTGATACTGGCGACTTCCAATCCGGGGAAAATCCGGGAGATCGGCGATCTATTGCCGGAATGGACTTTGATGACGGCAAGGGAGGTCGGGTTTGAGGAGGAAATCGAGGAGCCTTACGATCGCTTTGACCGCAATGCCGAAGCCAAAGCCCTGGCCCTGCACCGATTTACGGGCAAGGCCGTGCTGGCCGAAGACAGCGGACTTTGTGTCAAAGCTCTGGGGGGATCCCCCGGAGTGCGCAGTGCCCGCTATGCCGCTCCCCACCCCGGTGATGGGCAGAATAATGCCAAGCTGCTCAGAGTCATGGAAGGAGTGCAGAACCGAGAGGCTTGGTATCTGTCGGTGCTCTGCCTGATCACCCCGGATGGTGGCCGCCATTTTTTTGAAGGGCGTTGCGATGGCCACATATTGACTGAAGCTCAGGGAGAAGGAGGATTTGGTTATGATCCCCTTTTCGTACCCAAGGGATACACCGAAAGTTTTGGGTCCCTCGATCCCTCCATAAAACAGGGCATCAGCCACAGGGCCCGGGCTTTGGCGGAATTCTGCCGGTGGATCGGGGAAAACAAATGGGGATAGAAGCGATGAAATGCTCACCGGGAGATATCGTCCGCATGAAGGCCACAGGGGAAGAAGGGGTGGTCGTCTCCATACTGGATGAAGACATGGTGGAAGTCGAGGTGGACGGTACCCGATTTCCCTCTTTTGTCGAGGATCTGGAACATCCCTATTTGCACTGGTTCCAGCAGAAGGGTAGGGAAAAGAAGGCAAGTCAGCGGGAAAGGAAAATGCCCACCGCAGAATCAGCCCCCATCCCCCCTCCCCAAAAAGAAAAGGAGCCCAGGGGGATTCATCTGGCGCTATTGCCCGAGTCTTCGTCCCAAGAGGATCAGGTGGATTCCCTGAGAATCTATCTTGTCCATCATCTGGACATTCCTTGCCTCTTTGAATACTCCATGGAGGTTTCCGGGAAAGTGGCCTTTCACCTTAGGGGGAACATGGCCCCGGGCACGCATCTTTATCTGCATCGCTTTGCCTTGGATCAGCTCAATGAGCAGCCCCGTTTTTTTTGGGATCTTTTGGCCGAAGGCAAAGGAAAATGGAAGGCGGAAGGCGGCAAAATCAAAATCAAGCCCAGGGCATTGTTTGCGCATATTGAGGCCATGAAGCAGGGCGAGGATTCCTTGCTTCTCCTTCCTTTGATCCATGCCTGGACTCCATGGACTCCGCTGAAACCGGATCCACCGATCCAGAAGACCATACGGAAGACCGCCTCCCCATCCCCCAAGGGCGGCCCCTCCCGAGGGGCTTCCTGGGATGGATTGCTCCGCTACGAGCTGGACCTGCATATCGAGGCGCTGATCCCCCATCATCGGGGCATGAGCGCTACAGAAATGCTCCGCCTTCAGATGGAGGCCCTGGAAAGGGAGGTCCATATGGCCATAGCCCGCGGGGCGGATCGAATGGTGATCATCCATGGTTTGGGCAAAGGGGTGCTCCGGGTAAAAGTGCATCGATTCCTGGGTAGTTTGGAGGAAGTGAAATCCTTTCACAACGACTGGCATCCCCGATATGGATTCGGGGCCACCGAAGTGCATTTCCGTCGGGGATTTGAGAGGCGCTAGGCCTTTCTTTTTTCTAGTCTTCTCCCAAAAGGCGGATCTCCACCCGGCGGTTGGCCTGGCGGTCCTGGTCGGACCTTTCCACGGGTACTCGGGGCCGGCTATGCCCGAATCCCCGAAATTTCAGGCGGGAGGGATCAATTCCCCGGTCCACCAGGTATTGATAGATGAACTGAGCCCGGTTCCGGGACAGGGCCAGTTCCATGGTTTCCTCATCAAAGGCATCCCCGGGACCGGAAACACAGCAAACATGGCCTTCCAACTGGATATGGATCCCGGGGTGGGTTTGGAGGAAAAGGAAGAGCGTGTCCAGAATGGGGAGGGAGGAGGGAATTACCCGGCGCAGTCCGGGATAAAAAAGCAGATTTTCCAAAGCCATGGTCTGCCCCTTTCCCCCGGCCAACCACTGAGAATAAGCCTGGGGCAGCCTCGGAGCCGGGGAAGGAGAGGGGGGAGGCGGAGTCGGGGAATTGGGTTTCCAGATCATCAGGTCTATGCGTCGATGTTCGGCTATGCCCCCGGGCCGAGGTTCGGGGGGCTGCAGTTCTCCCTTCCCTTCCCCATAGGCTTTAGGGCTTTTCCATCCCCGCGAACGCAGGTGATCGAGGATGGAAGCTGCCCGGCGCCTGGAGAGCAGCAGATTGGCCTCTTCGCTGCCCTGATGGTCCGCATAACCGAAGATCACCAATGAGTCCCCCTCATGGAGGAATCCCGAATAGATCAGGGAATCCAGCAGGGACTTCTGCCCGGGATCCAGCACATGGACATTGGTAGGGAAGTAGAGGGAGACCTTCTGCTGGGCCTCGGCCGGGGCCCAGCAGAGCCAGAAGAAGAGAATCCGTATGGGGAGACGCAAGCTAGGCATAAGGAAGGAAAGGGGATAGCGCATACCAAATCTAATTCAGAATAGGCAATAAAAGGGAGAATAAGGGGAGAAATTCAGGATAAGAGTTGGCACTGAGCAAAGTACATGTCCTGATTTTTGAATTGGAACAGTTTTTGATCGTGATTCGTGTTCAGGATATGATAAAAGATCTGGTTTCCTTCCTCGCTCCCATGCTGCTTGTGTTCGGAGCCTTGGTGTTTCTCGGTGTGAAATGGCTGCGTATCCTCGACCTCGGGGCAAAGAGCAAGGAATTCCCGCTGTTTTTCCGCTCTCTTCTTTTCTATGAAAAGCAAGTCATCCGCAATACTTTCGAATCCGAACTGCGGCGCTATTTTGAATTCAGCAACCGGGTGAACAAATGGTTTTATAGTTTTTTCCTGGTGACCCTCAGCCTTTATCTGCTGATGACCCGATTGTAATCCGGAGGGTTTTTGATCATATTGGCCTGAAATTTGTTCCCTAAGGGAATAAACATTCCCTTATATGAAATACACGATTCCCTTATTGTTTGCCGCCTTTGCCCTGTCCTTGGGCTCCTGCAAGAAGAAAGACAATGACCCTGCCCCTCCTCCCCCGCCGGCTGAAACCGCCCGAATCATGCTCTTCAACGGATGTCTGTCCAGCGGAAAACTTTCTGTCCGTCTCAACGATACCTTAATCCCCGGAGCGGGATCCGTGGAATTTCCCGGAAGGTCCGGTTATTGGGAAGTGGGTCCTGGAGACGCCCAAAAAGTCTCCTTTCTCCTGGAGAACTCCATGGTCTCTTTAATCAGCCAACACGTTGATTTTAAGCTCAACCAGTCTTATACGGTTTTCGTGGGCGGAATGATCACGGATCCGGTAGTGGTAGCCGGACAGGATGATCTCAGCGATCCCGGAGCCCAACAAGCCAGGGTGCGCTTTGTGAACCTGAGCCCTGATGAGCTCAATGAGACGGCGTTTGTGGGCAACCAGCACATAGGCTCCGATGTGAAAACCGGGGAAATAACCCCCTTTACCCTGATCCCGGCCGGAACGGCCAACGTGATTGCCCAGGATCCAAATAAAATTCCATTGAGCCGCAACCTGGAACATAATTTCGTGGCCGGAAGGGTATATTCCGTGGTGTTAACGGGTACCGGCACGGGTACCCAGGATGCCGCCCTCAAGTTGCATGTGCTCCAGCATAATTGATTGGAGGGGGCGGGCTTAATCTCTCCCCCCATTTTTTGCTTCTGACCAGATTTCATTTCTTCCGACCGGCGAGGGGTATTGCCCTGGGCCGGTCGGATTTTTCTATCCTGGCCCTTCTGTATGGCAGTAAGAATAGGAATCCGCTGCGCGAAAAAGGTGTTTTTGCGGAAAAAAAAATCCTGGCCGTTAAGGCCAGGAGCAGGGGGCGGAATTCTCGGAACTCAGTCAAAGCTGTATGCGTTGGGATCGCCCACGGCCTCCAGGGGCGGGGTTTGGATATCCAGGACTTCCAGGGCGTTCTCAAAGCTGCATGGCTCAATCATATAGTGGTAGTAAAGCCGGTCGTTGCGGAATACCCAGACAAACCATTTCATTCCCTTGGGCAATTCGGTGGAATAGCGTTCTTTCCCTTTTTCCGTAGTTAAACTCAACACATATTTGACTGGCGACTCAGTCTGTTGGATATAGGCGTCCATCATTTCCTTGACCGTCTGGCTGGACGCCCTTTCGTCTTCCCAGTAAGGCACTGGTCCCTGCAATAGTTTGGCTTCGCTGAAGTTTTTGGACAAGCGGCGGTAGCTGCCATAGTCCGAAAAATAGATTTCCATTTTATCCCGGGCCACCTTTTCGTCAATAATCACCGAGTAGGTACAGGTGCCCTCGCTCCGGTCTATGATTTCATGGCGCTGAAGCAGGGCCATGCTGGATTTGAGCACCGGATAGTCCACGGATTCCACCGTGAGGTATTCATAGATCTTCAGGTAGGCATCGGCCAGGGCCATTTCCACCACTTCCTTGCCCCAGTTCTGCTTCATGGCTATGTAGAGTGGATCGACCATGGTTAGCATTTTGGCCCGGAATCCGGCTTGGTTGTACATTTGATCATTGGTGTTTTTCAGCACCTGGGCCAGGACTTCCATGCGCTCTTTTTTGTAAGGGTTTTGGCGGGCCAGTTCCCCAAATTCCCGGATATACTGATTGTATTCCGTTTGCAGCATGTATTGTGGTTTACTCTGCGCATATAGGGCATCCATACGGGCTATGAATTGTTGTCCCGGGGTCTTAAGCTGATAGCTTTTTTCCACCTTGGGGGTGTGGAATCCTTCATCGGAATATTTTATCTGACCGTATCCGGTCTGAAATCCAAATCCCAGAATCATCATGATGATGGTCCGTTTCATATTTTCTTTATTTGCCGTAATATTATGTAATCCGAAACTAATATTCAAGTATAAGGCTCAATTTTTCAGTTCGAAGCAGCCCTGGGTATTCTAGCCGCTCCGGGGAGAAGGAAAATGGGGGCAGTATTCCGCCCCCATTTTTCCTTAGGGTCCATGGAGTGGATGGAGCCTATTTTCCGAAAGCCGGGCCAAGGTTCCCGGGTTCAGGCCGGTCGGGGTCCTTCGTTTCCTTTGGCCCGCTCGTCTTTTTCCTGGGCCTGATCGTATGCCCGAATGATGGATTTGACCAGGCGATGCCGGACGACATCGGTTTCGTTGAGTTGTATATGGGCAATGCCGGGGATGTTCTGCAGGATTTTGCTGGCTTTGTGCAGGCCGGAGCGCTGATTTTTCGGCAGGTCCACCTGAGTCAGGTCCCCGGTGATGATGGCTTTGGCCGAAGGCCCGATACGGGTAAGGAACATTTTCAACTGCAGATCGGTGGCATTCTGGGCTTCATCGAGGATGATAAAGGCATTGTCCAGGGTTCTTCCCCGCATATAGGCCAGGGGGGCGATTTCTATGATCCGGTTGGTCATGTAATAATGCAGCTTCTCGGCCGGAATCATGTCGTCCAGGGCATCATAGAGTGGTCTCAGGTAAGGGTCGATTTTCTCTTTCAGATCTCCGGGCAGAAAGCCCAGGCTTTCGCCCGCTTCCACCGCCGGCCGGGTGAGTATGATTTTGCGGACCAGCTTGTTTTTGAGGGCGCGGACCGCCAGGGCCACCGCCGTATAGGTTTTCCCGGAGCCGGCTGGACCGAGGGCAAAGAGAATATCGTTAGTCTCGGAGGCCTCCACCATTTTCCTCTGATTGGCTGTCTTGGCCCGGATCACCTTACCGTTGGATCCATGGATGATCACATCGGAGGGGGCTTTTTTCTCCGTTTCCCTGTCCTGTTCTTCGGCCAATAAATCGATGTACTCCGATTCACTTAGATGGCCGTTTCGCTCCAGATAGCGGATAATCTGCTCTATTTTCGCTTTGGCCGTGGAAACTTCCTCTGCCTGTCCCGATACCTTGATCCGGGATCCCCGAGAAAGGATCTTCAGCAGGGGGAATTGCTTTTTCAGCAAGTCGAACTTCCCATTGTTCACCCCGAAAAACTCAATGGGATTTATGGTTTCCAGATGGATGATGGCTTCCGTCAATGTTTTGGAATTTAATTCAGGGAAGATTCCCTGAACGGAGAATTAAAACTTATATCCCTGCTCCTTGAAGGCCTCCAGCCTGGGACTTAGTTCCGGATGGCATAGGCTGAGGATCCGGGCTGCCATGACCGCGGCATTGCGGGCCCCGGCTTTGCCGACGGCCAGGGTGCCCACGGGAAGGCCTGCGGGCATCTGCACAATGCTGTACAGGGCATCTATACCTCCGGGAAGTCCTCCGTCCAGGGGAACTCCCAGAACAGGCAGGGAGGTATAGGCGGCGCAGACACCGGGCAGAGCGGCGGCCATTCCTGCCGCTGCGATGATCACCCCGAATCCCCTGTCTTCGGCGGTCACCATGAGTTCCCGCACCTGGTCCGGATTGCGATGGGCGGAGGCGATGACCAGCTCATTTTCTATTCCAAATCCCTCCAGCCATTTCTGGGCTTCCGCCAATACCGGTTCATCGGTCCTGGATCCGATGATGATCATTACTTTTTTCATAGGGTAGTGCTTAGATTTTTGATTATGTGTATTTGGACTATGCAAAGATAAAGGCTGGGGACTTAGGGAAAAAAGGAGATTTGCCCCTAAGGACAAGTCCTTGTTTTTGGCTAACTTCACCCCCTTTTTGACATGCGGGATCTACAGGACAAGGTGGTGATGATTACCGGGGCTTCTTCGGGCATAGGAAAGGCCCTGGCTCTGGCATGCCTGCGCCGGGGCGCCCGTCTGGCCCTCTGTGCGCGGGATTTGGACCGGCTTCGGTCCGCTTTTTCGGATTATCCCAGGGAAAGGGTATTCTGCTTTAAGGCCGATATGAAGTCCTGGGAAGACTGCCAAGCTTTTGTACAGGAGGGGTATGCGCATTTCGGGAGGCTGGATCTGCTGGTCAACAATGCCGGCATTAGCATGAGGGCCCTTTTTGAGGAGACGGATCTCCAGGTGCTCAGAGACCTGATGGAAGTGAATTTCTGGGGAGCAGTGCATTGCACCAAACTGGCCCTGCCCCTGATCCGCCGGTCGGGGAAAGGGGCCATTGTGGGTATTTCCTCCATTGCCGGTTACCGGGGCCTGCCGGCCCGCACCGGCTATTCAGCCTCCAAGTTTGCCCTGCAGGGCTTTCTGGAATCCCTCAGAGTGGAGTTATGGGATTCGGGCATTGAGGTCATGTGGGTGGCTCCGGGATTCACGGCCTCGGAAATCCGGAAAAATGCCCTGGGTCCCCAGGGTCGGGGCCAGGGGGAATCCCCCTTGCCGGAATCTCAGCTGATGTCGGCCGAAGAAGTGGCCGAACATATTCTCCAGGCCCTGGCCCGGAAACGGCGCAGCCTTGTGCTCACCCGTCAGGGCAGGCTGACGGTCTGGCTGAACAAATGGCTGCCTTCTCTGGCAGACCGGCTGGTGTACCGGCATTTCCTCAAGGAACCCGATTCCCCACTGAGGCGTCCCCCGGCCAACCGAAGCTAGCCGGAATCTGTCTGTATTCTGGGCAATGATCTTTATCTTAGTCCTGGAGTATTTTACTTTTCATTGAACTGAATTTCCGTCCCATGTACAGGAAAGCCTTTTTTTTGTTTCTGATTTGTCTCGGGGGGCTCTGCATGGAGGCCCCGGGCCAGGATACCCCTCTTTACCGCAGCAATAAGGATTTTGTCAGCTCTATCCGGGTGGAGGAGAAGGGCAAACATCTGAGGTTGGCCTGGGGGGGGGGATTCAATCAGCCCCAGTTTGCCCAGGCCGATCTGAACCGGGACGGGCTCCCTGATTTGGTGGTCTATGAGAATTTCAAAGGCTTGAAGACTTTTCTGAGCACAGGTTCTGCCGGCAATCCGGAATACCGTTATGCCCCGGAATATGAATGGTTGTTCCCCGAGGTGTGGAGGTACCTGAAGCTCATCGATTACAACTGTGATCAGATCGAAGACCTTTTTCATTTCGGGAGCTCGGGAGTGGCCATAGCCGATGGATACATTAACGGGGACGGAAACTTGAGTTTCCATCCTAGCCGGGAGATCCGCTATAAAGATCCCTTCGCTTCCGGCATGGTCAATATCCATGTGAACGGAGCCGATATCCCGGCCATTATCGATGTGGATCATGACGGGGACCTGGATGTGGTTTCCTTTGCCATGAACGGATATTATGTCACCCATTTCGTGAATCAGCGAGAGGAATGGGGGCTCCCCTGCGACACCTTTGTGGTTCAGCGCAAAGACAATTGTTGGGGGAGGATGCGCCAGGACACGGCCCGGGAGCACAAGCTTCAGGTGACCTGCGATAATTCAGGGCTCAAGTCCAGCGAAGAGAAAACCACCCATGGGAATAACTTGCTCTGCCTTTTTGATGTAGATGGGGATGGGGATTACGATGCCTTAATCGGAAATCCCCTGTTCAATGATATCCAGTTTTTGCGCAATGGGAAGGCAGATTTCGGCTATTCTGTAGATACGATGATCAGTCAGGACACGGCCTGGAAAACCGGGGACAAATCGATTTTTTTTCCGGCCGGTCCCGGAGCCTATTGGCTGGACGTGGATCTGGACGGGGACAAGGACATATTGATCAGCCCCTCCGGCTATGGCAGCCTGAATTACCGTAACCTGGCCCTGTTTGAGAATAAAGGCAGCGATGCTTCTCCGGATTTCCGATTCCAGACGGAGGAATACCTGGTGGACGAGATGATCGACATGGGTACGGGATCCTATCCGCATTTCTATGATTACAACAAGGACGGCAAGCCGGATCTGTTCATCGGATCAGCGGGGTTTTTCCATGGGGGCATGGCCCTCAAATCCCAGATTGCCTATCTGGAAAACACCAGCCAGGGCGGACAGATTTCCTTTGAATTCGTGGATAGGGACTTTATGAACCTGAGTTCGCTCAACCTTTCGGGTACGGCCCTGGCCATCGGGGACATTAATGACGACGGGCTTGATGAGCTGGTCATCGGCACCAAGGACGGCAGCCTTTATTATTTCGTGAACCGGGCATCCAAACCCTACGATGTTCCCGACTGGGATCCTTCGCCCCTGCCTCTGAAGGATTATGATGGCATGGAAATCAAAGTGGTGGGTTCGGCCGCCCCCTTCCTTTACGATATCAGCGGAGATGGAAAGCCGGATCTGATCATCGGATCGACCAACGGGAAGCTGGCCTACTACGAGAACGGTTCACTACTTCCCGGAAATCTGCGCCTGAAATTCGTCACCGACTTTCTGGGTGAGGTATTCGTGGGCACCGGCCTGAATCCTCAAGGGTACAGTGTACCCTTCATAGGGCCTGTGGATAATTCCCAGGTTCCCTACCTAATGGTGGGAAACAATTACGGGAACATTGCCCGCTATGAGGGGTTTCTGGGCAATACCACTACCCCGTTTATCCGCCTGGATTCCGTATATTCCGGAATCGCCACCCACGGAAATTTTTCGGCCCCGGCTTTTGTCGATCTGGATGGGGACCGTTTCTATGAACTCTTCCTAGGCGGAGAAATGGGCGGAATCGAAATATTTAAGCAATGGTTTCCGGTAAATGTGGAACAGGTCCGGGCCCGAAGGCAGAGATGGCAGCTCTATCCTAATCCGGCTTCGGAGCGCCTCCACCTCCAGGCTATGGACTGGGGACAAGGCGACAGAGGGATGATCCGGATATATGATGCCCTGGGCGTGATGAGGATGCAGGTTCCCTCCCGGGAGGAACCCGGTACTCAGACTCTGGACATCGGCCATCTGAATCCGGGCCTGTATATATTGGTTCCTCCCGGAGGCAGCCGGCAGCAGGGCACCACCTTCCTTAAGCATTAGACAGAAAGGTAGGGGGGAGGCAAAAGCGCAATGCAAAATGAAAAGAGAATGAACAAATATGGGAAATATCTGGTCTTAATGGCTGTTTTCGGTCTGATCACTCTGCGGGTTTGGGCTCAGCGGGACGGAAGGATTTTTCATCCCCACCAGGATTTCCCGGTGGAGGAATTCGGCCATGACCTGCCCTGGGCCTGGGCCGGGGGGATGAACAATCCCCAGTTGGCCATGGCGGATCTGAACCGGGATGGGCTCCCCGACCTGGTCATCTATGAAAGCTTTATGGGGGTGAAGACTTTCATCAACCGGGGCAGTCCCGGTAATCCCCAGTACCGCTATGATCCTTCCTTTCAGGATAATTTCCCTCAGATCTTCGGATTCCTTAAGCTATTGGACTATAACGGGGATAATGTGCCGGATCTGTTTCATCGGGGCAGCTTCGGATTCGGGATATATACCGGATACTATGATGGAAATGAACTGAAGTTCCGCTACTTCAAAGAACTGTTCTATCATGGGGTGAACGGATGGACCAATGCCTATACCGAAGCCTCTGATATTCCTGCCATTGTGGATGTGGATGGAGACGGGGACCTGGATTTCGTCACTTTTTTCCAACTGGGCAAGCATATAAATTTTTACCGCAACTGCCAGGTGGAAAAAGGGCTGCCCAAGGACAGCATAGAGATCTGCCTCATGGACGCCTGTTGGGGAAAAGTCGCACAGGGGTTCGAAAGAACCCATGCTCTGGGCATAGAATGCCAGAGCATGCCCACCACCTGCAAGGGCTGCGATCTGGATCCTTCTGGCCAGAAAATTACCCATGCGGGCAATACCTTGCTGCTTTTCGATGCAGACGGGGATGGGGACCTGGATATGCTTTGCGGGAATATAGATTTCTCCGATATCCAGTTCCTGGAAAACGGCAGGGCCGACTATAATCATCCCCGCGATACCATCATCGCCCAGGACACGGCATGGGGGGTAGGCACCCAGCCCCTGTACCTGCCGCAATGGCCGGCCTCCTTTTATCTGGACATCGATGATGATGGGGACCATGACCTGCTTTTCACTCCCCATGCCTACGGCTCGGAGAATCGCCATACAGTTATCCTTTACGAGAATACCGGTACGGATCAGAATCCCCAATACCAGCCCCATTTGGGCCGCTATATGTCCAGGGATATGATTGATGTGGGGACCAATGCCTATCCGGTGTTCTATGACTTCAACCGGGACGGACTGGACGATCTGTTTGTGGGATCCCTGGGTATTTTCGAGGCCACGGGAGTACTCCGCTCCCGAATCTTCTATTACGAGAATGTGGGCACTGCCCAGGCTCCGGCCTTTCGGCTGGTCAGCGATGATTTTCTGGGCCTGCGCAGCATTAATCTCCAGGGGGCGGCCCTGGCTTTCGGTGACCTGGACGGAGATGGGAAGGACGATATGGTGATCGGGCAATCCAGCGGGCGCCTGGTCTTCCTGAAAAATCAGGCCGTGGACAATACCATGCCGCCGCAGTGGGTGGTGGATCAGTTTGTGCTCCGCGATGAGTTCGGGGATCCGGTGGAAGCCGGACGAAATGCCGCACCGGCACTTTTTGATCTCAATGGAGACGGACAAATGGACCTGATCCTGGGCAATCAGTCCGGACGATTGGTCTATTATGAGAACACCGGATCCGGAGCCCCAGGTCTGAGGTGGAGAACCCAGGACCTGGGCAATATCCGCGTAGACGAGGATCTGGAGGGCTATTATGGGTACAGCGTACCCTATTTCGGTACCGTGGACGACACCCGAAAAACATATCTGGTGGTGGGCGGAGAATCCGGGAGGCTTTATCGCTACGAGATCCCGGCCCATTGGGCGGACCCTTTTCCTTTGCTGGATTCCCAGTACTCCTGGATCGAAGGGGATTTGCATGCGGCCCCCAGTTTCACCGATTTTGACGGGGATGGACTTCATGATTTGGTGGTAGGAACCCATCTGGGAGGCATAAAGCTTTATCGACAGCTGTTCCCGGTAAATGTGGAGGAGGTATCCCGCGGGCGGGGGGATATGGACATCTATCCCAATCCCGCTTCCGGCTCGGTACGCCTTCGCTGGGCATCCCGAACACCAGGCAAGGTGCAGGTGCAGATCCAGGACCTGCAAGGGAGGGTTCAGCGCCGATGGGAAGCCAGTGGCCAGGAAGGGGAAGCCGCTCTTTCCCTTCAGGGTCTGAGTCCTGGATTGTATCTGGTCAAAGGTCAGGGCGGAGGATGGAAATCCACGGCAAAACTGGTCATCCTGCCCGGCAACGAATAAGCAAATCATTGGGAAGGCTCCGGGCAAGGGAACCACATCTCCCTGCCTGCCCGGAAATCCGTTCCGAACAGACCTAGTCCAGAATACCATTGCCCAAGGGGGCAACCGACAAAAAATTTCCCTTCCGGATGGGAAGGGGAAATTTTTTCCATAAGCCGGAATCTGCTTTGGCTAGTCTCCCAGCAAATAGGCGAAGACCAGGGGCGCCACGATGGTGGCATCGCTTTCTATAATGTACTTGGGCGTATCGATATCCAGCTTCCCCCAGGTGATTTTCTCGTTGGGAATGGCGCCGCTGTAGGAGCCGTAGGAAGTGGTGGAGTCACTGATCTGACAGAAGTAGGACCAGAAGGGAACGTCTTTCCATCCCAGGTCCTGGTACATCATGGGCACCACGCAAATGGGGAAATCCCCGGCTATTCCTCCACCGATCTGGAAAAAGCCCACCCCTTTTCCTACCGCATGGGCTCTGTACCATTCGCTGAGCCACACCATGTATTCAATCCCGGATTTGACTATGGAAGGCTGCCAATCGCCTTTAATGCAATAGGAGGCGAATATGTTGCCCATGGTGCTGTCTTCCCATCCGGGGCAGACAATAGGAAGATTCTTTTCTGCTGCGGCGATCATCCAGCTGTGGGCCGGATCGATCTCATAATAGGGCTTCAGCAGGCCCTGGTTCAGCAGCTGATACATATATTCATGAGGGAAATGGCGCCTGCCTTCTTCGGAGGCTTTCCTCCACAGTCCTTCAATATGCTGCTGAATCCTGCGGAAAGCTTCTTCTTCGGGTATGCAGGTGTCGGTGACCCGGTTGTACCCTTTTTCCAGCAAGTCCCATTCATCCTGGGGACTGAGGTCCCGATAATGGGGCACCCGCTTGTAATGACTGTGGGCGACCAGGTTCATGATATCTTCTTCCAGGTTGGCCCCGGTGCAGCTGATGATATGCACCTTGTCCTCCCGGATCATTCGGGCCAGAGATATGCCCAGCTCGGCAGTACTCATGGCCCCGGCCAGGGTAATCATCATTTTGCCCCCTGCCAGCAGGTGGGCTTCATATCCTTTGGCGGCGTCGACCAGGGAAGCCGCATTGAAATGGCGGTAGTGGTGTTCGATAAACCGGGAAACAGGCCCTTTTTTCATATTGGGGTGATTTTATGGAGAATTCCGAGATGAAACCGTCTAAATGCTTTTTAGGGAACAAAAGGGGCGTTATCGTCCCCTTTGTTCCCCCTTAGGTCCCTTTTTCCGATGCGGATTTTCTGGCATCGGGATTCTTCCCTGAAGGGAAGGGGGAAATCAGGCTTTTTCCCCTTCCTGAATGAATTCCATGATCCATTCCGTGGTATAGGACTTGGGCCGCTCAATCGGGAATCCCAGAGCCCGGTCCCAGCAAAGGGAAGCGAGCACTCCCAGGGAACGGGAAACGGCAAAAAGTACCGTATAGAAGTCCTCCTCTACCAGCCCATAATGTTTGAGCAGGGCGCCGGAATGGGCGTCCACATTGGGCCAGGGGTTTTTAATCTTTCCGGTGGCTTCCAGAATCCTGGGTGCCACCTCGTATACTTTCCACACCGTTTGGACGGTGGGGTCGTCGCTGCAGTGTTTTTTGGCAAATTCCAGCTGGGCCTCAAAGCGGGGATCGGTTTTGCGCAGGACGGCATGGCCGTATCCGGGAACCACCTTCCCTTCGTCCAGGGTTCTTTGGATGTATTCGGCAATCTGTTCCACCTCCGGGGACTGGGTGCCCAGATCCGTATGCATTTCCTCAATCCAGCGGATCACCTCCTGATTGGCCAAGCCATGCAGGGGACCGGCCAGTCCGGCCATGCCGGCCGCATAGGCCAAATAGGGGTCACTGAGGGCCGAGCCCACCAGATGGGTAGCATGGGCAGACACATTTCCACCTTCGTGGTCGGCATGTATAGTCATGTACAGGCGCATAAGCTCGAAGAATCCTGGGTCGGAATAGCCCAGCATATGGGCGAAGTTCCCGCTCCAGTCCAGCATGCCGTCCGGCTGCACATGGTCTCCGTTCTTGTACTTGCGGCGATAGATATAGGCGGCCACCCGGGGAAGACGGGCGATCAGGTTCATGGCGTCTTCATAGACATAGGACCAGTGATCCTTTTTGCTGATCCCTTGGTTATAGGCTTTGGCAAACTTGGATTCGGTCTGCATGGACAGTATGGCCACGCAGAACTGGGTCATGGGATGGGTGGATACGGGCAGGGATTCGATCACATCGAAGACATGGTTGGGTACATGGGATCTTCTGCTCCATACGGTGGAAAGGTGTTCTACATCCTTGTCTTCGGGAATTTCGCCCAGCAGCATGAGATGGAACAATCCTTCGGGAAGAGGCTCCTGCCCGCCTTCCGCTTTGGGCAGCTTTTGCCGAAGCTGAGGAATGGAATAACCCCGGAAACGGATGCCTTCGTTGGCATCGAGCAAAGAGGTTTCCGTAATCAGTCCGGGAATGCCCCGCATCCCCTGATAGAGCTGGGATATGGTCACCTCCCCGAGCACTTCCTGGCCATGATTGGCCAGCATTTCCCTTATTTTCTCGGCCTGAGCACCGGCTTTAAGCTTAAAATTTTCTTTAATGTAACCCATATTATGATTTGCTTGTGCGATTTCAGCTGCATTTTCTGAAACGCTCCAAAGGTAATGAAACCCAGCCAAAAAACACCGGGCAAAAAGGGAAATATGGACCCGGATTCGGTGGCGGGGTTCCCGACTTGGGTCGCATGGGGTGGATTTGGGACGGAAGGAGGCCTTCATCCAGGGATTCCTGTCTTCAGGAATCCCATGTCCGCCCCGGGGCCGAACAGGGATTTGAGGCGATCGGAGTCCGTATCGGTGACAAAAACTTGTCCAAAGGGATGGGACTGGATAATTTCCAGAAGGATGGTCAGACGGGCCGAATCGAGTTTTTCAAATAAATCGTCTAGCAGAAGAAAGGGCCGGGTCTGGCCCTTGTCATAGAGATATCGGAACTGGGCCAGTTTGAGGGCAAAAAGGTAGGTCTTCTTCTGCCCCTGGGAGGCAAAGCGGCGGACGGGCATTTCATTCAGTCGGAACTCCCAGTCGTCCCGGTGCAATCCCCGGGTGGTTCTCAGGGCTTTCTGGTCCAGGGCCCTCTGCTGCTGGAGTACGGATTCCATGGTCCCGGAATTCAGGTCGCTGATATAACGTACGGAGGGCAGCTCCTGGCTGCCCGATAGGCGGAGGATGATCTCGGTTAAGGGAGGCAGGAAGGCCTCCAGAAACTCCCTTCGCTTATCCCAAATATATGGGGCATGGCGGGCCATGATCTGCTCATAGTATTCCCGCTCGGCCAGAGGCCGGGGCTGTTTCTGGTTTTCCACCCACCAGGCATTGCGGCTTTGAACGGCTTTCTGATAGGCCAGTAAAGCCTCCAGATAGGGCAGGTCGGTCTGGCTCAGGATTCCGTCCACCCATTTGCGCCGGATTTCACTGCCCCCGTTGATCAGCATCAGGTCATCGGGGGCCACCATGACGGCGGCGTAGCGACCGATGTGATCCCGGAGTTTTTCATAGGGGTATTCTCCGCGCCACAGTTCCTTTTTTCCCTGGTTCCAGCGCAGGGAAATGGTTTCCTCCATGTCCCCGCGAAGGAAATTCCCGGATAGCCGGAACCCGTCCTTACCCCATTGGGCGCAGTGCCGGGACTGGGAGGCAAAATAACTCTTGGTATAACAGAGCATATACAGAGCGTCGAGGAGATTGGTTTTCCCCGTCCCGTTCGGCCCGCAGATTCCGGTTAGGGTATGCGGGAAGGAAAATTCCCTGTCCCCGTAGTTGCGGAACTGGATTAGCCGGATATGTTTTATGCGCACCAAGGGGGAAAGGGAACGAAAGTTTTTATATTTTCGCACAAATTTAGATAAACCGTGCAAACTCCATTTGGTAAAGAAACCTATCTCTATTGGTTTGAGCTGATGATGCTGCTTCGCCGCTTCGAGGAGAAGACTGGTCAGCTTTATGGTATGCAGAAAATCCGCGGATTCTGTCACTTGTACATTGGTCAGGAAGCGGTGGCAGCCGGGATGATGACGGCCATCCGTGATGACGACAATGTGGTGACCGCTTACCGGGACCATGGGCTGGCCCTGGCCAAGGGAATAGACGCCGACTCCTGTATGGCTGAGCTTTACGGCAAAGCCACGGGATGCAGCAAGGGAAAGGGGGGGAGTATGCACTTTTTTTCCAGGGAGAAGCGTTTTTTTGGCGGGCACGGAATTGTCGGCGGGCAGATAGGCATCGGGGCCGGGATCGCCTTTGCCGATCAGTACAATCAGAATGACCGGGTGACCATATGTTTTTTCGGGGATGGGGCAGCCCGTCAGGGCATATTGCACGAAACCTTTAACATGGCCGTCCTGTGGCAGTTGCCCGTGGTCTTCGTCTGCGAGAACAATCACTATGCGATGGGCACTTCCCTGAAGCGGACATCCAGGGTGCTGGATTTATATACCATGGCCGACGCCTATGGCATGCCTGGGGATTCTGTGGACGGTATGCGATGTGAAGACGTGCACATGGCCATGGAAAGAGCAGTGAGGAGGGCCCGGGAACAGGGGGGACCCACTTTCCTGGAAGTAAAGACTTACCGATACAGGGGGCACAGCATGAGTGATCCGGCCAAATACAGGACCAAGGAAGAGCTGGAGGAATACAAGGGAAAAGACCCTATTGAGCGGGTAAGGACCACCCTGCTGGAGCAGCAGTGGGCAAGCCCCGAAGAACTGGAAGCCATAGACGAGAAAGTCAAGGCCATAGTGGCCCGTTCGGTGCAGTTCGCAGAGGAAAGCCCCTGGCCGGAGGATAATGAAGTTTACGGGGATGTATACGCCGATCCGGATTATCCCTTTATCACCGATTAATTTGCCCCTTATCGAATCGCTGAACCCATAACTGAGCGCATAACCAAAGATCCATGTCAACCAAGAAAAACGAAATGAAGGCACAGGGGAAATCCGCATCCGGTGTGGAAGGAATGCTGGAGACCTACGAGAAGCACAAAGCCAAAATCAATCTGACCATTATGGTCGTTCTGGCCCTGGTCCTGGGGGGATTCGGGCTGAAATATCTCTATTTGGAGCCCCGGGAGGTAAAAGCCGCTTCGGCCATGGCCATGGCCCAGCGCTATTTTGAACTGGACTCCCTGCAAAAGGCCCTGGAGGGGGACGGACAACAGGTTGGGTTCCTGAGGATTGCCAGCAAATATTCGGGCACTGATGCCGCCAATCTGGCGAATTACTATGCGGGGGTGGCTTATCTGAAGATGGAGGAATTTGACAAGGCCATCGAATACCTGGAGAAATTCGACGGAGGAGGCACCCTGGTGCAATATGCGGCCTGGGGCGCCCTGGGCGATGCCTATATGGAAAAAGGAAACCTGGACATGGGAATCCGCAATTACCTGAAGGCTGCGGGAAACAAAAAGAATGTATTTTATACCCCGCTGTACCTCTACCGGGCAGGGGTGGCTTATGAGCTGGCGGGAAATCCCCAGGAAGCCATCAAGGTATTTCGGCGGATTCGGGATGAATACCCCCAAAGCAGCCAGGCTCAGGAAATGGATAAGGCGCTGGCCAAACTGGGTGTGGTGCAATAGTCCTATTCTCCCCTTTTCCGGGGAGTTTTTTCTTTGGAGAAACTTCCTCGCTGAAGGCAGGGTAGGGGATCCATGAAAGGAATTCCCCTCAGGCTTTATACCTTTGCGGTCTCAACCATCTCTTCATCTTATGGCAGATGCAAAACAGAGTGACTCCCTTTATGATCTGAGCGGGGTGGAACAGGCTTTGCGCCCCGCCCCTCGCCTGGCCCTGGTGCAGACCGAATGGAACGAGGAGATTATCCGGGCCCTGAGGGAAGGAGCAGAGCAGATTTGGGCTCCCTATTTGGAGGAATCTCCCGAGGTGCATACGGTGCCGGGAGCCTTTGAGTTGCCCTTTGCCTGCCGGCGGGTCTGGGAGAACTCCCGAAAAGCTGCCCGGCCCTTGGACGCCATTCTGGCCTTAGGCGCGGTGATCCGGGGAGGGACTCCCCATTTCGAGTACGTGTGCCAGGCGGTGACACAAGGAATTACCGCCCTGAACCTGCAGTTCCCGATTCCGGTGATCTTCGGAGTCCTTACTCTGGATACGGATTTGCAGGCCTGGGACCGCCTCGGGGGTCGGCAGGGACACAAGGGAAAGGAAGCCGCCCTGGCGGCCCTGAAAATGGTGGCCTGGAATCGATCCCTGACCCAGCCCTGAACCCAGGGGGAAAACCAATGCTTATGACAGATGTTCAGTTGTTTATACCCTGTTTCGTGGACCAGGTCTTTCCACAGACCGGGTTCAACATGGTCCGGATTCTGGAACAGCTGGGATGCCGGGTGCATTACCCTGCTGATCAAACCTGCTGCGGGCAGCCGGCTTTTAATGCGGGATATGAAAAAGAGGCTCGGGCTGTGGCCGGTAAATTGCTCAGGGACTTCCGGGCGGATTCCTATGTGGTTTCCCCCAGCGGTTCCTGCACCGGATATATCCGGGGGCATTATGCCTCCCTGTTTGCCCAGAGCGGCCAAAGGAATCAGGCCGAGCGTTTGGTTCCCAGGGTTTATGAGTTCACCGAGTTCCTCCAGGAGGTGCTGAAGGTGGAGGATCTGAACTGCCGCTTTGAGGCCCGGGTTACCTATCACGATGCCTGTGGAGCCTTGAGGGAATGCGGAATCAAACAGGGGCCCAGGGCCCTTTTGTCGCGGGTCAAAGGCCTGGACCTGGTGGAGAATCCCGAATCGGAAACCTGCTGTGGTTTCGGGGGGAGTTTTGCCGTGAAATTTGCCTCCATCTCCACGGCCATGGCCCAGACCAAGGTGCAGGCTGCCATGGACCTGGACGTTGAATACCTGGTATCCACGGACCTTTCCTGCCTCATGCATATGCAGGCCTATATAGACGAGAAAAAACTGCCCCTGAAGACCATCCACATTATTGATCTGCTGGCAGCAGGAATCTAA
>CAYPQN010000019.1:0-42879 GCA_964412885.1 uncultured Chitinophagaceae bacterium | reverse complement strand
CTATTTTCTTTGTTCAACAAGAGAGGGCAATGGGCTTGGATGAGTAAAGCCGAAACCGGATCATGGGGGGAAGGGAAGGCCGCAGCGATGATCCCTGTCGAAACCAGGACGCTGGATTTCCCTGGGAGGGGATGAGGATTTACCTTTTCCTCACCATTCCGACCCAGATAACCGGCCTAGCGGACTTCTTCGTATTCAATGTATTCTCCTTCGGTATTTCTCTTTTTATCCCTTCCTGACGATGCGCTTCGGGCCTCCGCCGAAGAGGAGGCGTTCTGCATGCGGGACATTTGTTCCTGCATTTCTTTCATTTTGGCCTGAGTGGCCCTGGAAATTTGGATCAGGGGCCAGACCACCCGGGCTATGAACCGGAACAGAAAATAAAAGGCTAAGGTGTAAATGAGAAATTTTAAATACATAAGGTGTCCCCAAAGATACAAAGCTTATCGGCAACCCCCGTTAAGGATCCCTTAATTTGGGTCGAGATCATTTTGTTCAAAACGATAATTCTACCTAAATTTGCATGGAAATCGTTGGTTTTTGAATTGAAGGGGACGGATCGTCCCCTTGATTTATTTAGAATACGAATGAAAGATCTGCATATTGAAGGCATTGGGGAGCTGATCCAGCCTTTGCTGGAGGGTACGGACATGTTCTTGGTGAACATTAAGATAAAGCCTACCCACAATATAAAAGTGTATCTGGATGCGGACTCGGGGATATCCATCGGTCGATGTGCGGAAATCAACCGAAAGTTATACCCCCTGATCGAATCCAAAGGTTGGTTTCCTGAAGGGGATTTTTCTTTGGAAGTGTCCAGTCCGGGATTGGATGAGCCCCTGGTTCACCATAGGCAGTATGTGAAGAATGTGGGAAGAAAAGTAGCCGTGTACCGAAAGGGGGATCAGCCGGAGCTGGTGGGGACCCTTAAGGAAGTCCACCCGGATATGCTGGTGGTGGCATTGCCGGGGAAGAAGAAGGAGCCGGCCACCGAGGTAAGTATTCCCTATGAGGAAATCGAAAAAACCATAGTCCAAGTTATTTTTTAATTTTATATTATATTATAAGGCCTCCCTGCAGGGGAGATAAATTCAATAATGCCATGGCAAGTATAAACCTTATAGATTCATTTCAGGAATTCAAGGAAGCAGAGAATATCGACCGGCCTACCTTGATGAAGGTGATTGAAGACGTATTCAAGACCTTGCTGCGAAAGAAGTACTCCACGGACGAGAACTTTGACGTGATCGTCAATGACCAGACCGGCGACCTGGAGATATTCCGTCGAAGGGAAATCGTGGAAGATGGCATGGTGGAAGATGAAAATCTTCAGATTCCGCTTTCGGAGGCCATACGCATTGAACCGGATTACAGTGTGGGAGAGGAAGTCTATGAGGAAGTGAATGTAACCGATTTTGGCCGTCGGGCTATTCTGGCGGCCAAACAAACCCTGGCGGCTCGTCTGGGGGATCTAAAGAAGAATAACCTGCTGAAAAAATATGCAGACCGGGTCGGGGAGATCATCAACGCGGAGGTCTATCAGATTTGGAAAAAAGAGATCCTTTTGCTGGATGATGAGGGCAATGAACTGATCCTCCCCAAGTCGGAGCAGATCCCCAGCGACTTCTTCAAAAAGGGAGAGAGCATCCGCTCTGTGGTGAAAAAGGTGGAAATGCGCAACAACAATCCCATTATCATTCTTAGCCGCACCCATCCTTCTTTCCTGGAGAAGCTGCTGGAAATTGAAGTGCCGGAAATCATGGACGGTCTGATCGTGGTCAGGAAGATTGTACGGGAACCCGGGGAAAGGGCCAAGGTAGCGGTGGAAAGCTATGATGACCGTATCGATCCCGTTGGGGCCTGTGTCGGCATGAAAGGGAGCCGTATTCATGGCATAGTCCGGGAGCTGCGAAATGAAAACATAGATATCATCAACTATACCACTAATCAGCAGTTGCTGATCCAAAGGGCGCTCACCCCGGCCAAAATCAGCAGCATAGACTTGGATACAGAGACCATGCATGCGGACGTATACCTGGAGCCCGAGCAGGTCTCCTTGGCTATTGGAAAGAAGGGGGTGAACATCAAATTGGCTCAGGAACTGACCGGATTCAGCATTGATGTATACAGGGATTCGGTGGATGATGAAGTGGAATACGATATTGATCTGGATGAATTCAGTGATGAAGTGGAAACCTGGATTATTGATGAATTCCGGAAAATCGGCTGCGACACGGCGCTGAGCGTGCTGGAACTCTCCGTCGAGGAGCTGGTCCGCCGTACCGATCTGGAAGAAGAAACCATCCGAGAAGTCCAAAAGATTCTGGAAGAGGAGTTCAAGGAAGAAGAAAACGAAGACTAAGCCCTTGCTTATCTGCCTGAAACCCGTGTGGACTCCCTGTTTTCAGGCACTGTCGAGAAAATGGCTTAGGTTTGTATCATAGGTTGGAAGGAAAATGATCGTTCATTCCAGCACATTTTTTTGAGTAAATATTCGAATGTCAACAACAACAAAAACGCCGAGATTACTAGCTGCTGCCAAGGAATTCAACATAGGTAAAGATACCTTGGTTGAGTTTTTGGCCAGCAAGGGATTTGATATCCCCAGTAATCCGAATGCCAAGATCACTGAGGTAATGTATGACGCCTTGCAGGAGGAGTTTGCACAGGACAAACTGACCAAGCGCAAGAGCGAAGAGATTGCTTTGCCCAAAGGTCCCATGCTGGAAGGGATAGGAAAGACTAAAGAAGAGCTGGACCTCACGATTAAGGATAAGCAGGAGGCGGCCGAAGCCGCTCCGACGCCCAAGTCCGCCAGGGATCCTGAGCCCGAACCCCTTTCCAGGGAAGCCGAGGGCCCCGGGGAAGTTTCTCTGGAGAAACCGGAAGATAAGTTGCCGGAGGAGGGGAGGACCGGGACGCCATCCCCTAAGGCCTCCTCAAAGGAAGAGGGGGCACCCAAGGCCAGGGAATCCATTCAAACGTCTCCTTCTGAAAGCGAAGAGGAGAACGGGAATGGGGTCCAGGCACCCAAGCTGGAAGGGCCGCATATTCTGGGGAAGATAGATCTGGATTCCCTGGGCCCTGATGGCAAATCCAAGAAGCCGGCTTCGGCAAGAAAGAAAACCAGGTCCGCAGAAGCGGAATCCATCAAAGAAAAGGCTGAGGCGAAGGCGGCGGACAAGGGCCCCGAAAAGGAGGATAGCCAGGAGGCAAATCCTCAGGAGCCGTCTGCGGACAAGACGGAAGAAAAGAAGGAGGCAAAGGAGTCCCCCAATGTACAGGCTCCGGCACATATTGAAATGAAAGCCCCGAAACTCGAAGGGCCGAAGATCATAGGAAAGATCGAACTGCCAGTGGGCCCATCCGCAGGAGAAGGGCGGGAAAGGAAAAGCCGAAAGCGCATCCCTGTGGCCAAGAGGCCGGAATCGCTGCGATCCGGATCAGGGGCAAGAGGGGGAAAGACTCAGACTGGGTCCAAGCGGCCCGGAGATCGCCGCGGGAAAGGCACCGCCCTCAGTCCCCAGCAACAGGAGATCGATGCGAAGGCCATACAGGAGAAAATCCGCCAGACTCAGGCTAAAATGGCCGCAGGAAGCACCCGAAAGGGCGCCAAGTCCAAGTACAGGAGAAGCAAGAGAGAGGAAATGGCCGAGAGGCGTGCCGAAGAGGAAGCCAACCTGGATACTTCCATACAGGTTACGGAGTTTATCTCGGTAAGTGAGCTGGCCAGCCTGCTGGACGTGAGTTTTGCAGAGGTGATCAGCAAGTGTATGAGCCTCGGAATTATGGTATCTATCAATCAGCGCCTGGATGCGGAAGTAATTGAGCTGGTGGCCGGAGAGTTTGGATATGAAGTGGAGTTCATAGACCTGGATACGGAAGCGGATCTGGAAGAAGAATTCGAAGATGATGAAGAAGATCTGGTGCCCAGAGCACCGATCGTGACCATCATGGGCCACGTGGACCATGGAAAGACTTCCCTGCTGGACTATATTCGAAAGGCGAATGTTGTTTCCGGTGAAGCCGGGGGAATTACCCAGCATATCGGGGCCTATCAGGTGGAAACCCAGAGCGGAAAAAAGATAACCTTCCTGGACACTCCTGGACACGAAGCCTTTACGGCCATGCGGGCCCGAGGAGCCAAAGTGGCGGATGTAGCCATTATCGTGATTGCCGCCGATGATGCCATCATGCCCCAGACCAAGGAGGCGATATCCCATGCTCAGGCCGCTAATCTGCCTATGGTCTTTGCGATAAATAAGATTGATAAAGAATCGGCGAACCCGGAGAAAATCAAGGAGCAGTTGGCCGCCATGAACATTCTGGTAGAAGACTGGGGTGGAAAATACCAGTGTCAGGAAATATCGGCTAAGAAGGGTATCCATGTAGACCTTCTTCTCGAAAAAATTGGCCTGGAAGCCGAAATGCTGGAACTCAAAGCCAATCCCAATCGCCCGGCAACCGGTTCGGTGATCGAAGCATCCCTGGACAAGGGAAGGGGTTACCAGGCGACCATCCTCGTACAAACCGGAACTCTGAGACAGGGAGATATTATCGTATGCGGACAGTATTACGGTAAGATCAAGGCCATGTTCAACTTCCGCGGTCAAAGAGTGGAAGAAGTGGGCCCCTCGGTTCCCGTACAGGTACTCGGATTGAACGGGGCACCGCAGGCGGGAGAGAAACTCAAAGTATACGAGGAAGAAAACGAAGCCAAATCCGTGGCTACCCACAGATCGCAGATCATGAGGGAGCAGGGAATCCGGGCACGCAAGCACATTACCCTGGAAGAGATAGGCCGCCGTCTGGCTCTGGGCAATTTCAAGGAGCTGGGTATTATCATCAAAGGAGACTTCGATGGTTCGGTGGAAGCCCTGAGCGACTCCCTGCAAAAACTGTCCACGGAGGAAGTGGCGGTAAACGTGGTCCACAAGGGAGTAGGGCAAATCACGGAAAGCGACGTTTTGCTGGCCACGGCATCTGATGCCATTATTATCGGGTTCCAGGTCCGCCCGGCCGCTTCCGCTGCCAAGTTGGCGGAGATGGAAAACATCGAAATCCGGACCTATTCCATAATCTATGACGCGATTGAAGAGGTGAAAAGCGCCATGGAAGGGCTGCTGGAGCCCAAGATCGAGAAAAAGACCGTGGCCAATATTGAAGTGCGAGAAGTATATAAGATCAGCGGTTTGGGTACAGTGGCCGGATCCTATGTGCTGGACGGCAAAATGACGCGCAATACCAAGCTGAACGTGGTGCGCGACGGCATAGTGATCCATACCGGGGAACTGGCTTCGTTGAAGCGCTTCAAGGATGACGTCAAAGAAGTGAGCGCCGGATATGAATGTGGATTGATGATCAAAAACTTCAATGATATTCAGGTAGGCGATATCATCGAAGGATACGATGAAGTGGAAGTGAAACGCACTTTGTAGCTGGTCCTGCCCAGAATAACAAACCGTTACCCAGCTCTAGCCCTGGATAACGGTTTGTTTGGGTAAAGGGCTCTCAGAGGGGCCCTGTCAGGATCAGGAACTTAGACTAATAATCGAACCCTCTCTCCTGAATTGGGGGAATCTCTTTAGAAATGCGCATTTTATGATCGATAAGCTGGAATCCATTAAAGCCCGATTTGACCAATTGGGCATAGCGCTGACCAACCCCGAACTGGTGGCCGACAACAAAAGGTTCACCCAGGTGGGAAAGGAATACCGGAAACTGGAGCCCATAGTTCAGGCCTATTCCCAGTACCGGAAGGTGGAAGAGGATATTCGCTTTGCCCGGGAAGTGCTGGACGAGGAAAAAGATGAAGAGCTCCGAGAACTGGCCTCGGATGACCTCGAAAAGCTGGAAGAGAAAAAGCAGGAGCTCGAGGAATCCATCCGCCGGCTCCTCATCCCCAAAGATCCTCAGGACGGCAAGAATGCCATTTTGGAAATCCGGGCAGGAACCGGGGGCGATGAGGCCAGCATTTTTGCTGGCGACCTGGCCCGCATGTACATGCGATTCTGCGAACGGAAGGGATGGAAGGTTGCGGTGATTTCCGAAACCGAAGGCACAATGGGCGGGTATAAGGAAATTCAGCTTGAGGTAAAAGGAGAAGATGTATACGGATCGCTGAAATTCGAAAGCGGGGTGCACCGGGTTCAGCGGGTACCCGCCACCGAAGGGAGCGGAAGGGTGCATACCTCCGCCGCGACCGTGGCCGTCATGCCGGAAGCCGAGGAGATCGATTTTGAACTCAGGGAGTCGGACCTGAAGATGGAAACGGCCCGGAGCGGCGGAGCCGGCGGACAGAATGTGAATAAGGTGGAGACCAAGGTAATCCTCACCCATATTCCCACCGGCACCGTGGTCACCTGTCAGACCGAAAGAACTCAGCTGGCTAACCGGGAGAAGGCCACGGCCATGATGAGGACGATTTTGTATGAAGAGCAGGTAAGGAAGCAAGAGGAAGAAATTGCTTCCCGCAGGAAAAGCCTGGTCAGCTCGGGGGACCGTTCAGCCAAGATCAGAACCTATAACTATCCTCAGGGTAGGGTAACCGATCATCGTATCGGCCTGACCGTTTATAATTTGGACGAATTCATGAACGGGGACATTCAGGATATGATCCAGGCCTTGGAATTTGCCGAGAACGCCGAGAAAATGCTGGCGGGGGAATCGATAATCTGATACCTTCGGCGGCAAAGGGAAAAATTCCCCTTGATTTTGCTTAAAATGACTATGTTTAAATCCTCTAATTCACTGATTACCCATGTCTACACCCCGTTTTGATTTGGTTGACATTGCCCAGACTCTCCAGAAACAGAGAAAATGGGTGATGATGATCACCCTGGCCATCGGCCTGCTCGGTGTTTTGTTCCTATTGGTTCGCAAAGATAAGTATCAGGCTAAATCCGATATTTTCGTCAATAACCCCCTTTATGCGGACAGGAACAACATTTTCCGCGATGAAATGCGCTTCGTGGATTATTTCGGGGGAGATGATGATATCGACCGGGTCGCCGTGATCGCCGTATCCGATACGGTAAGGGAAAGCGTCGCAGCGCAGCTGGATCTCTACAAGGCCTATGACCTGAACCCGGAGGATCCCAAGGATAGGAGCAAGCTTCGCCACATTTTCCGAAAAAACTTTAAACTGAAACGTACGGAGTATACCACGGCGGAAGTGTTTTTCAAGGATACGGATCCCCAAAGAGCTGCCGCCGTGGTCAATCTGGCCGTATCCACCATGGAAGGGGTTTATCGGGGCTATTATATTCAGATGCGGGAGAAAGTCATTTCCTCTTTGCAGAACAAAATTGACGAACTGGATCAGACCATAGTGCACCTTACGGATTCCCTGGGTCAACTTAGAGCCGAGTACGGCATATACGACATACTGAGTCCAAGCCGGGAGAATATTATCCTTTCTGCGGTGCGGAATAGCGGGAAGCCCGGGTTCGGAAGGGCCATGGAACATATTCAGAACGTGAGTGCCATCAAGGATCAGCTCGTGGTGGATCGGGCCAAGTACCTGACCATACTCAATGAGTTTTCCACAGGAAACGAGGTCGATGAGGCTAATTTCATTCAGGTGGTGACCCCGGCTTATGCGCCCGTGGATCCCCACGGTCCCGGAAAGTTGCTGACTCTGGTGATCATTCTGGGCATAGGCTTCTTCTTCAGTGTCGTTTACGTATTGCTTAGAACCTACTGTCGCTTACTCCTAGAAGTGCCCCGCTAGATGCTCGCCCTGATTCGCCAATGGACTCCTCTGGACTGGATGGCCTCTGTCGTCTTGCTCCTTTCCGTCTTCGGTTTTTCGCTTACCGGGAATTACGTCTTCGTGGGGGCTCCCTTCGTGTTTCTGTACCTATTGCTTTTTGGCCTGAACTGGAAGTCCGCATTTTGGGTCATGCTGGCCACTATTCCCTTCTCGGTGGATATATGGCTTATGGATGGGGCTCTGTCCACCTCGCTCCCGGATGAGCCCATGATGTGGATGTTTTTGCTGTTGGTTCCCTTGTTGCTGGCGCGGAACCCGGGGCTGATACCCCTGTGGTGGTGGAGGAATCCCCTCGTGATGCTGGTGGTATTCCAGTTTCTATGGATGCTGGTGGCCGTGGTCTTTTCCCGTGAAATCGTTTTCAGTCTGAAGTTTGCCCTGGCCAAGTCCTGGTTTCTGGCTGCCTTTTTCATTATCCCTCTTTTTGTTTTCGAGAAAAAGCGGGACTTCCGCATGGCTTTCTGGATTTTTCTGCTACCTCTGCTGATTACGGCCCTGATTATCCTATACCGGCATGCCCAGCTGAATTTCCACTTTCGGCGAGTGGAAAAGGCCATCGGCGCACTCTATTATAATCATGTGGATTATTCCACCGTGCTTTCCATGTTCTTCCCCCTGCTTTGGGTAGCCTTCAGTCAAGCCAGAACCAGACCTCTGATCCGCCTTTTCTTGTTGGTGCTCATACTGGCCTTTATCCCCATCATTTATTTCACTTATGCCCGGGCGGCACTATTGGCCGTGGTGTTCGCCGTGGGACTGGGACTGGCCATAAAATGGAAGTTGGCCCGTTGGGTTATGCCCGCCTTTTATGCCTTCATTGCCTTGCTCATGGTCTATATGATCAAGGATAACCAGTATTTGGAATTCCGTCCCAATTATGAGCGCACCTATATGCACAAAAATTTTGCCGAGCACGTGGTGGCCACCTTCCGGGGAGAGGATATGTCCTCCATGGAAAGGCTGTATCGATGGATAGCGGCCGTGCGCATGAGTCCCGACGAGCCTATAAAAGGCGTGGGGCCCAATGCCTTTTACTATTATTACAAGCCATATGCCGTTTCCTCGTTCAAAACCTATGTCAGCCGCAATCCGGAGAAATCCACCACCCACAACTATTTCCTTTATCTGCTTACCGAGCAAGGTTGGCCGGCCATGATCCTCTATGCTATTCTGATCATGGTGGCTTTTGCGCAGGCTCAGCGGATCTATTGGAGGTTCCAGGATCGGTTTTACCGGAACTGTACTCTGGGCGTGGCCATGCTTTTAGCCGCAGCCTTCATCAACAATTTCTTCTCCGAGCTGATTGAAACCCACAAAGTGGGTTCCCTTTTCTATCTGGGCCTGGCGCTTCTGGTGGTCCTGGACCGGATCAGCCGCCAGGATCCCCGGGCGGAATCCGAGAAAGCCGAAGGAGTAGGGAAAGCCGAAGCATAGAAAATGGTCAGGCCGGAGATCCGGGTTCCACCCAGACTTGATTCTCCTTAAGGAGTTCTATGAGTTCATCGACCGCTGTTTCGGTGGGAATCTGCCGCCGCACCACTTCCCTGCCTTTGTACAAAGTGATTTTTCCGGGACCTGAGCCCACATAGCCAAAATCGGCATCGGCCATTTCCCCGGGGCCGTTCACTATGCATCCCATGATCGCTATTTTGACCCCTTTGAGATGGTGGGTGGCCCGGCGAATCCGGGCAGTGGTTTCCTGCAGGTCAAAAAGGGTCCGGCCACAACTGGGACAGGATATGTATTCGGTTTTGCTTATTCTTCGCCGGGAAGCCTGGAGTATGGAAAAGGCCGTCTGGTTGCGGAAGGCAGAGCCTGCCGCCGTCTCTTCACCCTGGCCTTCGGGCCGAAGCCAGATTCCCTGCCCATATCCTTCCTGAATCAGGGGGCCCAGGTTCTTGGAATACTGGATCAGGGCGGCATCTCCCGTATCCCCGGAACCGAAGTCCATAAGGACAATGGGAAACAGGGCTCCCCAATCCCTCAGCCGGTCTGTCTGAGCGCGGATTTCGCCAGATACCGGCTCCTGGGAACAGCCCAGGCAAACCACAAGACCCGGGTCCGATTTCCAGATTTGCACCTGATTTTCCTCTATGGGACCGTCCTTGGCTAAATCCCAGATCAGGAATTGCAGTACGCCGGGGTCCAGTTTGTTCTGGCCCAGACTGGTGTATTCAGCTGGAGTCCAGGCCGGGTGGAATCCCTGCGGGCGGGAGGCAGCCTCCCATGCCGATCCCTGCAGAACAGGCTCCAAGGTCCCCGGAAGGGAGAATCCCGGAAGGGTGCGACCAAAATAGATAAAGTCGGCGGCCGTGTCTTCGATATGCCATTTGTCCAAATGGGAAGCGTAGCGGTAGCCGAAAGGGGTCAGGTCCTCGGGCTCCACCTTTTCCCTGGTCCACTGGCCCAGGACAACCGGGGGCTGCCCCCCTCCCATCCGCCCCCGGGCGGGTACGGTGCTTTCTAATCGCCCGCAGCAGGAAGCCAAAAACGAAGTTCGGGCTGGCGGATTCCCCCATCGAAGCGAAGGCCGATCAAAGGGATAGTGACGGAGGATTTCCCGGCATACCGGGATTTCCTTCTCGGGGTCTTCGGTCAGAGATACCCGGATGGTGTCCCCTATACCTTGTTCCAGAAGGGATCCAATACCGAGGGTACTTTTGATTCTTCCCTCGTCCCCGTCGCCGGCTTCGGTAACGCCCAGATGGAGGGGGTAGGTTTCCCCGAACTCTTCCATCATCCGGTCGACCAATAATCTGTAGGCTTCCACCATGACCAGCGGATTGCTGGATTTCATGCTCAGGACGATCTGATGATAGTTTTCCGATCGGGCAATGCGCAGGAATTCCAGGGCCGATTCCACCATGCCCATGGGGGTATCGCCATAACGGCTCATGATCCGGTCGCTCAGGGAGCCGTGATTGGTGCCTATCCGCATGGCGGTTCCATAAGCCTGGCATATTTTGATCAGGGGGATAAACCGATCGGCAATGCGGGAAATTTCCGAGGCATAATCCTGATCGCTGTATTCCCGGAATTCGAACTTCTTTTTATCGGCATAATTGCCGGGATTGATCCTTACTTTTTCCACGAAACGGGCGGCAATTTCCGCGGCATGGGGGGTGAAATGGATATCGGCCACCAAAGGTTGCCTATATCCTTTCTCCCGGAGGCGGCTACGGATCTCGGCCAGGGCTTCGGCTTCTTTTTTGCTGGGCGCGGTGATGCGAATCAGCTCCGCCCCGGCATCGGCACAGCGTATGCATTCGGCCACCGTGGCCTCCACATCCAGGGTGTCCCTGGTGGTCATGGTTTGGACCCTTATGGGATGCGGGTAACCCAATAAAAGATCTCCGATAGATACTTCCCTGGTTTTCAGTCGATTGTTTGCCAACATTCTCCTATGCTTACTGTCTCTTTCGGGGAGACAATTTATGGATAACAAAGGTACGTTATTGAAAGCGGGTTTTTATCATGGGAGCAGGCTCCGGGGCGACTTGGCTCGAGCCGCAACCGAGGCAAGAAAAACGGTAATTTTGAAAAACAGTAGTAATTTAGCAATCTCAAACCCCAGGATGGAATACGAGATTAAACACCTAGGAAAGATCAAATTTATTGAAGAGGGCGAGGGGGAACCCTTGGTACTATTGCATGGATTATTCGGCGCCCTGAGTAATTTTCGATGGTTGGTGGATCATTTCCGCAAAACACATAAGGTATTCATCCCCATTCTGCCTCTTTTTGATTTGGGTGTTCTGGATACTACGGTCAATGGATTGGTCAAGTTTGTCCATCGATTCGTGGAGGCCCGTAAACTGGATAAGATTCATCTGCTGGGCAACTCCCTGGGAGGGCATGTGGGCCTGGTATATACCCTGAAGGAGCAGGAGAGGGTGAAAACCATTATACTGACCGGAAGCTCAGGATTATTTGAGAACGGTATGGGGGAAACCTATCCCAAAAGAGGGGATTACGAGTTTATCAAGAAAAAGACGGAGCTGACCTTCTATGATCCCCAAGTGGCCTCCAAGGCCTTGGTGGATGAGGTATATGCCATTGTGAATAACCGGATCAAAGCCATCAAAGTGATTGCCCTGGCCAAGTCGGCCATTCGGCATAATCTGGGCGACGAACTTCAGGACATCAAGGTTCCCGCCTGCCTGATCTGGGGAAGGAACGATACGATCACCCCGCCCATGGTGGCCGAAGAATTCAAAAGGCTCATCCCGAATTCGGAGCTTCACTGGATTGATCGGTGCGGTCACGCGCCCATGATGGAAGTTCCCGATGAATTTAACAAGATCCTCGGCGAATTTCTCGAAAAGCATAAAGGTTAAGGATAGGTACTGCTGGTTCCCGGGGGAGGACAATCCCGCAGACCGATAAGGGATCGTTAATGTCCCCGGGCTTTTCCATTGTCTGAGCAGACCAGGAAATGCTGTATATTCGTTGGATCCGGATCAGGCGCCGGACCTCTTTTTTTAGGCTCATAGTGGGAGAATGGGAGATTCCTGGACCGGCTTGGCTCTGGGAGAATTCGCGCCGACGGCCTGGAAGCCTAAAACCAGAACGGCTTATGCCCCTTGGCCTTTTCCGGGCAAATTGGCGACCCATGAGGAAAATTGGATCGAGTTTTGTTCCTATTTGAGGAGAGACCGCGCCCCTGGCTTCCCTTTCAATGCACGAAAAACTCCATGGTCATGATTACCGAAGAACTTATATCTCAGGGATTACCGGTTTTGGCACCGAATAGCACAGGCAGCCAAGCCTTGGAACTCCTTGCCCAAACTAAGCTGCGCCATCTTCCTTTGGTTAAGGACAGTCATTACCTGGGCCTGGTGGATGAAGAAGGCCTGGGGAATGCCCTGAAGAATGATCTGCGCCTGGAGCAGCTGGACACCGAATGGGATCGCCCCTTTATTTCCTCCATTTCCCATCCCTTTGAAGCCTTTCGTATGGTCTATGAGCAGGATCTGATGGTCCTTCCCGTTCTGGATGGGGATCAGCGATATCTGGGCGCCATTACCTTGCGGGATTTGCTTCGCTATGCGACTGAAAACTCGGGCTGGGATGTTCCGGGAGGAATTGTGGTGTTCATGGTATCTACGGTGGAATACAGTCTTCAGCGAATCGCTATGATCTGCGAAGAGGAGTCTCTGACCGTCATGGGGGTTCAGCTCCGCCCCCATGTCCGCGGGGGATGGGTGGAGGTGACCCTGAAGTTGCACCGAAATGACCTGGACGGATTGATTCAGGCTCTGGAAAGGCATGGATATCGCCTTATGGAAGTCTATGGGGATCTGCCCAGAAGGGAAGAAGTCATGGACCGCTACCAGATGCTGATGAATTATATTAACATGTAACCCGAATAGAGCACCGAAATTATGATTGCCATTGACCAGGTATTGTTGAGCGATGAGGTGGTGGAAGCCCGTTTTGTCTGTGAGTTGATCTCCTGCAAGGGAGGATGCTGTGTGGAAGGGGACTGCGGAGCCCCCCTTACGGATGAGGAGGCCCGGTCCCTCGAAACCATTTATTCCCATATTGAATCCAGCCTGGATCCCCGGTTTCGGGAGGTGATCCGGGAGCAAGGATTTTATCTGGAAGATGAAGAGTTTGGGAAAGTGACCCCCACTTTGGGGGACGGAATCTGTGTTTATGCTTATTACGATGAACAGGGCATAGTGAAATGTGCTATAGAGAAGGCTTGGCAGGAAGGGATAATTGCTTTTCAGAAGCCTCTGTCCTGTCATCTCTATCCCCTGCGGATTCAGGAGAATCAGGGATTTGACCTGGTGAATTATGCTCCAAGAAAGGATTTATGCCGTCCGGCATGCCGGCTTGGAGAGGCCTTGGGGATTCCGGTATATCGGTTTCTCAAAGGAGCGCTGGTGCGCAAATATGGGGAATCGTTTTATGAGGCCCTGGATGCGGTAGCCCAGAAGATGGAATCGGATCGCTCGGCTAAATACTGATCAGTTCAATGGGTGCAGCTTCACGGGACCTAAAGTTCCTTTCTGAGACGGGCCACGGGAAGGTTCAGTTGCTCCCGGTATTTGGCCACGGTTCGGCGAGCTATGTTATAGCCTTTTTCCTGGAGCAGGGTCGTGAGTTTTTCGTCTGAATAAGGCTTTTTCTTGTCCTCTGAGGCGATGATATCCTGAAGGACAATTTTGACTTCCCGGGTGGAGACTTCCTCTCCGCTTTCGGTTTGCAGGGCCTCGGAGAAAAAGTATTTGAGCTTGTAGGTGCCGAACTCCGTCTGAACGAATTTGCTGTTTGCCACCCGGGAAATAGTGGATACATCCAAATGGGTAATCTGGGCGATATCTTTGAGAATCATGGGTTTCAGAGCAGCTTCGTCCCCGGTGAGGAAGAATTCTTTCTGAATATCTATGATTGCCTGCATGGTCTGCAGCAGGGTATGCTGCCTTTGCTTAATGGCGTCAATGAACCATTTTGCCGAATCCAGCTTTTGCTTGATGAACATCAGGGCTTCAGCCTGCCTTTTGTTCTTTTTATCACTTCGATCATAGGCCTTCATCATTTCCTTATAGCCCTCCGATATCCTCAGTTCGGGGGCATTCTTGGCATTGAGGCTGAGCTCCAGTTTCCCGGAGTGATTGAATACAAAGAAATCCGGGATGATATAGTTCTCTGCCTTATTGATTACGGCAAATGAGTTGCCTGGTTTGGGGTTTAGCCGGGTGATGGTCCCAATCACTTCCTTGAATTTTTCTGGATTCAGCCCCAGCTGTTTGCGGATCTTATCATAGTGCTTTTTGATGAACTCGTTAAAATAGGATTCCACGATTCGGATCCCCCATGTCACATTCTCATCCTGGGGATTCATGCGTCGCAGTTGCAGGAGCAGGCATTCCTGAAGGGACCAGGCCCCTACCCCCGGAGGATCAAACTGGTTCTGGATCTGTCTTAGCAGATCCTCCACACGTTCTTCGGTGGTCTGAATATTCTGTCCGAAGGCCAGATCGTCGACCAGGGCCGGTAATTCCCGGCGCAAATACCCGTCTTCGTCCAGGCTGCCGATGATCTGTCTGGCAATCCGGGTTTCCATCTCATCGAGAGAAAGCATGCCTAATTGGCTAAGCAGGTATTCATGAAAGCTGGTTTCGACGCGCACCGGTATGGTCTGGCGCTCGCTATCCCCGTTCCCGCCTCCGTAGTAATCGTCCCCGTAGTCGTATCCGCTGCCTTCATCGTCTTCCCGGCGAAGGAAATCGTCGAGGTCGATTTTCTCTGCCTGATCGTTGCTGAGCTCGACCTCATCCCCGGAATCATAGTCCAGGTCATCGGAACCGTCATCCAAGTCCTGGAGCAGGTCGCCTTCGGACTCTGTGACATATTCCAAGGCGGGATTTTCCTCCATTTCCTCTTTGATCCGTTCTTCCAGATTGGTGGTAGGAATCTGCAGCAGTTTCATGAGCTGAATCTGCTGGGGGGAGAGTTTCTGTAAAAGTTTCTGCTGATGTGTCTGCCTGAGCATAGTTCCACCTTGGAATACAAATTTACAAGATTAACTGAGAGAATCAGGGGCAAATAAGGAATTTGGCGCGGGGGATCCCCTCCCCTTTGGGGACTCTATAAAACCCGCATGGATAATAAATTATTTTGTATTTTACCGAGAATGCAACCGGGTTGAAGAATGAGCAAGAAGCCGTTAGTATCTGCCTCCTTTTCCTACGTTCCGCTTGAGGAAACGTTGGAGATTGTTCCCAAGAGGAAACAGCTTTTCATTGGGATTCCCAAGGAGACGGATTTTGTGGACAACCGGGTGGCGCTGACGCCTGAGGCGGTGTCGGTGCTGGTGAACAATGGTCATCAGGTGCTGGTGGAACATTCGGCCGGAGAAGGGTCGTTCTATTTCGACAGTGATTACAGCGAGGCCGGAGCCCGGATCGTTTACGAAAAATCGGAACTATACCAGGCCCAGACCATTATTAAATCGGCGCCGATTTCCGAGGCGGAGTCGCGGTTGCTGCAGCCCAATCAGGTGGTGATTTCTCCCATTCATCTGCCTTTCCTCAAGCCGGATATTCTGGAGACCATGATCCAGAAGAAAATCATCGCCATCGCCTTCGAATCCATAAAAGATGATTCGGGAACCTATCCTGTCGTCCGTTCCATGAGCGAGATTGCCGGCAGCTATGCCATGCTCACGGCAGCCAAATACCTCAGCAATATTCATCAGGGCAAAGGGGTGCTCCTGGGCGGCGTATCGGGGATTCCGCCGGCTCAGGTCCTGATCATAGGAGCCGGAATAGTCGGAGAATTTGCTGCCCGCACTGCCTTGGGGCTGGGGGCTTCGGTAAAAGTATTCGACAATTCCATATATCGGCTGATGCGCATACAGAATAACATCGGACACCGGATATTCACTTCCGTGATTGAACCCGTTACCCTGGCCGAGGAGCTGGCCCATGCCGACGTCGCGCTGGGCGCCTTAAAGCCGGTTAACGGAATCACGCCCATGGTGGTCACCGAGGAAATGGTCAGCCAGATGAAGGCCGGATCGGTGATCGTAGACGTGAGCATTGACCGGGGAGGCTGTTTTGAGACATCGCGGGTGACCAGCCATGAGAACCCCGTCTACCGGGAATACGATGTCATCCATTATTGTGTACCCAATATTGCCTCCGGCGTATCCCGTACAGCTTCGCGGGCCATCAGCAATGTGCTCATGCCCATCATGCTCCAATGTGGCCATATGGGAGGCATGGAGAATGTAATCCTGCAGAAGAAGGGGATCCGGAATGGGGTTTATGTATACAAGGGATGCGTGACCAATGCCCCCATAGCCAAAAGATTCAATTTAAAGTATACTGACCTGGACCTGCTTCTGGCATCCAGGAGCTGATTGCCTCAAGCCTATGCCCAATTATAGACTGAACAAAACCATTGCCGGTTACCATATTCTTATGATCCTCTCCGCCGTGGATCATCGTTTCCATGCGGAAGAGGATAAGGTAATCCGGGATTATCTGGTCGAAGAGTTTCCCTTCCGCGTGAACCTGGACAATCAGATGGCCGTTATCAGCAATCTTCGGCCTGAAGAATGGGAAAGTCATTTTCTCAAGGCCATGGACGATTTCTATGACGATGCCACGGAGGCCGAGCGCCATAGTTTGCTTCAGTTTGCTCTGGAATTGAGTCGGGCCGATCAGGTGATCACCAAAGAAGAGAACCACTATCTCAATCTCCTTTTTCAGCATTGGAGCCCGGATCACCCCTGAGGCGCGGCGGGGATTTCCCCTAGAAATCTCCCAGGCTGAATACCAGGAGCATGATTAATCCTATGAGTATTCTATATAGACCGAATACAAAGAATCCATGCTTCTGTATATAGGATATAAAGGTTTTAATGGCAATCATGGCCACCACAAAAGAGACCAGGGCTCCGATAAGCAGCAGGCTGAGATTCCCTTCCTGGGCTACGAGTTCATATCCTTTCAAAGACGCGCTCCCCTGCTCTCCTCCCCAGTCTTTGAGAAAGAGGGAATAGGCCGAGGCCGCGGCCATGGTGGGCACGGCAAGGAAAAAGGAAAACTCCGCCGCCAGGTTCCGGGTCAGCTTCTGCTGCATGCCCCCGATGATGGTAGCTGCAGAGCGGCTTACCCCCGGGATCATGGATATGCACTGCCAAAGGCCAATATAAAAGCTTTGCTTGTAGCCCAGTTTTTCTTCCGATTCCGTATGGGGGTTCCGGAATACTTTGTCTATGAATAAAAGGACTATGCCCCCAAGCACCAGGCTGATGGCCACAGTGACCGGACTTTCCAGCAAGGTTTCGATCATATCGTTGAACAGGTATCCGAGGACCAGGGCAGGGAATACGGCCACCAGGAGCTTGATATAAAACTGAAAGGATTGGAAATTCACGAATTTCTTCCAATAAAGCACCACTACGGAGAGAATGGCCCCGAGTTGAATGCAGATCTCGAACAGTTTGGTGAACTGATCGTCGGCTATGCCCATAATCGAGCTGGTCAGGATCATATGACCTGTGGAGGAGACGGGCAGGAATTCCGTGATTCCTTCCACGATTCCCAGGAGGATGGCTTCAAGCGTAGTCATTAGGGGATATTAATATATTTATGGGTTTGAAGGGAAAGCGCCCACTCAGGATGTTGTATAATATGCTCCAGGATCCATTCCAGGGCCTGTTCTTTCCTGGACCATTCGGGTTGCAGGTAGAGCCGGCAATCGACGGGTACCTGGTCGGCAAAGCCCATGGCCCAGTCCAGGTCAGACCGATGATAGATCACCACTTTGAGTTCCTGGGTGCAGCTTAGGTTTTCGACCAGGGGCGCCTGGAACTTTTTGGGAGAAAGGGTAATCCAGTCCAGTTCACCCCGGAGGGGGTAGGCACCGGAGGTTTCTATATGGGTTCGGAAGCCATGGCTTTTCAATGCGCGGGTAAGGGGGCCAAGGTCATGAATCGCCGGTTCTCCTCCCGTGATTACGGCCAGACGGGTAGCATAGGAGCGGGCGGCGTCGATTATCCGGGACAGAGGCAGTTTCGGATGGGCCTCCATGGGCCAGCTTTCTTTGACATCACACCAGACACATCCCACGGGGCAACCGCCCAGTCTCAGGAAATAGGCGGCGTGGCCGGCATAGGCCCCTTCCCCCTGGAGGGTATGGAATTGTTCCATAACCGGATAACCGATCTCCGCGTTTTCCTGAATCATGACGAGGAATGGCTAGGGTCAGCGGCGGCTGCCTTCAATGTGTTCATCATCAGCCCGCAAATAGTCATGGGTCCTACACCCCGGGGCACCGGGGTGATATAGGCGCATCGGGATTTCAGGGAATCAAAATCGGCGTCTCCCACCAGTCGGTATCCGGATTTGCGGCTGGGGTCATTCATACGGTTTATGCCCACATCGATGACAATGGCTCCTTCCTTGACCATGTCGCCCTTGAGAAATCCCGGTTTGCCTATAGCCACAACGATAAGGTCAGCCTGACGAGTCTTTTCTTCCAGGTTCCGGGTATGGGAATGGCACAGGGTTACGGTGGCATTGCCAAAAGGAGCGGGCCGGCTAAACAAAAGGCTCATGGGAGTGCCTACAATGCTGCTTCTGCCGATCACCACCACATCTTTTCCGGCTACCGGGATCTGATAATGCTCCAGCAGCAGCAGGATGCCAAAGGGAGTGGCGGGCAGAAATCCCGGCTGGCCCAATACCATTCTTCCCTGCGAAATCGGATGAAATCCGTCCACATCTTTTTTCGGATCGATGCGGGCAAGCATGTCGTCGGTATGGATCTGCGAAGGAAGAGGAAGTTGCAAAAGAATGCCGTCCACTTCCGGATCCGCATTGAGCCGGTCAATGACCTCTTCCAGGGCTTTTTGGCTGCAGTCTTCTTCCAGTTCCACCAGGGTGGAGCGGAACCCCAGCTCATGGCAGGTTTTAACCTTGGAGGCGACATAAGTCTGGGATGCCGGATCATGGCCCACGAGAATGGCTCCCAGATGAGGAGGCCTTCCTCTTCGGTTCCGTACTTCTTGCGCTTCCTGTCGAATTCTGGCTTTGATTTCCTGGGCTACCGCCTGGCCATCGAGAATCTGCATAGAGGCAAAGATAATTAACCGCCATGGCTTTTCCCATGAATTCGGGGAGGGGATTCAGGGACTTAGGGGATAGGGAACCCGGGGACAGGGGAATGATCAATTTCTCCTGGATCTGGCAGGGGCCCGGAAGGGAGTTCGCCGGGGAAAGATGTATTCGAACGGGGCCTAATTCGGGGAAATCCGTAGATTTCGCGGGAAAATCCGATATTGGAATATAGATGACCATGGAAAAAAGGAAAATGCGCGAGATCACCGATCTCATCGAGACCCTGGCCCCTCGGGACTATCAGGAATCTTATGACAATGCCGGCTGGCAGGTGGGTGATCCGGAAGCCATGGCCACCGGAGCCCTGATCTGCCTGGAGGTCACGGAAGCGATTGTGGAGGAGGCCATACAAAAGGGGTGCAATCTGATTATAGCCCACCATCCCCTGATTTTTCCCTCGGTGAAGCGGATTCTAGGACAAACCGAGGTGGAGAGGGTTCTGATCCGGGCCATCAGGGAAGGGATTCATATCTATGCAGCCCATACCAATCTGGACAATGTCCGGGGAGGAGTCAATGATAAACTGGCCGATAAGCTGGGACTGAAGAACCGTCGTCCCCTGCGTCCCATGAAAAACAGCTTGGGAAAAATCGCGGTGTTCGTACCCCCATCCCATCTGGAGACCCTCAGACAGGCCGTTTTTGACGCCGGAGCGGGAAACCTCGGGGAATACAGCGAATGCAGCTATGTTTCCCCCGGGACCGGGAGCTTCCGGCCGGGGCAAGGGGCCCGGCCCTTCCTCGGGGAGGCGGGAGGGGGAAGGGAAGAGGTGGAAGAGGTCCGGCTGGAGTTTGTATTTCCCCGACATCGGGAGGAAGCCGTGATTCAGGCCATGATCGGAGCCCATCCTTATGAAGAACCGGCCTATGATTTCCTGGTCCTGGAGAATGCGCACGGGGACTTGGGGGCCGGACTCATCGGGGATTTGGAGGAGTCTATGGAATCTAGGGATTTCCTGGCCTTTGTCCAGGAAAGGTTAGGCACAGAATCGATAAAATACACCCCTTATTCGGCGGCTCCGATTCTCCGGGTGGCCCTATGCGGGGGTTCGGGCTCCTTTTTGATCAGCGACGCCCTTTCAGCCGGGGCTCAGGCCTTTTTGACCGCAGACATTAAATATCATCAATTCTTTGCCTCTCAGGGAAAAATCCTGATCGCCGATCTGGGCCATTATGAGACCGAACGCTTCACCGGCGAAATTTTTCAGGAATTGCTTAAGAAAAAATTCCCTAATTTTGCCAGTCTTTTGACTACTTTGTCCACGAATCCTATAAAGTATTTTTCCAATTATGGCGACCGCTAAAGACTTTTCCATAGAAGAGAAGCTCACTGGAGTGCTGACCCTTCAAAAAATCGATTCCAAAATCGATGAGATCAAAACCCTGAAAGGGGAACTTCCCATGGAAGTCAAGGATTTGGAGGACGAGATCGAAGGACTTCAAACCCGAATTCAGAACATTGACGCCGAAATTTCCAGCATAAACGCTTTTATTGAGGCCAAGAACAATGCCAAGAAGGAGGCCCTGGCCCTGATTAAAAAATATGAGAAGCAGCAGGACAATGTGAAGAACAACAGGGAGTATGAGGCCATAAACAAGGAAATCGAACTCCAGGAGCTGGAAGTCAAGCTGAATGAGAAACATATCCGGGATGCCAGCAATGAACTCCGGGAAAGGACCCTTCAGCGGGGAATTACCGAAGAGAAGGTGGCCGAGGTCCAGGAGGTGCTGAACAGCAAGAGGGAAGAGCTGGAAAGGATAATCGCCGAAACTGAGAAGGAAGAAGAAGAACTGAAGAGAAAATCCGAGAAGGCCAAAGAACAGGTGGAGCCCCGCCTGCTTTCCGCCTATGAAAGGATCCGGGCCAGTTACAAAAATGGACTGGCTGTGGTGCCGGTGCTCCGGGATTCCTGTGGCGGATGCTTTAATGTCATTCCTCCCCAGAGGCAGTCGGAAATCCGTCAGCACAAAAAAATCATCGTCTGCGAACATTGCGGCCGCATCATCATCGATACGGAGCTGAATGATTCGGTGGAGGTGAAATAAGGGCTGTATTCCCCTGTCTTTTTCAGGGGTAGGCCACCCGCAACTCCGGGCACTATTTCTTTAACCCCCACCCGCTACGGGCAGGGGCCTCGATGGCTTTGTTTTTTCCCTTCCCTGGCAAGAGAAATTGAAGATTTTCGATTAGGTTTGCAGCGGATTATCGGTTTGTGAATAAGATTGTTTATAATAAGAGCACATGAAAGCACTGGTTTGCATAACTCAGGTACCGGATACCACCAGCAAGATTGAGTTTATGGAGGGGAATACCCAATACAATACGGCAGGAGTAACGTTTATCCTCAACCCTTATGACGAATGGTATGCCCTGGTAAGAGCACTGGAACTTCAGGAATCGGGCCTGGTGAAGGAAATCGACCTGGTTACGGTTGGAGGAAGCGAAACGGAACCGGTTATACGCAAGGCCATGGCCCTGGGTGGACAAAAAGCCTACCGACTGGACGGGCCTACCGGGGATCCCTATCAAGTGGCTTTTCAGATTGCCGAATTCGCCCGCTCCCGCGATTATGACCTGATATTATGCGGGAAAGAGTCCATTGACTATAACAACGGGGTAGTCGGCGCTTATCTGGCCGGATTTCTGGATAGGGAGTATGTGGGCTTTGCCACCAAACTGGAGATAGTGGATGGCCAGGCCAGGCTGAACAGGGAGGTGGAAGGCGGGGAAGAGCAGTTATTGGCGCCCCTGCCTCTGGTGGTATCCTGCCAAAAGGGCATGGCGGAGGCCAGGATACCCAATCTCAAAAGTATCATGGAGGCCCGAAGAAAGCCCCTTGAAGTCATCAGTCCTGCGGCTGTCGAGGCGAAAACCGAACTGGTATCCTATGAGCTTCCCGCGCCTAAATCCGGTATCCGCATGTTCACCGAGGACCAAATGGACGAACTGGTAGCCGCTTTGCATGAAGAAGCCAAGGTGATATAATTCAATTTTTTTATTCCGGGCAACAAGGTCCGGTAAAAATGGAAATGGCATGTCTGTATTAGTCTATGCTGCCCAGAGTCAAGGCAGCTTCAAGAAAAAGACCTTTGAATTAGTGCAATATGGAGCCGCCCTGGCGGAGAAAATCGGGGTGCCGCTGCAGGTACTGGTCATCGGACCCGCATCGGAAGAGGGATTGAAGGGTTTGGGGCAGTACGGGGCCAAGGAATTGGTGCATGTGGCTGACCCAAGGCTTCAGCATTTCCATGTCCGGGCCTATGCCAAGGTCTGCCATCAGGTGGCCGAGCAGAAAGGCGCCGGGATTTTCCTGGCCTCTCAGGACAATGAAGGGCGGGCCCTGGCTCCCCGGATGGCCGCCTCTTGGGATGCCGGAATGGTAGCCGGAGCCATAGCCCTGCCGGAACTGGATAAGGGATTTGTGCTCAAGAGAGCCGTTTTTGCCGGCAAGGCCTTTGCTTATGTGAAGGTGAACAGTGAGAAAAAAGTCATTACCCTTATGCCCAATTCCTTCCCCGTGAAGAAATCCGAGGGAGAGGTGCGCATCGAGGTCCTCGAATCCGGGATTGCCGATAGCGACTTGAGGATAAAGGTCGAGAAGACCGAGACCGTTTCCGGAGGTGCTCTTCCTCTTGGAGAGGCGGAACGGGTGGTTTCCGGGGGCCGGGGAATGAAAGGCCCTGAGAATTGGGGAATTCTGGAAGAGCTTGCCGATAGTCTAGGGGCTGCATTGGCCTGCTCCCGTCCCGTGGCCGACTCCCATTGGCGACCGCATCATGAGCATGTGGGTCAAACCGGAGGAACGATCCGCCCGAATCTCTATATTGCCGTGGGCATTTCCGGGGCTATACAGCATCTGGCGGGGGTGAACGGCTCCAAAACCATTGTGGTGATCAACAAAGACCCCGAGGCGCCATTTTTCAAGGCCGGAGATTATGGGGTGGTGGGAGATGCCATGACCGTGGTACCCCGACTCACCGAAGCCGTACGCCGTTTCCGGGCCAGCCAAGAATAGAGGGCTGGGGGGAAAACCGTTATTAAAGGCCGAAATCCATGGCCCCTTACCTTGGAGAATACCAGGGATTATCCTCCCTTTCTGGGCGGAAGCCATGACCTCCTTGAGGAAAGGAAAGATATTATGCTGTATGCCATAGTCGACATAGAGACCAATGGAAGTGTTCATCAGGGAGGGGGCATTATGGAGCTGGCCATTGTGGTCAGTGATGGGGAGAATGTCCTGGACAGCTTCGAAACCCTGATCAACCCCCAGGGACCCATTCCTCCCTTTGTCCAGAATCTTACCGGTATCCGGCCGCATATGGTGGCGCATGCGCCCCGGTTCGAGGAGATTGCCGACCAAGTCTACGAGCGGCTCAAAGACAAGATCTTTGTAGCCCACAATGTCAGCTTCGATTTCCCCTTTGTCCGGGAGATGCTTACCCGCTGTGGATATGATCTGAATGTGCCCAGAGTATGCACCGTGCGTCTGGGTCAGAAGATCGTTCCCGGCAGGAAAAGTTATTCGCTGGGGAAATTCTGCGCGGAACTGGGTATAGAATTGGAAAACAGCCACCGGGCCGGGGGAGACGCCCGGGCCACGGCCTCTCTATTGCACTGGTTAAAGGCCCGGGATCAGGGTCGCCATCTGGAGGAGATGATCAGCCGGTCCACCGCTCCTTCCTGTGAACCTTGGACCCTTTCGGCAGAACAAAGAAGCGAAATCCCGGAGATCAGGGGGGTGTTCCATTTCTTAAACCGGGAAAATCAGGTGATCTATGTGGGCTCTTCCTCTAATATGCGGCAGAGAGTCGACCGGTTTTTCAACCCGGATCTGGCCAGTGAGACTCAGGAGAATATCGCCCGTTATGTCGAGAAGGTGCATCTCGTCCCCACGGCTACCCGGCTGATGCTCAGAATCCAGGAGGCGGCGGACATTATGGAGCATCGACCTGTGTTCAACCGAAGCCGTGGTCGCCTCAGCCCTCTATGGGGCCTGGTGCATTACCAGGACCGGGAGGGATTTATGCGTTTGGGAATACAGAAGATCCGCAGTGCCGTCTCTCCCCTCTATACTTTCCACAGCCAGAATCAGGCGGAAACCATGCTTAAGCACCTGGGCAGGGAATTCGGATTATGTGGAAGGTACTGCTCCTCCCGCCACGGGTCCTGCCGGGAAGGCAGGGCTTGCCGAGAGCCGCATTGCCCGGACCGGGGAACGGCGGAAGCTTATAATCAGCGAGTAGGGAAGGCCATTCGGTGGATTCAGGCCGAGCCCCCGAGCTTTGCCTATTTCGATCATGGAAGAGTTCATGGAGAGAGGAGCTGCCTGCTGGTCAAGGAAGGAATCTTTCGGGGAATGGGCTATTTGAGCGCCGATAACCGGAGCTGGAGCATGGAAGAACTGGAAAGGAAGATTGTTCCCCTGCCCCATACGGATTATATCCGGGGGCTGATTATGGAACAGGCACGCCTCTATCCGGATCGCTGCCTGGTCTTCATCTGATTCCGATCTTTAGTCTACCATCCAGTATTTGCGCAGAAACCATTCCCCGGTGGCGACCAGGAGGATAAGGGCAAACCCCCATTTCCAGTCTATTAGCGGTCTTTTCTCTTCCCGGACGCGTACTTCGGTGCGGATCTGATCCAGGGATGCCAGGGCCAGTTTCAGGGAATCCCATTGCGGGTAGGCAAAGAATCTCCCGCCGTACTGTTGGGCCAGGGAATAGAGGCGGGCATAATCGGCCCCTTGGGTCCTTTGCTCCAGCGATTGGGCTTCCACGGTCCAGAGGATCTCATCGTGGTATTCTTTCCCATCAAACTGGGTTCTGGCCTGGGCTCTGTAAGTACCGGAAGCCCATTGGCCCAGGTTCAGCTGGTAGTGACGGCCCAGGCGCTCCATGGAAAATTGCTGATCTTCCCCCTGAGGGCCCATAAGCCGCAGCTCCACCTCAGGCTGGTTAACAGGCATTCCGCTGGGATTCCGCAGTTCGGCACGGATTTGGACGGATTCCCCTTCGTTCCAGATTTTCTTTTCCATTTCCAGCCGAAAGGGTGGGCGCTGACTGCTATTGGCCAGGTATTCCACCGTTTTCTGGATCCATTGGTCGGTGACTTCATGGTGGCCAAAATGCTGAAACTCCTGAAGCCTCCATCTCCATAGCCCGGTGCCGAAGAGCAGGGCTTGGGGAGGGGACTGGGTTCCGAACACCCATAGGGGTAGAGGGGGTTGCTTCTGTTTCTGGCGAAATAGGATCTGGGTGGAGGGCATCAGCGCGAAAGATCCGTCGGGGACATAAAGGGGAGGCAGCTTCTCCAGAACCTCCCTGCTGCGGGCTGGAAGTTCAAAAAGGGAAAATCCATCAGCGATCTCCGCTAAAAACTGGTTTCCGAATCCCGGATGGAAGTTCCCCCTGGCCATTTTCTGGACCTCGGTAAAGGCTCCGGGGCCGGAGAGCTCCCCCAGAATGAACCATATGGGTAAGGGGGGGAGGTTCCTGAACCGGGAAAGGGAAGGCAATTGGGAAGGAATCTGATGGAGGATGAGCAGGTCATAGCCTTCGAGGTTTCGGGGAATTTCCGAACCGAATGCCACTTCCAGATCCCATTTCTCCTGAGTGGACAAGGCCTTTCGGATAGCCCCCAGGTCGGGATGTGGGGCTGCTCCGGCCAGCAGGATTTTCTTCCTGGATTCGATTACTTCCACAAAAATTTCCTGTTGATTGTTGCGGAGATTCTGCTCCCCTTCCACCGGAAGGACCTGGACCGTATACTGATGCCATCCCGGTTTTTGGGGCTTGAGATAGGTGACGGGCTGGGCTTCCCATTCGCTCTTAAGGATGGGAAGGGGAATGGAGACCAATGGGACTCCATCTTCCAGTATCCGGACCTGGGCTTGTTTTCCTTCCAGGCCATGGGCCCCTAGCTGGATCCTGAGTTCCAGTTCATTGCCCAGGCTCAGGGTTTTATTGGCTTTGACCTGGCGGATTTCCAGGTCGGCCAGCTTCTGGGTGTCCCCGATTCCCAGGGTGAACAGCGGGGCCATCAGGGGAACCTGATGGAACAAGGGATTGGCCCCCTGGTTGATCTGACCATCGGAGGCTAGAATAACGGCCCCTATGTTCTCGCCTTCATATGCTTTGTGGATTTCGGTCAGGGCCTGATGAATATCGGTAGCCTGTAGATCGAAAGGCAGCAAGCTGTCTTCTCTGGCCTGGGATCCAAACCCCCAAAGCTTCCAATCCCAGTCCCCGGGAAGGGACTGGCGAAAATCCTCCAACTGACGGATATAGGCCAGGGTATCGGATCCCAGATTCTCCGCCAGGGAAGCCGATCGGTCCTGAAGCCATATGATCACTGGTTTTCGTTCAAACTGGACTTCCCTGGGGATCGAAGGGGACAGCAGGAGCAGCCCTACCAGAAAAAGCAGCAAAGCCCTCAGGGAAGCGGTGATCCAGGGGCGGCTTAACCCTTTTTTGCGGTCGGAGCGATATACCATATAGGCACCGGCGCCGGAGATCAGCAGTACCAGGGTGAATTCTAACCATTGCATGCGGAAGCTAAGATAAGGGATTGGCCGTTCTCTTTGCCTTTCTCCTTCCCTCTGCGGGCAGGCCAAAGGGAAATTCTGTGGCAATACATATATTTGCCCCATGCACATGCACGAACTGGTCACGGAGGCAGACCGGCGGGCTTTTCTGGATTTCCCCGATCAGATTTATGCCGATGATCCTCATTGGATCCGTCCTCTGGATCAGGATATAGAGTCTGTCTTTGACCCGGAGAAGAACAAGGCCTTTCGCCATGGGGAAGCCAGCCGCTGGCTGCTGCTCGATGACGGGGGTAAACCCTTGGGACGTATAGCCGCCTTTGTCAATCGGCGCTATATTCAGGAGCAGCCTACTGGAGGAATTGGATTCTTTGATTGTCTGAATGATCCTGCGGCGGCCCATTTTATGTTTGATCACTGCAGAAAATGGTTGGAGGACCGGGGTATGGAAGCCATGGACGGACCCATTAATTTCGGGGAAAGGGATCAGTGGTGGGGCCTTCAGGTGGAGGGATTTCAGCCCCCGCTCTACGGCATGCACTATCACATGGCCTATTATGAGCGACTATTTAAATCCTATGGCTTCGAGGTCTATTACAATCAACTTTGTTTTGCCCGCACCGTGAAGGATCCCCTGCCTGCCAAACTGTACGAAAGGCATAAAGAGCTGTCCGGGGATCCCGGATTCAAAGCCCGGCATCTGGAAAAGAATCATATTTCGCGATATGTTCGGGATTTTGTGGAAATCTATAACCTCGCCTGGGCTTCCCATGGGGAAGGAAAGAGACTGGATCTGGCCACGGCCGAGAAATTGTTCCAGACCATGAAGCCCGTAATGGATGAAAAGATCGTCTGGTTTACCTATTATAAGGACAGGCCCATTGCGTTTTGGGTCAATCTGCCCGATCTGAACCAGTATTTCCGGCATTTTAAGGGCAAATTTGGCCCCTGGGAGAAGCTGCGATTCCTATGGATGAAATGGCGCCATCATTGCCGAAAGTTTACCGGCATAGCCTTTGGCGTGGTGCCGGAGTTTCAGGGAAAGGGGGTGGATGCCTATATGATCGTCGAGGCCTCCAAGGTGATTCGGGCCTTGAACCGTTACGACCAATTGGAAATGCAATGGATCGGGGATTTCAATCCCAAGATGATCAACATAGCCCAGTCCCTGCAAACCAAGCAAGCCCGAAAACTCCAGACTCTTCGTTATCTTTTTGATCGCAGCAAACCCTTTCGCCGTCATAAAATCCTAGGTTAATCCCGGCTTCGCCCTCCGATCAGGGAATGGAGTACCAGGCATTGGCGGGCTTCCAGGGGGTCATGGACCCGGAGCAGGGAAGCTCCCCTTTCCAGGGCGATCATATGCAGGGCGGTGGTGCCGTTCAGTGCATTTTCGGGAAGGACTCCCAGAGCGTGGCAGACCATGGACTTCCTGGATATTCCCACCAGAAGGGGTTTGCCCAGTATCCGGAACTGGTCCAGCCGGTCCAGGAGCTCATAATTTTGGTCCAGCGTTTTGCCAAATCCGAATCCAGGGTCCAGGATCAGGTCCTCCATACCCAGGGCCCGGGCCTCTTGGATCTTCCGGGCGAAAAATGCCATAATCTCCCCGAAAAGGTCTTCGTACTGGGGGTTCTTCTGCATGTCCTGAGGCTTTCCCTGCATATGGGTGATCACCAAAGGCACTTTTTTTTCGGCGGCCAGTCCCATCATAAGGGGGTCAATTTCCCCCCCGCTGATATCGTTGATCAAGGAAGCTCCGGCTTCAATGGCCGCCCGGGCTGTTTCGCTGTGATAGGTGTCAATGGAAATCCAGGTCTCGGGGAAAGCTTTTCGGAGGGCCGAAATCAGAGGAAGCACCCGCTTTTTTTCCGTCTCCGGATCCACGAGTTCCGCTCCCGGTCGGGAAGAAGCCCCCCCCACGTCCAGGATGGCGGCACCCTGGTCGACCATGCCTTTGGCTTTTTCCAGAAGCCAATCACTATCCATGGACCTTCCCTGAGCATAAAAGCTGTCCGGGGTCCGATTTAAAATGCCCATGATCTGCGGCTTGGACAAGTCCAGGAGTCGACCTCCCGAGGCCAAGGTGGTTTTAACCGCTAAAGCCTTATTTTTGACCATCATCATACAAATAAAATGCAGAATCCTCTAAGCCACAACACCTCCATGTCTTCTTCCGCCCAGACTTTGAATCAGTACAAAGAGGTAATCAGCCGGTCGAGGCAGGTCTTCCTGGACAAAGTGAAGGATTATGGTTGTTCCTGGAGAGTGCTCAGGCTGATTTCCATCGTCGATCAGATTTATATCAAGGCCTGGAGGATCCGCCAGATACAGGAAATTGGGGAACAGAAGGTCGAAGACTCCGTGGAATCTGAATATATAGGTATCATTAATTATGGATTGATTGCCCGGATTCAGATTCAGGCGGCAGGCAGCACAGATATTGACTGGAGCCTGGATCAGGCCCTGGTCGCCTTTGATGATCAGATTGATCAGGTCACCGAGCTCATGCTGCGGAAAAACCATGACTACGGGGAAGCCTGGAGGGCCATGTCCCTGGCGGGATTCACAGACCTTATTCTGGTCAAGTTGTTAAGAATCAAGCAGATCCTCCAAAATCAAGGGCAAACCAAGGTCTCCGAGGGCCCGGAGCCCAACCTGGCCGACATAATCAATTACGCTATTTTTGCTTCCATCCGCCTGCAGGAAGAGGCAGGGAAGGATTCTTCATCCTAAACCAAATTCTAAAAGCACTGAACCATGAAGTATTTGATCTGGTGTTTTCGGCTCTTTGTGGGACTCTTGTTTATCTTTTCGGGACTGATCAAAGCCAACGATCCCCTGGGTCTCAGCTATAAGATGAATGAGTTCTTCGAGGTTTGGGGAATGCACTTTCTCAATCCGTATTCGCTGATTTTCTCGGTATTGATTATTGCCTTTGAAATCATTGCCGGAGTGGCTTTGATCCTGGGCTATGCATTCCGGTTGTTTTCGAGGCTTTTGCTGGCCCTAATACTGTTTTTCACCTTCCTTACGGCATATGTGCTGTTTTCGGGGAAAATCAAGGAGTGCGGATGTTTCGGAGACTGCATTAAGATCACTCCCTGGCAGACGTTTACCAAGGACCTGATTCTTTTGGCCATGATTCTGGTGCTGTATTTTTTCCGGAATCGGATAAAACCCTTGTTCTCCTCCTATCCCAGCATATCGATACTGATCTTGACCACCTTGTTTTCCTTTGGCATTCAGTGGTGGACCCTGGAACATCTGCCATTTTATGATTGTCTGCCCTTCAAGCCGGGATCCAGCATCCTGGAGGGCCGGAAAGCGCCTCCCGGTTCTGTCCCTGATCAATATGAATCCGTGATGATCTATCAGAAAGAGGGAAAAACCCAGGAGTTCACCATGGAGGATTATCCCTGGGATGACCCCAGCTGGGAGTTTGTGGACCGGATTGATAAGTTGGTGAAAAAAGGGAATGCCGACCCTCCGATAAAGGACTTTTTCCTCACCGATGCCGAAGGTCAGGATCAGACCGAGGCCATCCTTTCCTATCCGGGCTATCAGTTTTTCTTTATAGTCCGCGATGCCGGGAAGGCCAGAACGGATCGCATGGAACGTATTCATGGGCTCTATGCCCAGGCCAGGGAAATGGGCATACCCTTCCTGGTGATTTCCTCCACCAGCCATAGCGACGTGGGTCCCTATCTGGAATCCTGGAACCTCGGGTCAGCTCCCGTCTATGTGCTGGACGGCACGGTATCGAAGACGGCCATGAGGGCCAACCCGGGCCTGATGCTCCTGCATGGGGGGACGGTGATCCGGAAATGGAGTTTTAGGGATTATCCCCTTAAACTCGGGGGGTCGGCCGAACAACTGAGCTGGGAATAATGGGCATTTATCTGATTTCCCGGCTGGGGTACAGCCTTCTGGTTCTTCTGGGGGTAGTCAGTCTGGTTTTCTTTCTCTTTCATGTCATGCCTTCGGATCCGGCCCGGCTGACTATGGGCCAGCGCACCGACGAGAAAACCGTGGAAAATGTCCGCCGGGAACTGCACCTGGATAAACCCATAGCCCACCGCTACCTTTTTTTCCTCCGGGACCTTTCGCCCTTGAGCTGGCATAAAAACGAGGATTTGTCCAAGTATGGGGGACGGGTGCTGCTCTATTGGGGGCAGGGGAATCAGCTTCTGATCAAATGGCCTTATTTGGGTAGGTCATACCGGACCAAAAGGGAGGTCCGGGCCGTGCTCTTGGAAGCCCTTCCCGGCACCGCCCTGCTGGCGGTTTCGGCCATGGTGGTGGCCTGCCTGGGAGGAATTGGACTGGGGGTAATGGCGGCCCTGAAAAAGGGCAGCTGGATGGATACCGGGGCCATTATGGCCAGCGTCGCCGGCATATCCATGCCATCGTTTTTTGGCGGACTGTTGATTGCCTATGTGTTCGGATATCTGCTTTCTGACCTGACTGGATTGAACATGACGGGAAGCCTTTGGGCCTATGATCCTTTTGAGGGCAAATACCTGGCCCTGGAAAACCTCGTCCTGCCCACCCTTGCTCTGGGGATCCGGCCCATGGCCATAATTACCCAGCTGACCCGAAGCAGTTTGCTGGATGTGCTCCATCAGGATTATATCCGGACGGCCTATGCCAAAGGGCTGTCCCGATCCCAGGTAATCTGGCGTCATGGGCTGCCAAATGCCCTGAATCCAGTGGTTACGGCCATCAGCGGCTGGTTTGCCGAGCTTTTGGCCGGATCCTTTTTCATTGAGTTCATATTCGGATGGAAAGGCATAGGGAAGCTAACTGTCGAGGCCTTGGATAAGTTTGACTTTCCCCTGGTCATGGGCTCTGTGCTCCTTTCCGCCACCTTGTTCATCCTCATACATTGGGTCACGGAGATGATCTATGCCTGGCTGGACCCCAGGGTTCGCCTGCCAGGTGGACCCTGAGACCTGGACCAAGGTTAATTTATCATTAAGTTTTGGTCATTTTCGGCCATTCCTCTGCCCATATGCGCCTAGCTTTACCATCGTGAATTTATAATCATAGCACATGGGATTTGCTTCCTTTCTTAAGATGTTTACCCCGAAAGATCGGGTTTTCTACTCCCTGTTTGAAGAGGTGACGGGGAACCTCATCGAAATGGCGGATGTGTTTTATGAAGCGGTGCACGAGCCTAATCTGGACAAGCGGGAGGAACTGCTCAAAAGCCTGGAGCTTTGGGAACATAAGAACGATGATGTCACCCACCGGATTTTTGTGGAGCTCGGAAGCAATTTCATCACCCCTTTTGACCGCGAAGACATCCACTACCTGGCCACAGCCCTGGATGATGTGGCTGATTATATATGGGGTTCAGCCAAAAGGATGACCAACTACTATATTCTGGAAATCGATAACACTACCCGGGAGTTTGCCGTGATCATCCAAAAGTCCGTTCACGCCCTCCATAAGGCAGTCCATGAGTTGCGCGCCCTTAAGGATCTGGCCGCCATCACGGAAAGCTGTGTGCTGATCAACAGCCTGGAGAATGAGGGGGATGACAAACTGGATGAGGGGATGATGGACCTGTTTTCCTCCAATATCAGCCCGGTGGAACTGATCAAGCGAAAGGATTTATACCAGATGCTGGAGATCATCACGGATAAGTGTGAAGATGCCGCGAACATCATCGAATCGATCATCATCAAGTACTCCTAATCCGCTCTTTCCCCCGTCATGACCTTGTTTCTGATTGTGATTATCGCCCTGGCCCTGATATTCGACTATATCAACGGTTTCCATGATGCGGCAAACTCCATCGCCACCATTGTATCCACCAAGGTCCTGACCCCATTCCAGGCCGTACTCTGGGCGGCTATGTTCAACTTTGCCGCTTTCTTTATTTTCAAGGACCACGGGGTGGCCAATACCATTGCCAAGACGGTAAAGGAAGAATTTATCACTCTGCCGGTTATTCTGGCAGGGCTTCTGGCCGCCATCAGCTGGAATTTGCTGACCTGGTGGTTCGGCATTCCCTCCAGTTCCTCCCACACCCTGGTGGGAGGATTTACCGGAGCGGCTATTGCCCATGCGGGATTCTACTCCATAAATCCGGACCCGGTGATCAAGACCGTGGCCTTTATTGTTCTGGCTCCTCTGATCGGGATGATCATGGCCTTTCTGATTTCCTTGTGGTTCATTCATTCCTTCCGAAAGTCGATTTACCCCAAACTGGTCTCTATGAGCATTCTGATTGCCGTGGCCATATTCCTGTATGTCAACCTGGAGACGGATGCCTCTAAGCTGAAAACCCATTATACGGCTTATCCCATGCAGGTATTGTTTCATGGCAGCAATTTCAAGTGGATACTGCTGGGTTTTGTCCTCAGTTTCATGAGCGTGTTCACCTTGTTTCTCAGCAGCCTGAACGTAGCCCGGTCCACCAAGTGGCTGAAGCGCTCTCAGCTGGTCTCCTCGGCCGCCTTCAGCATAGGCCATGGGGGCAACGATGCTCAGAAAGTGATGGGGATCATCACGGCCGCCCTAATCGCCACCGGCACCATCGAGCATTTCGATGAAATGCCCGTTTGGGTTCCCCTGGCCTGTTATCTGGCCATTGCGCTGGGAACCCTGAGTGGAGGATGGAAGATCATTAAGACCATGGGGACCCGGATTACCAAGGTGACCGCATTCGAAGGCGTGGCGGCGGAAACCGCAGGGGCCATCACCCTTTTTCTGACCGAGGCGCTGAAAATACCGGTTAGCACCACCCATACCATTACCGGATCCATTATCGGGGTCGGGGCCACCAAACGCCTGTCCGCGGTTCGTTGGGGGGTGACCATCAGTCTGCTCTGGGCATGGATATTGACCATTCCGGTTTCGGCGTTGATGGCGGCAGCCTTCTACCATATTTATCATCTTTTTGCCTAGGGGGGAAGATTCCCGTTCTGCGGGCAATTTTCCGTATATTTGCAGCTTGCTTTTTTCGAAGTGGCATTTCAGTTAAATGGCATTACCCCCCCTGATCAAGTACGTTTATCACCATGGAACCGAGGAGGTTATCCGAAGAGGTAAGAAGATATTTCATACCGCTGGTGTCCGGATGCTGGATCTGGATCCCTTGATCCAGCAGGTCCGCTTCCGGGTGCGCAATGACCTGTACAAGAATTACTACACGGTCACCGTACAGAAATACCAGGATCCCCAAACTCTTTCTTTAAGATGCCAGTGCCCATACAACCTCTCCGAAATATGCCGGCATGAGGTGGCCGCCCTTTTCCAGCTTCAAGAGATCATCCAGAGTGGATATTTTGAGAACCTGGACATTGTCTACGATCAGCAGCATACCGTGGTACGGATGCGCCAGGTCTCGGTCCAGATGCTTCAGGTATTCAGCTCCCCGGAAATCATGGAAAGGGCAGAGCGTTGGGTGGCGGCTTCCAGGGTTGAATTGGAATCCAGCCGGAATAATCAAATCCAGGCCAGGATCAAAGATCAGGGAAAGGAATACACGGTGCGCATAAAACAGAACGAAGATCGCTATTTCGATACTTCCTGCCCTTGCGGGGAGAAAGCATTCCCCCTATGTGTGCACAAGGCCACGGTTTTCCTTCATCTATTGAAGAGACACGGGTGGGAGTATTTCCAGTCCATGAGAGACTGGGATGAGCAGAAGAATAAATTGCTGAGCCAGTATGGGTTCAGTCTCCAGGATGATCTCCGCGGCAAGTTTTCCTTTTCTTATGAGAATGGGAAGCCGTTTCTGCGGGTTTTGGATCCCAGCTTAAAGAGAATAAAAACCCCGGAACCGAAAAAGGAAAAGGCGGTGGCCGAAAAGCCGGGACCCGGGGACCGGCCCTCTCCGGCGGCGGTGCCGGAGCTTCGCCGCCTGGGCCTGGTAGTGGATCCCAGGACAAGCCGTTTCCCTTATGTGCAAATCCTTCTGGTCTCCGGACCCACGGACGAGGAAAACCGAAAGTTCACGGGTCCGATAACAGTCATTCCCCAGAATCAGTATATCAATCCCAGCCCGTTTTTGCCCCAGGACAGGGATTTGCTGGCGGTGGTCAGGAAGTTCCATCCTGCCGAACTATGGAAACATATCCGAAGACATCTCCCTTTCGTGGATTTCTATGATGATTACGATCAGGTATTTGATCAGGATCCGGATCCGGAGGCCGAAGAGGCTGCCTGGGATTATCTGCTTCCCCGGTACCAAAGGCTTTTGCAGCGATTTTCCTTTCATTCTCTTTGCTTCCTGGTGCCTCCGCAGGGCAAGATTCAATCCCGGGATCTGATCCCCATCGGATTCTCCGATAAAAAAGCGGTTCCTCGGATTCAGGTCCGTCGGGAGGGGAGGGATTATGTCGCCCGCCTTCTTTGGAGCTGCGGCGAAAGTCTGTGGGCATTCGATCAGGTCCGCATGCTGAACCCGGCACTGGTCCTCCATGATTATCATCTTTTTGCCGTGGATCAGGCTTCTTCCCTGCGCCTGGCTTCCTGCTTTCCGCCGGAAGGGCAGCGGCGCATACCCTTGGAGGAATGGCCGGATTTCCTCGAACAGCAGTTGTTGCCCTGGTCCCGGTCCATTAAGGTGGACTTTGATGAGGATTTGATGATCCGCGAGCAGCCCATTCCACCGCGGCTCCATCTCCGACTGGAGGAAAGGGCCGGACATTTGCTCCTTCACCCCCAGTTTCTTTACGGGCAAACCATGGTTCCCTGGAGGCAGGGGGGGGAAGTGGTCGAACAGATGGGCGATAAATTGAGGATCTGGCCCCGGGACCGGGAAAAGGAGGAAAGCGAAGTGGCTTTCCTGGCTTCCATGCATTCGGATATGAAACGAAGCGGGGATCAGGCTTTTATTTCCCTGCCGGCCGCATCGGTGATCCAGGACCATTGGCTGTTCTTTTTTCTCGAGCGTCTGGAGGAGAAGCAGATTAGCATCTCCGGGCTCGAGGAGTTGAAAGAACTGAGAATGAACCGCCATAAGCCCAAAACCCGGGTGGACATAAGCAGCGGAATGGATTGGTTCGATGCCCGGATCGATCTGGTATTCGGGGACCAGGCCGTATCCATCCAAGACGTGAAAAGAGCCATGGCGGAGCGTAAGAACTATGTACGCCTGCCGGATGGCTCCATGGGTATGCTTCCCAGGGACTGGATGGACAAGTATGCCCTTTTGGTCAAAATGGGGGAAGGGCGGGGAGATCGCCTCCGGATCCGCAAGATTCATTTCAACCTGCTCGATGAGCTGGTCTCCGAAATCGATGAAGATCAGGTACAGATTGAACTGTTCGAAAAGAAGAAGCGATTGAGGGAAATCATCGAAGCCGAAAGGCACCCCGTCTCTGCCCCTCCCCAGTTGAGGACGGAGCTGAGAAACTATCAGCTTTCCGGTGTTCAGTGGATCGAGTTTCTTCAGGAGGCGGGCTGGGGAGGTATTTTGGCGGATGACATGGGGCTGGGGAAGACTGTACAGACCTTGGCTTATTTTCAGATATACAAGAATCGCTATCCCGAATCCAGATTCCTGGTGGTCTGTCCGACCACCCTTATGTACAACTGGGAAAAGGAAATCCAGAAGTTTACGCCCGAGCTCCGGCATTTCATTCATCATGGTCCCCGGCGTAAGCAAAGTTGGGCCCAGGGCAAGAAGGCGGATATACTGATCACCACCTATGGGACCATGCGCAGCGATATCCGTCTGCTCCGCGAAGAGGTATTTGATTATGTGGTCCTGGATGAGTCCCAGTCCATCAAGAATCCGCAGTCCCAGGTGGCCAAGGCTGCTCTGCTGCTCCAGGCAAAGCACCGGCTGGCCTTAAGTGGAACCCCTGTGCAGAACAATACTTTTGACCTCTATGCCCAAATGAATTTTCTGAACCCGGGCATGCTGGGCAGCCGGGAGTTTTTCATGAGTGAGTTCGCCAATCCGATTGACAAGCTGCAGGATGAGGAAATCAAGGGACAGCTCAAAAAACTCACTTATCCTTTTATCCTTCGCCGAACCAAGGAGCAGGTGGCGGCGGACCTTCCGGCCAAGACGGAAACGGTACTCTATTGCCGTATGGGCAAGGAGCAAAGACGTATTTACGACGCCTATCGCAATCTGTATAGGGATCAGATTATGGGATTGATCGACGAAAAGGGGATTGACCGTGTCCAGTTTCATATTCTCCAGGGGCTGACCAAACTGCGGCAGATCTGCGATTCCCCGGCCATATTGAATGAAGAAGAATCTTATCCGAACCATTCGGTCAAAATCGAGGAAATGATGCGGGAGATCCGGGAGAATGCAGGTCGCCATAAGGCCTTGATCTTTTCCCAGTTCCTGGGAATGCTGGCCCTGATCCGTCGGGAGTTGGATAAGGCGGGAATTCCCTATGCTTATTTTGACGGCAGTACCCGAACCGCGGAAAGGGAAAAGGCCATTAAGCAGTTTCAGGAAGAGGAAGAATGCCGGGTCTTTTTGATATCTCTGAAAGCAGGGGGAATAGGGCTGAACCTCACCGCGGCCGACTATGTTTATATTGTGGACCCTTGGTGGAACCCCGCCGTGGAGCAGCAGGCCATAGACCGGACTCACCGGATCGGGCAAACCAAGAGCATTTTTGCTTATCGATTGATCTGCCAGGATACCATTGAGGAGAAAATGCTCCAACTTCAGGAAAGAAAGAGGAGCCTGGCGGCGGAATTGGTTTCCGATGATCTGCAGATGATGAAGCGCCTCACCCGGGAAGACCTGGCTTTTCTTCTGGACACTGAGGGATAGTGCCCTTTCCTTCTTCTATTAGACTTTTCGGGCAAAGACGAACTCCGCAAAGCCCATCCAGTCCCAGAAAATCGGACCGGGGACGGACTGGCCCCGAGCTTTATATTTTAGGATTTGCCAAGGCATGGCCAGGATATATGCCCAGGACTTTCTCTGTCCGGAATCGATGATTTCAAATCCTTGCTCCCGGAGTACCCGGGTGATCAAGGGAATGGAATAAACCCGTACGTGGGTTGGGTCATCATGAAAATTCAGGGTGCCGGGCCGGGAGGGCAGTCGGGTGCTCTTTTCTCCGGGGTATTCTATATACAGGTAACCCCCGGATTTCAGTTTGGGGGCCAGCTTGGCCAGGACCTGCTCTCCTTGGGACAGGTGTTCGATAATATGGCTCATGTTGATATAATCATAAGCCTGGTCTTCTATGGCGGAATAATCGAGCTGGGAGAGGTCCAACTGGAAGAATTTTTTCATGGCCTGGCGATCCTCGGGGCTATAGCCCTGCTGGTCCAAGTCCAGTCCATGGTATTCCACCCGGGGGAACAACCAGCTGGCTTTGGCAGGCGAGTGATTCCCGGAGCCCACGTCCAGGAGCCGGAAGGGGCGATTCCCCATGGCCTTTTTCATATACCGGAACTTGGGGGTCTGCAAGGAAAGAAATCGGCGAAGGGAATCCATAGGCGGAGAAAGCAAGGGGATTAGTCTTTTTTGGTCCATACCTGCAGGCTGGGGCAGTCCGCATATTCCGGATCGATGCGAATATAATAACTGGAGGATCTCTTTTGGATCCATTCGTCCATGGCCCATCCCCTTTTTTGCTGCAGGGCCGCCTGCTGAATCCGATTGTAGTCGTCTTTCAGGTTGGCTTGATGCGGATCGGTCCGGGATTTCAGGTATATGATCCGGGTGGATCTTTCCCCGTTGTCCTGAACGAAAATATGAGGCTGGGAATAACTGCCCACCTTGAGGGAATCAATCATCAGGGCCAGGCTGGGGTCCAGTTGATCAATAGTGAGCTCGCTGGATCCGGTCTGAGGGTCAAGGATCATGCCCCCGGTCCGGGAAGAAAGGTCATCGGTGGCATATTTGGCCACCGCGGCTCCGAAACCGATCTTACCGCTGACCAGCTCGGCTCGGACACTGTCTAGCTTATCGAGGGATTTGCGGAAATCTGAACTGGTCCGGTTGGGGCGGATGAGTATGTGCCTCAAATGGGCCATTTCTCCCTGGCGGCGCACCATTTGAATGATATGGAATCCGAACTTGGTTTCCACCACAGGGGATATTTCTCCGTTCTGAAGCTTGAAGGCGGCGGCGGCAAATTCGGGGACCACGTCCATCCTACCCACCGTACCCAGATCCCCACCCTGATCCCGGCTACCTGGATCTTCGCTGTACAACCCGGCCATGATTTCAAAATCTTTGCCTTCTTCCAGGATCTCCTTGCGAATGTTCTCCAGTTTTTCCCGGGCATAGGCTTCGATTTCCGGATTCACCGGGGGGTCAATGACGATTTGTCCCACTTCCACCGTAGCCGGGAAAAAGGGAAGGCTGTCTGCCGGGATTCTTTGAAAGAATTTATGCACTTCGGCAGGGGTAATATGCACTTTGGACAGGATCTCCTGCTGCATCCTTTCGGTGATGAGTCCTTCCTTGATTAGCTCGCGATTCTCTTCTTTGAGCTGGTATAGGGTCTTCCCGGATATCTCTTCCAGCCTTTCCCTGGAACCATAGAGGCTGGTGAAATAGCGGATCCGGTTTTCCAGGGTGGCCTCCACTTCTTCAGGGGAAATGATTATGCTGTCCCTTTCGGCCTGCTCCACCATGACCTTGCGCAGTACCATCTGTTCCAGAATCAGGCAGGAAAGAGAATCGACATCGTCGAGGCCCATTTCCTGCTGGCGGAGGTTCTGAATCTCTGCCATGAGTTCGGATTGTAGGATAATGCTGCTTTTCCCGACCACGGCGATGATTTTGTCTGCCGTCTGCTGTGCGGAGACGTCCTGGGGAAGGCCCAAGGCCAATAGGATCCCCATCAGGAAAACTGAAAATTTCGTGGATGAATTCAGGGCCAGTGTCATGCGGTCTCTAAGGGTATAATTCAAATAATTATGGGCAAATCTAAACTATTTCATTCCGAGTCGGGGAGATCGGGGCGATTTTTCTGATTTCCTTATTGGATTTCCCCGATATCCGGACTATGGGAGGGCCGGGAAGTCCGTGCCCAGGGGGAGGAAGGGGTTGGCTTTGAGCCATGCCTCCAGACGGGGGATAGCTTTCTCGTGAAACCGATTCCATGCCTGGAACTGCTCGGGGTTTTCCACTTCCCCGAATAGCCACTGATTGTAGCTGTCGAAATATCCGTTTCGAATCAGTTGCTGATGGCGGGAGAACAGGGTGAAAGGGTACCATAGGGCATAATTTCTCTCCCAATCCATGAGGAACCGGGTGCGGATCATGGTCAGAGTTTCCGTACTGATCCCGTTCAGGGCCAGGGGAACCAGTCCCTGGTAAATGGATTGGACGGCCTGCTCAAAACCAGATTGCCCATGGGATTTTTGGGCTTTTTTTGCCGGAATCGCGGGATCGGGAAGAAATAGCCCTCTATAGGCATCCATGATCAGCCTCCTGGCTTCCCTGGATCTTTGGGTTCTTTGTTCGATGTTCACGAAGATTTCCCCATGGATCAGGGCCATGACATAATTCTTTTCGCTCATGTAATACTGGGCCAGGGCATAGTAGTTCAGATGAAAATCCGGGGCCATCCGGATTCCCGAATTCCAGGCTTCCGCCGCTTTCCGGGGCTGGTGGTTGTCTTTGTGGACCTGGCCTAATTCATGGTAGAGCAGGCCGGCATGGGGGTGGCGCTCCAGCCCCTTTTCCAGGATCTGGCGGGATTTCCGGAACCGGGAAAGTTTCCTGTAGGCGGCGCCTAGAACCTGATAACTGGCGGCATCCGCCTCGGCGGTATTCATCAGGGGGCCGAGGACCTCCTGAACTCCGGAATAATCTCCGGAATAATAAAGCGCCTGTCCCAGTTCCCGGTATAGTATGGTCATATGCGGGGCTAGTTCTATGGCCTGACGATAGATTCTTATGGCCGCGTCCAGCTCACCCCGGGACTGGTGCGCCTGGGCTTTATCGAATATCTGTTTGATCTCCGGACTAGGCCATGTCGTTTGGGCCTGGACGGGGGAAATCCAGATTAGCAATAAGAGTCCCCAGAGGGGAAGGCCGGAAAATCTCATGGTCATTGCAGCATTTGGATGAGGACAAAACTATTCCTTATCCCGGAATTAGCGTGGAATTGGTCTGGGGGAAATAGTTTAACATTTATTTATGAGGAATATGATGCGGATTTTATGGCAAATCATCTAATTTTCCACCTTGTGAGAAAGCGCCTGGCATATCTCTTTCTGATTATTTTTTCTTTTCAGGTTCTGCCTGTAAAAGAGGTAGGGGGCATTCTTTTCAAGGGCTTGATGACGGAGGAGATTCATGAGACCTTGAACGGGGCTGACGAAAACCCCAGTGCCAAAAACAAGAAAAGACCCGAGACCCTGGATATTGTCCATTCTCATGTACATTTCGAGTCCAGGATTCAGACGGCCATGCAATGCCAGGAGCATCTGCCCTCGCCTTTTGTCCCGGATATTCCTACCCCCCCTCCGAATCGTATATCATAGATCTTAAGATCGGAAAAATCCAATGAGCTCCGGCGGGTTCCGCCTGGAAGCTTGATTTCCTCTGCTGCATTATGGTGTTTCCCGGGCCGATTGCGCCCAGGGACCGGCAGTATAAATCCTTGATATATGATGCATATAAGTTCCTTTTTCCGGGACTATAAAAAGAATCTGATTTCCGGAATCATAGTTTTTCTGATTGCCTTGCCCCTGTGTTTGGGCATAGCCCAAGCTTCCGGTGCCCCCCCGTTTTCCGGAATAATGGCCGGAGTGGTCGGAGGGCTCGTGGTAGGCGTTCTGAGCGGCTCCCGTCTCAGCGTCACCGGTCCGGCAGCGGGATTGACGGCCATAGTGCTGGTCGCCGTCTCCAGCCTGGGCCGCTTTGAGATTTTCCTTTGTGCCGTGATGGTGGCCGGTGCCCTGCAGCTGATCCTGGGATGGGCCCGGGCCGGGGCTATTTCCCATTTTATCCCCCATCCGGTAATTGAGGGTATGCTGGCCGGCATAGGGCTGACCATCATTCTTAAGCTTATCCCTGATGCCCTGGGCTACCAGGGTCCGGCGGACGGAGGAATGTGGACTACCCTAGGGCAGGCCTTTCGCCAGCCCCATGGGCTGGCCCTGGGCATAAGCCTCATGGGGCTCGTTCTTTTGTTTTTCTGGGAACACCCCTTTCTTTCCCGGATCAGCAGAATCCCTGTCGGTCTGCTAGTCGTCGTTCTGGCTATGGCTACCCACATGCTCTGGCCCGAGGCCTGGGGAGGAAAGCTTGGTCCGGACCAAAGGGTCCAGCTCCTGGTTCCGGATTCGATATCGGGGTTCCTAGGCCAGTTTATGCTCCCTGATTTTTCCGGATTTCTCCTCTGGGAAGTTTGGCAGACCGGAATCGTGATTGCCGTCGTGGCCTCTATAGAGAGCCTGCTCTGTTTGGAGGCCACCGATAAGTTGGATCCTGAAAGGCGTCCCTCTCCGCCGAACCGGGAACTGAAGGCTCAGGGCGTGGGGAATCTGGTATCGGGTCTGTTCGGAGGGTTGCCCCTGACTTCGGTGATCGTCCGCAGTTCGGCCAACATTCAGGCGGGAGCCAGTACCCGGCTGTCGACCATGTTCCATGGTCTATTATTGTTGGTCTGTGTGGCCCTGATACCCCGTCTTCTCAATGAGATCCCCAAGGCTGCCCTGGCCGCCATTCTGATCCATACCGGATATAAACTTTGTCAGCCCCGGAAGGTCCGCATATTCTGGAAGCATGGGTTCTGGAATCCCTTTCTTCCTTTTGCGGTCACTGCCCTGGGTGTGGTCTCCCTGGATCTCCTTACGGGTGTAGCCCTGGGTCTGGGGATGAGTATAGTCTATACCTTATGGGAGGATATGCGCATTCCCTACTCGTTTGAGCGCATCCAAACCAAGGATATGGACATGGTCCGCATCACCCTCGCCCAGGAAGTGTCCTTTCTGAACAAGGCCTCCATTAA
>CAYPQN010000018.1:0-44690 GCA_964412885.1 uncultured Chitinophagaceae bacterium | reverse complement strand
AAACTATACCCCATCTTCGAAAGCCAAAATATGTACTTGCTCGGAGGCTTACCCTGATAAATTGTTCGGACAGAATCTCGTCTGCCGTGAATTTTTTACGGCGTTCTATTGTCCAGCGGATCGCTGCTTCGATATTCCGCTGTTTCACTTCATCAAGTTCTCCCTTTGTCGTGACAGAAGGAATGAGTATACCCTCTTTTTCTTCTTCACTTAACGGGGTCTGGCCGTCCTCGTAGTATAATTCTAATCATTATACACGTCCAATCCATATCCTGAAACAAATGAATATTCGATAAGACATGGTTGGTTAGCAACATCGGGCAATGATACTAAGGCTGTGCTACCAACGTTTGAAGCTATTTTGGGAGATAAGCTGGGTATCACCGGCAGTTGAGAAAGCTCACAAAGGCGAAAGGGGTTTTCACATCAGATCTGGGGTTATTAAAGCTGGTTTATCTGGCAGTGGAACAAATAGAAAGGAACTCGACTAAAGGGATATAGAACGGATGCCTAGCGGGAAATAAATTCGTGCACCTTCTTTTAGTGATATGCTTTCCAGGTGTCCCATCTGGCTTTTGTCTTCTGTGATCAGGTGGATATGCGTAGGAGAGTCATGGTGTACAAATATCCCTGCATGTTCCCTAGAATATACACCTAGCAATTCCACTTCCTGGTGATGCAACTGAAAATGCTTCATGTCTTTGTGGGCATCCTGGGGTGATTTCACTATCGACCCTTTACTCAGGTTTACAATGTGAATCTGAGCGGAATCCGCTGCGCCTTTTATTCTGAAGAAAAAGGGCTTTCCTGCTTCCATGGACCAATGATCCAGGTAATGGTTCAGGTCGGCGAGAGTCCTGATGCTGTCCGGCAAAGAGTATTCCTGCCAGTCTTCTATTAGGGCAAAAACGAAGAAGGGGGCTTTGGCCTCCTTGACTTCTACATGCATTTCAGAGTCCGAGACCACCGAGGATACATAGGATACGCCGTCGAGGATCATAATTTCGCCTTCCAGTCCCTGGGTTGGACCTATGCCGTACAAGGGTTTCTGGTTGATTTTATCGAAGGAAATTACGGCGTTCAGTTCTCCTTTATGCATGACACGGCTCATGGCGCCGACCCATTGAATCCCATGCGGGCTTTCTATGTGAGCTTCCTGGCCGCATCCCATGGACAGGAGTATGGCGCCGAATAATATGATGGATTTTGTCACTATAATCCTGATTTATCCGGTCCGAATATTCGAAATGGGCGAGCAGGAACCAGCCCCGCCCCCGCTCCGTTATAAATATGGGGAATGCTATGGAAAATCTTTATGGGATGGGCCATATCTGCGGAAACCAAGGGGTCTGTACTATTCGGAAAACCAACCTTTGCATGGCATGATATTCCTTGGAAGTCGTTCCTTGCGCATGATTCGGCATTCCTTGCCGGGTTTCCCGGCCTCCACTAAACGAGTTCGGGTGTTTCCGGCTCACCCACGGGATCCATGATTTGGGTCCTCCTTGGGTTTGCCCTGGGTTTTTGGTGTGGGGATGGAGTCCGATGCGGTTTCTTCTTCTTTTGCCGTCCCCACCACATTAAGGTCCCGGTAACCGGCAGGGAAGCAATGGTCAGGCTGGCCAGGAAGGCCAGAATTTTACCCGGCAGGCCCCAAATGGCGCCAATATGAACATCGTAGTTCATCCGAATCCATTTCTGAGAGGTGCTGAGTTCATCGAAACGTCCCCAGATATGGGAAACGGGAACCTGACTAAAATCCGCCGGATCATAATAGCGATAATCGATTTTCCAGTAAGTGGATGGATCCGGGTTGAAATTAATGCCTATGGCATGTTCTGCATCATGGGGGGTATGGATTTCCCATTGTCCCCCTTCGGGCACTTCAGATTTGAGTATATGCCAAAGCTGGTCTATGGGCTCCATGCCCCTGGCCACGGTAGGAAGAGCGCCCATTCCGTTCTTTGCCGATGGCGCCATGGGCTCTTCGTATTCTTGCCAGGATTTTCCGCCGGTAATCAGCTGATAGTATCCCTCCCGGAACCAATCATAACCCCATACCAGGCCGGTGACCACAAACAGCAAGGCAATCCAGCATACATAGAAGCCTCCTACGGCATGGAGGTCAAAATTTCTTCTCCTCCATCGGGCATTCCATTTGATTTTAAATCTTTGGCCTTTTTTGGATCGCTTTCTGGGCCACCAGAGCACGATTCCGGAGATCACCATAAAGGCAAAAACCAAAGTGACCCCCGAAACCAGGGGCTTGCCGATATGGGCGGGTAACCATAGGTTAAAATGCCCGTCTAAAATGAAAGGAAAAAACCCCTTGAGTTCATCGACAACTCCCAGGACTTCACCCGTATAAGGATTTAGATAAACCTGATCATAATAATAAGGATCTTCCGAATAGAAGATTACCCGGGCAGACCGCCCGGGTTCATCGTAGAGGACGGCATGGGGCTCCTTATCGGGAAGCTGATCCTGGGCAATATCCCGCAAGCGGGAAGGAGGAAGAGTGCTGGCATCCGCCTGCCAGGCCGTGAAGCGATGCGGTTGGGTCAGGTCCTTGATTTCTTTCTCAAAGGCATAAAAACAACCGGTTATGGCAATGAGAAACACCCCCAGTCCGGAAATCAGTCCGAACAGGAGGTGGATCTGCTTGATTCTCTTCTTGATATTCACCATTAAAAACTATAAGCGATGGTCATTCTGAAATTTCTGGGCGCCTCGGACTGCCAGCTGTAGGCCTGGAGATAAGGGTAATAGGAGCCGCTGTACAGGTATTTGTCCAGGAGATTGAAGACCTGAAGCTGAATCCGTAATTGCTGTCCTTCCCAGAAAATGCCGGCATCTAACTTGCTGTAGTCTTCCAGTTCCTTTTGGGATTCTGGGGCGGGGTCCCAAAAGGTGGCCCTGTCTCCCAGATAATTGACTCCGGCAGAAATTCCCCAACCCCGAAGGCAGCCCTGGCCGAAGCGGTAGCTTGCCCAAAGGTTGGCCGTGTGTTTGGCAAATCCGGGAACCAGATCTCCGACCTTCATGCCCTCTACATCAGGGTCCAGTTCCAGAATCCGGGAATCCGTATAGGCATAGTTGGCGATAAGCTGCATGCCCGGGAACACCTGACCTTTGAGGTCGAATTCCACTCCCGTGGCCAGTTTCCTTCCCAGTTCAATACTCAGTCCCAGATTGGGGTCGCTTTGGGGATCGGGCACCAATTCATGCCTCTTATAGGTCCGGAATCCGGTGATGGTGGTATTCCAGCGGCCATCGAACCAATCTCTTTTCAGGCCCACCTCGTAGTTGTCGCCGGTAATGGGCTTGGCCAGGTCGCCGTTTCTCATTCTTCCGGTTTGGGGAATGAAGGCTTGATCAAAAACACCATAAATGCTGGTGTTTTTATCCAGGGAGATGCTCAGCGCGGTTCGGGGTGTAAAGCGCTGGGCCTCATCGGCCGGGGCCCCATATATGGATTGGCTGAGGTCCGTGAATCGTCCGGCCAGGGTAAGGCGCAGGCGATTGTCGAAGAACTGGATTTCATCCTGGAGATACAGGCTGGAATAATACTGATCGATTAGACCATAGGCCAGCTGAGCCCGCTGGGATAGGGGAGTCTCCCGGTCAAACACTGGGTATCCATTGCCCGGTATGCCCAGATTCGGGTTCTGAGGATCGAAAGGATCGGCAGCCAGGTCCAGATCATGGCTTTGTGCCCAGTCGGCTATGTATTTCTTATTGGCCATGTCCAGTCCTCCGAGAATCCGGTGCTTCATGGGGCCGGTCATCCAGTCTCCCTGAATAAAAGCCTGGGCCATGGTCATGGTGCTGTGGGCATCCCATACGCTGATGGAACGGATCATGGTCCCGTCGGGGTTTACAGCCGAAGGCCACATGGAACTGCCGGATTGATGGTATATGAACCGGGAGGCCTGACCTGTCAGGGTCCACTGGTCGCTTAGCCGGTGCTCCATATGCACATAGAAACTGTGGTCATGGATACGGGTGGCAGGCAGTCCACCCGGCAGGGCGGTGAAATCTACCGGTAGGCTGGCAAAGCCTTTGGGCGAGAATACATAGTAGGAACCCACATCGCTCATCCTGGCCATCTGATAGTTATATTCCAGGGTCATTTTGGTGTTCTTGCTGAACTGGTAGGAGATCACCGGTGCCAGCACATAGCGGTCATTGAATTCGTTGGGCCGGTGACTCCCTTTGTTCTGGGCCGCCAGGTTGAGGCGGTAAAGGAGTTTCCCATTCCGGCTCAGTTTTCCTTCCACATCGATGGCCGTGCGATAGAGTTGATAGCTACCCAGGCTCATGCTGACCTCTCTTTTGGATAATCCGGTGGGTTTTTTGGTCACCACGTTATAGAGTCCGCTGGGATCCCCGCTGGACAGCATGAATCCGGCCGGCCCTTTTACAAACTCGATCCGGTCCACGAAAGACATGTCTTCGGTCAGCGGCCCCCAGTAGGAGCTGACCACGTTGAACCCATTGCGGAATGCCTGAACCTGGGCACCGCGAGAGCTGATATTGGTATACAGGTCCCCCCAGTGTTCCAGACGTACCAGGCCGGATACATTTCGGGTAATTCCATCGCTCATAGACTGGATCTGCTGATCCTTTAGCACATTCTCATTGATTACCTGAATGTTCTGGGGCAATTCGATGAGGGGAGTGCGCACCCGAAGGCTAGGGGAGGCCTCATCCTGCCCGTAGCGGTTCGGCTTTCCCAGAATCGTCACCTCTTCGAGATCCCGGGACTTTCTGGTGTCAAACGGTTTGTGGTCATTGTCCTGAGCCATACAGATTCCGGCCGGAATGAGCAGTAGGGGAAAAATGTATAATGATTTAAACATAATGAATATTTCGTGGCCGCAAATATAGAAGTAAAGGGAGAGGGGTGGGAAAGAAATCGGAAAACTTTGTTTTCATTAATGGGAATAAATATAATTGACCTGTGAGGACTGCCCATTTCATGGAGTCTGTTTCGGGTTCAAGAGCATGGGGGCAAGGGCCTTGGGCGGATTCTGGGGCAGGAATAGGTACGGGGAAGACGAATATCGTTTTTTTGACAATTTGGTTTACTTTAGCCTATAGAATCGTACCTCCATGAAATACACCAAAGGCTTTGTTTCCCAGCTTCTGGCCCTTTTGCTGGCTATGTTTTTCTTTGGGGCGGATTCGGGCTATGCCCAGTCTGCCCAGGAAGCCCCTGCCCGCTTGTCTCCGAGCACCAGGATGCTGCTGCGGCAATTGGGGGATGGCCCCATTAGCCCGCAGACTATACCGCAGGCCAATGTTTACCGGCAAATCCAGGGAAGGACCTACTTGCCCGGACTGGTGCGCGTGACCAGGGATCCTGGTCAATCCTGGGATCCTTTGGGTGTCATCGTAGGCACCCGGGCGGGGAACATATGGACCGTCCACATACCCATAGACAGGATCCGGGAATTTGTGGCCCTTTCCGGTATGGATTATATTGAATTGGACATGCCGCTTCGGCCGAATCTCCAAGAGGCCCGGTCCGCCACCCGTGTGGATTCGGCGCATCAGGGGAAGGGATTGATCTGGCCCATGCTCGGTACCGGAATCGTATCCGGGGTAATCGATTTTGGTTTTGACTATGCCCATCCCAGTTTTTTTGATACCAGCGGGCAGCAGTATCGGGTCAAGGCGGTTTGGGAACTGGGTACCCAGGGGACTCCTCCGCCGGGTTATGCTTATGGGCATGAGCTCAGGGGGCAGGCATCCATACTGGCTCAGGGCACGGACAATCCGGAACAGACCCATGGCACAGGGGTTGCCGGAATCATGGCCGGGTCGGGGATGGGCAGCTTCCATGGGTACAGCCGGGGGTTTGCTCCTGAGTCCGAAATGGTCTTTGTGGGCGTCCGCCGCGACTCCATCGAAGGGCAGTGGCAGGAGAGCGGATTCTCGGATTTCATTGACGGGATCTCCTATATTATGGACTATGCCGAGGATGAGGGTAAACCGGTGGTGATCAATATCAGCTGGGGCTCCCAATCCGGCCCCCACGACGGGACCAGCTTATTCAATCAGGCCTGTGACCAGCTCTCCGGACCGGGGAAGATTATCGTGATGAGCGCAGGCAATGATGGGCAGGAGGCCATTCATCTGTCCAAGGAGTTCAGTGGGGCAGACAGCCTGCTGAGCACTTATGTGGTGTTCAGCTCCGATACGGTAAAGCGGACCTGGATTGATATCTGGGGAGAGCCGGGAGATCAGTGGTGTGTGCAGGTCAGTCTGTATCATCAGGGTCAGGTCCGGGATAGCACGGGCTTTGTTTGCCTGGACGATCAGATATATGAGGGTATACTCCTTTCCGAAGACGGAAACGACACCCTGAAGCTCACCTGGATCAATTCGTTGTCCACCTTTAATCAGAAACCCCGCATGCTGCTGGATCTGGAGAACCAAACTCCGGACAGTGCCAAAATCACTATTAAATCCACCTCGGCCAAGGTACACGCCTGGAACGAGTCCTATTATTATGGGTACAAGTACGGATACAGCAGCCAGTTTGCTCCTGGAGCCGACACCCTGGCCTTGGCCGGGAACAATGAATCCACCGTCTCCGACATGGGCAGCGCGAAGTCTGTGGTGCTGGTGGGCGCCTATGCGTCTAAGATTTCCTTCCGGGATTTGACAAACAAGTCCTGGTCCTATCAGACCTATGTGCTCAAAGGGGACCTGGTGCCTTTTTCTTCCCGGGGGCCCTTTGTCGACGGGAGAATCAGTCCCGATATTACCGCCCCGGGCCTTACCCTGGCCACGGCGAGCAGCTCTTTCGACGTCCGTTACCTTCCCGGGGGCCTGAATCAGCAACAGCTGGTCGGTCAAACTCAATGGATGGGAAAGGATTATTATTATAGCGAGTTTACGGGGACATCTGCTTCTGCCCCGGCGGCCAGCGGAATCATTGCCCTGATGCTGGAGGCCAATCCCCGGCTGACTCCCACTCAGGTCAAGGCCATTTTGGCTCAGACGGCGATAAAGGACGGGTTCACCGGTCAGCTGCCGGCTTCCGGTAACAATGACTGGGGCAAAGGGAAGATCAACGCCTGGGATGCGGTGCTCTCCGCGGCCCAGGCCAATGGAGTCATCAAGCCGGAAAAGAGATCTCCCCGGGTCATGGCCTATCCCAATCCCCATCATGGCCAGTTCCAACTTCTGGAGCAGAGTCCGGATTATGGGCGCCGCCAGGTGATTGTCCGGGATCTAGTGGGCAGGACCCTGCAGACCTTGGATTGGGTTTTGCAGCCTGGACAGAATGTTCTGCCTATGCAGATCCACGCCGCCCCGGGGGTTTATCTGATCACTATTCAGGGAGATGAGGGCAGTACACAGATTCGCAGCCTGTTGCGCTAATCTCCCCGTGGATATAGGGCCCAGGAGAACCAAATGAAAGTCTATATATTGCGGCGAATTCAAGCCTGGGGAAGGAAGGGCGTGCGAAGCCTGAAAGAGGCTTGGGATCAGCAGGAGTGGCTTTGGCGAAGGGTCAGGGATGGCGCCAATTTAGTCTCTCCGGCCAGCCTGGTTCTTTGCCTGGCATTATTGATATATGATCTGGGCTTTTTGCCTTTCCAGAACAATGACCTCCTCTTGGGCTATTGGATCCAGATTCTAGTGGGAATTGCCCTGGTGGCCATGGGGGTCCGATATGTGTTGGACCTTTTTGCCCCCATGAAAACCTGGGTGCGTATTCTGGGCCTGCTCCGCCTGGCTTTTTTGTTCTTTTTGGGGTTTTATCTGTTGCCTTACAAATACGGGATTACTGATCTGGGCAGTGGGGAGTTCATCATCGTGAAGGTCCTGCTTTATCTTTCGCTTACCCTGGTGATGGTCACCGAGGTTTCTTCCTTTGTGCAGTCCTTGCCCATCCGAAGCTGGAGCGCACCGACCTTGCTGGCGGTCAGCTTTGCAGGACTCTGCGTCCTGGGAGCCTTTTTGCTTATGCTCCCCAATGCCACCCATAGGGGGATTTCTCCACTGGAAGCATTGTTTACGGCCACCAGTGCTGTATGCGTCACCGGCTTGATGGTGGTGGATCTGGCCACCGAGTTTACCCGGTTCGGTCAGATCATCATTCTCTTGCTTATCCAGCTCGGCGGATTGGGCATGATGACTTTTGCTGGCCTGATTGCCTATTCGGTGGCAGGAAATACTTCGCTCAAAGCACAGCTGGCCTTCAAGGATTTGGTGAACAGCCAGCAGATGAGCCAGGTGCTGCAGTTTTTATCCCAGGTGGTATTGGTGACTCTGATATTCGAAGCCCTGGGGGGAGTGCTGATCTATTGGTCCATTGAAGATCTGGCTTTTCCCACGCCTCTGGAAAAATTCTTCTTCGTGGTCTTTCACACGATTTCGGCTTTTTGCAATGCGGGTTTCTCGACTTTCTCCTCCGGGCTATATGATCCTCTGCTTCGCCATCACTATGGGTTGCACATGAGCCTGGCCCTGCTGGTCATTCTGGGAGGGCTGGGATTCCCCGTGATCTTCCATATATACCGGTTTGGGAAGGTGAAATTTTACAATCTCTGGCAATATATACAAGGCAATCCGAATAGGGCGCATTTCCCCGGCCTTCGACTGGTGAATGCGCGTCTTTCGGTTCAGGTCACCGTGTTGCTGCTTGTCCTGGGCACCCTGGTGTTTCTGGTCTTTGAACCCCAGGGGGCTCTTCGGCCCCATGAAGGGGCCGGGAAATGGGTGTCGGCCTTCTTTGCTTCCGTTTCCGCGCGGACGGCCGGGTTTGCGACCATAAATGTTTCGGCTTTGTCCCTGCCCACCCTCATGGTATACCTTTTGCTCATGTACATAGGCGCTTCCCCGGGCTCCACCGGAGGGGGAATCAAAACCACAACGGCGGGGTTGGCCATACTCAACCTGATGGCGGTGCTCAAGGGGCGGGACCGGCTGCAGTATGCGCGGTCCGAGATTTCACCCGCCTCGGTCCGTCGGGCTTTTGCCATTATTTTGCTGTCCATGATCTGCATTGGATTCTTTTCCTTTCTCATTGCTCTCGAAGATGCGAACAAAGGACTGGTGGCCATCGTTTTCGAAGTCTTTGGTGCATTCAGTACGGCAGGCATGAGCTTGGGCATAACGACGGATCTCAGTGATTTTAGCAAAATAGTCCTCATGATGGCCATGTATGTGGGCCGAATCGGGATGATCACTGTTTTGCTGGCCTTGATTCCTCAGAGCAAGCCGGATTATCTGCGCTACCCTCAGGAGGAAATAAACTTTTAATGGAAAACGACTATGAAATTCATTGTATTTGGTTTAGGGAATTTCGGATCTGCGCTCAGCGAGCAACTGGTGCGCTTTGGTCACGAAGTGATCGGAGTGGACGAACGCATGGAAAAGGTAGACCGGTTCAAGCATACCATTACGCATACCATCGCCCTGGATTCCACTAACCGGGAGGCCGTAGCCCAGTTGCCGATCCGGGAGGTGGATGCTGTGGTGATTGCCATAGGGGAGAATGAAGGGGCCAATATCATGACCACCGCCTTATTGAAGCAGATGGGGGCCCGACGAATTATCAGTCGGATCACCTCGCACCTGCAAAAGGTGGTTCTCGAAGCCATGGACATCCGGGAATTTTCCAACCCCGAGGTGTTTTCTGCCGAAAGGCTGGCCTTTAAGCTGGATATGCCCGGAGCCCTGGATTCCTTCCCTATAACCGGCGGATACCGACTTCTGGAGGTGGTGGTGCCCAAGTGGTACGAAGGGGAAAGGGTGGAATCCCTTCAACTGGGATCAAAATTTCGCCTGGTACTGGTTTCTATTTTGAAAAAGACCATGCATAGCAATATATTCGGCACCCAGACTTCGGATTTCAAGGTGATGGGAGTGATTCCGGAAGATGCTGTCCTGGAAAAAGGGGATGTCCTTCTCCTTTTCGGCACCCCCAAAGACTTGGAAAAGTTCGTTTCGGGCTGAAAAAAAATCCTCCCCGCCCGAGGGGATGTTGCCAAAAAATGATTAAAGTTTAGAGAATATCGGCTCCTGGCATGAGTTTGATAGTAAATTTGAGATATAAAAATATTTTTATGAGACGCTATATCCCTTTGATGATCATTTCGATAGCTTGGTGCTCCACTGGTTGCGTCAGCCAGAAAAAATTCGACCGATTGCAGACCAGCTATCAGAACCTCCAGTCAAGACAGGCCGCCTCCGATAAGGACAAAAGGGCTACGGAGACCGAGCTGGCGGCCGCAAAGGCCCGGATGAGCAGCCTGGAAGATCAGCTGGCTGCCGAGAGATCGAATCTCCGGTCCCTCCAACATGCCCTGGACAAATGCCTCTCTTCTTCTTCCCAGGGGAATGTGAACATTGCCAAACTGGTCGATGAGATCTCCGCCTCTAATAAATATATTCAGCATTTGATCCGAATGAAGGACAAGAGCGATTCCCTGAATCAGGTGTTGACGGCCAATCTGACCCGTTCTCTGTGCCAGGAAGAAATGAGGGACGTGGATATTCAGGTACTCAAAGGGGTGGTATATATTTCTCTCTCCGACAATATGCTTTACCGCTCCGGCAGCTATGAAATCTCCCCGCAAGCCTCGGAAACACTTGGCAAGATTGCCAAAATCATCAAGGTTAATCCCGAGTACGACGTGCTGATCGAAGGGAATACGGACAATGTGCCCATCCGCCGCGAGAACATCCGCAATAACTGGGATCTCAGTGCCCTGAGGGCTTCTTCGGTGGTTCAGGCTTTGCAGAACGATTATGGGGTGGACCCCAAACAGCTGACGGCCGGGGGAAGGGGAGAATATAATCCCGTGGCCCCCAATGATTCCGAAGCGGGAAGGCAGAAGAACCGCAGGACCCAGATCATTATCACCCCCAAGCTGGACCAATTCATGGACCTGATCGATGCGGCCCCGGATAATCAGGCCAGCCTGCAGGGACAATAATTTCCAATTCGGCAAAAAGGGTTCCGGTTTCTGAAATCCTACTTCGAGAGTTTGCGCTTGTTTTGTCATTAAAATGTAAATAATGATGAAAAAAGCGCAAATTCTTCTTATGGCCGCTGCCTTATCTTTTCCCCTCGGCAGTCAAGCCCAACCCGGCAGGGAGCACATAGAAAAGCTTTGTGGATGCTTCTCCGTCAACTTTCAGTATGCAGAGACCTTTGCCTTAAGCGATGATTATGAATACCGGGATAGGGAGGATATGAACGCCATCGAATGGGTAACGCCTATAGTCGATGAGGAGGGCAGAATGGCCCTGCAGCATTTGCTGGTGATCAACGATACCATAATTGTCAAACATTGGCGGGAAGAGTGGGTTTATGAACATGACGAAATCCTGGAATTCCAGGGAGACCGAGTATGGACCCGAAAATCCTTGCCCGCGGAATCGGTGAAAGGTTCTTGGACCCAGACCATTTGGGAAGTCAATGACGAGCCCCGCTACCAGGGAAAGGGACAATGGATTCATAATGACGAAAAGACCTACTGGGAAAGCACCGTGGATGCCCCTCTTCCCCGCAGGGAGTATACCAAGAGAAGCGACTACAATATTCTGCGTCGCCAGAACCGGCTGATTCTCCGGGAAAACGGTTATGTCCATGAGCAGGATAACCAAAAGATCAAAAGAGAACAGGGAGCCGATAGGTTGATCGTTCTGGAAAAAGGATACAACACCTACTATCGGGTGGAGGAGTCCGAATGTGCTCCGGCCAGAAAATACTGGAAGGAAAACCAGCTGTTCTGGACCTTAGTGCGCCGGAACTGGGAGCAGATTCTGGAAGGGGTTGCCCAGGTCAAAGTGGAAGAGAAAGTGGAAGACAAGATATTGGGCGAGCATTTTTCTGCTCTATTCAACGAGTGGAAGGCCACTAAAATGAAAGAGACGGAGCTGAATCGCCGAATCCGGGAAGTCATTGAATCCTTCGTGCACAGCTGATTCTCCCGGGAACGGAAAAGTTCGGGCTCTGCCTGGGGGTAGGTTCCTCCCGGCAGAGCTTTTTTTTGCCTCTCCCCGGCCTAATTTTGGGCGCTTTTCCGGGAATTGGGGGCGCATTTTTCTATATTGGACCCTGACCAAAGAACGGGAATGCAGAATCAGGGAAAATCAGGTGTGCTGGAAAGGAGTTTCGGATTGAAGATGGCCATAATCATGGTCATGAGTTCGATCATTGGCTCAGGAGTATTCAAGAAAGTAGCCCCCATGGCCGAGCTGCTTCTGGTGCCCTGGTGGGTAGTCCTGGCCTGGCTCTTGGCCGGAATCATCATCCTTTTTGGCGTATTCTGCATAGCGGAGCTCAGCGCCCTTTTTCCCGACGCGGGCGGCCCGTTCAGCTGGTTGGAACGCATTTATGGCAAACCCATTTCTTTTCTTTATGGCTGGTCTTCCTTTACGGTAATCCAGACGGCAGCCATTTCTTCTGTTGCTTTTGTCTTTGCGGGAGCTCTGGGCAGTTTTGTGGATCTGCCCCGATTGTCCGATACCTGGGAGTCCATTTCCTTTCTGGGAATCCATCCCCTCGACAACCTGGGGGCCAAAATCTGTGCCTGTGCCCTGATTCTTTCCCTGACCTTGGTCAATATCCTGGGAACGCGGAGGGGAGGCAGCCTTAGTCTGGTTTTCACGGGTATAATCCTACTATCGATTCTGGCCATATGCTTCGGGGCCTATGGTTCTTCTGCGGGAAGTCCGGACAATATTGTCCGCCCGGCAGCGGCTTATCCTCCGGGTGGATGGGGCTTTTTCGGTTTTCTGGGCCTCATGATTCTGGCCATGAGGGCCGCATTCTGGGGATATGAAGGCTGGCTGGCCCTGGGGTTTATTGGCGAGGAAATCCGGGAGCCTAGCCGCAACCTTCCCCGGGCATTGATCATAGGGATTTCCACCATCATAGTGCTCTATTTGCTGGTCAATGGGGCCTATCTATATGTCATGCCCATAGACGAAATGCTGGCCGCCGTAGCCGAGGATGAGAATCACATTGCCGCCGTGTTGGTGGTGGACAAGATTCTGGGCACCGGGGGAGTCTATGTGATCAGTGCTATGATCCTGGTATCTACTTTCGGCTGCACCAACGCCACCATTCTGGTTTCTGCCCGGATTTATTATGCCATGGCCCGCAAGGGGATGTTTTTCCCCCGGGCCGCCCGAACCCACTCCCGGCACCGGACTCCCCATTATGCCCTGATTTACCAATGCCTTTGGGCTTGCATACTGGTTTTCTCGGGATCCTTTGACCTGCTTACCGACCTGGTGATTATTGCCGCCTTTATATTCAATGCCCTGATCGTTTTCGGGGTTATCTTGCTGCGCAGGCGTTTCCCGCAGATTCCGAGGCCCTATAAGGTCCCCTTCTACCCCTGGATACCATTGATCTTTGTGCTTTTCTGCGTGCTGCTCACCGCCATGTCCTTTTATGAGTCCGTTGAAAAATCCTTGACCGGCATGCTGCTGATTATTTCCGGACTTCCGTTCTACTACTATTGGAGGAGAAAAGGAGCCAAGGAATAGACATCCTATGTAATATTGTCATTTCGACTCCTCCATGTCATGAAATCCAGACAGGAGACCGCGGGAAAATCCGACAGGCTGACCCCAGGAGACCCGAATTCCTGTCATTATGGAATACCGGGGACTATGGAATAGTTTTTTAGGTATAATCTGGAAAAAGTCCAATTATATTTAGATTACCATATTGTTTACTGCTATGAGTATGAACAAGTTTACCATAAAGGCTCAAGAAGTCCTCCAGGCAGCCCAGCAGTTGGCCTTTGACCGCCGGCACGGGCAGATGGAGACGGCCCATCTGCTCTGGGCTCTGCTCGAAGAAGAACAGGGACCGGTATCCTATCTGCTGAAAAAAGCGGGGATTTCCATTCCCCGGCTCAAAGAGTCTCTGGATCAACGCCTGGAGGCCATGCCCAAGCTGGGCACTGATCAACCCCAGATTGCCCTGAGCCGGGAAATGCAGACCCTTTTGTTCAAAGCCCCTTCTTATCTGGGAAAATTCGAAGATGAGTTTGTCAGCCCTGAACACTTGCTTCTGGCCCTGACCGACTTGGGTGATCCGGTCTCCCGGATTTTGCGGGATCAGGGGGTCAAATTGGAAGACCTGGTCCAGGCCATCAAAGATTTCCGCAAGGGAGGGAAGATCAGTTCCCCCACCGAGGACCAGCAATACCATTCTTTGGACCGCTATGCCAATAACCTGAATCGCTTGGCAGCCGAAGGCCGGCTCGATCCGGTGATCGGCAGGGATGAAGAGATCCGCAGGACCCTGCATATATTATCCCGCAGGTCCAAGAACAATCCTATCCTAGTGGGAGAGCCCGGAGTGGGAAAGACCGCCATAGTGGAAGGCTTGGCCCATCGCATACTCAACGGGGATGTACCCGAAAACCTTCAGTCCAGGATAGTCTATGCCCTGGATATGGGGGCCCTAATGGCCGGCGCGAAATACCGGGGAGAATTCGAAGAAAGACTGAAAGCAGTGATTAAGGAAGTGACGGAAAGCGAAGGACAGATCATTTTGTTTATCGACGAGATCCACACTTTAGTCGGTGCCGGCGCCATGGAAGGGGCCATGGATGCGGCCAATATCCTGAAGCCGGCTTTGGCCCGAGGAGATCTGAGGGCCATAGGGGCCACCACACTCAATGAGTACCAGAAGTACTTTGAGAAGGATAAGGCCTTGGAACGACGATTCCAGAAGGTCTTTGTCGACGAACCCAATGCCGAGGATGCCATATCCATTCTGAGGGGATTGAAGGATCGCTATGAACGCCATCATGAAGTGCAAATCCGCGACGAAGCCATCATTGCCGCCGTCGAACTTTCCCAGCGTTATATTACGGACCGCTTCTTACCAGACAAGGCCATTGACCTGATCGATGAAAGCGCCGCCAAACTGAAGCTGGAGATCAATTCCATGCCCGAAGAGCTGGATGAACTGGAACGCCGGATCCGGCAGCTGGAAATTGAAAGAGAAGCCATCAAAAGGGAGGACGACAAGGAGAAGCTGCAGCAGCTAAGTCAGGATATTTCCCTGCTGCACGTGCAGCGAGACACCCTCAAAGCCAAATGGCTGGAGGAGAAAGATGTGGTGGATCAGATCAACCAGGCCAAGTCCAGAATGGAAGCCTTGAAGCTGGAAGCCGAAAAAGCGGAAAGGGATGGAGATTACGGCCGGGTAGCCGAAATCCGGTATGGATTAATACAGGAAGAGGAAGCCAAGATCAAAGCCCTCCATCAGCAATGGGAGGAAGCCGATGATCAGAAGCGCCTGCTCAAAGAAGAAGTCGATGCCGAAGATATTGCCGAGAATGTGGCCCGGATGACCGGAATTCCGATTCAGCGTATGCTCCGTTCGGAGAAAGAAAAGTTGCTTAGCCTGGAAGAGGAACTGCAAAAAAGAGTCGTGGGTCAGCCGGAAGCGGTGCAGGCTGTTTCCGATGCCATTCGCAGGTCCAGGGCAGGCCTGTCCGACCCGAACAGACCCATGGGTTCATTCATATTCCTGGGTACTACGGGGGTAGGGAAAACAGAGTTGGCCAAAGCCCTGGCCGAACTGCTCTTCGATGACGAGCATATGCTTACCCGCATCGACATGAGCGAGTATCAGGAAAAGCACAGTGTATCCCGATTGCTGGGGGCTCCCCCGGGGTATATAGGATATGAGGAAGGGGGACAGCTGACCGAGGCCGTGCGCCGAAAACCTTATTCGGTAATCCTTCTCGATGAAATTGAAAAGGCCCATCCCGATACATTCAATATCCTTCTTCAGGTCTTGGACGACGGGCGACTCACCGACAACAAGGGTCGGGAAGTGAATTTCAAGAACACGCTGATCATTATGACCTCAAACCTGGGCAGTCATATCCTGTCCGAAAAATTCCAGGATTTGGACGATACCCAGAATCCCGATGAGGTCGTTGATCAGTCCAGAGACCTGATCATGGAGCTGCTTCGCCAGACCCTGAGGCCGGAATTCCTGAACCGGATCGATGAGATTATCCTGTTCCGCCCCCTGTCCTCTGCCCAAATTCGCGAGATTATCCGCATACAGCTGGGACGACTTCAGGATCAGCTCCGGGATCAGGACCTTCGCCTGGACTTCACCGAGTACGCCTTGGATTACCTGGCCCAGAAGGGATTTGATCCCCAGTACGGTGCCAGACCCTTAAAACGGGTGATTCAGAAAGAAATCGTCAATCTTCTCAGCCGCAGGATTATTTCCGGGGATCTGGATCGTTCCCGTCCCGTGCTCGTCGATGTTTTCGATGGAGTGGTGGTCCTGCGCAACGAAGCCGAAAGTGATTAAGGGTCCCGGAACCCAGATCCGGATAAGGTATAGTCCAAAGCAAAGCCTCCCCCCTTCGGAACTCCGTTTCCGCAGACCAGGGAGGCTTTGGCCTGCGGCCATGCCCAGGGCGGATTTTTTCGCTGAATTCCGCTACATAGGTTAATTTTGTGGGCTTCATGGCCGTTTCCTTTCAGATCATTCGCACCAGCCTAAAGCAGGCCGCCGCGGAACTCCGAGCCAACAGAACCCGGAGTTTCCTGTCCCTGTTGGGCATTACCATAGGAATATTCTGTATCATTTCCGTATTCACGGTGATCGACAGTCTAGAGAAAAACCTGCAGGAGAACATGGCCAGCCTGGGCTCTGATGTGATCTACCTGTCCCGAAAGCCCTGGGTCCCGGAAGGGGAGTACCGCTGGTGGGAATACCTGGAAAGGGAGCCCATGGGGGAAAGGGAGCTGAATACCATTCAACGCCTTTCCTCGGTGCAGTTTGCCACGATATGCCATACGGCCTCCGTGCGGCTGGGCTACCGGGATGAAGAGCTGGAGGGGCCTCAGGCCTATGGGGTTTCAGAGCATTTCGATCGAGTTCAGAATCTGGACATGGAAAAGGGCAGATATCTCTCGGCTTCGGAAATCGCCTCCGGGGCTTCGGTGGCCGTTATCGGCAAGGAAATCGAGGAACAATTGTTTCCTCTGGGGGTTGATGCCCTGGGAAAGTCAATCCGTATGAAGGGAAAGACCTTACAGATTGTAGGCGTGATGAGGAAAGCCGGCCAGAATATGGCAGGATTCCAGTTTGACAATGCCGTGGTCTATCCTTATCGCCTCACCCAGTCCCTATTTTCCCTGAAATCCCGGGACTGGAACAATGACCCCATAATCATGGTTAAGGCCAGGGACCGGGTTCCTCTCGAGGATATGAGCGATGAGGTGCAAGGGCAATTGCGGGCTCTAAGAAAGGTCAAGCCGGGAGAAGCGAATAATTTTTCCGTCAATCAGCTTTCCCAGGTTTCGGATCGCATGAACATGATGTTCGGCACCATCAATCTGGTGGGATCCATTATCGGGGGATTTGCCCTGGTGGTCGGCGCTTTCGGAATCGCCAATATTATGTTTGTCACGGTCAGGGAAAGGACCCGGATCATCGGTATAAAGAAAGCCATTGGCGCCCGGGGGAGGAATATTCTCACCGAATTTCTCATTGAAGCCGTGGTGCTCTGCCTGATCGGGGGAGTGGCCGGCATTATAGTGGTCATGGGCCTGGGGCTGGTCATGACCCATGGCTTGGATTTTCCCATCGGCCTATCCTTAAAGAATATTATATTGGGCGTGTCCATTTCGGCCATAGTGGGCATACTGGCCGGATACATTCCGGCCAGAGCGGCTTCCCGCCTTGACCCCGTCGTGGCCATCCGTACCCAGGCATAATCCGAATGAACCTATGAAGAAGCAGAGATTAATGGTGCTCAATCAGGAAATGATCCGAGGCAAGATCCAGCGCATGGCTTTTGAAATCTGGGAGGCGAATGCCTCGGAATCCCGCATCACCCTGGTAGGGATTCGTTCCACGGGAGAAATCCTGGCCCGATTGCTGAAATCCCAATTGGAGGCGATTTCCCCTCTGGAGGTCCGCGTCCTGGGCCTCAGCTTAAATAAGCGCCAGCCCTTAACCTCCCCCATAGAGCTGGAAGGAAAGATTGAAGACCGTTCGGTGGTGCTGATTGATGATGTGGCCAATTCAGGTCGGACCCTGACCTATGCGCTTAAACCTCTTTTGGACTATGATCTGGACAAGCTGCTGATTCTGGTGCTCATGGACAGAAGCCATAAAGCCTTCCCCATTGCGCCCGATATTGTGGGACAAAGCATGGCGACCACCATACAGGAAAGAATAGAAGTGGAGGCGGAAGGGGATCTGTTGGTGGGATCCTATCTGATTTGACCCACACCCAAGGCCCAGTACCTTGACTTAGCCCCAGGAATTGGGCCCTGGGAGAAAGACAATAAACCATATTTAACTATCATAAAACATGTCGGTGACGATTTTAATTCACGGGGGGGCGGGCAATATCCATCCCCAGATGATGGACAAAGAAACGGAAGAGGCCTATGCCGAAGGACTGATTCAGGCCCGGGATGCTGGATTCCGCATCCTGGCCCAGGGGGGCTCCGCCTTGGAGGCGGTGGTAGCCGCCATCACTGAGTTGGAAGATAATCCCCTGTTCAATGCCGGCAGGGGATCTGTATTCACCAAGAAGGGAATCCATGAAATGGATGCGGCTATTATGGACGGAAAGACCCGCATGGCCGGTTCGGTGGTGGGGGTGCGCAATATCAAAAACCCCATTCAGCTGGCCAGAGAGGTAATGATTCACTCCGGCCATGTGATGGTCAGTGGTTCCGGAGCCTCCGATTTTGCTCTGGAAAGGGGGATAGAACGCATGCCTGATGAGTATTTCTTCCAAAAGCTTCGCTATGAACAGTGGATCAAGATCCGCGACAGCAATTTCACCCAGTTGGATCATGAGGGTGATAATATGAAGTCCGGCCAGGCTTCCGCGGATTATAAATTTGGTACCGTGGGGGCTGTAGCCTGTGATGCCGCGGGCAATCTTGCCGCAGGGACTTCTACAGGGGGAATGACGAACAAGCGCTTTGGCCGTATTGGGGATTCAGGAGTGATCGGGGCGGGTACATTTGCGGCCAATGAGACCTGTGCTATTTCCTGTACCGGCCATGGAGAGCATTTTCTCCGGGCTGTGGCGGCTTACGATGTATCCTGCCTGATCGAATATGCGGGGCTTAGCCTGGAGGAAGCGACCCGAAAGGTCGTCCATGAAAAGCTCTTGCCCAAGGGTGGGGAAGGGGGAATGATTGCCCTGAACCGGAACGGGGACTTTTGCTTTAGCTTTAATTCCCGGGGAATGTACCGGGCCATGAAGAACAGCAAAGGCGAGGAACTGGTGGCTTTTTATGGACCCGACGCTTAGGCGGGTTCTAAATCCTTCCGGGTTCATAGGCACAGCGGCGGAAATAGGCTTTGTCTTTTTCCAGGCTTTTTTGCCAGAAAACGGACTGGGCTTTGGCCATCAGGGCGCTGATGGGGGAAAGGATAAAAATCCCTATGAGCAGCAAATATTGAAAAAGGCGCAGCCGGGGGATCCGGCGGCGGTCTCCCGGTCCACCTTTTTGGGCGATGAATGGACCCCAGAACCGGAAATTCAGAATACCTCGCTTTTCCAGCAGTATCCGCGAAGACTTCAGCGGCACCGCTCCCAGGGCCAGTAGTTCTTCCTGAAGGCGGGTATAATCTCCTTTTTCCAGGGCTTTGCCAATACAGGGTCCGAAGCGGCGGGCATCCCGGATCGAATCCTGGGATATTCCCGCCTCGGGAAGAAGGCCCGAGGCTTCTTTCTGTCCCTGGAAAGCCCAGCGCATTACGGTCAGCAAGGAAATCAGATTCGGGTGTTTGTCCTCCAGGATGATCTGTCCAGAGAGTTGGGCTCCGGCTTCCAGCAGATAGGCTTTGATTCTCTCCTGGGCATTCAGCCACATGTTCCGGGTTCCGGCCACGGTGATTACCGGCTTCCCTTTCAATAGACGGCGGGCCGCCTCACCTTTCAGAAATGAGGTGATGGGAATGGAAGGGTGCAGGAACCAAGGTTGGTAGCCTAGAATCACCAGGTCAGCTTCCGGGAGATTTTCGGGCAATGGCCGAATGTTCACGGGTACGGCCATGACCGATTCGGGCATCACGTCAAGGAACTGGAGGGAAGTCCAGGGAAAGGGATAGGCTATTTCGGGCTCGATGGACAGGAATTGCAGATCGGCTTTGGCCTCCAATGGACGGAGAATGGATTCGAGGATTTGGCGCCCCTGTCCGGTCTGGCTGTAGTATAAGACGAGAATCTTCGGCTTGGGCATAATCTTCATTCAGCAGATACGGCGGTGAGATGGACATAAGCATAGGTGAACCGGGCGCTTTCCGGCACCATGACCAGAATCCGGTCTCCGGCTTTAAGGTGGGCAGAGGAAAACAGGGCTTCGAGGAGAAGGAAGGGGGATGCCGCCCCTACATTCCCCACCTGTTCCAGATTATAGAACCATTTTTCCCAGGGGATTTTCATGCCTACCCGATTCTGGTACTCATAGATCTTGTCGCGGAAGAACATCGAAGACATATGGGGAAGAAAATAGTCGACCTGGTCGGGCCCGAATTCATGTTTCTCCATGACCTGTGCCAGGAAGTCCCCCCCTTTGCGAACAATATTCTCGCCCAAAAGCCGGGCATCCTGACGTACGGAAAATACGGAATCGCCGGTCCATGTCTCCGGGGGCAGGTCATGGAATCCCACCAGACGTCCCTGGCTGTTTTTCTGTGCGCCGACGTACATGCAGGTTTCCAGTTCATGAGCATAGGAAAGGATGTCGATCCAGTCGATGCGCAGGCTCATGCCCCGGGGATTGGGTTCGTCCTGGACCAAGGCGGCCGCTGCCCCGTCGGAGAGCATCCACCTCAGGAAATCTTTCTCAAAGGCCAAATAGGGATTGGCCTCCACCTCTTCTCTTTCCCGGATTTCTTTCTGATAGCGGTCCGAGCGAAGATAGGCCGATGACCTTTCCGTACCCAGGCTGACGGCCTGTTTATGCAGACCGGAACTCAGTGCGGCCATGGCATATTTCAAACCCTGGATCCCGCTGCAACAGGTTCCCTGTGCCGAGAGGATCTCCATGGGATGGGTTCCCAATTCCCCATGGACCATGGAGGCCAGGGAAGGTACGATCTGGTCCATGGAGCCCGTGCCGGTAGTCAGCAGGCTGACTTGTTTTATTTCCTCCGGATCCTGGAAGAGCCGGCGAACAGCTTCGGCCGCCAGTTCCGCATTGGTGTGGGTGGGGTTTCCCTGATCATCCAGCGCATAATAGCGCTGCTTTATCCCATTCTGCCTCAGGATCAGCGGCCGGGTCCGGGAAGGCTTCCCCCCGACCATGCCCAATATATACTCCATCTGCTCATTGGATACGGGCCTGTTGGGTAGAAATCGGGATAAGCGACGGATATATACTGGCTTCAAATTGCTTCGGTTTTGGGGCTAAAATAGTGATAACCCGATATTTTTCTGAAATTCAAGGCAGTTATCCTCCATGCCCAGACCCAGGGAGATCCCATTCCCGTTCAGGATTAGGGCGCCATGGCGATTTGGACACGGGGTTCCGAAAATATTCTGTGCGAAGGTAAATGATTTCCGATTGGGCTGGAACCCCGGGGAATATCGACTCCGGGTTGTTCATATTTGAAGTCGTGGCGGCCAACCTGCGGGAAATTGCAGGGAACCTAGGCCCACCGGGCCTCCTTCCGGGCGAAGGAGGCCGGTAGGGGAGATGAGGGCCATGGCCTCGATCCCCCAGCAGATCTCCTTGTCGACATGGGAAAATCGAGAATCTCCTTTTCCTTAAGGATAAAATCAGCCCATAATTCGTTAGCTGGGGTTGTACATATAATAGTAGACCCCCGGTTTTCCCGGATACTTTCCGCTGAACTGAAGCTTCTTTCCTGTCTTAAGAAGAAGGGAAAGGTCTTCAATGGACTTGATCGGTATATCGTTAACATGGGTGATAATATATCCTGGCTGGATCTGGGTAAGTTCGGCCAGCAATCCATTTCCTGGATCGGAGACCATAAAGCCATGACTCAGCCCGTGTTTGCTTAGTTCTTCCGCGCCCAGCCGGCGGATTTTGGCGCCGAGCAAGTCATAATCTTCGCCCCGGCGGATGATTTCGGTGCTGTTTTCAATATTGCGCAATTCCACCTGAGTTTTATAGGTTTTGCCATGGCGCAGGTATTGGATCTCTATATGGTCACCGGGCTGGTAGCGGGCCATTTGCTCCACCAGCTGGGTTTCGGTACGGGTGGGATGCCCATTGATAGACAAAATAAAATCCCCTTTCTTCAATCCGGCCTGATCCGCCCCGGAATTCGGAATGACCCGATCGATATAAACCCCTTCCACCTTGTCCAGACCCAGCTCCTTTATGGCTTCGGCACTCATCCGCTTCCGGTTCGGATACTGAACTCCCAGATAGGCTCTTTGCACCGAACCATAGGCCACCAGGTCATTAACCACTTTTTGTACCATGTTGGAAGGAATCGCATAGGAGTAGCCGGCATAGGAGCCGGTGGGGGAGGCTATAGCCGAGTTGATTCCGATCAACTCCCCGGCGGTATTGATCAGGGCTCCCCCGCTGTTACCCGGGTTCACGGCCGCATCGGTCTGTATAAAGGATTCGATGGCAGATAGGGATTGGGTTTGGTTTATCCCCAAAGCGCGGCCTTTGGCGCTGACTATTCCTGCGGTCACCGTCGCATCCAGGCTGAGCGGATAACCTACCGCCAGTACCCATTGGCCGAGGCGGACCTCATCGGAGTTCCCGAATCTCAGATAGGGGAGAGGTTTGGATTCGTCCACTTTCAGCACGGAAATGTCCGTGGCCGGATCCGAGGCCACTACCCGGGCTTCTGCCGTATACCGATCATTGAAGGTCACGCTGACTTTCTCCGCTCCGGCGATGACATGATAATTGGTGACTATATACCCCTTGGGGTCAAAGACCACTCCGGATCCCGAGCCTCTTTGAGGGGGAATATAATACTGACGCTGACCGAAAAGGGGTCCGAAGAGACGCGAGGCCAGCGGATCTTCCGCCACCACCGATTTGGCCGAGGATAGGGTTCTTACATGGACCACGGCAGGGATGGATAAGGCCGCGGCCTCTTCAAAATGTACGGGCTCTGCCAGAGCGGACCGAGAGGATTCGGAATAGGAAGCCCAATGGGTGATGCGGGGATCTTGTTCCAGATTGGCCTCCGCGGGGGTGCGCAGGAGGGGGTAGGCTAACAGAAGCACCACCAGGCTGGTCACCGCAGAGGTGATTACAGTACTGAACTTCGATTTAGGCATACTCATAGTGACTTGGAATTTGGTATTCAAATTTAGTCCATATAGATTATAGGATCTGTTAAATCCATTGTGTTCAAGGGATTTCATTGATATAGGCTATATCCTTATAAGGGGTGGACTGGATTGGGTCCGGATCGCAGCTCCTTTTCGGCCCCGGGGAAGCCCTTGTCTCCAGCTGTTCCCTCGGGGCCCTGCTGACCGGAAAATCTGAGGAAAAATGCGTATTATTCGCATAATTCTTTTACCTTTGCCCCTCAAAATTTGATATACCTATCTATCATCTAATACTTAAAATTCATGGCAGATCTACGCTTACAGCGAAATTTCGGGATTGCCGCGCATATCGATGCCGGTAAAACGACCACTACCGAACGCATTCTGTATTATACAGGGGTAAATCACAAAATCGGGGAAACCCATGAAGGTTCGGCCACCATGGACTGGATGGCCCAGGAGCAGGAGCGCGGCATTACCATCACATCGGCAGCCACCACCTGTTTCTGGAATTTCCCTACTAGCCAAGGCAAATCTCTGCCGGAATCCCAGAAATACAAGTTCAACATCATCGACACCCCGGGTCACGTGGACTTCACGGTAGAAGTGGAACGATCCATGCGGGTATTGGATGGCCTGGTGGCCCTGTTCTCTGCCGTGGATGGGGTGGAGCCTCAAAGTGAGACCGTTTGGCGTCAGGCTAACCGCTACAAGGTTCCCCGTATCGGGTTTGTCAACAAGATGGACCGGATCGGCGCCGATTTTCTGGCCGTGGTACAACAGGTCCGCGACATGCTGGGGGCGAAATCCGTTCCCCTGCAACTGCCCATTGGTAGTGAAGATAATTTTAAAGGGGTAGTGGACCTGGTGACCATGAAGGCCATTGTCTGGGATGATTCCACCCAGGGAATGACTTATACCGAATCCGAAATTCCGGAAGAGTTGCTCGAAGAGGCCAACCATTGGAGAGCTCAGCTGGTGGAAGCTGTGGCCGAGTACGATGAAGCCCTGATGGAAAAGTTCTTCGAGGATCCGGCAAGCATTTCGGAAGACGAGATTCATGCGGCTATTCGCAAAGCCACCATTGACCTGAGCATCATACCCATGCTTTGCGGCTCATCTTATCGGAATAAAGGTGTACAGAAGCTTTTGGATTGTGTGATCCGCTATCTGCCTTCTCCCAAAGATATTGAAGCCATCGTAGGACATAATCCGGATAATGGGGAGGAGATCGCCAGGCACCCTGATGCCAAAGAGCCCTTTGCGGCCCTGGCCTTCAAGATCATGACCGATCCCTTCGTGGGAAGATTGGCCTTCTTCCGGGTCTATTCCGGGAAGCTGGATGCAGGATCCTATGTGCTCAACGTGCGCTCCGGCAGAAATGAGCGGATTTCCAGGATAATGCAGATGCATGCCAACAAACAAACCCCTCTGGATTCAATCTCCGCCGGCGATATCGGTGCTGCTGTGGGATTCAAGGATATAAAGACCGGAGACACTTTGTGTGATGAGAAACATCCCATTGTGCTGGAAAACATGTTTATCCCTGAGCCGGTGATCGCCATTGCCATTGAACCCAAGACTCAGGCTGACGTGGACAAGATGGGTATGGCCATATCCAAACTGGTGGAAGAAGATCCCACCCTAAGAGTAAAAACCGATGAGGACACCGGACAGACAATTCTCCAGGGAATGGGAGAGTTGCACCTGGACGTAATCGTGGATCGCATGCGTCGGGAGTTCAAGGTGGAAATCAATCAGGGGGCTCCGCAGGTGGCCTATAAGGAAGCCTTCACCGTGAACGTAACCCATAGGGAAGTCTACAAGAAGCAAACCGGAGGTCGCGGTAAATTTGCCGACATTCAGTTTGAAATCGGACCGGCTGATGAGGAATTCCTCAAGGAAGGTAAGGGGAACTTCCAGTTCATAAATGATATTTTCGGGGGAGCCATTCCCAAGGAGTTCATCCCCGCCATCCAAAAAGGTTTCGAATCCTCCATGACGACCGGAGCTTTAGCCGGATTTCCCGTGGAGAGCATGAGGATTAGGATTTTTGATGGGTCTTTCCACCAGGTGGACTCGGATGCCATGTCCTTTGAGCTTTGCGCCAAGTCCGGTTTCCGGGAGGCGGGCAAGAAAGCCAAGCCCGTGCTGCTGGAACCGATTATGAAGATCGAAGTCTCCACTCCGGATCAGTACATGGGAGATGTAACCGGTGACCTTAACCGGCGTCGGGCTCTGCTGGAAGGTATGGACAGCCGCAATAATCTGCAGATCATCAAAGCCAAAGTGCCTTTGAGCGAAATGTTTGGATATGTGACTCAGCTTCGTTCTCTATCCTCGGGCCGGGCCTCCTCTGTCATGGAATTCAGTCATTACGCTCCGGCTCCCAAGAATATTGAAGAAGAAGTGGTGGCCAAGGCCAAAGGGAAAGTCAGCGCCTAGACTTTTGGTACAGCGAGTTGACCTAATTTCTGCCTTCCTTCGGGAAGGCAGTTTTTTTTCCGGCCTAGTGCTAGCGAATCGCTCTTAGGAAAAGTTTATCTTTTGGACGCGGGGATTGGCATTATTTTTATGGAAGAAATCTATAGGGATATGTATCGTTAAGGAAACATCCCTGATTTCACTGAGGAGAAAAGCCCCCGCCATGCTCATAAGGATATTGTATATAGAACGGGAGAATGGAAACTGCTGGTCCGACCAGGACTATCTTAAGAGCCTGGGCTTCCGGATATACCCGTCCCGGACTGAATGGGCAGAGGCCATGATCGGGGAGGTAAAGCCGGATCTTTGCTGCATACAAGGGACCGGGGACCTGGACAGCGGTTTGAGGCGGGCGCTAGTCGCCCTGCCGCGGATCTATGACCTCATGGAAGATGAACTCTATTGGGTGGAAAGGCCGGCAAAGGGCTCCCCGGAGGTCTCCCTCTGTGACAATTTGCTGGATGGGATCCGACTGGCTATGGGCCTAAATCTCCGGAATTCTGTTAGGGATACCTCTTCGTCGGAATGGATACCCACCCGTCTGGACCGGGATAAACATTTTGATGCATTCAGTAGCGGACGAAAATCTGCGTAATATATACTTTCCCTTGGGCATCGCTGTCCATAGCCATGGCGGTGGATGCATAGTCTCCCAACAGGTTTTTTCGGTGTACTTTGCTCTTCACCCATTCGTCGAAAAGCCTCTGGGCATCCGCGGGACCGATGACAATGTTTTCGGCCATGCCCCGGACTCCCGGAATTGCCTTTTGAAGATCTTCCATCCTTTTTTCCATGCCCTCGTGTCCTGGGGGCCTTTTACCCTGGGTCATGAGCCGGCTATGCTTCAGGGCGATGGGTTCTATACGGGAATCCCAGCTTAGAGGGGAAAGACCATGCGCTTCCCGATAGGCATTTACCTTGAGGTGCATGTCGCGAATCAGGGCAGGGACCTCATGGCCCATGGGATAGTCCTCTGTCTGCGCATTTGTCCCCAAGCAGGGAATAATCAGAAAGGCCAGGAATACAAGACTTCCCAGGATCCAAGGGCCCAAATTCAGCGAATGGCTATGCCCTTCACCCCTCTCCTCTATAGGATTTGGTTTCCTTTCCATATTATTCGGCCATGATTTCCTTCACGGCCTCGGCAATGTCTTCGGCATTGGGCTTAGAGAAATAATCTCCGTCCGTGGCATAGGCCGGTCGATGGGCTTTGGCCGTTAAGGTGCGGGGGCTGGCATCCAGCCAACGGAAACCGCCCTGAACTTCCATGACCTGCTGGAACATATAGGCGGTGGCGGCCCCGGGTACATCCTCGTCCACGAATAGGATACGGCTGGTCTTTTTCAAGGATTCCAGGATGACCCCGGTTTTATCGAAGGGCAGCAGGGTTTGCACATCAATGAGTTCCACCTCAATGCCCGCGGGCTTAAGGTATTCCTCCATGGCCTCCTCAATGATCCGCAGGGTGGATCCATAGGAGACTATGGTGATGTCTTCGCCTTGCCGGAGAACTTCGGGTATGCCCAGAGCTACCCGGAAACTGTTCAAGTTCTGGGGTAGCCTCTCCTTTAGCCTGTATCCGTTCAGGCATTCGATGACCAAACCCGGATCATCGCCGGCCAGCAGCGTATTGTACATGCCGACGGCTTGGGTCATGTTCCGGGGAACGCATAAGTACATTCCCCGAATGCTGTTCAGAATCATGCCCATGGGGGAGCCGCTGTGCCATATGCCCTCCAGCCGATGTCCTCGGGTGCGGACGATCAGCGGAGATTTCTGACCTCCCCGGCTTCTGTACTGCATGGTGGCCACATCGTCAGCAAGGGGTTGCAGGCCGTAGAGCAGATAATCCAGATACTGGATTTCGGCAATGGGCCGCAGGCCTCTCATCGCCATGCCCAATCCCTGTCCGATAATGGAGGCTTCCCGGATCCCGGTATCGGTGATCCTAAGGCTCCCGTATTTTTCCTGCAATCCCGCAAATCCCTGGTTAACGTCTCCGATCTTACCCAGGTCCTCTCCAAAGGCGAAAACATCGGGGCGGGAGGCGAAAAGGCCGTCAAAATACCGGTTCAAGATTTCGTACCCATTGAGTAGGGGGGCGTCGGAAGCATAGACGGCAGGGATGCTCTCCAGGTTTTCCGCTGATTGCCTGGACTGGGAATGGAGGTGCGAGTTGAATCGCTGTTGATTTTCCTGCTGAATCTGCTGGTAGAAGCGCTGGATTTCCCTTCCCGCGGCAGAAGACCCTCCCAGGGAGAGCAGCCGGTATACCATGCGCGTCACATCTTTTCGGATGGGCGTGGGATTGGCCTGGAGTTCCTGAATCAATTGTTGGATCTGGGCGCTGTCCGCTGTGCCTTCAAATTCCAGCTGCCGGGCCAGTTGGATGGCCCGCGCGGCGCTTTCCTTTATGGGCTGCTGGAAGGAATTCCAAGCCTTCTGCCGGGCCTCCCTGGCCTGTTGGCGGGATTTTTCCTCCACGGCCTGGACCTCCTCTTCGGTGGCGATCTGGGAAGAGAGAATGAATTCCCTCATTTTGGCCAGGCAATCCCATTCTTTTTCCCAGGCCAGTCTTTCGGGGGACTTATACCTTTCATGGGACCCCGAAGTCGAATGGCCCTGGGGCTGGGTCAGCTCCTGTACGTGGAAAACGGCGGGAATGTGGGTTTCCCGGGTTCTTTCAATGCCTTTTTGGAAGGTTTCGACTAAGGCGGGATAGTCCCAGCCTTTGACCTGATATATATCCAGACCTCCCAGGCCCTCTTCCCATTGAAATCCTCTGAGGATTTCCGATATGGAGTTCTTGGTGGTCTGATAATGACGCGGAACCGAAATCCCGTATCCATCGTCCCAGACGAATATGGCCAGGGGCACCTGCAAAACTCCGGCGGCGTTCACGGTTTCCCAGAATAACCCCTCCGAGGTGGAGGCATCGCCGATGGTGCAGAAAATCACTTCGTTGCCATGGCGGCTGAATTTCTCAAATCCTTGTTTCAACCCGTCCACCTGACGGTACATTTTGGAGGCATAAGCCAGACCCAGTGCCCGGACCATTTGCCCCGCCGTAGGGGAAATATCCGAAGAGGATTGGGGAGCCTGAGTCAGGTCCATCCATTCCCCGGCCTCATTCAGCCATCGGGTGCCATAGTGCCCATTCATCATCCGGCCTCCGGATGCCGGTTCGGCTTCCAGATCCGTATGGGCATAGAGCTGAGCGAAAAATTTTTCCAGGTCACTCATTCCGGTGGCAAACATCAGGGTCTGGTCCCGGTAGTATCCGCTGCGGATATCGCCCGGTTTCATGAATTTCGCCGCCGCTATCTGGGCCAGCTCTTTGCCGTCTCCGAATATGCCGAATTTCGCTTTGCCGGTCAGGACTTCTCGCCGTCCAATCAGACTGGCCTCTCGGCTGGCCACAGCCAGGGCATAATCGGCCATCACTTCCTGAGTGAATTCTTCGAAGGATAAGCGCTCCGTGGAGGGAGTGGATGTTTCTTGACGCATAGGGGGCAAAGTTAAGGGGGAAATCTTAATGAGAGAAGCCGTCGGATAGCGGTATATCCGCAAGGAAAGCATTTTCCTGGGTTTGCCATGTACAAAACCCTTTGCCGGATAGGCTCAGGGCTTACCCGGTCCCTGGATGGGAGTGGGATTTCGCTGGCGGATGTGAGGAGTCATCCGGGCATTTTCCAAAGCCTTTTCCCAGAGCGCATAGTCCAGCACGGAGAATCGGGTCTGGTCGTACTGGAGATAGGTGAGGCAAAGTATGTTGTGGTCAGTGTGCAGGCTTTCGGCTTTGATCTGGTTGATGGTGTCCAAATCAATGCAAAGAGCAGGCTTATGAGCCTGATTGACCAGAAAATAAAGATTTTTCCGAGTGAGAATCAACTGGCCGTTCTGCATGAGGGATTCAGAATCTACCCATAGGGCAGGTTCCGATTTGACCACCTCCTCCTTTTCTATCCGGGAAATCCATTTCTTTTCCATAAACCCATGTTTATTTCCCCTCGTTGGGCGGGAATTGCAGTCCAGTTAAAATTACGAATAATCTGATTAGAAAATTCTTTGAATTTCTCGGGGGATTCGCCAGGGAGGAAAAAGTTTACCGGTTTTTCGCTCTGGATCTGGGAAGGAAATAATGGGCCAGATGCAGGAAAACGGCGCCAAGAATCAGGGTCATACCCAGGTAGAATCCTCCGTCCAGGTCCTGATTCTCCCCATAGAATACAAAGGCCAGCAGGATTCCGTATACCGGTTCCAGATTGACGCTCAGCGAGGAGGTGAAGGAGCTGATTTTTTTCAGGGCCTCTAGAGCCAGGCTCTGGGCCCAAACCGTGCAAAAGAGCACCAGAACGAATATCCATGCCCAATCCGTGAGCGTGGGGGTCCACCGGGGCCAGGGACCGCTCCCGTACCATAGGGGGATCAGGAAACTGAGGATAATCCATCCGCTCAGCATTTCATAGAAGACCAGGGTGCGGGCGGGGTAATCCGAGGCTATGCGTTTGTTCAGCAAGGTAAACAGGGCCGCAATCAGGGCCGCCGCCAAGCCCAGGAACAAGCCCATTCCCCATTGGGGCTGGGTGCGGTAGATGATGACCACCCCTCCCAAGGCCACCAGACTTAGTCCTGTCTCCAGGGGCTTCCAGCGCTGGCGGTTTATCAGGGGCTCTAGGAAACTGATAAATGTGGAACTGGTAGCCAGACATATCAGGGCCACGGAAGCATTGGCGGTTTTGACGGAAGCATAGAAGGCTACCCAGTGCAGGGCCATTAGGCCGCCAATCAGGGCCATGGCCCCCATCGCCTTTCGGCTCACGGGAATCCAGACTCTCCGCCAGCGGAGCAATAGGCCCAGAATGAGAAAACTCCCTCCCATGCGATACCACACCAAAGGGATGGCCTCCAGGGTAATGGCCCGCCCCAACACGGCGGTAAACCCCCAGAGCCAGACGGCTGCATGCATTTTAAGGAGTGCCTTTTTCAAGGATGGCGGAATTCTGGGGCAAACCTATCGAAATATTTCCAGGCTCCGGTAGGGGTAGTCCGGCGCTATGGCGGCCGGATTTTTTATGCGCAATTACTGGTGCCAAATATATAATTTTGCCGGGCACTAAATTTTTTATTGGTCCCGTACTTTATTGTTGATGTTTTATCCCCCTTGATTCCATGAACAATACTTATACTGATCTGGTCAAGCAGACCTTTGATTTTCCTCCGGAGGATTTCGAAGTAAAAGACAATTACTTATTTTTTAACGACTTGGATATCAAGGAGTTGATAGATAAATACGGGACCCCTTTCAAGCTAACTTATTTGCCCAAGATCGGTAGCCAGATAGCCAAGGCCAAGAAAATGTTCCATGATGCCTTTCGCCGGCATCGCTATGAAGGGGATTATATTTACTGTTATTGCACCAAGAGCTCCCATTTTTCCTTTATCGTCGAGGAAACCCTGAAGCACGATGTCCATCTGGAAACTTCTTTTGCCTATGATTTGGAAATCGTCAAGCAGCTCTATAAGAAGAAGAGGATCCACAAGGAAACCTATATTATCTGTAATGGATTCAAGACCCGGGCCTATACCCGCAATATTGCCAGGCTGATCAATGATGGTTTTGAGAACGTGATCCCGGTCCTGGACAATAAGCAGGAGTTTGAAGACTACAAAAAATCCATCCGTTCTGAAAAGCCGGTGCAGATCGGCATCCGGATCGCCAGCGAAGAAGAGCCTACTTTTGATTTCTACACATCCCGATTGGGTATCCGAAGCCGGGATGTGCTGGAGTTTTATGTGGATAAGATCAAGGGCAATACCAAGTTCGGGTTGAAGATGCTGCATTTCTTCATGAACAAAGGCATAAAGGACGATATTTATTATTGGAGCGAACTCAATAAGGTATTGAATCTCTACTGCCAACTCAAAAAGATATGCCCTGAGTTAGATAGCCTGAATATTGGCGGCGGATTTCCCATAAAGCATTCCTTGGCCTTTGACTATGATTACAAATACATGGTCAATCAAATCGTTTCCAATATCAAGAAGGTATGCAAGAGGAATCGGGTACCCGTGCCCCATATTTTCACCGAATTTGGTTCCTTTACCGTAGGGGAGAGTGGGGCGGTGATCTATCAGATTCTGGACGAGAAAATGCAAAACGACCGGGAAATATGGTACATGATCGATAGTTCCTTCATTACCACTCTGCCGGATACCTGGGGAATTGGGGAGAAATTCCTGTTGCTGCCCATTAACAACTGGGAAAAGGAATATCAGGAAGTCCATCTAGGAGGTCTGACTTGTGACAGCCATGATTTTTATACCTCGGAAGAGCATGTCAATGCGGTTTTTCTGCCTAAAATTGACAAGCAGAAAGGAAGTGAACCGCTATACATAGGATTCTTCCATACCGGGGCCTATCAGGATCAGCTGGCCGGTTACGGAGGAATCAAACATTGCATGATTCCCTCCCCCAAACACGTGGTGGTCGAATACGACAAGAACGGCAAACTGGTGGATTGGCTTTATGCCAAGGAGCAATCCGCCCAAAGTATGCTGAAGCTGCTGGGCTATATTTAGACTGGCCCTACAGGAAAAGAAATCAGCCCCCGGGAGAGAGGATCTCCCTTCGGGGGCTGATGGTTGCCCTTTGATCAAATTTCGGGTGCGGCGCTCCTTCTTATTGGATGGGAACCTGCTTTGTCTGGGCGACCGCTGGATTCCGTTTGGGAATTTGCAGTTCCAAAATGCCCTTTTCGTATCTGGCCTGCATTCTCTCCCGGTCCATGTTCTCGGAAAGATGGAACTGTTTCCGGTAGCTGGATCGGATATAATCCTTCCTTTTCGCCGAGCCTTCCGAAGACTGGGAGCTCCTTTCGATTTCATAGGAGATCTCCAGGATATCGTCTTTCACCGAAATGGATATATCCTCTTTGTTCAGACCGGGAAGGACCATGTCCAGCTCATAGATTTCCGGTGTTTCCCGTACATGGTAAGAAGGCTCTAGAGGAAGATGTTGGCGGAGGCGGGGAAATCCCCAGTTCATCCTAAAGACATCATCCCAACCCATCCAAGGGGAACGATTGGCGATTAATTGACTTTGATGATTCATTTTTCTTGGTTTTTTGTTCATGAATACCGGATCAAATCGGATTCCAAACGAAAACCCAGGAAAAAATGACAGCAAATTTCTATTTTAGCTGCCAATATGACAGTTGTCATTCTATTCTCCTGCCGGAACCCTCCATTAGAAATTCTTAGGAAAAATTTTGTTCGCCACCGAGGGTTTTATATTTTTGTATGACCTACGATGGGTTAGTAGGCACAATCCTAATCCGGCTTGCTCTCGGGTAAGTCGGATTTTTTTGTCCCGCAATTCCTTCCCCTATGGAGGTTTGGTCCGGGTAGGGGATTAGCTTCTCCGGGGTCAGCCTTTGTGGTATCCCATAAAAAAGGGCGACGGGATTCCCGCCGCCCAATAATATGAAATGAGGCTATGTGCTCTGGCTAATGCGCAAAAAGAGAGAAAGGGAGGGTAAAGCCTTTGTCCCTATTCTCTGACCATGCGCAAGATCTGGGTCGTTCCCTGGTCTACGACCCGAATCAGGTAGACTCCCGGGTTAAGGGCGGATAGGTCCAGACTTCCATTCTCCCGGTTCCAGGACAATGGGAGCTTTTTGCCCTCCAGGGAGTAAAGTTCCAGGGATTCCGGAATCTGGTTTTCCCTGCCGCGGATCCATTGCTGATGGGAGGCCGGATTGGGATAAAGGGACCAGGAAGCGTTCTCCGGGTACAGATCTTCGATACCAGTAGCTATGGGAAGGGCCTGGAATGGTCCTCCTTTTGTCGAGGCAAAATACAATCCGAAGGCTGGCCCCTGACTGTTGGCGGCCGGAACCCAGAATCCCGAACTGAGCACCAGTCCCAGTTCTCCGTCGAATCCTTGACTGAAAAGGGCGTTGTACTTCAGTATTTCCTCGCTTCCGTCGTCGCTGGTCAGGGTGAACCGGGTATCCTGCAGGTCTCGGGAATGGAGCAGGGAGAACCCACCCAAGACCATGGAGTTATAGAGTACGTCCTGTCCTTCCCGCAAGTCCATGGGAATGGGGAAATCCGTGGTGCCGTGGTGTACATGGAACTGTACTTCCCCGGGGGTCCCGATCTCCTCATTTAGTCCGATCATGCTGAACTGAAAGGGAGGCCTGGGGGCATATCCCACGGTGGATTCGATGCCATTGGTCACCCCCAGATAGGTCCTGGCGGAATCCAGGTAAACGATGACGGAGTGAAAGGTATCCAATACGGATTGGCTGTTGGCCGGTGCAAATCCCAGGCGAATGGTTTCCTTGGAAATGACATCCAGGAATTCCGATCCGTGGCGAAAAGGGAGGTCATCGATCAGCTTTATCCCTTCCATATAGACATCCAGGGTGTCAATAAGTAAATCGGCGGCATTCTGCATAATCTGAAGCCGGGCATAATTTTCCCGGGGAGCAGGAGGCAGTTCTATAAAAGGCCCTCCAAGATGGGATACGGCCATGATGGCCATGGGGGGGCCGTTTTGATTTTGGCTGGGGTCCTGGAATCCCGAGCTGAGGACGACGGCCGTACGTCCGGGCCAGGCCCATTGGTCCAGAGGCAATCCATAGGTCCCGTATACTACTCTTCCCGATTCATCCGTTCTGCGGAAAACATGATAGCTGTTATCATAGGAATAGTAGTCGGAATAGACGCCTACTTGTCCCTCGGAGACCAGCGTTTCGATGCCTTGGCGGATGTCCACCTTGCCCTCGTCGCTGCAGCCGAACAAAAAGAATAAATCGATTTGATTTTGGTCGTAATGGGGTTTTTCGCGACGCTGGTCAATCAATTGCATGTTCAGGGCCACATAGGGTTGGTAGGCACTGGGATCCGTGGTCCCGTGAATATGGACGATCACGGTATCGTGGGGCTGAAGATGAATTTCCCTGTGGATGAGGGTATCCTGCTCGGAAGCACTGTTCTCCGGGGCCACGCCCAAAGAAACAGGCACCCCGGAGGGAATGTCCATGTAGGCGGTGGCTTCCCGGAAAGGAAGGTTGTCTACCCATTGGACTCCGTCCACCCAAATGTCTATTTGGGACAGATTCAGGTCGGCGGAGTTATGGATAAACTGAATCCGGGCCATAGGTTGCGCCTGGGCCGCCATGGCGGAGGCCAGCCAGAATAATCCGATAAAGAGGATACGGCTTTTCATAGTTTGGGAGAATAAATAATCGTGATGAATGGGTTTCTGGAAATAAGCCTAAGGCTATATCATGCGTATACTCTGGTTTTTCCCTTAAGGGACATGGATTCCCCTGATGGGTGGCCTAAATTTAGGTAAAGGATTTCATCTCACCAATAAAGAAATCCTGAGAAAACCAATTTTTGTCGACAGAATCGATTATTTTGAGATGGGAATCCTTATATCCGTATTTTATGATTCATTCCCCTATTCGCTTATTCCGTATTTGGCCTATCCTTGCCCTCTGTGCCCTGAGTTTTGGGTCCCTTCCCTCAGATGCTCGGGAAGCCGAGGGAAAGTACGGGAATCTTCCCGCCAGCATGGCCTCCCGTTTTGTGGATTTGCCCCAGGGGTTTAGACCTCCTGGCCCCCAGGGGATGGCCGTCATCCTGGAATTCAGGGATCAGTCGGCCCTGCAGTCGCTGGGTTCCGTCCCGGGAATTGCGGGACAGAAGGGCGCGGTCATCCCTCCGGTTTTTATGGAATATCTTTTGGACGAGAAGGGGAAGGTCGAAGAGCTGATCCAGGCTGGGGTGGTCCGAATCTGTCCTCTGCTTCCTCAGGAAAAGGTGGACGCATATCTCCTCCAAAAAGCCGGTGAAGGGGAAGTCCTTGCGGTGGTGCTTCAGACTTGGACGAAAATTTCGGCCGACGAGCGAGAACTCCTTTTTTCGCCTTTGGGTGCCCAAGCTCTAAGCTCTCCCTTTGAATCCATGGGGCTATATCATTATACGGTGGATGCCCGGAATCTGCTGGCCATGGCGGCCTTGCCCGCGGTCCGCCATATTTCGGCAGCCGCCAGGGATCAAAGCTTGGACAGGGAATCCAGGGGGGCTCAGCACGGTCCGGCCAGTTGGCAGCGTATTCAATTCCCTGGGTTTGGGGTGACCGTGGGCATAGGGGACAATGCCTCGGGTATTCATCATGTGGACCTTAGAGACCGGGTGGTGGACTTTGTTCCCTTTCCTTATGCACATCATGGGGTGCATATCAGTGGTATTCTGGGCGGGGCCGGGCTAATGGATATAGATGGTGAAGGTATGGCCCCCCGGGCTCGACTGCTAAACTTATACTTTTCCTCGGTGCTGGCGCAGACCCCGGAATTGGTTCCAAAATACTCCATGACCATAACCAATAACTCTTATGCAGCTCGGCAAAAGGACTGTGATTATGCCGGTACCTATGATCTGCATGCTCAGGCGGTGGATCATCTGGCTCAGCTATATCCCCAGGTGCTTCATGTATTCGCTGCCGGCAATGACGGTAACGAAACTTGTGGGCCCTATCCCCATGGCTTTGCCACGGTGGTGGGAGGCTACCAACCCGCCAAGAATGGTTTGGTGGTAACGAGTACGGACAAGGAATACCACCATGCCTGGGATGCATCCATGGGACCCGTTAGGGACGGGAGGCTGAAGCCGGAGATTACCGCCGTCGGCCGCGAGGTATATTCCACTATAGGGGTGGATTCTTATTTTGTTTCGGGGGGCACCAGCATGGCTAGTCCCCAGGTGGCCGGAGCCGCCGCCTCCCTGACGGAGCTTTACAGGTACCGCTATCCTTCTCGGGAATTGAAAAGTGCCCTGCTCAAAGCCTTGCTGATGAATGGCGCCCGGGATATGGGCAGAAAGGGGCCCGACTTCGAGTTTGGATTCGGATTTTTGGACCTGGATCGCTCCCTTTCCATGTTAAGGCAAGGCCAGTTCAAGGAATCCGTGGTCGCATGGGGAAAAACCGAAACGCATACCATTGGGGTACCCGAAGGAGTCCAACAGCTCAAGGTGATGCTATACTGGCATGATCAACCTTCCAGTCCGAGGGCGGTGAAAAACCTGATCCAGGACTTGGATCTGGAGGTCTACGACCCCCAGGGCAAGCTTCACCTTCCCCTGATCTTGGACCCAAGCCCATCGGGGATATGGGAGGAAGCCCGGCCTGGAAGGGACCGGGTCAACAATGTGGAGCAGGTGGTCATCGATCTACCTGAAGCGGGGGAATATGAGCTCCGGGTCAAGGGATTCGGCTTGCCTGAAGGCGATCAGGAATATGTGTTGGTTTATGATTGGGTCCCCCAGAAGCTCCAGATTCATTTTCCCACGGACTTTGATCCGATTAAGGCAGCCGATTCCCTGGTGATCTATTGGTCTTCTCAGGGAAGCGAGGAACCCTTTGTCCTGGACTTCTCCCCGGATAACGGTGCCCAATGGATGCTTGTCGATTCCCTTATTGCCCCGGAAAAAAGGAGCTACTTGTGGAAAACCCCTGCCCTGTTTACCACGGAGGGCAAATTGCGTATCCGCCAGCCCGCCTCCCAAAGGGTAAGCGAAGTCGGAAACCTGGTGGTCAGCTCAGCTCCCCGGCTTGTACTGGACAGCATTCAGTGCCCCGGCTCCGCGGTATTTCGTGTGGAGCCTGGACCCTTTGGACCCGAAGAGTATTCCCTGGAATACATGAAAAGCGACTTGCCTGGCTCCGCGGGATTTACTGAAGTCAATCCTGTGAATCTGGGCGACAAGTTATGGGTGCCCAATATGTTTTCGGATCAGTATTTTCTGTTCCGAGCCCGAATTTACAGAGGAATGGGATATCCCAGCAATGTGGTGAAGTACCGGGCGGACAAGGGGGATTGCCAGTCCAGTATTTGGGATGGGAATCTAGATCTGGTGGCCCTGGATACCCTCCCGTACCGGCGCATGCACAGTTCCCAAGATTTGCATTCCTTGCCGGACCTGGCCGTTTTGGTGCAGAACCGCTCTTCCAAGCCCGTTTCTAACTTTAGCCTCAGAATAGACTTTGGAGCAGAAATAGGGGCCAACACTACGCATAACTATCCGATTACCCTGGCGCCTATGGAGTCCCGCTGGCTGGGATTTCCCCTGAATCCGGACCTGAGTCCGGGCAAATATATCTATCGAATGAACCTGGATTACCCTGGTGATCCTTATCCCTACAATAACGATTTGTGGGACACTTTTTATTATTTCGCCAACGATCCGGTTTCCCTGCCGCTGGAATTCCATTTTGAAGATCTGGAGGAAAGTGAATGGAGAAAAAGGGTATTTGGATTGGATTCCGAGCATCGCTGGGATTTTCTTCCCGTCCAGGATACAGGAAGAATCCGCACGGCCATCCTTCCCTCAATGGCGATCGAAGGCAACAGAAGCCTGAGCTTGGATGCCTGGAAGGCTGTGGATAGTCAGGAAAACGCCCTGGTCGCTACCCTCAATTTATCGTCCTACCGTGCTGACCGCGACGAAATCCGCATGGATTTCCAGTATCTGTTGCATGGACAGCCCAAGTTCCCTGAGGAGAATGCGGTCTGGATGAGAGGGTCGGACCAGGATTCCTGGAAGAAGGCCATGGTGTTTTCCCCTGAAGAGACGGGTAAGGTGATGTCTTCGGGCACCATTTCCCTCAACGATGTGCTTCGAGGTCAGGACTTCAGTTCCAGCACGCAGATCCGATTCGTGCAGAAGGATAGCTCCCTGATTGCCGAATCGCATTTCGGCACAGGACTCACCCTGGATCAGATCCGGATCTATGAGGTCTTCGATGATGTCCATCTAAAGTCAGTGCGCTCACCTCAGCCCTTTTACTGTGGGGAGTCGGCACCGGTCCCTGTTCAGGTAAGGGTATATAACGGGGTGTACAATGATTTGCATAATATCCGACTCTTTTATCAATGGAATGATCAGGAGCCGGTCGGGGAGACCCTGGATTTCCTGGGAGCCAAAGACTCGGTGGATTTCGAATTCCATACAGCCGTCCGGCTCCAACCGGGGGAAAACAGGATGCGGGTCTGGGCAAATCTGGAAACAGATAGCTATCCCCAGAACGACACGCTGGCGGATTGGATCGTATACAACCAGCCGCTGATCCAGGAATATCCCTACCGGGAGGGATTTGAAACCCATCAAGGCTACTGGTATCCGGCCGGACGAAACAGTTCCTGGGAATGGGGAGAACCCATGTCGGTGTTTCTGCGAAATGCCTTTGAGGGGAAGCGGGTTTGGAAGACCGGAATCCGGGGAAGGTACCAAAATGATGAACGCTCCTATTTATACAGCCCTTGTTTCGATATCCATCGCCTGACTCATCCCTATATTCAATTTTATATGATCGAGGATATAGAGAACTGTGAGGACCAGTACTGCGATGCGGCCTACCTGGAATATAGGCTAAACGGGGGGGAATGGACCAGATTGGGCGCCTATGGAGAGGGAGAGAATTGGTATACGGATTCTCAGTTCCATGTCTGGAATCAGGAGAACCGGCTCGGGTGGAGGCAGGTCCATACGATGCTGCCCAAAGGGGAATTGCTCCAGCTTCGCTTCGTCATGGAAAGCGATCCGGCCTATACCAAAGAAGGGATCGCCATAGATCTTGTCGAAATCATGGACTCTGCTGACCATCTGGATGGGCGGGTAGGCCTGTACCCGAACCCGGTTCAGGGGGGGCGTTTTCAGATCCTGTGGAGATCTCAGGCGGGCGATCCCCTCCGCTTGATCCTCCATGACCTCGAGGGCCGTTCACTGTTCGGCCAAGATCTGAATTCCGAGCCGGGATTGAACAAGGCGATGATCCAAACTCCCGCATTTGCCCCGGGAATCTACCTGCTGACTATCGAGACGGGGGAATACCGGGAGGTGAAAAAGCTGATTTACTTATAGGGAAAGCCCCCCCCCCAAAAAAAACCTGAACGGAGCTCCGTAATCCAGGAAGGGGAAGCCCCCTAGTTCTCCCGAAAGTGGGGTGGGCCGGAAAGTCGATCCGATAAGGCTGGTCAGGTCAGGTCCGCGGGCTTGAGTTCTCCATTGGCCCTTTCAGGACGGTTTCGCTTTCTTTCCAAGCCCCGTTTCTTCCCGCTCAGATCATTGGGCCATAGAGCCTCCCGGGAGGCTTTGGGTCAGCGTAGAGCGCTATTTTTCTCCTCGTCTTCGCCGCTCCTGCCCTTTGCCTTCGGGCAGAGAGAATGGGGGATTTCCTCATGGCCTAAAGATCCAGGGTGTCGATCTCCATGCCATTTGGCCATGCCTTTGTTCTTTGGAAAGGTTGGCGGGTATGGGACAAACCGGACGGGACTGTTCTTTACCTCTGGGCTGCAGGGGACCAGGATTATGGGTTTTGTCCAGGGATAGCTAGCCCCCAAAAAATTGGCCATCCCTTGTGGGGATGGCCAATCCTGATATGGCGGATCGGAATCCAGGAAGGGTTCCTTTAGCGGATTAGGGTGATTTCTCCTTCCAAGTGCTGGTTTCGGTTCTCACAGCGGTACTCCACCAGATAATAATAAGTGCCCATATCTGAAGGCTTTCCGTTTACCGTGCCATCCCATCTACTGCGGATGTCGTTGGTCTCGAATACCGTCTGTCCCCAACGGTTGACTACGCGCAGGGATTTCAATTGGGCATTACTTTGGGTTATGGCCCCGAAATCATCATTGATTCCATCTCCGTTGGGAGTAAAGGCCGTGGGGAAATAGAGTTCACAGCAATGCTCGGTGTGGATTTCCATGCTGGCTTCGCTTTCGCAGCCATAAGCATCCTTGACATAAAGGGAAATCGGCCCACTGTAATCGATGACTCCATAGCTTACCGGATCCTTGTCATAAAAGCCAAAGAAGCGGGAGGGCGACCACTGATAGAAGGAAGTGGACTCCAGGGTCTCGGGGATAAACTGAACGCTGTCGCCCAGGCAGACCGTGGCTCCGTCGCCCAGCCCCACAGCGGTAAATCGGGCATCGGGGTTCTGGTGAACCATCAGGGTGTCAAAGGTCTCGAAGATACATCCTTCGTCATCCACCATCAGATGAATCACCTTGGGACCGGGTTCTGTCCAGTATACGCCGTAAGGTCCCTGATCCGTGCTGTAATTGGACAGCAGCCCTCCGTCGAAGTCCCAGTGGAAGGTATCGATGGTGGAACTGTATTCATAAAGGGAAATCATTTCCACGGCGTTCATGCAGACGTCATCGGCAGAGGCTATGCGGGCAAAAGGTATGGGCTTCACCCGAACATTATGGGTATAGAGGTCGCTGAAGCAGCCCAGGTTACCGGCCACCAAGGTCACCTGATAGGTTCCTGCCGTGTCAAACTGAATCACCAAAGGCCCCTGTCCGTTGTTGGCGATTTCCCCTATGGGGGTGCCGCCGGTGGGGATGGTCCAATTATAGGCCGTAAGCGGAGTACCGCTTCCGAAATATTTGAAACTCATGGTATCTCCCTGGCAAAGGGTGGAGGGGACCAGGGAAGGAATAATCATCCCGTTGGGTTTGAAGGTAATGATCACATCAATCTTGGCCCTGGGGCTTTCGCATCCCTGAATGGTCTGACTCACCCAGTACTGCTGGGTGTCCTGTACGCTGGTTCCCGGAATGGGGGCCACGACGGCACCTATACCTCCGAATGGCTCATCATACCAGCGCAGATCCGTGCCTATGGCAGTAAGAGGTTGGGCGGGTTCCTTTTCACAGAACCCTATGGGAGTGGAGACGATGGGTGGATCGGGCATGGGCGCCACCGTAATGGATATGGAGCTCCTTTGGGCGCTTTCGCATCCATTCACGGTTTGAGTGGCATACCAGGTATAGGTCCCCGGATAGGTGGTGTTTACATAGGGGGGGATAGTGGTTCCGGTTCCGCCGGAAGGATCCATATACCACACAATGTTCTGCCCCTCAGCAATCACTTCTTCAAATTGTTCGTTCAGACAGTAGTAGGTCTTGCTGCTCAGCTTGGGGGGCGCAGGGGTGGGCTTTACCACCACTTCCACCAAGGTAGGGGCGGAAGTGTCTCCGCCCAGCTCATAGCGAACTTCATAGCGACCGGCCTGACTGCTGGTGATATTGGTCAGATTCCAGGTGTTGCCGACGAAGGAGGTGCCTCCGGGCCCGCGCCAGAAGATATTGGCGGTGGGGGGAACGCCGGGAGGAAGGCTGGCATCCAGGGAAACGGTTTCTCCTTCACAGGCCGGAGAACCGATCACATTGGCCACGGGCCCGGCTCTTTCTATTTTTATGGCGCCTTCAAATCCATACATTTCCGCTCCGTTGCCTGGGCTGGCATAAGCCAGGGCGGCGGGATATCCGGCAAACCAGATCCGGTTTCCGGCACTTTGGGGTCCGGGTTCGCTGGAGCGGAAGGTTACCCCTCCGGCCGTGAAAGTATAAGGCACGGGTCCCAGGGCGGGACTGGTGTAGGAACCGCGGATGACCATGGTATCTGTACTCACCAGGGCAAATCGCTGCTCCACGGTAAATGGGGGAATGATCACCCCTTCAATATTGGTGAGCACCGGGGTGACACCTGAGGCCGCTGTATATATAGGGGGAGAGTAGTCCAACAACGTCCAGTTGATGATATTGGTCCCCGGAAATCCCGTCCCGTTGGGGGCCGGCTCTTTGATCAGGGAGTACACGGCTCCATTATTGGATATGTTCACTCCGCCCACCAGTTCCTCGGAAAGGTGAAATACATGGACTTCCCTCAAAGCCACCGGATATGGGTTGCTGTTCGAGATCGTAAATATAAAATACTGAGAAAATGGTCCAGAGGCGCCAGGAAAGAGGATGGTCAGGCCGGCCCCATTCGTGTATGCCGTGGGAATCAATTGCGCTTTTGAAGGAATGGTAAGCATCCCCATCAAAATCATCATCAGGATTGGCCTAAGGATTAACATTCTTTTCATGTATACTCTTTTTCGAAGAAGCAAATAAACGGGTCAGTTAAAAATGGGGAACACATATACGCTAAGACGGATGGGATGGGGCTTCGGGTTGGATAAAATCCTCAGCCGGTCCTGACCACAAATCCGTAGACCGGTATTGTGGTCGCCCATGCTTTTCCATCCGGATCCAGCAGTTTGGGTTCTCGGTGAACAAGGTAGGAATATTTTAACTTATTCGCAATAAGGGAGGAAAAAAATCCCTTTGAACAGGGTTTTGGGGCAGGCGACTTCAGCCCATCTGCTCCGTGAGAAAGGCCATCGTGTCCACTCCGTCCGCGTAATCGCCCAGGGCGGGCCGCTGTGCCTGACCGAAGGGCACCAGGCCCCGACCCACTATGGCCTGGATCCGCGAATCCGTTTTCAGGGTTTCCAGAAGCTGATCTCGGTCCGAATAATACTGATAATGCAAAACGCTTACCGGGGAATAGGGAACCGGGTTCTCCACCAGAATAATCAGGTCATTGGTAAGTATAGGAAGGCGGTTCAGCAGGAATACCGACAAATGATAATCGTAGTTATTTCTATACTTATGGTGATCAAAGCGATGGCGATGGGATTCCATGGAGGAGAGCAGGGCGTCGAAGGCATAGCCTTCGGGCACGAAAACCTGGGTGACATTTCGGCAGCCTAAACCGAAGTAACGGAAAATATCGTCGGCCAGGGCGGCCAGTTCATCCAGGGTCTCATCCCCGTCCAAAAGGGCCACTGAGCTGCGGTTCTTCCGGATGACATGGGGGAAGTTTCCAAAGTATTGCTGGAAGTAACGGGCACTGTTATCGGAACCGGTGGCGATGAACATATCGGCCTTCATGGGGCCCTGCGTCCATTGTACATTTTGGTTCAGTCTGGGATAATTTTCCTCGAGGAAGCGGTTTATGGACTGCCAGAGCATGGCATCTTTGGTCGAGGCTTTGATGATCATCCGGTGACCGCTGACCCAGCCGCAGAGAAAATCATGAAATCCCACCAGGGGAATATTTCCGGCCATGACCAAGCCCAGTGTTCTGGGCTGGGCGACGGGAAGGGCATAGGACCGGGTCCAGGCGATGAGCTTGTCGGCATCGAGGTAGTTTTGGGCAATCTGATCTAAGGCAAAGTTCAATTCTTCATCGGTAAACCAGCCATGGGCGTCCCCGGCCTGCTGTCTGGCTTGATTCCAATCCGGCGAATCCCCTAGAATAAAGGACCTTAGTCCTTCCAGGGCCTCCAGCCTGTCCTGTAATGAATCCATAAACCCAAATATTCGCCTGCAAATTGTAACTTTACCTCCATAAAAACGAATCTTTTTATGGCCATTAAAATTACGGACGAGTGCATTAACTGCGGGGCTTGTGAGCCCGAATGTCCGAATAATGCGATTTACGAAGGCGGAGTGGAGTGGGCCATGGCGGATGGGACCTCTGTGAGCGGAATTTTTCAGCTGATGAACGGGGCCGAGGTGGAGGCCAGTCAAAGACTGGAACCCATAGCCATGGACACCTATTATATAAGCCCGGATAAATGTACGGAATGTCAGGGGTTCCATGAAGAACCCCAGTGTGCCGCTGTTTGCCCGGTAGACTGTTGCATTCCCGATGAAATGTATCAGGAAACCGTGGAGGAGCTGTTGGCGAAAAAAGAAAGGTTGCACCTGTGACCCATAGGGGAGCTCAAAGGAATTTGCCGAATATTTGGAGAGCGGAGGACCCGCTCTTTTTTTTAAAGAAAGATTTGTAAAAAGCAAAAATAAGCAACAAGAATTTCCACTCATTTGCGGTCATTTCATTGTTGATAATGGCTATCAGTTGTTTTCTTGTCTGTTCCAGTTCTTCCATAGGAATATCTACTTCTGCCATTTGTGCGAACTCCGCTTCATATACCTCAGGTATGTCTTTGCAGTTCGGGGCAAGCAGTTCTGCCATTGGTCGCTGATGGCTGATTAAGAATACAAGGAATGT
>CAYPQN010000017.1:43379-45141 GCA_964412885.1 uncultured Chitinophagaceae bacterium | reverse complement strand
GGCTGTGAATTTCGAAATTATTTTACTGATTTACCAGGAAGAATATAAATAAATATATCCACAATATATCTACGAAATGCCAATAACTGCCCACGACCTCCAGTCCGGTCACATTATAATGCTTGGTCCTGCTGCTAAAGGCACGGAAAAATACAATAGTTAAGGCAATTATTCCCCCCAGCACATGAAGCACATGCAATCCGGCAATGATAAACAGAAAGGATTCGCTGGGATTGCCGCTGATCCGGATATTCTGGGCATAAAGCTGGGAAAAACCCATATATTGCAGTAACGCGAAACTGAGGCCGAGAATCAGGGTAAGACTGATCCACCTGCGGTAGGCCAGCCTTTCTCTGGCCTTGAATTTCCGAATCCCCATAACCAGGGTAAAGGAGGAGAAGAGGATGGCGACCGTGGAAAGCCAGAATACAAAGGGCAGATCATAGCTCAGCCAGTTCCCCTGAGCCTTTCGCACAATATAGGCGGAAGTAAGGCCGGCAAACATCATAACTATGCTGGCCATGGATACCCACATGGCAAACTTGTGCGGATGTATCCGCCCGTTTCCTCCCTTATTCACCACCGTAGATCCCATTATCTTCTCCCCTTATATTTTGTCAAACAATAGTACCAGCAGGACTACAGGCAGGTAAAGGAATGACGAATACATCACTCCTTTGGCCGAAGCCTGGTCATTGCGGCGATAAAAGGCCGCCGATTTCATGAAATAATAGACCCCGCAGCCTATGCAAATCCACATACCCAGGTTCCCCGTCATTTCAATCATCCGGGGCACGACGGCCAGAGGAATCAGCACCAGGCTGTAGAACATACATTGCAGGCCGGTAAAAGGTGTTTTGCCTTCCCGGGAGGGAAGCATGCGGATGCCGGCCTTGTTATAATCATCATAGGCTACCCAGGCAATGGCCCAGAAATGGGGAAACTGCCAGAAGAACTGGATCAAAAACAGTACCCATCCTCCCAGACCCAAGGAACCCGTGGCGGCCACCCAGCCGATCAACGGGGGCAGGGCCCCGGGTATGGCCCCGATGAACACCGCTATCGGATGAATTTTTTTCATCGGGGTATAAGCAAATCCATAAAGGAGCAGGGAAATCAGGCTGAGGATCCCGGCCAGGGGATTAAACAGCAGGCTGATCAGCAAGGTCCCGGAAATCCCGGCCACCGCGGCCACCACCCAGGCCTCCCTGGGATTCATTCTCCCGTCAGGCATGGGCCTCATCCGGGTCCTTTTCATGAACCGGTCGGAATCCTTCTCCAGTATCTGATTGATGGTATTTGCCGCTCCGGTGACCAGAAGACCCCCTATGAACAACATCGTTATCGGTCCCCAGGTAAATCCCACCCCCGGCGCCAGCAGATAGCCCACCACCGAAGAAAAGACCACCATTATGCTGAGATTCGGCTTTAACAGCTGAACATAATCCCTTAAATGAGCCCAGAGGACCCAGGGCCATTTTGCTTTTATAGGCGCTTCAGGTAGAACGGACACGTGCAGGATTGGGTTTTTTCATGGGCAAAGGTAATAAACGCCGGCCAAATTTTCTCCCCGAAACTGGCCTTTCCTCTCCCCTGGACTTGTTCCGGCACGCTGAACCTTTGGGGCCGAAGACCTTTACCAGCGTCCGCCGGCTCCGGGGCGCGCGGGGGCGGCGGGGGGGGGGGGGCGGGGGGGGGGGGGGGGGGGGCGGGGGGGGGGCGGCCCGGGGGGGCGGGGGGGGGGGGGGCGGGGGCGGGGGGG
>CAYPQN010000017.1:0-43369 GCA_964412885.1 uncultured Chitinophagaceae bacterium | reverse complement strand
TTGGGGCCGAAGACCTTTACCAGCGTCCGCGGGCTCCGCCCCCCCCCAAATCCTCCGCCTCCAAAACCTCCAAATCCCCCTCCACTTCCCATTCCGCCTGCCCCCCCAATGAAGCCTCCGCCGATAAAGGGCCCCCGACCCAAATGACGCCCCCCCCGGCCGCTCATATAGGTCCCCCCACCCCCACGGCCTCCACCGGTGATGGCCACCAGCAGAATGATCAGCAGAATCAGGATGGCCAGGGGAGCGGAAACGCCCCGGGAAGACGAGGATCGGGCCTCAGCCTGGTACTCCCCCCGGGTGGCGGCGATAATGGCCTCCGTGGCCCTCACAAATCCCTGATAGTAATTCCCCTGCCGGAATGCCGGCTGCAGCTCCTTGCGGAATATCTGGCCCGTAAGCGCATCGGTCAGCGCTCCTTCAAGCCCATAACCTACGGCAATCCACCCTGCCCTCTCCTCCAAGGAAGTGAGCAACAACACCCCATTGTCTTTGTCTTTCTGGCCTATTCCCCAGCGGTTGCCCAGCTCAAAACTGTACTGGGCCACATCATACCCTCCCAGGGAAGGGATGGTGACTATGGTAATCTGAGTGGAACTGGTGCGGGCATAGTCCTGAAGCTTGACCTCCAGGCTTCTTTCCTCCTCGGCACTGAGCATATCGGCAAAATCATTCACCAGGCGGTGCGGTCGAGGCGGATCAGGAAATTCCTGTCCGTATCCCGGGGCCAGTCCCAGCAGAGGGATAAGGAGGAAAAACAGAACAAAGCGCAGAATCAATACCAAAACAGCTTATTTTATCCGTGGGGCCCGAATACGATTTCATCAGGCAATTCATTACGGGGGAATCGGGGATCATAGGGAAAATAACGGGCCAGGACATTCCCCAGTTCTCCTATGCAGGCCACCAGTCCTTCGGCCATTTGTCCCCGGGAGAGGTAATCCTGGAGAACCGAGGCAGATTCCTTCCAGAACCCCGGACCGCCACTGAGGGAAAATACCTGTTCGTCCCCGTATAGGGCAAACTGATGATCTTTCCAGGCTATATAAATCAACACGGCGTTGCGTTGTGCCGTCTGGTCCATGCCCAGTTCCCGAAACACCTCCCTGGCCCGGTCCAGGGCTTCCATGTACCGGCAATGCTTTTCCATGAAAACCCGGATCTCCCCGGAGCTGCGGGACTCCGCTTGCCGGATGGCTTCCACCACCCGGGCCTGGTCTACTTCCCCCATGGGCCCCGTATCCTTTTTGCCGAATATACCCATAATTCCTCCTGGTTTTCTTGGGATCAGAATTCCACTGTCGGCGCCCTCTCTGCCCCGGCCTCCGCCTCAAACATTTCCCGGGGATGGAAACCCAGTATGGAGGCGAATAAGCTATTGGGGAAAATCCTTACTTGCGCGTTATACTGCTGAACGGCATCATTAAAGTTCTTTCGGGCCACGGTGATCCGATTCTCGGTTCCTTCCAGCTGATCCTGAAGGGCCAGAAAGTTCTGGTTGGCTTTCAGATCCGGGTAGCGCTCGCTGATCATCATCAGCCGTCCCAGGGCGGCACTGAGCTCTCCTTGAGCCTGCTGGAACTTCTGCAGACTTTCCGGGCTCAGCTGCTCTGGGTTTACCTGCACGGCCGTGGCCTTGGCCCGGGCCTGGGTTACCGCCTCCAGGGTCTCCCGCTCATGGGCGGCCGCTCCCTTGACTGTATTGACCAGATTGGGGACCAGATCCGCTCTACGCTGATACTGGTTCTGCACTTCTCCCCATTTGCTTTTTACGTTCTCATCGGCGGTCACCAGATTCCTTTGCATATTGCAGGTCATGCAGCCTCCAATCAGCATCAGACCCAAAATGACCATTAAAAAGACAGAGCCTTTCTTCATAATGTGAATGTATTGAGATTAGTAGGCGAAACTAGGGTTTTTTGACCGAATTCCTCCAAAAAACCCAAGGGCTGGTCGTTTCTCCCGGAAACCTCGGCCGCTTTTCCGGGGGACCCTTCCTTTTATACGGGACCCCTCCATGGCCAGATTCTTTTCCGGGCCAGTTCCTGTATGCGGGGTCCGCACCCTCCGCCAATGCCTTTCTCTCTGAATCCGCCATTTAAATTTGGGAAAAAGAGAAAGGCCGTCCTCTTTGGCTCTAATGCTCTAGAGACGGCCTGTTCCTGAGTAATCCGACCTGGATTCGAACCAGAACTAACAGAACCAAAATCTGTTGTGCTACCTTTACACCATCGGACTGTATACCCTTTTTGCGGTTGGGTACGCAAAGGTAAGCACAGGCAAAATGAAAAGCAAAATTCCGGCCGTCTTTTTTTTGTTTTAATGGGTCAGAGGCGGGGCGGAGCCCCGTTCTCGGGGAAGCAGGCCGCAAATCGGCCCAGCTCCCGGGGGCCAGAATCCACTCCCGGAAATCCTTGCCGATCCCGCAGGGGCGCCATGTGCATCCTTCAGGAATTTGAATTAGGTTTGCTATTCCTACCCCCTACTAGAAAGTTCGGCTTATGTCTAAAGCGGCCAATCCGCGCAAACTGGTGATTCGATTCCTTTTTATTGCCTGTACTCTGGTGATATTGGGACGACTATTCAGCTTGCAGATCCTGGACGACAGCTATAAGATACTGGCCAACGATCTGGCCATTTACCGCAAGGTGGTCTATCCACCCCGGGGAGTGATTGTCGACCGGAACCAAAAGGTGCTGCTCTATAATCAGGTAGTCTATGATTTGAATGTGGCCCCGCATACCGTCCGGGAGGATCTGGACACGTCCACGCTTTGCGAGGTCCTGGGAATTACCCGCCAACAGTTCGAAGACAAGTTGAGAAGGCTGCGGATCCGGACAGGGCCCATGAGAAAAGGGCCCCTGATCGAGGAACTCAGCCCCGCCCAGTCGGCGCGCTTCCAGGAAAACATGTACCTGTTTCCTGAGTTCGAGCTGGGAGAACGCTATATCCGCACCTATCCCAACAGCAGCGGGGCGCAGATTCTGGGTTATATCGGGGAGGTCACGGCCCGTATGCTGGAAAGGGAGAGATACCAATCCTACCAGCAGGGCGATTATACGGGAATGACCGGTCTGGAACTCACCTATGAGGAAGTGCTTCGGGGCCAGCGGGGAGTATATTTTCTGGAAAGGGACAATTTCAACCGGCCCAGAGAGCCCTACAAGAACGGAGCCCTGGATACCCAGGCCATAGCGGGAAAAAGCCTGGAACTGCATCTGGATGCGGAACTTCAGCAATATGCTGAAAAACTCATGGCCAACAAGATCGGCTCTGTGGTGGCCATAGATCCCAAAACCGGGGGTATTCTCAGCCTGGTCTCCGCCCCCACCTATGATCCCAACCTGCTCAAAGGAAAGGACCGCTCCGCCCATTTTGCCCGCCTATTCCGGGATCCCACTCATCCTCTGTTCAACCGCGCCATTCAGGCCAGCTACCAGCCGGGGTCAACGATCAAACCCATTACGGCCCTCATAGCCCTGGACGTGGGCGTGATCACTGATCGCTTCGGCATGGCCTGCTCCGGGGGCTACTATTCCTGCGGGCGCCGCATCGGCTGCACCCATTCCGGAGGGGGACATGCGGCCAATCTTCGCCTGGCCATTGCCAATTCATGCAACTCCTATTTTGTACATCTTTTCCGGCTGATCGTGGATGCCCCCCGTTTCGGGGGAGTAAAAAAAGGCACCCAGGCCTGGGCCGATTACGGCCATGATTTCGGTTTTGGCCAGCCCACCGGGGTGGACCTCCCTTACGAAGGCAGCGGCCTTCTGCCGGACAGCAACACCTATAACCGTATGTACAATGGCTCCTGGAATTCCTGCACCAACCTTTTTGTAGGCATGGGACAAGGAGAAATCGCCCTGACTCCTTTGCAACTGGCTAACGCCATGTGCATCATAGCCAACAAGGGATACTACTACACCCCCCATTTCGTGAAATCCATTGGAGGGAACACCCAAGACAGTCTTCTGGCCCGATTCAAGGAAAAACATATCGCCACCCGGATTCCGGACTCCCTCTATGAAATCGTGGGCCTGGGCATGATGGACGTGGTAGACAAAGGGACAGGCAAAGTTGCCCGAATCCCCAACATTGAGGTTTGCGCCAAGACCGGAACCGTGGAGAACAAAGCCATGATCCGGGGAAGGGCAATGAAGATGAAGGACCATTCGGTTTTTGTAGCCTATGCGCCCCGAAAAGACCCTAGGATAGCCATTGCCGTAATCGTGGAAAATGCCGGTTATGGTTCCGCCTGGGCCGGCCCGATCGCCAGCCTGATGATCGAAAAATACCTCACCGACAGCATCCGTCAGGAAAGAAAACCCCTGGAGGAAAAAATCCTCAATGCCTACCTGATCAATCAGTATGTCCAGATCATTGACTCGGCCCAAAGGGCCAAGGATCTGGAGCGCTGGGAGCAGAAGCAGGCCAGGATACGCCGCGAGGACAGCCTGAAGCAAATACGGGATTCGGTCCGCATCCTCCGTTGGATGGAGAAAACCTATATGAAAAAAGAAGAGAGCCGATGAGTCAAAAAGGGAAATCATGGGTGGGCAGAATGGATGGGATCACCCTGCTGCTCTATTTTATCCTGGTCTTTATCGGGCTGTCCACCATATTTTCCGTGGAATACCGCAGTACGGATTCCAGCTATTTCCTCATGCACAAAAGCCATATGCGTCAGACCGTTTGGCTAGGCATATCCCTTTTTGTGGGCCTGCTCATCCTGCTTACCAACACCAAGTTTTTTTCCTCAGTGGCATACCTCTCTTATGCCTTGGGCCTCCTGCTTTTGCTGGCAACCATTTTCCTGGGCACTGATGTGAAGGGTTCCCAGTCCTGGCTGGGCGTGGGCTCGATCCGCTTTCAGCCCGGGGAGGTATGCAAAACCTTCACGGCCCTGGCCATAGCCAAGTTTCTTTCCTCCCCGGAAACGGATTTCCGAAGTTTCCGGCACCGGCTTCTGGGCATCCTCTTTGCCCTGGTCCCCGGTGCTCTGATCGTCTTGCAGAAGGAGACAGGTCTGGCCCTGGTCTACCTCTCCTTTTTCCTTGTCCTCTACCGGGAAGGATTGCCCACCAGCATTCTGGTCGCAGGTATTTCCTCCATCATCCTCACCCTGGCCACCCTGCTGATTGACCGACAGATCCTGTTTTGGCTGATCACCGCTTTGGTTATCCTCATCGGCATATTGGGAAGAAAGCAGCTGGCCCGGGACCATCTGGCCAAGCTGATTCTGTTAGGCTCCTGGGGTGTGGGCATATTCTTTTCCCAGGTGCTGGTGCCTTATGCCTTCGACCATATCCTGCAGCGTCATCAGGTCGAAAGGATTTATTCGACTCTGGGACAGGACCTGCCCGAAGCCTATCAGCGCACCAATGCTGCCGGAAAGCGCATTGTCGGCAATATTTCCGATTATAACGTCCGCCAGTCCAAGATCGCCATTGGATCGGGCGGCCTTTGGGGCAAGGGCTACCTGAACGGGACATCCACCAAAAACTCCTTTGTTCCGGAACAGAACACGGATTTCATCTTCTGCGCTGTGGGAGAGCAGTTTGGATTCCTGGGCAGCGCTCTCCTGGTACTGATCTATCTGGCCCTATTGCTGCGGATCAGCATAGTGGCCGAAAGACAGAGATCTTCCTTCAGCCGCATCTATGCCTATTGCGTGGCCTCCATAATTTTCTTTCATGTGCTGATTAATATCTCCATGACCATAGGACTGGTCCCGGTGATCGGCATCACCCTGCCCTTTCTCAGCTACGGAGGTTCTTCCCTACTCTCCTTCAGCGTCATGATTTTCATTTTAGTGCGTCTGGATGCGGACCGGCAGGTAATGATTCGCTAATTTTACCCCATGGCAAACCTTTTTCCCCTATCTGAGGGCAGCTTTACGGTGGCGGCAGACAAAATCTTCCACCCCTTCCATCCCGAAACCGATCAGCTCACCGACCGCCAGCGCGGCTCCCTGCTGGTGGAGATTCAGCCCTTTTTGATTCAGACGGAAAAAGAGCTTATCCTGCTGGACTCGGGATTGGGGTTCCGCGATGCCGGAGGGGAAATGCAGATTTATCAGAACATCCGGAAATCAGGATTTTCACCCGATCAGATCAGCCTGATGCTGGTCTCCCATCTGCACAAAGACCATGCGGGAGGACTGGTGATTCCCGACGGGCAGGGAGGATTCCGTCCCGCTTTCCCCAGGGCCCGCTATGCCCTCTATGGCCCGGAAATAGACCAGGCCCTGAAGAACCCAGGGCAGTCTTATCTAAAGGAACATTTCGAGGCCCTCGTCGGCGCGCAGGGGCTGATCCGCCTGGAAGGGGAATCCGGGGAAATAGTCCCCGGTGTCGAGTTTTTCCATTCCGGAGGCCATAGCCCTCATCATATCGTCTTTTTGATCCGCGATGGGGATCAACGGTATTTCTTCGGAGGAGATGAGGCGCCGCAACATAAGCAGATGATCGTCAAATACGTGGCGAAATATGACTTTGACGGACAAAAGGCACAGCGACTCCGGGAAGCTTATAAAGAAAGGGGAAGCCGGGAGGGCTGGACTTTTCTCTATTATCACGATATAGCCAAGCCCATGGCCCGGTTCTAGCGGCTTTCTGCCCTTCTATCCTGCTGGAGGCGACGGATCAGCATGCGCCGAAAATCCCTTTCGCCTTCATAAAGGCGGGCCAGTTGCCAGGCCGAAATCTTCTCCAGAAACTGCTGACTATACTCTTTTTTCAGATCCAGTCTCTTTTGCTCATACTCCAGGATGGCGCGCACATATTCGGCGGCCCGCCCTTCACCAAGCTTTTCCATTTCTTCGGGGAATCGGGATTGGAATTCTTCCCGAAGTCGGCGACGGTCCGATTCGTACTGATAATAAAGCGGCCAGAACTCTTTTCCTTCGACCGGATCCAGGTTCATGCGTTCCGAGAGAAAACCGGATTTGATAGCCATGATCTGGGCATCCTGCCTCCCCTTCTTCGGCTGAGCTCCCAAATCCGGACCCCCTCCTAGCAGCAACAGCCCCAAAATCAGGGCGAATATCCCGCCTTTTGCCCAGCGCATGGGGTTATGACCTGGAGATAATTTCGTGGATTGTGTATGTGGCATAATAAAATATTGTTTACGGTTTAGATTTCCCTGTTCCCCCAAAGGGTCCCTATCCTTCAGGCATCCTCCTCTTCCCAGTCCGCCAGATAGGCCTCTATGGCTCCCGGATCCAAATCCGCTACCCAGCGCTGCACACCCTGGGGAGATGAATCCCAATTATCCTCCCACCAGCTCTCCGATTCCCATTCTTCCACCTGATCCAGCGCATAGGAAGTCCAGTCCTCACGACTCACCATGGCCAAGGGATCCGATTCTCCCCCATCAAAACGGTCGAAAATTCCCAGACTGAAAAAGACCAGCAGCACGGCGGCGGCGGCCCAGGTCCAGGAAGGGAGGAAAATCCTCCTGGGCCTTACCGGCTTCCCTACCGCATGGGGCTTTGATTCGGCAACGGCCTCCCGGTTTATTCTTTTCATGAGCAGAGCGGGGAAACTCGAAAAATAACCCTCGGGGGCCGGTTCCAAAGGCCGGGAACGGGAAGCTTCCCGGAGAAGGGAGCCTTCTTCCGCATTTATCCTTTCGAGGATCTGCCCAGGCAAGGAGGCAAAATACCCCTCGGGCAAGGAAAAAGGCAGATTGCCCCCATTTCCCTGGATTTGACGGGTCTCTTCCCCTATTCGGCGGGAAAGGACAGAGGCCAGCTCATCGAAATAGCCCCCAGGAACCAAAAAAGGAAGGGTCCTGGGACAATCTGCCAGCACAGATCCCATTTCCCTAAGTTCCCTGGTGATGGATTCGCTCTTTTTCATCCGTTTTTCCTTATGCTTAATCTGGATTTAGACCCCGAAACTATCCTTGGGTTTAACGGAACCCCAAAAAATCCTGATCAGGAAATCCCGTCCAGGATATCGGATTTTCTAAGGTATTCTTCAATCTTTCTGGTGGCATGATGATAGGAAGCCTTCAAGGCTCCTGCCGAAGTATCCAGGATCTCGGCCATCTGATCATAAGGCATTTCGTCGTAATAGCGAAGCTGGAAAACCAGCCTCTGCTTCTCAGGCAGCCGGGTGATGGCCTCCTGAAGCTTCCATTCCAGCTTTCGAGGATCAAATCCCTTCTGGGCCACCAGCCGGGACTGAAAAAACCCGACTTCCTCCGCATCCCAGCTCACCGTAGCCTTCCGCTTCTGCCGATCCAGCCAGGACAGGGTCTCGTTGGTGGCAATGCGGTACAGCCAGGTAAACAGGCTGGACTGGTTTTGGAACTTATGCAGATTCCTCCAGACCTTGATGAAGATCTCCTGGAGAATATCATGGGTGTCATCATGATCCAGCACCATGCGCCGCACCTGCCAGTACAACCGCTCCTGGTATTTCTTTACCAGGTCGGTGAAGGCCGCCTCCCGGGTGGAATCCTCACCAAACCGGGCCAGGATCAAGTAATCCTCTTCCTCCTTTCGGGGTTGGTTTCCTGAGGGCATATAACGGTTTAAAAACTGGGGGGACCATTCCCCCTTTCCTGACCACAAATCTACACTGCCCATGGGGTATGGACAAAACCCGGAATAAAAAACCCCGGTTCCCTTCCCTGGCCCCGCTTTCCGGTTTTGATTACCTTTGGGCCATATGAGTCCCACCTCGCCCCTGAAGATCATTTTTTTCGGAACCCCTGATTTTGCCGTGCATTCCCTGGATGCCCTGGTCAAATCCGGTTATAACGTACAGGCCGTGGTCACGGCCGTGGACAAGGAAGCCGGACGGGGCCGCAAGGTCCAGCCCTCGGCGGTGAAGCAATACGCCCTGGAAGCCGGGATCCCCGTTCAGCAGCCCCCCAACCTCAAAGACCCCGCCTTCCTGGATTGGTTCCGAGGCCAGGATCCGGACTTGGGGGTGGTGGTTGCCTTTCGCATGCTGCCCCGGGAAGTCTGGTCCTATCCCCGGATGGGGACCATTAATATCCATGGTTCCCTGTTGCCGGATTACCGGGGCGCCGCACCGATAAACTGGGCCATCATGGCCGGGGAAAGGGAAACCGGGCTGACTAGTTTTTTGCTCCAGCATGAAATCGATACCGGAGATCTACTATTACAGCAACGCCTGCCCATTCTTCCCGAAGACGATTTCGGATCCCTTTACCGCAAAATGGCCCCCCTGGGCGGGGTACTTCTGGTCCGCACCCTAAAGGGACTGGAAGAGGGAAGTCTTGAACCCCGGCCTCAGGGAGAGCCCAGGGCGGGCACCGAAGCCCCCAAGATTTTCCGCCACCACGGAAAGATTGACTGGAGTCGCCCGGCCGAACAAATCCATAATCAGATCCGGGGACTGAGTCCGGTCCCCGGAGCATTTACCGAATGGGAGGGAAAAACTCTGAGGATATTCCGTTCCCGGCCGGAGGAAGAACATGGGGGCGAATGCGCGCCGGGCACAGTCGACACCGACCGGAAAACCCGGCTTCGTTTTGCGGCCGCCGACCGTTGGCTGGAGATTTTGGAAGTCCAGGCAGAAGGTCGAAAGCGCATGGCGACCGAAGAATTTCTCAGAGGTTACCGGCCCAGCTCATAGAGCAGGTGGCGGATGGCCCATTCGTACCCCTTCAGGCCCAGCCCCGATATGGAGCCCAGCACATAGGGGGCGATCTTGGATTCCCGCCGGAAGGATTCCCGGGCGTAGACATGGGAGATATGCACTTCCATGACGGGAAATTTCAGGGCCTCCAGGCAATCGCCCAAGGCAATGCTGGTATGGGTATAGGCTCCGGCATTCAGGACCATGGCCGAGGCCTGATTTCGGATGCCCTGAATATAGTCGATGATTTCCCCTTCAATATTGGACTGAAAATAGTGAAATTCCACCTGGGGGAACTGGGATTTCCAGGATTCCAGCCAGGGCTCGAAGGAGTCCTGGCCATATATATCCGGATTTCTCTCCCCGATCAGATTCAGATTCGGGCCGTGGACTATGGCCAGTTTCCATTTTTTTTCCACCATTTATGCCTTTTACCTTGGATTTTTCGGGGATAGGCTATCCATCCAGCCGGAACAAGGTCTCCACGAAAGCTCCCTTGTCGAATACCTGCAGGTCTTCGGCTTTCTCTCCTACCCCTATATATTTTACCGGGATATTAAACTGATTGGCTATGGCCAGGACAATCCCCCCTTTGGCCGTTCCGTCCAGCTTGGTGATGGCCAGAGCGGTCACCTCGGTGGCCGCCGTAAATTGTTTGGCCTGTTCCAGGGCATTCTGGCCGGTGCTCCCGTCCAGGACCAAAAGAACCTCATGGGGCGCATCGGGGAGCTTTTTTTGGATGACTCTGCGGATTTTGGACAGCTCTTCCATCAAATAGCCTTTGTTATGCAGCCTGCCCGCCGTATCGATAAGCACGAGATCCACATCCTGATTCATGGCCGTCTGCACGGTCTCAAAAGCCACGGAGCCCGGGTCGCTGCCCATGTCCTTGTGGACAATGGGCACTTGGGTTCTCTGGCTCCAAATCTTCAGCTGGTCCACAGCAGCAGCCCGGAATGTGTCTGCCGCACCCATAAGCACCGAATAGCCCTGAGCCCGGTATTGGCTGGCGAGCTTGCCGATGGTGGTAGTCTTCCCCACCCCATTGACCCCAACGACCAGAATCACATAGGGCTTTTTGTCTGCAGGAAGCTGGAAGCGCCTATATTCGGACTCCGGGGCGTCGGCCAGTATGGCCGCCATTTCCTCCTTCAGAATGCCCTGAAGTTCCCGGGTATTGACAAATTTATCCCGGGCTACCCGGGCCTCAATGTTCCGGATGATGGCGATTGTGGTCTCCACGCCCACGTCTGCACTGATCAGGGCGACCTCCAGCTCATCGAGAATTTCCTCGTCCACCTTATCCTTTCCGGCAATGGCCTTGGTCAGCTTGGAAAAGAAACTTTGCCTGGTTTTCATCAGACCTCCTTCCAGGGCTTCCTGAACTTCTTCGGGCTCCTGTGCTTCCTTCTTCCGATTGAATATTTTATTGAACAGTCCCATTTTGTCGCCGATTTGGATTCTGCCCCTTGCGGGCAAAGCGAAGGTAAAGTTTTTTCCCTGCACAACCCCTATCCATGGCCCCTGGGGCCTCATCGCCCCTAGGGAAGAATGAATATGGGAATGTTGAGCCGGTGCCTCAGGGCGTCAATAGTTTCCCCGAAAATCCAGTCGGAAACCTTTCCATGGCCATGGCTGGCCAGGATCAGCAGCTCCACTTCTTCTTCTTTGATGATCCGGCTGATTTCCTCGATTCGGTATGCATAGCCCAACACCCCTTTCACCTCATATCCCTTTTGCTGCAGTTGCCGGACATAATCCTCCATCTTTCTGCTGTCTTCCTGGGTCTCGTGATCATGGGCCTGCTCATCCATGATCCGGGCGGTGACGCTTTCCACCACATGGATCAGCACATAGTGGGCATGCTTCCCCCCCCAGCGCAATCCCTGGGCAATGACCCGGGCATCCCGGTCGCTGAAATCCAGGGCCATGGCCAGCTTGCGGTAGGGAGTCTGGGGTTCCAGGGCCCCGCTCAGATCTGCGGGCCCCGGGGGATGAATGCCCAGATGTCTCTGCTTCCTGGAGCGAATAAGGGGGAATACCGTCGTCAGGATAAGCAGCAGCACCAGCCCCAGACATCCTGCCCCGATCAGCATGCGGATCCCCAAGGAATCCGTAAGAACAAACCATTCGACGGCAGAATCATAGACCAGCTTCAGGTTCAGGGAGACAATGATGGCGGCCACCAGCCAGGCCAGGGCAGCCACCCCCGGTTTGAGGGCAAAACGGCCCATGGTTTTGCGGTCACTGACAAAATGAATCAGAGGAATCACGGCAAAAGCCAATTGCATGCTGAGCAGTACCTGGGAGAAAATCAGCATTTCGTCCACCATGGTTTCGCCGAAATAGGCAATGACCACCACCGCCGGCACAATGGCAATCAGCCGGGTGATCAGCCGGCGCATCCAGGGATTGATGCGCAGTCGCAAATATCCTTCCATTACGATTTGGCCGGCCAGAGTGCCCGTTATCGTGGAACTTTGACCTGCCGCAATCAGGGCGATGGCAAAAAGGTAAGGGGCCCATTGATTGCCCAATATCCCTTCCAGGAGATGATGGGCCTCTTCCAGAGAAGCCACATGGTGATTACCTGAAGTATAGAAAGCGCCTGCGGCCAGGATCAGGATGGCGGCATTGACAAAAAGGGCCAGATTCAGGGCTATGGCCGAGTCCAGGGTATTGAAGCGGATAGCCCGCCGGATGGCTCCCTCTTCCCTTTCCACCTTCCGGGTCTGCACCAGGGCCGAATGCAGGTATAGATTGTGGGGCATGACCGTGGCCCCGATAATCCCTATGGCAATATACAGGGCCGCAGAGTCCGGAATCTCGGGAACCAGTCCCCGGGCCATCTCCCCGGGATCCGGCCTTACCAAGAAAAGTTCCACCAGAAAACAGGCGCCGATAAGGGCGATAAGAGCAATGATGAAGGCTTCCATTTTTCTTATGCCCAGCTTGTGCAGATAGAGCAGCAGCAAGGTGTCCACGAAGGTGATCAGCACCCCCCAGAGAATGGGAATATCGAATAGAAGATAAAGGCCGATGGCCATGCCCAGCACCTCGGCCAGGTCACAGGCCGCAATGGCCAGTTCGGCCAGAATATAGAGAACAAAATTCATGGCCCGGGGGTAGGTTTCCCGGTTGCACTGTGCCAGATCCAGCTGGCGGACTATCCCCAGGCGGGCACTGAGGGACTGAAGGAGAAGAGCCATGAGATTGCTCATCACCAGTACCCAAAGTAGCTGATAGCCGAACTGGCTGCCTCCGGCCAGGTCCGTGGCCCAGTTCCCCGGATCCATATAGCCCACACTGACCAGATAAGCCGGACCCAGAAAGGCAGCAACCCGCCGCCACTTCCCCTTCTTTTTCATAGGGTCCACGGATCCATGCACTTCACTGAGGGATTTGTCCGATTTTTTCATCAGGGAAACGGTCTAAATTTAGACAAACCTAAAATAAATTTTTCAAAGTCCAAAAACAAGGATTTCCCTGGCCCCTCCCACCGGGAGTTTCGTATATTGCGGACCTATGAAAAGGGAGATTGTTGTCAGCGGAATCCGCTCCACGGGATTCCTTCACCTGGGAAACTATTTTGGCGCCATGCGCAATTATGTAAAAATGCAGGAAGATTACCACTGCTATTTCTTCGTCGCCGACTACCATTCCCTGACTACCCATCCCGATCCCAAGGATCTGCGGGACAATGTGTTCCGGGTGGTAGCCGAAAACATGGCCTGCGGGCTGGATCCAGACAAGGTGGCGCTCTATGCCCAAAGCGATATTCCGGAAATCCCCGAACTCTACCTGCTGCTGAATATGATGGCCTATAAAGGAGAACTGGAGAAAGTGCCCACATTCAAGGACAAGGTCCGTCACCAGCCCCATAATGTCAATGCCGGGCTGCTGACTTATCCGGTGCTTATGTCGGCAGACATCCTGATTCACCGCGCCACCAAGGTTCCCGTAGGAAAGGACCAGGAACAGCATGTGGAAATGACCCGGAACTTTGCCCAGCGGTTCAACAACCGCTACGGGGATCTGTTCCCCTTTCCCTACCCCTTCAATTTTGAATCAGAACTGATCAAAGTCCCTTCCTTGGACGGAAAGGGAAAAATGAGCAAGTCCGAACACGGTAATGCCACCCTTTACCTGGCCGACAGCGATGATCAGATCCGAAAAAAAATCATGCGAGCCGCCACGGATTCCGGGCCGCAGAGGGGAAACGATCAAATGTCCGAAGAAGTGCAGAATCTTTTCCTGCTCCTGGAGCTGGTTTCCGAGCCGGCAACAGTGCAGGATTTCCGCCGACAGTACAAGGAGTGCACCATACGTTACGGAGACCTGAAAAAGCAGCTGGCCGAGGATATGATCCGATTCATTCGCCCCATCCGGGAGAAAGCCGAAGCTCTGCAAGAAGATAAGCCCGCCCTGAGCCGGGTCCTGGCTGAGGGAGCAGAAAAAGCCCGGCAGAGCGCTTCGAAGACCATAGCGGAAGTCCGGAAATTTATGGGCATCCATTACCATTCGGTGCGCACATCCTAAGATCATTCCCTCCAAACAGCAATCCTGATATGGCTAAGATCAAACCGAAACACATAGCGGTCGCCGGAAACATTGGTTCGGGAAAGACCACGCTGACCAGGCTGCTGGCCGAACACTACCAATGGGTGCCCCATTATGAGAATAATGACCATAACCCTTACCTGGTCGACTTCTACAATGACATGCCTCGCTGGTCATTCCATATTCAGATTTATTTTCTCAACAGCCGCCTTAAGCAATTGCTGGCCATAAGGGATGGAAAAGACACCACCATACAGGACCGGACTATTTATGAGGATGCATGCATTTTTGCCCCGAACCTCTATGAAATGGGGGGGATGAGCAAGAGGGATTTTGAGAATTACAGTTCCCTGTTCCAGACCCTTCAGCCGCTGATCAGCCCTCCCGACCTGCTGATCTACCTGAGGGCCTCGATTCCGGCCCTCGTGGACCAGATCCAGATCAGGGGAAGGGAATATGAGGAAAACCTCCGGCTGGACTACCTGAAACGGCTCAACGGATTCTACAACCGTTGGTTTGAAGGCTATGATCTGGGACCTTCCCTGGTCATCGATGTGGATGAACTGGACTTTGTCGCCAGACCCGAAGACTTAGCCGAAGTGATCCGGCAGGTCGATGGGCTGATTCACGGCCTGTTCTGATATCCTAGCGGATATACCAGCGCACGGAAAAGCCCATCATGTTATGCGGGAAAAAATCCACATCATGGAAGAAATTAATGGCCGGCTTCACATCCCCGCTAAGTCCCAAGGGTATGTGGCGGAACACATACTCGATCCCGGCCATTCCGTCCATTCCGAATATGGCCTCTTCATCGCGATGCCAGTCGCGGCCCACCCGATGAGGGGGGCGATCCCAGACCCCAAAATGGAATCCCCCGCCAAAATAAAGCCTCCAGGCATTGTCGGGAAGAGGGATATGGTAAAGCATAAGTCCCACCATGTGAAAACTTTCCCCTTCCAGACCCATTATGCCTCCGGCATTGGCCTGGGCCTCCAGGGCCAGATGGGGGGAAACAAAAAATTTCGCCGTGAACCCCAGCCCATCCGGGCTGCCCCGAAGTCCTAATCCCACGTTCCCCTGGCCATAGGCCGGCATCATGGCCCAGAATAGAACAGCAATAGTCAGCACGGTTCTGGTGATATGTTTCATGACCTTGAGGATTGTTTGCTCAGTACCCTAATAATTTCATGCCAAAGTTCTCGAAAAGGCGGCCCTCACCCCACCAGGTCAATGAATTGGGGGATTTTGTGAAAGTTTTATACATAGCATTTATTTTTCCTTAACAATCCGGATTAATTTTGCCCGCGGATGGAAAAATCAATGCCTTTATGACCGTATACTCCCATGACCTGTCTTTTGCCAAGGAAAAAGATCAGTCCGATCCTCTGTTCCGATTCCGTGAGCGATTTCACATCCCCCGAAATCAAGGAAAGGAACAGCTCTATTTCTGTGGCAATTCCTTGGGCCTTCAGCCCAAAAGCGTCTCCTATCTTATGAATCAGGAGCTAGAAGACTGGGGCCGATACGGAGTGGAAGGGCATTTCAAAGCCAAAAACCCCTGGTTCTCCTATCATAAATTGTTCTCGGAAAGGCTTGGCCACCTGGTGGGAGCCCATCCCCAGGAAGTCGTGGCGGCCAACAGCCTCACCGTCAACCTACACCTGCTGATGGCTTCTTTTTACCGACCCCAGGGGCAAAGAACCAAAATCCTCATGGAAGCCGGGGCCTTTCCCTCGGACCAGTATGCGCTGGCCTCCCAGGTCCGCTGGCACGGATTGGACCCCGAAGTCCATATCATCGAAGTGGCCCCCCGGGCCGGGTCTGAGCTGATCGAAGAAGAAGACCTGCTGGATGCCATTGCCCGCGAAGGGGAGAACCTGGCCCTGATTCTCCTGGGCGGAGTGCATTATTACAGTGGCCAGTACTTTCCTTTGGAGGAGATTACCCGGGCCGGCCATTCCGTAGGGGCCCGGGTCGGTTTCGACCTGGCCCATGCCGTGGGCAATGTTCCCCTGAGTCTCCATGATTGGGGCGTGGACTTCGCTTGCTGGTGTTCCTATAAATACTTGAACGGGGGCCCGGGGGCCGTGGGAGGATTGTTTGTCCACGATCGCCTGGGCCAGGATCCGGACACATTCCGCCTTTCCGGCTGGTGGGGGCACGATGAGTCCCGCCGGTTCCGTATGGAAAAAACCTTTGTGGCCGAACCCGGGGCGGCGGGATGGCAGATGAGCAATGCGCCGGTAATGAATATGGTAGGACTGCACGCCTCTCTGGACATATTCGAGAAAGCGGGCATGGACCTGATCCACCAGAAAAGCCGGGACCTAACGGGCTATTTCGAATTCCTGCTCCGGGAAATTCCCAACCCTCCATTCCGCATTCTCACCCCTTCGGACCCTCAGCGGCGCGGCGCGCAGATATCCCTGTATTTCGATGCAAAAGGCAAGGAAGTCTTCCAGGCCCTGGAATCAAAGAACGTCGTAGCAGACTGGCGGGAGCCCGGAGTCATCCGCATGGCCCCAGCCCCTCTGTACAACCGATTCGAAGATGTGTACGAGGCCGTTCGCCTGATTCGGGAGGCCTGCGGGCAGGACCGCCCATAGACCGTTTCGGCGGGAAATCCTGGAGGGCTGGTCCTGAAAATTTAGGTCTTCCCCCGTATATGTGCTTATTTTGCGGAAATTTTCGACCTCGAATCCATCCATGTCCCAAATCGTCCCCTTGGAATCCCTGCCCGAACTCATCCGCCCCGTGGTGACCATGGGAAGCTTTGACGGACTGCACCGCGGGCATCAGAAAATCCTGGCCCGGGTCCGGGAAGAGGCGAAAATACTGGGCGGACACAGCGTGCTGATCAGCTTCGAGCCCCATCCCCGCAAGGTGGTCTTTCCTCATCGCCCTCTATCCCTGCTCACCCCGGGCAGACAGAAAAGAGAATTGCTCCGGGATATGGGCCTGGACTATATCGTCCTGGCCCCATTCACCGAGTCCTTTTCCCGGCTTTCGGCCTCCGAATATGTGGAACAGTTTCTGGTCCGGCATTTTCATCCCCAGCGAATCATCATCGGATACGATCACCGGTTTGGATATGATCGGGGCGGGGATATAGAGTTGCTCAGATCCCTGGGACCGGCCTTTGGCTTTGAGGTTACCGAAATACCCGCAGAACTTATCGATGAGGCCGCCATATCTTCCACACAGATCCGAAATTCCATAGAAGCCGGAAAACTGGAATGCGCCACGGAAATGCTGGGACGCCCTTACTCGGTTTGGGGGAAGGTGGTCCGCGGCGCCCAAAAAGGAAGGGAGCTGGGTTATCCCACGGCTAATCTGACCCTGAGAGAAAAGGATCAGTTGCTGCCGCCCCCCGGGGTCTACGCCGTCCGGATCCGTCGAAAAGGGGAATCGGCCCGGGGAGCCATGGCCAATCTGGGTTATCGCCCCACGCTCTATACTAAGGGGAGTCTGCATTTGGAAGCCCATATATTCGATTTTGCCGGGGACCTCTATGGGGAGGAAATAGAGCTGGAATTTGTGTCGCGCCTCCGCGATGAAATCCGGTTTCCTGATCTCCAGTCCCTGAAAGCCCAGCTTTCTCGGGATGAAACCCTGGCCAGAGCCCGACTCCAGGACATGAGCTAAATCTGTTCCATTCTTCCCACAAACTCGGCCAGGACCTCCCGGTCATTCATTTGCCCGCCTATACCCAGGGAAAGGGCATTAAAATCGGCCAACAGGAAAAGGAGCTTTTCCAGCCCCTCCTGGGTCCAGCGCTGATGGATGGCCCTTAGCAGGGGCCATTGGGGTGGATAGAGCCCCACGGACTGAGCTTTTTCCCGATCGCTGCGCCCCTGAGCAAAGCCCACCAGATAAGCCCGGCTCAGCAGCGAGTAGAAACTGCCGACAAATAGAGGAAAAGGTGCCGATTTGGGATTGGCCAGAAAATAGGCCAGCATGGGCTGGTACTTCTCCTTCTGTCTAAGCAGGAAGGCTTCGGGGAACTCAAACACATTGTAATCTCGGCTGAACCCTATGAACCGCTTTATGTCCTCGACGCGGATTTCCGCACCTTCGGGCAGACTAAGCCGCATCTTCCCGATCTCGTTGGCGATACGGCTGAGGTCGTCGCCCAAATAGGTAGTCAGAATCTGGGCTTCCTTTTCCCCTATCCGCATTCCGGATTCCTGGCCGTAGGCCTGGATCCAGGCAGGCACCCTTTCCATGGGAATCTTATCGCAAAGCAGGTATCCTCCCTTTTCCTTTATCCATTTTACCACCCGGGTTTTTCCATCTGCCTTTTTTTGCCGGTTCACCAGGACAATCAGGGTACTGAGATTGGGGTGATCGACATAGGAGGCCAGATCCTTAAACCCCCTCATCTGAGACGCCTCCCGGATAATAATGACCTGGTAGTCCGAAAATACAGGCAGCCGGCTCGCCAGGGCATAGATTTCCGGGAATCCCGTATCCTTTCCCTCCAGAATATGGAGATTGAAATCCTTTTGCTCCGGCTTCAGAATCTGATGCTCAAAAAAATCCACCACCTGATCGAGATAATAGGTCTCCTCCCCCTCTATCAGATAGAGAGGCAGGTATTCCCCGGCGCGGATCTTTTTAATGAATTGGGAAAAACCCTGGTGCATGGACTTCGGCAATCTAAGGGACGAAGTTAAGGGGGCAGGAGGGAGAATGCAAAAACCCCGAGGCGAATCCTGCCCGGAGGATCCGCCCCCCTTTTTCCAATCCAAAGATTTTCAGGGACAAAGGTGTGGATGAGTGAGGCCATTGGGGGTATAGTGGATAAATTCCCCTACCGGGTTCCCCAAATTCCCCTAATTTGGCCGTAAAATTGATCGTCTGGAGGCAGACAGTCTTGTTCTCCCCGCCCCCGGGGGGAAAGATCCCTCCCATGAGGGAAGGCAGGACTGACCCGTCCGGGACCAAACACTGAAAACGCTATTACCATGAGTCAGGAAATGCCCCCCATTCCCGAACAGAATCCCCCCCGCAATCCCATGAAGAACCGGAACAACACCTGGATTTTCATAGGCACCATCCTGGTCCTGCTGGGTATCAATATCTACCTGTTCATGAACCGAGACGACCTGTCCCGGGACAAACAGAGGCTGGAGCAGGAAGTGCAGGTCTCCGATTCCACCCGCCGCGCGGTGGAAGGGGAATACCAGGCGGCCCTGGTCCGGCTGGATGAACTGGTCACCCAGAATGCAGACCTGGACTCTGCCATCCATCATCGCAACAGCGAGATTGCCCGGCTCCGCCGCGAAATCGAGGAAATAGTCCAGGATCGAAACGCCACAGCCGCCAATCTGGAGAAGGCCAGAGGACTGATCGCCATTCTGAACGCCACGGTCCGCGATTATGAAGAGCAGATCGCTTTGTTGGAAAGGGAAAACCTGGACCTGGCCGGCACCAATGAAGTCCTTCAGAAAGAAAGAGACTCCACGGTAACCCAGAACATAGTCCTCAGCCAGAAAGTGAAGCTGGCCAGCCTGCTGCGGGTATCCAATATTCGCATGGTGCCCATGGAAATCCGCAAAGGCGGAAAGAAATGGAAGGAAACTGAAAAGGCTAAGCGGGTGGACGTCCTGAGAATATATTTCGATATAGACGAAAATCGGGTGGCCGATGACGGGATAAAGGAAATCTTCCTGAGGATCACCGGACCGGAAGGAAAGGTACTCAGCAATGCCGCATATGGTTCCGGGGTCACCTCCACCGCCGATGGCCAGCCCTTGAATTATACTTTGGCCAAGCAGGTGGAACTGAAGCAGGGAGAGCCCATAAAAGACGTAGTGGTGGACTGGAATCAGGACAGCGATTACCAGAGAGGAAATTATTTCATTGAAATATTCCACAACGGATACGAAGTGGGATCCGGTCAGATCGATCTGCGCTAAGTCCCCCCTGAACCTCCAGTACTTATCTTTGCATCTGTTATGAAGGAAAATCCACCGGCCAAGATTCTCATCGTCGATGATGAACCCGATATCCTGGAATTCATCGATTACAACCTGAGAAAAAAAGGATACGAAGTGCAGTCCGCCCGTAATGGGATGGAAGCCCTGATCAAGGCCAAATCCTTTATCCCCGATCTGATTCTCCTGGACGTCATGATGCCGCAGAAGGACGGGCATCAGACCCTCAAAGAAATCAAGGAAATTCCCGAACTGGAGCACTGCCTGGTGCTTTTCCTCACGGCCCTGGCCGATGAACAGGCGGAAATTGACGGGCTGATCCGCGGCGCCGACGACTATCTGACCAAACCGGTGAAGCCGGACCTGCTGATCACCCGGATCCAGACTGCCCTGAGGAAGTCCCGGCATCGCCGGGAAAGGGAGGAGGTTTACCGATTCCCGGACCTGGGCCTGGAAATCAACAAATCCCGGTTTCAGGTGGTCTACCAGGAACAGGAAATCCCCTTGGCCAAAAAAGAATTCGAATTGCTGAGCCTGCTGGCCTCCAAACCCGGCAGGGTTTTCCTGCGCCAGGAGATCCTCCATCAGGTATGGGGCACGGAAGTGATCGTCGGAGACCGGACCATAGATGTCCATGTGCGCAAAATCCGCCAGAAATTGGGAGCCGACCTTATACGTACGGTAAAGGGAGTGGGCTATAAGCTGGAAATCCCTTAGATTCGTCCTATGGCCCTGCCGAATTCCAAAAACCTATCTCCTGCCGGCCTTAGCGTGATGGCCGCGGGGACCATGGCCTTAATCAACCTGGGATTCAGCTTGCTGGTGCCCATTGGCTGGCCCATGCGCTTCGGGATTCTGCTGATCAGTTTCGCGCTGAGCTACTGGCTGTTTTATTATATGGTCAACCGCTTTGTGTTCCGCAAGATAAAGCTGCTATACAAGCTGATCTATACCACCAAGGCCTCCAAGAAGGAAGCCTATTTTCAGGAGCATATACTCCCGCCCAAAACCCTCGAGGAAGTGGAGAAGGACGTGGTCCGGTGGGCAGACCAGAGAAGCCGCGAGATAGAGCGCTTCCAAGCCAATGAACAGTTCCGCAAGGAATTCCTGGCCAACCTGGCCCACGAACTGCGCACTCCCCTGTTCACCGTCCAGGGTTATGTGGATACCCTTTTGGGCGGAGCCCTGGACGATCACGAAGTCCGGGAGAAATTCCTGAAGAACACCTCCAGGGGGATCGACCGCCTGGTCCGTCTGGTCGATGACATTGAGGAAATCTCCCGTCTGGAAACGGGAAATATTGCCCTGGAAAAAGAGAATTTCCCCATTCAGGACCTTTTCGCCGAGGTCTATGAGGAGTTCTCTCTATTAGCCGAAAATCAGCACATTTCCCTACTTAGGAAGAAAGGCACCGAATGGCCGCTCAGCGTGCATGCGGACCGGGCGAAAATCCGGCAGGTACTGGTCAACCTAGTGGAGAACGCCATCAAGTACAATCACCGGGGAGGCAGCGTGACGGCCGGATGCTATGCCATTGACGGGGATCATGTTTTTGTCGAAATCTCTGATACCGGTCAGGGCATTGGCGAAGAACACATTCCCCGGATATTCGAACGATTCTATCGGGCCGAGAAAAGCCGGAGCCGCCGTATAGGCGGCACAGGCCTGGGCCTGTCCATAGTCAAGCACATCATCGAAGCCCATGGACATACACTGACCGTCCGAAGCCGGCCTGGAGTAGGCACCTCCATGGGATTCACCCTGGACAAAGCCAGGGAATCCGCTTAATCGGCGGCCTCCCGGTACCGGGGATGATATTTTTCCAGCGTGGACCTCAGATAGTTCCGGTCCAAATGAGTATAAATCTCGGTGGTGGTGATGCTCTTATGGCCCAACATCTGTTGTACGGCCCTCAGATCCGCCCCGGCCTCCACCAGGTGGGTGGCAAAGGAATGACGGAAAACATGGGGATGCACTTTCTTTTCCAGACCAGCCCGGGCCGCCAGGTCCCGGACAATCAGAAAAACCATAACCCGGGAAAGGGGGCGCCCCCTTCGGTTCAAAAACACCCTATTTTCGAATCCCGGCTTTACCGGGACCTGGGTACGTGAATTCCGGATATAGGAATCCAGAAAATCGGAAGCCATTCTCCCTATGGGCACCAGTCTTTCCTGATCCCCTTTTCCTATGACGCGGACATAACCGAGGTCCAGATAAAGATGAGTGATCCTCATATCCGTTAATTCGGAAACCCGGAGCCCGCAGCTGTATAGCACCTCGATCATGGCCCGGTTGCGGGGGCCCTCGGGTCGGCTTAGGTCTATGGCCTCCATCAGGGATTCGATTTCCCGGAGACTGAGGACTTCTGGGAGTCGACGGGCCGATTTCGGGGATTGAATGGCCGAACAGGGATCCCGGTCAATGAGGGACTCCAAAACCAGAAACCGGAAAAACGCCCGAATCCCCGAAAGGATACGGGCCTGGGAGCCCGCTGCCAACCCCCAATCCGAAAGGGAATACAAAAATCCCCGGATCTGATCCCGACTCACCTGATCCCAGGTCCAGGGTTGAGCCCCGATCACGGTGTTCAGATAGTCTTCCAGGGCCTGTACATCATGGATATAGGCCGACTGGGTATGGTCTGCATATCCCCTTTCCCAGTGCAGATACTGGGCAAAAGCCGCCAACACCCTGGCTCGGGATTCCGACGCGGCTTCTGCATTGCCCCTATTCCTTTCCATAGGCTGATCCTCGGTCTTTGGTGGGCATCATGCCTGCCCTATTGGGAAACCGGATGCCCGGCCGAGAGGTTGCGGAGCATATCCCGGCATAGAGCGTCCAGGTCAAATCGGTGCGCCCAGCCCCAATCCGTTCTGGCCAGGGAATCGTCAATGCTGGCCGGCCACCCTGCCGCAATCTGATCGCGGAAATCCGGCTTATACTCGATCCGGAATCCCGGAATTTCCCGGCGGATGGCCTCGGCAATCTCGGCCGGGGTAAAGCTCAGAGCGGAAAAATTATAGGCCATGCGGGTGCTGAGCCTGGAGGCGGGTGCTTCCATGAACTCCAGGGTGCCCCGGATGGCATCATCCATGTACATCATGGGCAGTCGGGCGTCCTGGGAAAGGAAGCACTGATAGTGCCCCTGGTGCAGGGCTTTGTCGAATATTTCCACGGCATAATCCGTGGTCCCCCCTCCGGGAGCCGACTTCCAGGATATCAGGCCGGGATAGCGGAGGCTGCGTACATCCAGTCCCCAGCGCTGGTGATAATACTGGCACCAGAGCTCCCCGGCATACTTGCTGATTCCGTAAACCGTTCCCGGTTCCACCACGGTCTGCTGAGGAGTCTGATCCCGGGGAGTGGATTTCCCGAATACGGCAATGGAACTGGGCCAGTATACCCGGCCGAGTTTTTCCTGAACGCCTATATCCAGGATCTGGATCAGGGAATTCATATTCACCTCCCAGGCCTTGGCCGGGTCTTTTTCCCCGGTGGCCGAAAGCATGGCCGCCAGCAGATATACCTGAGTAATGGATTCTTTTCTGATCAGGGTGACCACCGCATCCCCGTCCAGAGCATTGAGCTTCTGGTAGGGTCCTCTTCCCTTCAACAGTGGGTGTTCGTCCCGGATATCCGTAGCAATGACCTGATCGGCACCATAGGCTTCCCGCAATGCTGCGCATAATTCCACTCCGATCTGTCCTCCGGCTCCAATGACTAAAATTCTTTCTCTCGCCATGGCTATAAAAAAGTCCTGGTTTTAATTCATCACAATATAGGAACTAACTGATGGATTTTCCCATCCTCCCCGGGGAATTCAAAATCCGGTGTCCGGCAGAAATCAGGCCGGCTGATGGCTTCGGACTAAATCCAGGAATTCGTCAAAAAGGTAACGGGCATCATGGGGTCCAGGAGTGCTTTCGGGATGATACTGGACGGAGAAAGCCGGATGGTTCTTCAATCGGATCCCTTCTATGGATCCGTCATTGAGATTGATATGGGTGATCTCTAATTCCGCATGATCCTCTGTCTGTTTCCGGTCTATTCCGAACCCATGATTCTGAGTGGTGATTTCGGATTTTCCGGTACGGAGATTTTTCACCGGATGGTTCAATCCACGGTGTCCATGGTGCATCTTGAAGGTATCCACCCCCTGAGAGCGGGCCAGCAGCTGATGCCCCAGGCATATGCCAAACAAAGGTATCCCTTCGGCCAATACGGCCTGAATCGTATTCAGAGCATAATCCATGGCTGCCGGATCGCCCGGGCCATTGGAGAAAAATACTCCATGGGGGGCAAAAAGGCGGACTTCCTCCCATTCCGTCCTGGCGGGAAAAACTTTGAGGTATGCCCCGCGGTCGGCCAGGCTCTGAAGTATATGCCGCTTTACCCCGAAATCCAGCACCGCTATACGCCAGGGGGATGCGGAATCCCCGAAGCTATAGGCGGAGTCCGTGGATATGCGGGAGCTCAGTTCCTGCCCCCCCATGGAAGGAAGGCGGTCGGCGATTTCCTTCAAGGCTTCTGAGGTGGAATACTCCGTGGAAATCACCGCATTCATGGCCCCTTTGCTGCGTATATGTCGGACCAGAGCCCGGGTGTCCACATCGCTGATCCCTACCAGCCCATGGGCCAGGAGATAATCATGCAGGCTGGCCTGGGCCGTCATCCGGGAATAGCGGTCAGAATAATTCTTGCAGACCAAGCCCTGGATTTTCACCGAACCGCTTTCGGTTTCGCAGTCCTTGACTCCATAGTTCCCCACATAAGGGGAGTTCATAATCAGGATCTGACCGGTATAGGAAGGATCGGTAAACACTTCCTGGTATCCAGTCATTCCGGTATTGAAGCAGATCTCCCCTCCCGTGGTCCCTGCCACTCCGCAGGACTTACCTTCATACAATGTGCCGTCAGCTAAATAAAGCCAGGCTTTCTGTTCAGGAGAGGATGTCGATGCCATAATAAAAAGAAATTCCGCAAAATTAAGAAAAAGACGGCAGAGATCGGAAAGAAAACCTACCGGGGGCAAAGCTTACCGGGGGAGAATAGTTTCCCGGACCGCCGCCAGAATCTCCCGGGTTTCCTCTGCCGACGAGCCTTCGGCATAGATCCTGAGCAGAGGCTCCGTTCCGGATGCCCGCAGCAGCACCCATCCTCCGTTGTCCAGCAGATATTTCACCCCGTCGGTGGTCTCGGTTCGGCCAAATCCGAATTTCCCGAACCGAAGGTAAACCTGATTGTGGGCATTGGCCATAATCTGCTCCTTGAGCGCATTGTCGAGATGAAGGTCGTTGCGCTCAAAGACAAACCGGCCCACCAGCTCATAGACTTCCTCACAGAGTTCGGAAAGGGATTTTTGGGTTTCCTGCATAAACGAATAGATCAGCAGTCCGTCGTATATCCCATCTCTTTCGGGAATATGCCCCTTGACCGCAATGCCCCCGCTCTCTTCTCCTCCCACCAGCACATCCTCTCTGACCATGATCTCGCTGATGTACTTAAAGCCTATGGGAGTGACTTCAAAAGGCAGCCCATAGGCCTCTGCCATTCTCCTGACCCTGTCGGTAGCCGAAAAGGCCACGGCCACCTTCCCTGATTTCTTTTTATAGTGATGCAGGTAATGAATCAGCAAGAGAATGATGTGGTGGGCATCCACAAATCGGCCTTTCTCGTCAAATAGGCCGATGCGATCCGCATCTCCGTCGGTGGCCAGTCCCAGACCCAGTTCCGGATTTCGGGCCAGGGTCTCGCCCAGTTCGCGAAGATTTTTCTCCAAAGGTTCGGGAGCCTGATCCCGGAACCCGGGGTTTTCTTCGGCATTCAGGAACACGGCATCGGGGAATAGTCGCCTCATCACCCTTTGGCCGGCCCCGAACATGGCATCATAGGCCAGCTTGAAAGGGGAGGACCTCAGAACCTCTAGGTCAAAATGGTCTTCGAGATACTGAATATAGTTTTCCTCCAGATCCACATATTCCAGCCTCCCTTGCTCTTCCCAGGCCGACAGCGACCCGCCGATTTCCGGAGCCTGATCCGGGATCAGGGCCTCCACTTCGGCAATATGTTCCGGCGAGGAGGGCCCCCCATGGGCTCCTTTGAGCTTGAATCCATTGTAGGAAGGGGGATTATGGGAAGCGGTAATCACCACTCCCTGATCGGCCTGGTATTGCACCACTCCCAGAGATACCATGGGGGTGGATACAAATCCTTTGGCCAAAAGCACCGAGATGCCCTGGTCGCAGAGAACCAGAGCCACCTTTTCGGCAAAGCGCTTTCCGCCGAACCGGCAATCGTGGCCAATCACCACTTTGGGGTTCTCCTTTTGGGCCTTAAGCCATCTGGCCAGGGCAAAAGAAACCCTTGAGAGGTTTTCGATGGTGAAATCATCGGCGATAATGGCCCTCCAGCCATCGGTCCCGAAACGTATGGGGGTGGGTTTTGGGGTCATGGGGGAATCGTTAAATGCTTTTTTTTGCGTTAATTTTGCTTTGTACTCCAGGCTGCCAGCCTTCAGAGGGGGCGGCAGCAAAAATAAGAAACCTTTCCAGGGAAGCGGGATAATTTCCCTTCCGCCTCCTGATAAAACATCGCCCATGCTCGAATCCATCAACCCTCATACCGAGGCCCTGCTGGCAGAATACAGGGAATCCTCCCCCCGGGAGGTGGACCAGGCCCTTGAACGCTCCCGCCAGCAGTTCCATACCTGGAGGAAAACCCCGGTGACCGAAAGGTCGGCCATTCTCCTTGCCGTGGCCGATCAATTGGAACGGGATAAGGAGGAATTGGCCCGTATGGCCACCCTGGAAATGGGCAAGCCCCTGAACCAAAGCCTGGCCGAAGTTCAGAAATGCGCCCGGACCCTTCGCCATTATGCCGAACAGGGCGAAAAAATCCTGGAACCGGAAACCATAGAACTTGAGGATGGCCGGCAGGGCCAGGTACATTTCCGTCCCCTGGGTACGGTATTGGCCATCATGCCCTGGAACTTTCCCTATTGGCAGGTATTCCGTGCCCTGGGCGCCATATTGATTTCCGGCAATACCTTGGTGCTCAAACACGCCTCCAATGTCAGCGGCTCGGCCCTGGCCATAGCCGATATCCTGAAAAAGGCCGGAGCTCCCCAAGGTCTGTTGGAGGTACTGCTGCTTCCTTCCTCCCGGGTGGAAACCCTGATCCGTCGTCCGGAAATTCAGGCCATAAGCTTTACCGGCAGCACCGAGGCCGGCGCCCGGGTGGCGGCCATAGCCGCCTCGGAGATCAAAAAGCAGGTGCTGGAACTTGGGGGCAGTGATCCCTATATCCTGCTCGAAGATGCCGACCTGGATCTGGCCATTCCCCTTTGTGTAGAAAGCCGGATGATCAACAATGGGCAAAGCTGTGTGGCGGCCAAACGATTTATTGTCCATGAATCCCTGTTGGCGGAAGTGGAAGAGCGCATGTCCGCAGAAATGAAAAAGATTTCCATGGGCGACCCCATGGATACCGCCCATGGACTCGGGCCTCTGGCCCGGTTGGACATCCGGGACCAGGTGGCCGATCAGGTAGATCGAAGCCTGGAGGCTGGCGCCCGGCTAATCTGCGGAGGACAGCTGCCTCAAGGAACCGGATATTATTATCCTGCGACAATAATCTCCGGGGTCTTGCCAGGTATGGCCGCCTTTGACGAAGAAGTATTCGGACCCGTGGCCGCCATTATCCCGGCCCGCAGCCAGGAGGAAGCCATAGTCCTGGCCAACCGTTCCTCCTATGGCCTGGGGGCAGGTCTGTTCAGCCGAGACTTGGTCCGGGCAGAAAAAATAGCCCGGGAAGAAATCGAATCCGGCGCCTGTTTTATCAATGCCGTGGTGCATTCCGACCCCAGACTTCCCTTCGGAGGTGTGAAAAGAAGCGGATACGGCAGGGAACTCAGTGCTTATGGGGTCCGGGAGTTCACCAATATCAAAACCCTTAGCCTGGAATCATAATTCGTCCATCACCCATTAGCCTTTTTCCTTTATGAGCGACACCATGACCTATATCGCCCTGGGTGATTCCTATACCTTAGGAGAGCAAGTACCCCAAGAACAGAGCTTTCCTTTTCAACTGCGCCGATTGCTTGGCCTCCAGGGATTGGACATGGCCGACCCCGTGGTTATTGCCCAAACCGGATGGACAACCGATGAACTGGCGGCCTCCATAAGGGAAAGACAGGTAAGCGGTCCATTCTCCCTGGTCACCCTGCTGATCGGAGTCAACAACCAATACCGGGGAAGGTCCCTGGAAAACTATGCCGAAGAGTTATCCGCCCTGATCGACACGGCCATTTCCTATGCGGACGGGCATCCCGAAAGAGTATACCTCTTATCCATTCCCGACTGGGGGACCACTCCCTTTGCGGAAGGAAAGAACCGGGATACCATTGCCCGGCAGATTGATCAATTCAATGCGAAAAAAAAGGAACTGGCCCAAAAAGCCGGCACCCATTTTCTGGATATCACCGACAGTACCCGTGCCCATGGACACCTTCCCGAATACCTGGTGGAAGACGGTCTGCATCCTAATGGAAAAGAATATGCCCTCTGGGCTCAGCGGCTGGCCGAAGTCATAAGAAAAAATCGGAAATCGCGGAACTAATTGTTCCCCCATGGCCCTTATCCCTTGGGCGCCGATTCCATAGCCCCGAACAGTGCGGCCAGACGGCTTTTTTTCAGAATTTTCTGCCCCTGGGTCCCTCGGGCCACTTCCCGGTCCCCTACCCGGGCCACATAGCTTGTCCGCACTTCGTTGCCCTGAACGGAGACTAATTCCGATTCGAATTCCACTTTCTGTCCCAACAGGGCCGGGGAAAGATGTTCCACGGTGACCGAAGTACCAATCCCTTCCTCGTCTTCGTCCTTCATTTCCAGGACGAACAACCGCCCCGACCATTCCGCTTCCCGGGCCAGGGCAAAGGTAGAAAAGACCTGGTGCACCAACCCCTGTTCAAAACGGGCCAGGTCCGCCTCGCCCACGATATGGCTGTGTCGCTTCTTTTCCCCTGTCTCAAATGGATTCTTCATGGTCTGGATCTTTGTGCAGACGAAACCCAAAATTAGGACGAATTTAAGGAATTCAGGGCAGCAAATGGGTATATTTGCTTATGCTTCGGCTCCTGATCCTACCCTTTTTATGTCTTTACCTATTTGCCGCCTCCGGCTTACAGGTACAGCTGCATTATTGCGGGTCGGAACTCGCTTCCTGGAGCCTCTATGCTTCCCAGCCTGGGGGCTGTGAAGACGGGGAATGCGAGGAGGAACCCTATAATCCCGATCCCTGCTGTTCCAATGAATCGATCGAAGCCGGACTGATCAACACCGTATATACCCATAGCTGGGAAGCCGGGGAGAAGGGGGATAAAATCCAGAAAGCCCCTACGGATAAACCTGAAGGGTATGCCCTTTGGATGGTCTTGTCTTCCCCCCCAATTGCCCGGATAAGGGCCATCTCCTATCCCCCGGATCCGGATCCTGGCTGCGGCCATCCGGCTTTATATGCCCTATACCATCAATTCCTGTTTTATGGCTGATTCCGATGCTCCGGAATACTTATGAGCATCAGCGCACCATTTTCACCATAAAATACAGGAAAAATGAAAACCATAACGATGATCATGGCCCTGGCCATGAGCTTCCCGGCCATGGCGCAGGGGAATAAACCCGTCACCGACACTATTCAGGTGGCGGGCGCCTGCAATATGTGCAAGCAGCGAATCGAATCGGCAGCCTATGGAAAAGGAGTGAGGCGGGCGGACTGGGACAAGGAAAGCGGTAAGCTTATCCTGGTATACCGGCCGGACCGCACCAGCCTGAAGGAAATTGAGGACAGGATAATCCGTTCGGGACATCAGAGCGGAAACCGTCCGGCAGACCCTCAGGCTTATGAGGCGCTTCCCGCATGCTGTCAGTACAAATCCATAGAAGTTCATTAAAAATCATTCTCCAATGCAATTCTATAAATGGATGGGGCTCTTGCTAACCGCAGGGCTCCCCTTCGGGCTTTGGGCCCAGCCCGCCCCGGACTCCCTCCGAGGCCGGGTGATGACGGAGGAAAACGGAAAACTTGAACCTCTGGTCGGAGTCCGGATTTCCACCATTCCCGGCTATGCTCTGGCCTGGACCGATCCTCAAGGAGAATTCCGGATCGGCATCGACTCCGGGACCCAAGCCCTGGTGGTGGAATATGGAGGATTTCAGAGCGATACCCTGGATCGGGAAGCGGATTTGAACCCAATCATCCTCCGCCCCAACCACCTGCTCGACGAAGTGGAGATTGCCCACCGGCGAAAATCGACGGAAATCAGTATGCTCAGCGTACGGAAAACCGAGCAAATTTCCGAAAGGGAACTGCTTAAGGCGGCCTGTTGCAACCTCAGCGAGAGCTTCGAGACCACCCCTTCCGTGGACGTGTCCATCACCGACGCCGTCACCGGATACAAGCAAATTCAGATGCTGGGCTTGGCCGGTCCCTATACATTCATTACCCGGGAAAACATCCCCGATACCCGGGGATTGGCCTCCATCACCGGGCTGAGTTTTACTCCGGGTACCTGGATAGAAAACATGCAGCTGAGCAAAGGCACCGGATCCGTGGTCAACGGCTATGAAAGTGTGGCCGGCCAGCTGAATGTGGAATGGAGAAAACCCTTTGAAGCCGAAGAGCCCCATTACCTGATCAATCTGTATCAGAGCATACAGGGTCGAAGCGAAGGAAATCTCGTGGCCAGAAAGGAGTTCAACCCTTACCTGTCTTCCAACCTGTTTCTGCATGGCCGCTCCCAGTGGTTGAGGATGGACGAAAATCAAGACGGGTTCATGGACCAACCCCTGGATGAACAGTTCATTATCGGAAACCGATGGTTCTGGTTTTTGGATAAGGGTTGGGAATGGCAATGGGGTGCCAAGCTCACTTACCTGGAGAACACCGGAGGGCAGATGGACCATCAGCGCAGGGAAAGCACGGCGCTGCGTCCCATTTGGGGATATGATATGGAACTATGGAGGAAAGAAGCCTGGATGAAAATAGGAAAAACCTTCATGGCGCATCCGAACACCAGCATGGGTCTGCAGCTTTCCTACACGGACCATGATCAGTGGGCCAAATATGGCCGCCGTAACCATGAGGCCAGGCAACAATCTTTATATGCCAACTACATATTCCAGACCAGCACCTCCCAAGGCCGCCACACGGCCAAGGCCGGGTTGAGCGGGCAATGGGATCGCTATGAAGAGAAGTTCCTGGGCAAGGACTATACCCACCGGGAAATCGTTCCCGGAATTTTTGCCGAATATTCCTGGTCCCCGCTCAGCGAATTGAACCTAGTGGCCGGGTTAAGAGCTGATCACCATCAGATCTATGGGGGATTTATCAGTCCGCGTCTTCACCTGCGATATGGGTTCAGTGATCATACCGTGGGCAGGGCTTCAATTGGGCGTGCCCAGAGAACAGCCCGCATTTTTGCGGAAAACCTGGGCTTTCTGGCTTCGGATCGCTCCTTGGAAATCCAGCGAAGCTCCGAAATGCCCTATGGACTGGATCCGGAAATCTCCTGGAATATGGGTCTGAACCTCACCCATAAATTCCGGATCAATTACCGGGACGGATCCCTGGGCATGGACTACTATTATACCCATTTCCAGGATCAGGTGGTCGTCGATATAGAAGATCCCTCCCGGATCCGATTCTATAATCTCGATGGCCGCTCCGAAGCACATAGTTTCCAGGTACAGCTGGACTATGAGATCGTCCGGAAACTGGACTTCCGTCTGGCTTACCGCTGGTATGATGTTCGCACCCAGTATTTGGATGGAAGGAAATCCCGTCCCCTTATCTCCCCGCACCGGCTGTTTTCCAATCTTGGATATGAGACCGGGAACCAATGGAAATTTGACTATACGGTGCAACTTTGGGGCCCGGCCCGCCTCCCCAGGCTCGGGGGAGGTGGCATACCGGAAAAATCGGAGTCGTATTCCCCGGCCTATCTGACCATGAATGCGCAGCTCACCAAAGTCTGGAGGAATCGCTATGAAATCTATATTGGACTGGAGAACCTTACCGATTACCGGATGTCTGAGCCCATTCTCCACGCGGAATCCCCTTTTGAGCCCGGATTTGATGCGTCCATGATCTGGGGGCCGATCATGGGAAGAAATGCCTATATCGGAGTCCGGCTTCGGTTGGATTAGCCCTTTTGGCGCGCTCCACTCCCCAAAGAAGGGGCGTGGGGCGCGTTCTTCTGTCCTCCAGAACGGGAATGTTTCCGTCCGGATTCCGGGGGGATATTCCGGAATTCTCCCCATCCTGGGAACGGATCCGGCCCCGGTTCCGGCCTAGGTTTTTCGGGGCTTTTTCTCCGCTGCGGGAAAAAGCACATTATTGAGAATCAACCGGTATCCGGGGGAATTCGGGTGGTTGCTCAGTTCGGTGGGGGGATCGCCCACGGCGTGCTGATAATCTTCCGGATCGTGGCCCCCATAAAAAGTCCATGTTCCCTTTCCCCATTCTCCATGAATGTACCGGGCTTCATTAGCCGGTTTATACTCGCCGAGGACCAAGACATTGCTTTTCATGACTTCTTTGCGGAATGCCGTGGTCTGTCCCATAAATCCTTTAATGGTGGTGGTATGATTCTGGCAAAGCATTGTCGGCACGGGATCGAACTTGGCCGAGAAAGTAAAAAGGCTGAAATAATCCACTTCCTTTTTTACCTGCCGGTATGGGGTGTTGTCGATATTGGAGAACTCATATTCATAAGGGTTCAGGGTGATCTGGAAATTCTCAAAGGCAAAGCAGGCATGAAAATCCAGGGCCTGCTGCGCATCCGGAGCCATGGGATCGCCATCGAATGGAAGCTCACAGATATCGGTTTGCTCCGCAGCCAAAGCAATATCATAAGTATCCGTGGCCGAACACATGGCAAACAGGAACCCTCCGGACTCCACAAAGGCTTTGATCTTCTTGGCCACGGCCAATTTCAGTTTGGATACCTTGGTGAATCCATGTTTGGCGGCCATAGCCTCATTGGCCCGGACTTCTTCCTGGTACCAACTCATATTGCGATATCCTGCCCAGAACTTCCCGTACTGGCCCGTAAAATCTTCGTGATGCAGATGCAACCAATCATATTGGGGTAGTTCGTCGGCCAGCACTTCATCATCATAGACCTTATCGAAAGGAATATGGGCGTAGGTAAGCACCAGGGTGACGGCATCATCCCAGGGGAGCTTACCGTCCGGGGTATATACGGCAATTTTGGGCTGCTTTTCCAGTTTGATTACGTCCCCGTTGTAATCCGGATTGGCAATCTCCAGCAATAGGGCACCGTATCTGGACTCCGCAATGAGTTCATAGTCCACGCCCCGGATACGACATAGATTAATCATAGCCTCCGAGGCGGGAAAACAAAAGGATCCGCCCCGGTAATTGAGCATCCAATCCACAGTCAACCCTTGACCCAAAGCTTCAAAAGCGATGCCGTAGGCTTTGAGATGATCGGACTGGCTGCTGGCATCCATGGGGATGAATACCCGGTTGGCCCGGGCCTCCGATCCCCAAAGACCTATGCCAAGCATCAAAGTGAGCAGGGAGGAAATCCAGGTTTTCATGGTTTGTTTTTTGGCAATGCCTTCTGGACCGAATTCTCCAAAAGGATTAATCTTCAAATTTAGCGAATCCTTTTTAAGGCCAAGGGTTATGGGAGTGAAGGAAATCCCTTTAGGTGTCCTCCTCCCCATCCCGGTGGATTGCCCTATGGCCTTTCGGCCTTAGAGGAGAGAGGAAAGCACGAAATCGAATAGGAACCGCACGAATGCCTCCCTATATCCCCTGAGGTAGAGGTTATGCCCCGCATTTGCTAAATTGCGGCCAAATCCGGCACATGAGACCATTCTTCTTCTGCGGTTGGGGATTCCTCCTCATGCTGATCTGTTTTCCCCATACGGCCAGGGCACAAAGGTTCCTGACGGATGTCATGGATACCAGCCGGGAAATAGGCAAAGGACTTTATCCTTTATACAGAGAACAAGACCGTCTGAAGTTCGGCGGATACATGCAGCCTCAGTTTCAGTGGATCGGTTCCCAAGGAGCCGAAACCTATGGCGGGGGGGATTTCGCCCCCCATACCGATCAGCGATTCATGCTTCGTCGGGGCCGAATCCGGGTGGACTATCTCCATTTCAATGAAAACAACAAACCCACCAGTTTCTTTGCATTTCAGTTTGATGGCACCGAAAGAGGGGTGAATATCCGAGACTTCTGGGGCAGATTCTATGAAAACAAATGGGAACTCTTCTCCGTCACCGCCGGCATGTTTGCCCGGCCCATGGGATTTGAAGTTAATTACTCCTCTTCGGATCGGGAAACTCCGGAAAGAGGGAGAATGTCTCAGATTTTAATGAAAACGGAAAGGGATATGGGAGTTATGCTCAGCTTGGAGCCCCGAAAGGAGAACAGTCGATTGAACTGGCTGAAGATTGATCTGGGGGTATTCAACGGGCAGGGCCTGGCAGGACCTCACGAATACGACCAGAAAAAGGATTGGATCGGAAGGCTCAGTCTTCAGCCTCAGACCATTCCCCGTTGGGACTGGACCGTTTCGGCTTCGGTTTCCACCTATTGGGGAGGTATCGTCAGCCAATCCGATCAAATCGTCGAATGGGCCCGAGTGGGAGATCGATCCCTTATGCAGGCCGATATTTCCCCCGATCACCTCCAATCCTTGAGGCCCAGGCAATACTCAGGGGCCGATATTCAGCTTAAGATTCCTAACCGCAAGGGGCATACCGAGTTGCGTGCCGAGTACATGAAAGGCAGGCAAACGGCCACAGCGGAAACCTCGGAGACCCCAGGCACCTATCCGTCCTCGCAGAATCCGGGCTTCCCTCCCCCGCTCTATACCCGGGATTTCGACGGAGGCTATTTCTATTTTCTGCAGCATCTCGGGACTCCGAGACTGCAGTTTGTAGCCAAGTACGACTGGTATGATCCCAATACCCGGGTCAAAGCCCTGGAGGTAGACAGCCAGAATGGATTTACGGCTGCCGACATCAAATACCAAACCTGGACGGCCGGATTTCTGGTGCATATCAACCCCCATGCCAAGGCCTTCCTGTTCTACGATATAGTAAAAAATGAAGAAAGCCGCATTCCCGGATATGAAAAGGACTTGGACGACAACCTCACGACCCTGAGGTTTCAGTTCCGGTTCTGATCATCCCAGCGCCTCCCAAACCCCAATCAAAATTCCTAATCCATGACCAAAGAAGAAATCGAATTCAACCGCCGCGAAGACGAAATGAGCCGGGCCATAAGCCTACTGAACCAAAGGCATGGCCAATTGGCCCAGGGCGGTGGGGCCAAAGCCATTGAAAAGTCAAGGCAAAAAAACAAGATGACGGCCAGGGAGAGAATTCAGTATCTGCTGGATGAGAACAGTTCTTTTATGGAGATGGGCTCCTTTGCCGGATGGGAAATGTACGAAGAATATGGCGGATGCCCCAGCGGGGGTACCGTGGGCGGGATTGGGAAGGTGAATGGCCGAACATGCATGATCATTGCCAATGACCAGACCGTGAAGGCTGGTGCCTGGTTTCCGATTAGCGGAAAGAAAAATCTCCGCCTCCAGGAGATCGCGATGGAAAACCACCTTCCCGTCATATATATAGTCGACAGCGCCGGCGTTTTCCTCCCCATGCAAGACGAGATATTCCCCGATAAGGAGCATTTCGGACGCATATTCCGCAACAACGCGCGGATGAGCGCCATGGGAATCACGCAAATTGCCGCCGTCATGGGCCCTTGCGTGGCCGGGGGAGCCTACCTGCCCATAATGAGCGACGAGACCTTGATGGTGGAAGAAAACGGATCCATATTTCTGGCCGGCCCTTATCTGGTCAAAGCCGCCATTGGGGAAAATGCCGATCTCCAGACCCTAGGTGGGGCCAAAACACATACGGAAATCAGCGGCATTGCCGATTACCGCTTTGCCACCGAGAAAGAATGCCTGGACCAGGTCAAACGAATCATCGACAAAATCGGAGCAAAGCCCCGGGCAGGATTCCATCGGCAGCCCGCCCGTCCTCCTGCCAAAAATCCTCAGGAATTGCTGGGTATTGTAGACATGAACAATGCCCGCCCCTATGATATAATGGACATTATCGAAAGGATAGTGGACGAAGAGAGCTTTGATCCCTTTAAAAAGGATTATGGCAAAACGATTGTATGTGGTTATGCCCGCATCGAAGGCTGGGCCGTGGGAATTGTGGCCAATCAGCGGAAGATTACCAAAACCGGCAAGGGAGAAATGCAGGTCGGCGGCGTCATTTACAATGACAGCGCGGACAAGGCCGCCCGATTCATCCAAAACTGCAATCAGAAAAAAATCCCCCTGGTCTTTCTTCAGGATGTCACCGGATTCATGGTGGGAACCAAGTCGGAGCATTCGGGCATTATCAAGGACGGGGCCAAACTCGTGAATGCCGTGGCCAACTCCGTGGTGCCCAAAATCACCATAATTGTGGGTAATTCCTATGGTGCCGGGAACTATGCCATGTGCGGTAAAGCCTATGACCCCCGGTTCATTTATGCCTGGCCGAATGCGAAAATTGCCGTAATGGGCGGAGAACAGGCCGCCAAGACCCTGTTGCAGATACAGGTGGCCAGCCTCAAATCCAGAGGAGAGGACATAGATCCCGAAAAGGAAAAAGCCCTTCTGGAGGAGATTCAGGATCGCTATGCCCGGCAGACCACTCCGTACTATGCGGCCGCACGGCTTTGGGTGGACGAGATCATCAATCCCCTGGACACCCGGCAGCGGATTGCCTTGGGCATAGAAGCCGCAGACCACAACCCCCATATAGAAGAGTTCAAACTCGGAGTGTTTCAGACCTAGCCCTCTGCCGCCCGCGAATTTTGGCCTCATTTTTGGCAAAACTCCCATATCTATGATTGAAATAAAGGAGATTCACAAGAGCTTCGGACCCAAGAAAGTGATCGACAATGTCTCGGCCATCATGGAAACCGGGAAAGTAAACCTGATCATCGGGGCCAGCGGAAGCGGCAAGACCGTGCTGATGAAATGCATGGTAGGTCTTATGCAACCGGACCATGGCCAGGTCCTGTTTGACGGCACCGATGTGCTGCGCATAGACAAAAAAGGCCTCAAGGAAATCCGGACCCAGATCGGCATGTTATTTCAGGGCTCCGCCCTTTTCGACAGCATGAATGTGGAGAATAATATCCGATTTCCTTTGGATATGTTCACCAAATCCACCCGTAAGCAGAAGCTGAACCGAGTCAATGCCGTCCTCGAAAGGGTGAATCTGGAAGGAGTGAACAAGAAATTTCCCTCGGAGATCAGCGGCGGGATGAAAAAAAGAGTGGCACTGGCCAGGGCCCTGGTGCTCAATCCCAGATATCTTTTTTGCGATGAACCGAATTCGGGACTGGATCCACAGACATCCCTGGTCATAGACAGGCTGATCAAGGAACTGACTCTGGAATACAAGATGACGACCATTATCAACACGCACGACATGAACACGGTGATGGAAAGCGGGGATCACATCATCTATATGTACCAGGGGAAAAAGAAATGGGAAGGCTCTAGCCGGGAAATCATCCATAGCCAGGACGAAAATCTAAATCAATTCATTTTTGCCTCGGATTTTATGACCAGAGCCAAAGAGCTGAGCATGAAGTACGACTCCGGAATGCGATAATTTTCCCCATCATTCCCCTTTTGCGGACTCTTACCCCGGGGAAAGGCGGGGAGATTCCCGGGCAGGGGATTTGATTTTGGCTACAATTACTGTAATTTTGCGCCAAATCAAATTTCCAATCATATTCCATCATGGCTGTATTAATTCATAAAGACTCCAAGGTTATTGTCCAAGGTTTCACCGGGACAGAAGGCACATTTCATGCAAAGCAAATGTTGGAGTATGGCACGAAGATCGTGGGCGGAGTGACCCCCAGAAAAGGAGGTGAAGTGCATCTGGGCCTTCCCGTGTTCAATACCGTCCGGGAAGCAGTGGATCAGACTCAGGCGGAAGTATCCATCATTTTCGTACCCCCCGCCTTTGCGGCGGACTCCATTATGGAGGCGGCAGATTCCGGAATCAAAGTGATTATTTGCATTACGGAAGGCATACCTGTTCAGGACATGGTAAAGGTGAAGTCCTTTATAGCGGACAAGGATTGCCGGCTGATCGGGCCCAACTGCCCGGGAGTGATCACCGCGGGAGAATCCAAAGTCGGCATTATGCCGGGGTTCGTATTTAAGCCTGGTAAAATCGGCATCGTTTCCAAATCTGGAACCCTGACCTATGAAGCTGCGGATCAGGCGGTTAAAGCAGGACTGGGCATATCCACGGCCATTGGGATCGGAGGAGACCCGATCATCGGCACCACCACCAAAGAAGCCGTGGAGCTGCTGATGAATGATCCCGAAACGGAAGGAATCATCATGATCGGAGAAATCGGAGGAAACATGGAAGCCGAAGCCGCCGAATGGCTAAAACACCATATGAAAAAACCCGTGGTGGGCTTCATCGCCGGCCAAACGGCACCCGCAGGCCGCCGCATGGGTCATGCCGGCGCCATTGTGGGAGGCGCAGAGGACACGGCAGAAGCCAAAATGAAGATCATGAGAGCCTGCGGAATTCACGTGGTGGAAAGCCCGGCCCATATCGGGAAGACCATGGCCGAGGCCCTGCAAAAGGTTTCAGCCGCCACCTCCTAGTTCCCCAAGACAATAAAGAGAGGGAAAAGCCCCGGGATTCTCCCCTGGGGAATAGGAACAAATCATTCCATAAGGGGTTAATCGTATCGGGAAGGCCAGGCCTTCCCGATCGTATTTTCTAGGCGAAGGAAAACCCGGGACCCTGGGGCCGATTTCCCCGATTCCCGGGGGAAATTATCCTTGTCTGATTGGAACAAAGGCTCCGCCGTCCGAGAGTCCCATTCTGGGAAAAGGGACAGCAGGAAAAATCGCCGACTTATGATCCGTAACCGTTTCCCGCTATTGGGAAGCTCCGGCGTCTTTGAGGAACTGGGCAAGTCCGATATCCGTCAGGGGATGCCGCAAAAGGCCCATAATAGAGGAAAGGGGGCAAGTGCAGACATCGGCCCCGGCTTCCGCACAACGGACAATGTGGAGGGGATTGCGTATGGAAGCCGCCAGCACTTCGGTCATAAAGCCCTGGGTATTGTAGATCTCCACAATCTGGCGGATAAGATGGATCCCATCCCAATTGCTGTCATCTATACGACCGATGAAAGGAGACACATAAGTCGCCCCCGCCTTGGCCGCCAGAATAGCCTGCCCTGCGGAAAAAACCAAAGTGCAGTTGGTGGCAATTTCATGGTCGGAAAACCATTTAATGGCCTTAATCCCGTCGGCAATCATGGGCACTTTCACGACAATATTCGGATGGAGGGCGGCCAATGCTTTTCCTTCTTCAATCATTCCCTCGAAGTCGGTACGGATAACTTCCGCGCTGACCGGGCCGTCCACCAATTCGCAAATGGCTTTATAGTGATCTGCGATGGCCTCTTTGGCTATTCCCTCTTTGGCCATCAGAGAGGGATTCGTGGTCACCCCGTCCAGAATACCGAGGTCATGGGCTTCTTTGATCTGATCCAGATTTGCCGTATCAATAAAAAATTTCATGGGGAAAATTAGATAAAACCGAGGAGAAAAAAAATCCTGGCAAGTTACTCATATCGCACCGCTACAACCACCTACCCTTGCTACATTCCTGTCCTGGGGGATTCAGCGGGAGCTGGTCGTATAAGACCTGCCAGGACCACAAAATTAATCAAATTCGCGGCAAAATCCAGCGCCCCGATCAGAAGTTTTTTCAGGCATTATTCAATTCGTTCTTCAAAGCATCTATTATCCGCACTTCCTGGGCATCCACACCGTTGCCCTCGGCCAGGTAGATGGACAGCCAGTCGCCAAAATGGATCAGGTAAAATGCTCGTTCCCAGTAGGATTTCCCTTCGGCAATTACCTCAAAGATCCGATGGGTATACTTTCCGGCCACCCTTTTGGTAAATTTCATCCTGAGCTGAATCCGATCGCTTTCCTCCTCGGTCCTCAGGAAAAGCACCGAGAGTTTTTCTTCCTTTCTCCTCCAACCCACCAGTTCATTATGGTTCATTTCCGGGATCACATGATGCCAACAGAGTATTTTGGCATTCTCATTGAGCTGCTGACGGAACCGCACAGCCACCCCTTCGTAAGATGAGGATGCATAGATTACCGGTATGGAATCCAAAAGATGGCGGGAAAGATGAAATGCCCGGCTGCGGATCGACCGCCCCCGATCCTCCAGCAATTTGATTACGGATTTAATCTCTTTCTCCCAGGCAAAGCCCAAGAGCCCGAAATGATCCATGAGGGCCATCAGCTGAACCAGTCCATAGCCGATGCATGCCCTGGGGGGCAATCCCGCAGGCAATAAAATGCAGTCCAGCCCTTTCTTTTTGGCGATTTCGGCCACCTGCCCCCCGGAGGTAATGCAAACCACCTTCGCCTTTTTCTTTATGGCCTGCTTCATGACGGAAATGGTTTCCTCGGTATTGCCGCTGTACGAGGAGATGATGACCAAGGTATCCGGCCCCGCAAATCCCGGAATATCATAGTCTTTGTTCACCACCAGAGGAACCTTCAGGCTAGTATGGCAAAAATTCTGCAGAATGGAGGCACTGATGCCACTACCCCCCAGACCGGAAATCAACACTTGACGGAAAGGACCCGAATCCGTGCTCCATTTCATGCCTTGGGCAATCATCACCGCTTCCTTAAGTTGTAAGCTAAAACCCTCTACCAACTCCTTCATTCGTCCAAAATTTAATCGTCAAACATACGAAATGCCGGGATTGGAATACTAAAATTGTCCTCCATGAATTCAAAAAATCATGAAAAATTTCATGGCAGGATATATATGGTGGGGGTTTCCAGGCGATTGCTCTTATTTCCTGCCCTGTCCTGGATATAAAACTCATAGTATAGACTATCCCCATCCGGGAAGTCCTCCCGGAGAATCAAAAAACGGGCAGCATCAATACCCAGCTGGCATTCCCCCTCCACCCCCTTGCGGGGATTAACGATTTCCTCAGGTATGGCGGGAATGGCGAAACCCAGTTCCGTCCTGGTCGTATCCCTACTATCGATCAAGAAAATATCGTATTCGTTCTTTCGTCCCAGGTCCCCGTCTCCGTCCCTCAAAGCAAAGTGCAGGAAAACGGTATCGGTTACCTGACCGGAGCGCACTCTGTCCGTGCTCATGCCCAACCAGCTGATCTGAGGAATCTTCGATGTCTGGGAATCCTTGCGGCAACTTCCTGTCCCCAACAGCCAAAGCCCGAGCAAAATGAGATAAATTTGCTTTTTCATTCCATACCAAAGTTAGTAAAGTGTCCGATCAATTCCACGGGGTAGACAACAGGGTGCCTCCAGGCAGCGGGTCCGATTTTCAGCAGGCAGCCCTGGATATGTTCCGGTTCCAATACGCCCATAATCCCCTGTATCAGCAATTCGCTGATTCCCTTCGCTGCCCCCCATCCCGGGTCCGAACCATAGAAGAAATCCCCTTTTTACCGATCTCTTTCTATCGCAGTCATAAAGTGCTTTGTCCCCCGGATCCGGAACCCGAATTCTACTTTGAGAGCAGCGGCACTTCAGACTCCCAAAGATCCAGACATTATGTTCGCGACCTGGAATTGTATCACCAGTCCCTGCTCCGGGGATTCCAGACATTCTATGGCAACCCCCGCGACTATATAATTCTTGCTCTTCTGCCCTCCTACCTGGAAAGAAAGAATGCCTCCCTGGTGTACATGTGTCAGCAATTGATGGACCAAAGCGGGCAAAAAGAGAACGGGTTCTTCCTCCACCAAGGAGAGCACCTGGCCAGGATTCTGGATTCCTTGAGGAATTCGGATAAAAAAATCCTGCTCATAGGCGTCACCTTCGCCCTCCTGGATTTCGCCCAGACCCATCCCCAGGACCTTTCTCACGTGATCGTCATGGAAACCGGGGGAATGAAAGGCAGAAAAAAAGAATGGACCCGATCCGAAGTCCATGATTATCTCAAAGACCGGTTCCGGCTTCCCCAAATCCATTCGGAATACGGAATGACGGAACTGCTTTCTCAAGCCTACTCCCAAGAGAATGGAATATACCGGACCAGTCCCGGGATGATTCCCCTGATCAGGGAAATCCATGATCCCCTAAGTGTGCACCGGGAGGGGAGCGGAGCCCTTAATTTCATTGACCTGGCCAACCGGTATTCCTGCAGCTTTATCGCTACCGAGGACTTAGGACGAATCGAAGGAGATCGATTCGAAGTATTAGGCCGTATGGACCACTCCGCCCTGAGAGGGTGCAGTCTGCTTACGGCCTAAATGGGGAATATTCGCCGAAAAACAGAATCTCTACATCCCCAAAAAAGCGAAAAAAAATTTTGCGCATTCCCGCATCCGGGTTATCTTTGCCATCCCATGCCCAGATGGCGAAATTGGTAGACGCACTGTGTTCAGGTCGCAGCGTCCGAAAGGATGTGCTGGTTCGAATCCAGTTCTGGGCACTAAACGGGACAAGTTGTTTTTATTACGACTTGTCCCGTTTTTCTTTCCCTCTAATTCGTTGATAATGTTAAACATATAAAGAGCGGCTTCGTTTACGCGAGCGGTTCGAAGCGCAATCCCGTCAAAAGTCATTTTTTCGGGATACATCGAACCGATAATGTCGCGTTTCTCCGCTATCCCGCCTTTTTCATAAAGAACGTCCAGCTTGGAAAGGTTATCTATGGCAGTATATAGGAGCTTGTCTATATTATCATTGTTACTGGTGAACTGGCTTAGTTTAGCCTCCAGCATTGCTATCTTCTTTTCATACTCGGTTTTCATGGTCTTATAATCTGCAGGGTCAATATCCCCTGACAATAGTAATTCCCTTGCCTTCGTCAGCCGGTTTTGCTGCTCAGTGAGCTGTTGCAGCACCTGCCTTTTATCGTCCTGCAATGCCTTTGTTTTGTCCTTAAATGCTTCAGATACGACTTTACTAATAACGCCTATTGCCTCCCGCCGTTGGGACAAATTTTCTCAATTCATCAACAAATATACCGTTGACCAGTTCCGCCCTGTAACGCGAAGAACAACCCTCAAAACAGTGGTAAGCCTCCGAGCAAGTACATATTCTTTAGTTCACTTCGAGGTTCTAGATTC
>CAYPQN010000016.1:0-45155 GCA_964412885.1 uncultured Chitinophagaceae bacterium | reverse complement strand
TTCAGGGTTCCGATTCAAAATAGGGGAATAGACAACCAATTTTAGCCCATTCTGGTCTAAGACCTTCTAGATTCTCGAATGGGGAACCGCGAGTTGATGAGCAAGCCCTATATAGCTTTTTCACCCAGGAAGCTTCCCCATTCTATATAGAGGCCCTGGAGGACTCTCAGATTCTGCTTCTCGATATGGAATCCTGGAATATGCTTCTTTCCCAGCTACCCGCCTTCGAGCGCTATTTTCGCATTTTGCTTCAGAACCATCTGATTACCACCCCAAGGCGTGTTCTCAGGTCCATGAGCCAGACCGCCGAACAGAAATACCTGGCTTTTGTGGACCAGTACCCCGATTGCGTGCAAAGGGTCCCCCAGCATATGATTGCCTCCTTTCTGGGCATTGCCCCCGAAACCCTGAGCCGGCTCCGAAGATCCGCCCTTCGCAGGCCAAAATCTTGATCCGGATCAATTCAGTTTTTTGACTTTTGTCAATGGTGGGGCTTTCTTTCCGGTCTACCTTTGTAGTTCACCAAAAAAGCAGAAACTATGAAAAAGCAATGAAAACTGGACCCCACTCACTCGGAAGTGCAATTCAAGATCAAACACCTGATGATTACCACGGTAACCGGTCAATTCCGGGAATTCGACCTGAATGTGGAAACCCAGGGGGATGATTTCACCCAATCTCCCCGCATCGAATTCAAAGCCTGGATCCGTTCCATCGAAACCCGCAATGAACAAAGAGATCAACACCTTCAATCGGCCGATTTCTTTGATATGGAATACCATCCCTATATCTCCTTTGAAGGCAGGCAATTGGAATTGAAAGATGGACAAGGTAAGGTGATGGGTGACCTGAACATCAGGGGCGTAAGCCGTCCCGTGGAATTTATACTGGAATGGGGAGGCCAAGTGGTGGATGGCTATGGGCAGTCCAAGGCGGGATTTACCGTTAGCGGAAAAATCAGCCGCAAAGAATTTGGTTTGACCTGGAATCTGATGACCGAAGCTGGCCAGATTGTGGTCAGCGATACGGTGACTCTTTCCGCCGAATTCCAATTGGTGGAACAGCCTGTAGCCGTTTCGGCCTAAAGCCAAACCTCATGCCATATCCTGTTTCAGGGCTGCATCATGTGTCGGCCATAGCCATGGACCTGAATTCCCATTACCGGTTCTATACCCAGGTGCTGGGTATGCGGCTGGTGAAGAAAACAGTCCAATCCAACGATCCGGGAACCTACCATCTCTATTACGGAGATGGTAGAGGATCCCCCGGCTCCCTGCTGAGCTTCTATCACTAGAATCAGATGAATCCGGGACGGGCGGGCACAGAGATGGCCACGGAAATGGACCTTCTGGTCCCTATGGGCAGTATTCGGCAGTGGACGGCCGCGGGGAATGACCCGAATCGTCGAACGGGTAAATCAGACCTACGATTTGGCCACCCCTCCTTATCCATCCGGGACCCTGACGGGCTTAGACTGGCCCTGGTGGAAACCAGCCTGGACCCTAATCCCCCGGGGAGATTCCGCCATTCCCCCCTATTTCTCATCGAGGACAACTAATTTGCGTATCTTAGGCAGTTTCCCTGCCGTAAAACGGAAATCCGCTAAATGAAGAACATCGGTATCCTAACCTTGCCTCTGAACAACTATAATTATGGGGGGGTATTGCAGGCATATGCCTTACAGACTTTCATTCGCTCTGAGTTCTCTTCCCATGTTATCCATTTGGACCGGCAGTATGACTTATCCCCTTCCATTAGGGCCAAAGCCAGAGTCCTTCAATGGATCCACCACAAAAAATATAGAAACAAAGCGCTGTATTACTCCGGCTTTGAGCGCTTTATACAGGAGAATATACGTCTATCCCCTCCGCTCTTTACCCGAAACCGAATGCTCAGAGAACTGAAACGCCGACATATTGATCTGGTCATCACCGGAAGCGATCAGGTTTGGAGGAGGGATTATGCATACAATATATCCCGTGACTTATACCTGGATTTTCCTTTCAGGGGAAAAAAAATCTCGTATGCGGCAAGTTTTGGCACCGATCAATTCGACCCGCAAGAGGCTTATTCCCTTTTAAATAAACTCGATGGACTCTCCCTTAGAGAATCCCACGCGCAGGAAATATTTCAGAAAAGAGGGCTGATATCCCATCATCATATCGACCCCACTCTACTTCTGGATTCCCTCCATTACAGCAGTTGGGCAGATAGGAGTAAAAAATCATACAAAGGAAACCTATTAGTCTATATGCTGGATAATAGGAATTCTACGGAATCATGGATAAAAACTATAGCCGGACGAATGGGTTTACCAGTGACCTATGTGGGCAGAAAGCTCCGAACCCATATCCACGAGTTCTCCCACCGTCCTGACCCTATGGACAGCATCGAAGACTGGCTCAAAGCATTCCGCGATGCAGACTTTATTATAACGGACTCATTTCATGGTTGTGTGTTTTCCATTCTGTTCGAAAAGAATTTTATCACGGTAGGGAACGCGCAAAGAGGACTTAGCCGATTTGAATCTTTACTCAACATGTTCGCATTATCTAATCGCCTGGTATACCCAGGCGAAGATCTGGACAAAATCGGGGAAAAACCGACCTATGAACCAGTCCGCATACAACTGGAATCCTACCGGAATGCCGCAAAAGAGTATCTTGGCAGCTTCATATATACTTCATCATGAAGAACAAGGGATCGGCAGAGCACCTAACCCCTTTGGTTAGCTTGATCATTCCAGTATATAATGCGGAAACTTATCTCAGAAGATGCCTGGATTCCGCAGTAAACCAAGACTATTCCTCCCTGGAAATTATCGTGGTGGACGATGGGTCCACGGATTCCACGTCGGATATTCTTGATTCCTATTCCGATCATCCTCGCCTACAGTACTGGAGGATTGAAAATTCAGGGCCTTCGGCAGCCCGAAATTTTGGCATTGAAAAAGCGACTGGAGATCAGATCTGTTTCCTGGACGCCGATGATTATATAGAACCGAATTATGTATCCCTACTGATTGCCGGAAAAAATCAGGTAGCGGAAGACGACTGCCTGATAATTACCGAATATATCGATTATTCGCCTCAAAACCCATCCGGCACCCCTGTACGGCAACTACCCCGGGAGGGGCAGTTCACCGTCAAAGAGTTTTTACCCTATCTTTTCGAAGGGACCATGGGAGTGCTCTGGGGAAAGTTATTTTCCCATAATATTATCAAAACCAAACGTCTGAGACTGAGCCCCAATATTTCATATCAGGAAGACCTGGTGTTTGCATTCTCTTATCTGCAATATTGCACGACGGTTTACTACCGGTACCATACCAGTTACCATTACAATAGACTCAACGATCAAAGTCTCACCGTCAAGATTGACTTAAAACATGCCGATGAGTTCAAAAAGGTGCAAAAGGCTTTATTGGATATAGCCAAAGACTCCGAAGAGAAAAACCAGATCCTAATAAGGGCTAAACGATTCTATAGCCAACTCTTATACTCAATCGGATGGCACTCCGAGTCGACCAAAATCGCCAAGAAAACCATACCGTTATTGGAATTTCGAAAGATTGCCACTCAGTTTAAGGGTAGGGCAATTTTGATGCCATACTTCCGGCTATTGTCCTTAGGCCAGATCACCCTGGCCCTAATGTATATTCGCCTATTAAAGACGATAAAGAAGATTCTAGGAAAAGGTTAAGAAAATGGTTACCAACTGAAAAAATATCTTCTCATCCCAATCCTATCTATATACAAATATATTCATTATGTATGTAAACAAAAAGTAGCCCAACATAATTAGGCTAAACTTCACCCCCTGATTCTCCAAAAATCGGATTCTCAAGAATGGATAAGCAATAATAATGGCCATCATAAACCAACTCAGATAGGCAAAGCGATTGGAAAAAGCGGCACGAATAACTAGAATCCAAAATGCATTGGCAAACAAAAAAGTGTTAAACAGACGAATATACGTCTCGTCTTGAACCTTTTCCTTAAAAAGGTAATACCATCCCGCAAACACTCCCATGCAGCTGTACAATAGAAAATCCCATCGAAACCCCACCTCGCTGAACTCTTCGGCATACTGGGTGTCGGTAAAGTAGGCAGCCCGACCATCATCTACAAAACCGGCAAAAAGTCCCTGCCAGAAACCGGGCAATGCTAAAGACAGGGGAATGGAAACCAGCCATAAATAGAAAAATAGTCTTGGTCTATTTACGTATGAGCTAATCACCCAACCCGCAGCAGGCAGGAGCATGGTTTTGTGAAAGGCTATAGCTAAACCCATCCATAAAAATTGGTTGATTCGCTTATCCCGGGATAAAGCAAGTAAGAACAAAGACGTTGCAATTCCATTTCGTATGCCGTTGGTTCCATAAGCCCAAAAGGAAAAGGACCCCGCCAGCATAAGAAAGCTGTAGAACCAATACTCCCTAAACCATTTCTTGCTTGCGAAGTACAGAGGAGTTATATAGAGGATGGCACAAACCAGAAAAAAGTAGCGCACATCCATCAACTGACTGCAAACATACATGAACCAGTGGAACAATATGTCTTTATCCGCGTCTACCGGAGCTCCTGCGACATAATCCTCGAAGTAGTTCGCGTAGGTCCTCATATCACCGAAGACTCCGCTTATAGGTCTCATTCCCAAATAGGCGAGAATCAGAAAGAAGACAACATAGCCATATTCCGCCACCTTAAACTTTCCCTGCTGAAGCAGAATAAACGTATACAAGGTTACTACCATTAAGAAATGGAAGTAAATCGGTGTGTAAATAAAGCTAGGAACAAAATCAAAAAACATTTCTCACCGATTCAATCGCCAGGCGTTCTCCACTGCCTAATTTGGGAATACCATCCGTAGCGCGATTCTGATTGAATACAAGGCTGAACCCAGGAATCCCTATGATGAAATCACCGGCACCTGCAAACACAGGATCTAGACAATGTTCAAATCCCATTCAATCATTCCCTTGTTGACTTAGTCAAGAAAGCGAATACACTAGACAAAACTTAATATATTCTAATGAATAATGGGTTAGTCTCCCTTGACGTCAGCACCATATCCATATTTTCCATAACCATATCCTTTATAACCATAGCCATAGTAACCCAATATACTCTTCTTAATATCATTGAATATGATTCCCATACTAGCCTTTGGATTACTCCGGGCAAACTCCTGGAGTTCGGAGACCTGTTGCTTATAGGTATACCCCTGACGAACCACATAGAATGTGGTGTCACAGTAATCTTGAATCAAGTGTGCATCCGTTACTAGTCCCACTGGCGCACTATCCACGACCACATAATCGAACTTTCTTCTAAGCTCATTGAAAAATCCCTCTAAGTCTGAAGTCATCAATAATTCCGCCGGGTTAGGAGGAACCGGTCCCGAGGCCACAAAAAAGAAACGGTCGTGAATTCCTGAAGAGGTGATAATCTCATCCAGCTCAACTTTCCCTATAAAATAATTGGACAATCCTTCTTTATTAGGCCGATTCAAGCCCTTTGAAAGCCGGGGTTTACGCAGGTCCATCTCCAGCAATACCACAGTCTTCTCCGAAAGGGCAAGAGTCGACGCTAAATTCACGGAAACAAACGATTTCCCTTCCCCACTCATGGAGGATGTTACAAGAACTACCTTGCCGAGTTGTTCATTTCTATCTGCTTTTCGCCCCCCTAGTAAGAACTGCAGATTTGTCCTTAAGGTTCTAAACTGTTCGGATATCACACTTCGGCTATTCTCCACGACCTGAACAAATTCATCTGATGGGGAATTCACTACTTGTGCCACAACTGGGACCGTAGTTCTTTCCTGAATATCCATCTTATCCTGCACCCGAATGTTGAAAAGCAGTTTAAGGTAGGCGAACCCTAAGGGAATTAACAAGCCAATGGCCAATGCCCCCATATAGATAATCTTGGCATCAGGCTTAAAGGGTTTCTCTTGAGAACGGGCACTATCGATAATTCTTGCACTGGCCACATTGGCCGCCATCGCAATAGCTGTCTCCTCCCGAATCTTGAGCAGAAATAGAAAGAGCTCCTGTTTAATGTTCTGTTGCCTGGCCTTGTCCAGGAAAATCCGTTCCGTAAGCGGCACCCGACTTATCTTTCCCGTAACTTGATTCACCTGGTTTTCCAGGTTCCCGATGTTTGTGCGGATGTCCGCCTTAAACTGGGCTATACTATTCTTGATATTTTGTCTTAATGTGGCCAATTGCTCATCTAGATTGATTATGGCCGGATTCATTTCCGTGGTCCCGAGCAGTAACCGTTCCCGCTCCAGTTGCAAAGAATTATAGCTTTCGATCTTGGTCGTAAAGCCAGGATCCATGGTCGCCAGGGTCGATGGGATAATCTTGTTTTCCGGATTGTCTATGTATCTTTCCAAACCCTCCATCAAATCCAACTGAGCCTCCTGTTTGGAAATCTCCTGGTAGAACTCGGATGAGTTTGTCAATAGCAGACCCGATTGTGCCGACAGATCGGTGATTCCCTCTTCCCTTTTAAAGCCTTCAATATCCTTTTCGATATGGGTTAATTCACTTTCCACCAGGGCAAGGCGCTCATCGATAAACTCCAAGGTATTTTTGGCCATACGATTCTTATCATTGATGCTGAATCGCATATATACCTCAATAAGTTTATTTAAGACATCCTCCCCCTTCTTGGGAAGGGAAGTCACCATATATAAGTTGATAGTGGTCAGTACTTTATTGGGAATCTGGCCGGAGAATCGGCTCATCATCATGCTGACCATCTGGTCAAAGGGATACACCTCAACCATATATTCATCTGAAGGGCTGACTTCCCCCAACCCAGGCATAATCACCGCCTGCCTCTTACTCAAAGTAAGGGTATCCCCCAGTCTTCCGGTGACTTCTAATTCGTCAAAGCGAATGGAAAACGTATTTCTGTCCTGAAAACGAATTCGATAGGTCTCCTTCCTTCTGACCGTATCTCCTCCGATATACTGAAAAGTAAATGGAAGGTGATCATACATTTCCACCCATTTTACCCTGCCTTGAATGGAATACTTGTAGACCAGCTTCATCTCCCTAACTACGGCTTCCATGACAGCGCGGCTCTTCAACATCTCGATCTCCAATTCGGCATTAGTCGTCGATTTCATCCCCAGCTGTTCCAAAACGGCCCCTTCTTCAATGGATCCGGGCGATTTATTATCGGATATCTGAATTGTCCCCTGAACCCGATACAATGGGTCTGTATACCTAAGATAAACAAAAGCCAAGGAAAGCATCATCAACACGGAAACGATGATCCACGGCCAAATATCTGCCAGGGCGACTAGTAACTTTTTAAAGTCAAAACTAGATTCGCTTTTGGCCTGAGTTAGGGGCTTATGTTCCATGAAACAATGAAGAATTTGAATGGAGGAATTTACCGTATATTTCTGGATGTCACGTTAAACAAAAGGACAGCCAAAGTTACCAGGGAGACAAAAATGGAGATATTTCGATTCTTATTAACGTCAGCAGAGGCGGCAAAGGATTTGTTAGGCTGAACATAAATCAAATCCCCCTGCTTCAAGTAGAAATGAGGGTTCTCAAAGATATCCTTGGATTTAAGATCGAACCGAGCATAGGTCTGCTTTCCATTCTCATTCCGAATGAGCAGTATATTATCCCGGATCCCATAGGGACTCAGGTCACCCGCCAGGGTCAGGGCATCCAATATGCTGGCCTTCTCATTCTGAATGATATATTGACCAGGCCTTCTCACCTCTCCCAAAACCGTTACCGTAAAGTTGATGAGCCGAACATTGACAATAGGATCTTTATAATAAAGCTCCTCCTTTCGTCTGATTTCTTCGGTTAACTGTTCTATGGTTTTGCCTTCTGCCCTCACCTTTCCTATCAAGGGAAGTTCTATATTCCCTTGCTCATCCACCATAAATCCGTTGGAACTGAAGTCTTCATCGGGACCGACTCTGCCGATTCTTTCCGCGGTCATCAAGCTCCCATTGATGATGTCCATCGTATGAACCGTCACCCTTAGAATATCATTCTTCCGGATGATATGAGCTTCTTTTGGCTTTGGAAGCATGGCCTCCTGGAAAGTCGTATCCGGCAAGTCCCGGAAATAAGAAAGGTCTTTATTTGAGAAGCAGGAAGACATGGACAAGCTCAGAAAAACCCCTAGGGCAACCAAAATTAGGAAGCCTGAGCGCCAGGTCGTTCCACGGTGGGATGATGAAGTCGTATTCCTCACTTTCAGGTATTTAGGTGGCACAAAATTGCACAAAGCATTTGATTTTACCTAGTATATTTTAGGGCAAATTTCCTGAGTACCTAATCGACAGATTCTTATCTGACAATAAATTTCAAATTTCTGGTATTAGGCTCGCCGCCTATGGACAAAATCTTATAACTAATTGTTAATCAACTACAAGTAAAGGGCCTCAAAGTTCATATGACAGGCCGGGTTTTCTCGCCTAAGGGGAGATATTCGATATTTATCAATCCAACATGGATTTCTTGACGTACAATTGTCAAATAAGATATCCAAATGAACATTTTGGATTAAAGAAGCAGAAAAAAAGCTATGGATAGGTCAAATTTCCAGGCTAGAATCGATTAATTCAGAAGGATGAAGGCCGAGCCCCTTGGCAATTTCCAGAAACGTGGTCATGGTAAAATCCTTCTTCCCATTCTCTATTAAAGAAAGATTTCCCTTGGTGACATCACAACGGGCGGCCACCTGGTCCATACTCAGTCCTTTGGCCTCCCGGAGCCGACGGAGATTCCGACCCAACTGCTCCAACCGCTTCTTGTCTCTAGCTACGTTCATTTCACCCAGGATCAGAGACAATACCGGGATTTTTTTTGAAATTTTTGTTACCCCATCTTGTAACATATTAGATTGATTGTGAGTAAGATAGCTATTCAAAATAAAAATTTCTATGATATTGTTATAATACCTTGCAACAAATTGCATTCTTTCACTTATATTTGTTTCAAACTTCGGTTTAAATAGTACGAATATCTTCTGCTATGTGTTTTCTGCGAATCTTCTGATCCGATATGGAAGTTTTCGCTTTGGAACTCGTTATAGAGATTCGGCCATAGCCATCAGCGGGATCAAAAGGGAAATGCCCAGGCCTATGCGCGGGCGTTTATATTGAACCGTCGGAGGCTTTCCCCGAATCTTCTGCCCCCATTCGGGGAACCGATTGCAAAACGAATTCCTCAAAATCGATGGATTGCAGGTCAGAAAAGGCCCATGATATTATTCACCATCAAATACAACTTAACATGCACCGTCAACTAGTGGGCCTGTTGGCCATGATGATGAGTCTGGGAATGACCCAGCTGGCAATGGGGAAAATCATTGAAGTACCCGATTCTCCCCCCATGGAAAGGCAGAATTGGTTTATGGAGAACAATGGGCAGGTCCGCGATCAATTCGGAAACCCGCGTCCAGAAATTGATTTCCGGCTGAAGGCCCATGGACAGTTATCGGTTTTCGTCCACAATCAAGGCATGGACTACCAATGGAATTTTCCCGAGGATTCTTTCAGCTATCGACTGGAATTCCGGATCCTCGGAACAAACCCCCATTCCCGCCCCCTTACCGAAAATCCCTGCCGTTACAAAGAGCATTATTACCGAAACGGGGAATCCATTTCCTCCCAGGGCTGGGAAAAGATAATATACCCCGATATCTACCCTGGAGTGGACTGGATTGTCTACAAGAACCACCAACAGTTGGAATATGATTTCCTCGTTCATCCTGGAGCAGACTTTGCCCAGATCCAACTGGAATACCGGGGCGCCGAAGAGCTGAGTTTGAGTAAAGAGGGGGAACTTATTGTCCGCACACCCTATACCCATATCAAAGAATCGGCCCCCATCGCCTTTTTGGATAATGGCCGGAAAATAGACTGCGGATTCCTCTTGGAGGGTAATCGGGTAAGGTTCCGCACGCCCCCCCACCAGGGCGGGCTTCGCATTGACCCTGTGGTCGAATGGGGCACTTACCTGGGAGGCAACCTCAACGATATTGCCCACATGGTGAAACGAAGTCCCTCCGGTAAAGTTTATCTGACCGGCGGAACCTCCAGTCTTAGCGACATCGCCACAGTCGGCGCCTTCCACCAGTCCTATCAAGGAGGATCCGGAGGATTGAGTTACCTGGGCGATGCTTTCCTGGCCCAATTTGATTCCACCGGACAATGTCAGTGGAGCACCTATTTCGGCGGCAGTGATGAAGACCAGGGCTTTGCCCTGGCTACAGATGGAGATTATAGCGTATATCTGGCCGGATCCACCAGAAGCAGTTCCGGGATTGCCCTTTCCGGAGCCCACCAATCCAGTATTGGAGGTGGTGCCGATGCTTTCCTTGCCAAGTTCCGGTCGGACGGAACCCTGATCTGGTCCACTTACTATGGCGGTACCGGAGACGAAAACCTCTGGGTTAGTCTTAGTGCCCGGGAGGCGGGACCGGTTTACCTGGCCTTTCCCACCAGCAGTTCCACGGGGATTAGCAGTCCGGGAACTCACCAGGAGGTATTCGGTGGATTTCTCGATGTCGGCCTGGTTCAGTTTGACTCCAGCGGGGCATTTCAATGGGGCACCTATTTTGGAGGCAGCGGACTGGATATCCCTTTTAGCCTTCAGACCGATGCCTATGGGCACTTATATATGGCCGGATTCACCGGAAGCAGCCAGCAGATTGCCAGTCCGGGAGCTTACCAGTCCGTCATCGGGGGGGGAGATGATGGATATCTGGCCAAATTCAATGATCAGGGTCAACTTGTCTGGTCCACCTACTACGGAGGAAGTGGTACGGATCGGCTGACCGCCGTTCTCCCCGTCGGCGATTCCGCCGTCTATCTATTGGGCGTCACCAACTCCAGTGCCGATATTGCCACCGCAACATCCCATCAAAACAGCATTGCCGGTGGGGATGACGCCTTCTTTGCCCGTATGGATACCTCTGGTCAAAGAATATGGGCCAGTTATTTCGGGGGTCCTGCAAACGAGTACCTATCCCCCAGCCTGACTCTGGGGGTCCATGGGGACCTCTATTTTGGCGGTTCCACGCAGAGTAATACGGGGATTGCCAGCCCAGGGGCTATGAACCCCCTGTTTCAGGGGGGATTCGACGGCATGCTGGCCAGATTCAGTCCTCAAGGGCAAATCAAATGGTCCTCCTATGTGGGAGGCCCCGGGGTGGATATGCTCCATAACATAGAGACGGACCCATATGGATTTCTTTATCTCTGCGGAGAAACCACCAGCGGCTCCGGAATCGCCGACTCCTCCTCCCATCAGTCCAGCTTTGGGGGTGGATATCGCGATGCCCTAGTTATGCAAATCTCTGATTGCGACACACCAGCAAGCCCAGGCACCATCCAGGGACCGGCCATGGCCTGTCACCGCCTAGCCACCGTATATACTGTAGCTCCGGTACCGGGAGCGCAGTCCTATCAATGGAGCCTTCCTGCGGGATGGAGCGGCAGCAGCCAGACCAATCAAATTGTTGTTTACCCAGGCAGCCAGCCCGGAACTCTTTCCGTACAAGCTTTATCCTACTGTTCCGCCAGCTTACCCTCCACCCTCTCCGTACAACCAGCCCTGGTCGCTTCTATTAGCCATAGCGGAATGGAGACAATCTGTCCGGGGGATAGCCTGAGGCTCCGTAGCGGCAGCCAGGCTACCCATTATGAATGGCTCTGGAATGGGAATCCAATCTCCACAGACTCGGTCCTGCTGGCCTCCGATACCGGTATCTATCAGCTGGTGGTGACCAACAGCCATTGCACCGACAGTTCCGCTACCTTGGAAATCCGGCACTGGGCCACCAGCCCTCCGCAGATTCAGTACGATGGGAATTACCTGTACACAGGCACCCATTACACCCAATACCAATGGTATTTCGATGGTCATCCTTTAACTGGAGCTCACCAACACCGGTGGAAACCAGTGGCCATGGGTCCCTATCAAGTGGTCGTGCTGGATTCGAATGGATGCCTGCTGAGTTCCGAAATCTATCCGCTCTCGTTCCGCGATCCGTCCTTATCCCATTCATGGAGGATATATCCAAACCCCGTTGAAGACGAGGTGTACATGGAAGGCATGGAAGGAACGGATGGACGGATTGACCTGATCAATGCTCAGGGTCAGCGAGTTCTTTCCACCAAATGGGAACCCAGGATCTCCCTTTCAGGAATTCCCTCCGGAATCTACTGGTTAGTTATTCGGGATGAAAGAGGCCACAGGCTTCACTCCCAGATTTTGGTGAAAGATTAAGAGGGAAATCTTTACACCAGGGAGTCGGTAGTCCTGTCGACTCCTCTTTTATTCTGTTTCCCCTGCCCAAATCCATAGTTTCATGCGCGCGATACCCCCAATCCGAATCCGGGATCACAGACCATGGGCTCTGCTGATTTGTCTAATGGAATTTCTGGCTCTATCCTTTTGCGGTCGAGCCCAAACCAAAGAAGGCCCCTGGCTTTATGGCCAGGACCAGTGCCTGCTATTCAGCGGCACCTGGCCCAATCCCTATACTCTGCCGAATAACGGCGGTGGGCCTCCCTATATTTATAATCATTTTGCTGGATCCGTCATGGATTCGGCAAATCGCCTGCTCTTCTGGGTCAAATTGCATTATGGGTACAATACGAATGTGGATAAATATCCCAATATCTACAATGCCTTGGGAATGCCCATGAAAGGAGGAACCCTGATGAGCGACCGGATCAGCTCCGGATCCCCCGTCATGGTCCCCAGTCCCGGGAAACCCAGACAATTCTATGTATTCTACATCAAAGAAGGAGGGTTGCATTATTCCGTAATCGATATGGACCGGGAAGGAGGACTAGGGGAAGTCTTGCCTGAAAAGCACAATCGAATCCTCGGTGACCGGGGAAAACTGATTGACCAGAAACTCATAGCCGTACCCTCCTGTCGGGGCGCCTGGATACTGGTCCGGGACCGCGAGGCCGCGGCATTTCTTTCCTATTCGCTGACGGAGACCGGATTGGATTCGGTTCCGGTGGTCTCCCGCCAAGGGGCATTCCCGGCCGACTACTATGGAAATGTCGCCCATAGCGGTGCCCAAAACGGACATATGAGAGCTTCGCCCAATGGTAAATGGATCGCTGTGGCCAGCAATCAGGAGTTCACCAAACCCGTCAGGGGAGGGCTGGAGCTCTTTGCTTTCGAACCTTGCAGCGGAAAATTCGGCCCCTCCCTGATCCTGGATACCCTTTCCTACTTTGGCGTATGCTTTTCCCCGGACAACAGCAAACTCTACGCTACAGCCTATTATGAAAGGACTTTGTACCAATTCGACCTAAGCCTGGGCGATCCCCAACTGATCCGGGCATCCAAAACCCCTTTGATCATCAACCCGGACGGGGGACTGAACATCCCGCATGCCTTCCGGATGGGCGCCATAAAACGAAGTCCCTCCGGAAAACTATTCCTCGGAAACAATAATTGCAGCTACCTTCCTGCCTCCAATGCCTTTCATGTGGTCCATCAACCCAATGCCCCCGGACTGGCTTCCATGCCCCAGATTAACGCCTACCCCATCCCCTATTGCTCGGGGCTGGAACTACCCAACGACTATATACAGCCCCGAAAACCGGACACGGTGAGCCTACCCCTAAGCCTTCGCTATGCTTGCTTCCAGGACAGTATTCTGCTTGTGTCCGACACCCTGGGTTCCTGCCATCAATGGACGGATGGCTATACTGGTCCCAGCCGATGGGTCAGGAAGTCCGGGATCTACGAAGTCGGGTACTACGATAGCGGGTGCCAATACATACAGCAACCATTTCAAATCGAATTCATCCCCCCACCCCGGCTCCAGGGAGAATTCTATTCCTGTCCCGGGGCAAAAGAAGCCATGGTCCAATGCCTGTATCCCGAACCCAGGGATTTCAGCATATCCTGGCGGGATGCCCATGGTGAGCCCATTCTTTCGGGAATCGATACCGATTCCTTGCGAATCGAGGGACTGGACACAGGACAATACTTTTTGTTGGTCCGGACCGGCTCCTGCGATACCCTGGTGCCCTTTCGAATCGAACCTAAACCCATACCGAATCGGGAGTTCAATTTGCCTTCCCGCCATTGTACTGGGCAGCCCATCCGCTTGGCACCCAGGGAAAAACCCCTTATCGGAAACTGGACAGTTGATGGAGAAGCCCTGGAAGGAGACTCCCCGCTTTGGATACCGGAGAAACCGGGATACTATCAGATCCAATTCCGGGTCCAGAATGCAGAAGGCTGTGTGGACAGCCTAGTCCTTCCTTTGAACGTAGAAGACTTCCGACTCTGGTTTGTCAACAGCGACACCTTTTTGAACAAAGGAGAGGCCTATACGTTGACATTGAAGGCCAACCTTCCCTTTGAAGTACTGGGCTGGGCACCGGTACATCGATTCCCTTCCCCTCGGGAACGAGAGCAGCATGGACGGATGGACAGCACTCACCGAGTAATGGCCTGGGCCAGGACACCGGAAGGATGCCTGGACACGGCCTTTCAATGGCTCTATGTTCGCCCTCAATATTATATACCCAGTGTTTTCAGCCCGAATGGAGATGGGCTCAATGATGGCTTTGGACCAGTTAGTTGGGGGCCTCCCCTGCGGATTCGGGTATTCGAGATCTACAACCGCTGGGGACAACGGGTATTTCAGTATTCCGGATCCGGGAATGCCCGCTGGGATGGCCGATACCAGGGGGAACCCGCACCGGTCGGCACCTACGGATACATTCTGGATTTGGAAACCATGGAAGGAATCCGGTATTTTCACAAAGGCGATATTACGCTTATCCGTTAGTCCACCAGATTTCTGCCCGAACCAAAGTGGAAGAAGCCACGGTTACCCGTGGCTTCTGGATTTTCTCTAAAAAGCGGTCAAACTCTCCTTTAATCATTCTTGGTGAATCGACGGAACTGACGAATTCCTTCTGCCTCCAGAATCAGCTGATACTGACCTGCGGCCAGGTGACAAAGATTGAGTTCCATAAGGAAACGTCCATTTCTTATCCGGGTTTCTCCCTCATAAATCCATTGGCCCAGAGCACTGAGCACCCGCACCCGTACCGAAGCGTCATGATTCCTCCCGGGAAGACTTCCCTCTACCCGGAACCGGCCCCTATTCGGATTGGGATATATGGTCCAGGAATTATCCCCCGGTCCCACCGATTCGATATCCAGCAGCTTTCCGATCTGAATCTCATTACTGCGGGCCGGAGCCTTGTCTGCACATTCCAGACTGCTCACCATGAGGAGGAAAACTTCATCCTTGTCTTTCAACCCGCTGGCCAAGTAGGAGGAACCCTGCTCTCCGGGTACACCCTGACCGTTAAGGTACCATTGGAAATGAGGATTCCCGCCTTCATACTCGGGATCCGCGGTAAAGAGAATCTGATCACCAGGGAGCGGCTCCCCGCTTATGGTCACCGTGGGTTGGACTATGGACATTCGTTCCACCTTCAGTTCCCGGGAGCGCTCCGGGAAAACGCAGTGCTCACTACTTCTCATTTCCAAACTCACCCTATCCATGTCCTGAAGACTACGTGTGCGGAAAGTGGCCAGGGTGTCTCCCTGTGATTCGACCCCATTCACAAACCATTGAAATTGGGGGGAATTTCCACCCAGGGTGTAATGGGCGCTGAACACCAGCTCATCACCCAGACAGCCCGAAGAGTCCGGACTCACGGAAAGCGCAAGGGAAGCCTGCCGAACCGGATGCATATTCATCACCAGGGGATTGCTGAAGGCCTGCCGGGGATCCGGACAACGGAGGCCACTTTCCATGATCAAATCCACCACGTCGCCCTGATTCAGGTTTCCGGGCTGGATATACTGGAGCTGGTCCGCCCCGGCTATAGGCATTCCGTTTATTCTCCACTGATACTTCGGATTCAAACCCTCATTTACCGGATCCGCATCAAATACAATGGGCAGGCCGATGCACCCGTGAAGCCCATGATCGGAACTTATGCTCACGGAGGTCATGGTATAGGGAATAGCCCGAACGAATTCCGGATCACTGGTCACTTGGGGTCGATGGGGACAATGGATACCGCTGGTGATTTCCAGGGTTATCTGATCTCCATTCTGCAGTCCCGTGGCCGTATATTGGGGGTTATTGCTGCCCACCGGAGTTCCATTCTTCTTCCATTGCCATACTGGATTCCCCGCATTCTGGGCCAATCCTGTATAGAGGCGGCTGTCCCCCACACAGATCGTGTCCTGATCTGCGACTATGGATACCGTGGCCGGAGGATAGGTACTTAGGGTCGCTGGCAAAGAATATACGGTATCGCATTGTCCGAAAATGAGGACACGGAATTGATCCCCGTCCATACCGGCCGTCACTCCCCCTAGGGTCAATACGGGGGAATCCGACCCCAGAATATTCGGCGAATTACTCAAAGGAACCCATCCCGACCCCGTATTCCTCTCCCACTGGTATCCCAGGATGGTGCCCGAGGCGTCCACGGAAAAGTCTATATCTGCACCATAACAGGCCGAAAAATCCGAGGGGTCATTCTGTATCTGAATCCATTCATAAACCGATACGGTATCAGAGGCCTCCACGATCTGAGGAGAGGGACAGGGAAGACTACTGGCCAGTTCCACGGTAATAATATCCCCGTCTTCCAAGCTGGAACCGGAGAACTGGGGGCTATGGGTTCCCAACGGGAGTCCATTGCGCTTCCACCGATATTCAGGCGAATTTCCTTCCTGCTCCACCTGAGTGGTGAAACTCAGTAAGGTTCCCGGACAAACCGTGCCCAGGGGAGAGCGGCTAAGCGTAATTCTCGGACTGTCTAAAGGTTTAATTTCCAGGTCAAAGGAACGCCAGGGCCCGGGACATCCGTTGGCTTCTGCCTGAACCTGGATGGTAGCAGTCCGCGGTCCGGTTCCGGAATGCTGTGCTGGGAAGGAAGGCAGATCCCCCGTCCCGCTGGCGCCCAAACCTATAGAGGTCTGGTCATTGGTCCACCGAAACTGACTACCCTGAACCGGGCTGGAGAAAATCAAAGCATCCGTCATCACCCCATGGCAATAAGCCAGATCGGGAAGGCTGTCCACCTTTGGTGTCGGGTATACCACGATATGGAAGGTATCGCTCTTCCCAGGACAACCCAGAGCCGATGCGGTCACCACCAGCTGGGCCGTATCTGTATCCGTCCCCGTATTGGACACCTGAAAAGAGGGAATGGAATCGGTACCCGAGGGACCAAGACCAATTCCAGGTAAGGTATTGGTCCAGGTATACCGGACATGATCGGACAACGAACTGAAATGCACGGGACCTGTCATTCCCTGATCACAGAGCGCCTGATCGCTGACGGCCAGTGGTCGGGGACTAGGGTTGACCCGGAGTTCAAAAGTACGAATGGGGCCGGGACAACCCTGGGCTTCGGCATGGACGACAAAGACAGTGGCCTCGGGCTCTGTACCCTCATTCTGGGTCCGGAACCCCGGGATGGTGTCCAGGCCGGAGCCCCGGGAAAGCCCCAAATCCGTATTCCCGTGGTACCAATGGTAGGCCGCCCCTGCCACCGTGCCCTGCAAAATACGTGGAGGCACCGTGTCCCCCGGACAATAGACCACATTGGTCAGGGTGGATACCAGGGGAATGGGATCTATCCGGATCTGAAAGCTGTCCCGACCACCTAGACAGCCCTGCCAATGGGCCCTCCGGTATATGGTGGACAGATTGGCCTGGGGAGTTCCGTTGAGTCCCCGGAAAGAGGAAAGAGAATCCACCCCCGAAGCCGGAATGCCGGTGCTGGTATTGTCATTCTGCCAGATTACGGAGGCTTCGGGATAGGAAGAGGTAAAGGTCAATGGACCCAGACTATCCTGAGCACAGAGTACCTGATCGCTGACCGGATCCAGTTTCAGTTCCGGACTGAGGACTATGGTCAGTATGGCCGTATCCCCGGGACAGCCTCCCAGGTAAGGCAGTATCCGGAAGACCTGGCTGTCGGGGGCATTTCCCGAAATCTGATTCACCATGGTGGGCAGGGTATCCCGTCCCGCTCCGACCAGGCCCAAAGGATTATGGGCGGCCATCCAAAGGATGGAGTCCGCCTGCCCCATCAAGGAATAGTTGTTCAAGGTATCGCCATGGCAGAGCACCAGGGCTCCAGGAGACTGCCACTGCGGCTCCCAGACCCAGAGGCGGACTTCCCCATCCATGTATACCCGATCGCAAATGGCCGAAGGGAATTGGGCCGTGACTACAAACCGACCCGTGTCCCTCAGGGGACCAAAGTCCATGGGCGTTCCGGTTCCCACCAAGGAATCCATCAATTGGGTGGAGTCCTTCCATAAATAATAAACAAAATCGACTTCCGTTCCCGACAAAGATATCGTGGAGCCAGGGCCGGCAGCACAGTACCCTCCTGTGGAACTCAGTTCCACAATCCGGGGTGCCTGGAGAATTTCCCAGTCCATTGCCCTGGGATTCCCCACAATCCGCGGATTCTGGGAGAGAAGGCGCATTCGGTAACCCCTTCCTGCAGGCAAGCTATCGGGGATAAAAACGGGGATCGCTCCGATAGCCAGACTGGTCGGCAGCGTTCCGATGACATAAGGATGGCCAAAGTTCCCCTGTGCATCCGAGAGCTGAACTTCAAGAATATTTCCCGGCTGAAAGCTGGTATCCGTCAGCGCATAAGGGACCACCAGAGAACCGCCCGGGCAGAGCAGGCTGTCCTGCGAATTGATCTCCAGGCAGGCCTTCACAAAGGAGAGTTCGGACACATCGCTGGTATCCCCGCAGGGATTGGTGGCAAAAACGCGAATTATGCCTGATACGGGGCGGGGAGGAATACTTACCGTTATGCTGCGGAGATAGCGACCCGAAGTAATCCTCAGCCCCTCCGGAAGTTCCCAATGGTAGTACTGCGCACCGGGCAGAGAGTCTACGGAATAGGTTGCCGTGGTGTCCCCGCAGACACTGGGCGGGCCCTGAATTTCCGATATCCTTTCCATAGGGGGATAGGTTTTTGGACTCACCGGGATACTGAAATCGATGGTACCGCAGGCTCCGGTTCCGGTCACGGTATAGGTTTGGGGGCTGGTTAGGGTGGCAATCACCGAAGTCCCGCTATCCGTATTCAGGCCGGTGGCCGGAGACCAGGACCATTGACTATACCCCGCGGTGTTTCGAAGGTGAATAGGGATGGGTTCCCCTATACAGGAAGCAAGGGAATCCCCCTGGGCAAAATCGAGATGATGCGCGTGTACGGCAATAGGTGCCGTGGCGTCCAAGGCCTCGGTCAAGTCATCCGGACTCAATATATAGGCATAGGAGAACTGAACGCTGTCACTCGGGGAAATATCGCCGAGATTAAACGAAATGGACATCGGCAGATTTGCGGTATCGGATCCCGAGGAATAGATTCCCGAACCCGTTCCATGCCATATTTCCGAGGCGGAGCGGTTCGAGATATGGCCCCCAAAGGTCACTCTGGCCCGGCAATCCCGGGAACCCAGTCCCAGATAATGTCCATAAGCCTCTCCCAGGGCGGAGACCAGGACCGTATTCGTGGGGTTGGGATTCTGGCTCTCCACCCGGTTGATGGTCACGAACCGACCGGTGGACCTGTGTTCCTGATCGGGGTCCACATTCCGATAATAAAACACATTCGGCACCGTACTGCTGCTCAGGTTCTTGATCACCACCTCCGTGACAAAATATAGGGCTCCCGCGGGAATATAGGTCCGCGCACGAACCAACAGCCCCGAGACGGTACCCTCCCAGGTGGCCGAGACCTCGGTGGCGGTATTCGAATAGGATACAATGGCACCAGGTATATGATTGACGAGGCATAATAGGTTGTTGGACCAGCTACTGGTTCCCACCTGAATGCCAAATCCTTCTTCCGGTGTACCAGGCACAAAGTAATCTCCGGCAAAAGGAGGGGTACCCACTGTCCAGCCATCCTTATCCGGATCGGCAATAAAACCCAAAGGTCGTCCGGCCAGCACGTAACCGGATGGAGCCCCCGCCGTGGTGCCAAAAGTCCCACAGCGGCCGATTCCCAACTCAATATAAGGGGTCTTCAGATAAGCACTTCCGTTAATCAATTGTGATCGACCCCAAAGGGGAAACCCCAGGAAAACTACCAGAGTCCCCAAAATGATCCGCCAACACATTGTGGAATTTATTCTTGTCATCTATCCTGATTTTATTATGTGCAGGGAAGCAGAATTACATCATGTTTGAATCTGTCTTTATCCAGGGGGCTGTCCCAAGAGAGGAAAACAGGGATAAAAAAAATCGCTGCATGCCGATGCCCTTGACTCAATAGATAAAGACTGGTGTATAAATCATTTTTCATTTATCTACAATCTTAAAATCGTAAATTATCTGATTTATAACATGTTTTAAAACAGCCGTATAAATGAGTTTAAATTTATGCAAACATAATTGCTCCCTATACAATTTCCAAGATAAACCAGGGAGCCGGAATGCTCATATGCACGTTTTTCCTCCCGTCTGCTGCCCATCCATCGGGCACCAAATACTCCATACCGAACTGAATATCAAGCAAATAAGTCCTGCATTTCCCATTCGTTGTCCCTTCCCCCCGAGCCCATTTTCCCTTGGACCCACACACATATATTTATTTTCCCATTAGACCGTAGAATTTCCCCGACGAATGGAGCAGAGAAGAGGGTAAAGCAAAACCCTTGGTCCCCAATAGCACTCCAGACATTTGAGATTATGTAAACTATTTTGGAAGTAGGCTATGGGAAAGGTCCCTCCGATGACTCCCCCAACTTCTATCGGTCTGTTCGCGATGATGGCGCCCCCCCATGCGGGCGAGGATGGAAAGGAAAGGCAGAGAGGAGGAATTGCCCAAGACAGGCCAAATGGGCCCAGACTGGACAGGATTCGTCTTATCGATCGACAGGCCAAGACAGATTATTGTCCTTAGTTCAGAAAAAAGATCGAAAGGCAACAGGCCTGGGGAATCGATGGGCCGGTTTTCCTTCTGACCTCAAATCAGCCTATCCTATCGAGGATTTTCATGAGCCGGAGTCGTCAGTTCACCATGAACCAGTTGGGGATATCACCGGAAACCCGATAGGCGGTCTTTTCTGCCCGAAAAGATCCATATACTGGCCAAACATATACCGGAAAAAAGGCTCCTGATTAAGACCGGCCATATTGCTGCTCATAATAACTCCGGTATGCCCCACTGGTCACCTCATTGAGCCATTCCTCATTCTCCAGATACCAGTCCACGGTCCGGGACAAACCTTCCTCAAAGGGAAGGCTGGGCTTCCAGCCCAACTCTCTTTCAATCTTTCCGGCATCAATGGCATAGCGGAGGTCATGGCCTGCGCGGTCCTGAACGAACTCAATCAGCTGTTCGGATTCCCCAGGATTCCTGTTCAGCTTCTCGTCCATAATCCGGCAGAGAAGACGGATTAAATCAATATTCTTCCATTCGTTATGCCCGCCCACATTGTAGGTGGACCGGGGCGCCGCCCGGTGATAAATCAGGTCGATGGCCCGGGCATGATCTTCCACCCATAACCAGTCCCGTACGTTCTCCCCCTTTCCGTAGACAGGTATGGGCCTTTTATGCTTTATGTTATGAATGGCCAGGGGAATGAGCTTCTCCGGAAAATGATGGGAACCATAGTTGTTCGAGCAGTTGGAGATCACCGTATTCATGCCATAGGTGTCGGCATATGCCCGGACAAAATGGTCACTGGAAGCCTTGGATGCCGAATAGGGAGAGTGGGGATCATAGGCCGTATCTTCCCGGAAAAAACCCGTTTCGCCCAGGGAGCCATACACTTCGTCTGTGGATACGTGGTAAAACCGGCGCTCGGCATACTGTCCTCTCCACAGTTTCCGGGCGGCGTTCAGCAAATTCACTGTACCCACTACATTGGTCATGACAAAATCCATGGGTGCCGAAATGCTCCGGTCCACATGGCTTTCCGCCGCCAGATGGATCACCCCATGCGGCTTTTCCCTTTCAAATAATTCCATCATCAGGGCCTGATCCGTAATATCGGCTTTGACAAAATGATAATTGGGTGCGGATTCAATATCCCGGAGATTGGCCAAATTGCCGGCATAGGTGAGTTTGTCCACATTAATAATCCGATAATCCGGATACTGATTCACGAATCTTCGGACCGTATGGGACCCGATAAAGCCGGCCCCGCCGGTAATGACTATGGTTTTGCTGTCGCTCATTTTTCTATGGTTTCCAAAGATCGGTATTCCTCGGCCAAAGCATTCCAAATATAGGCCCTGCTGAACTGGGAAACAACCCGATCCCGGGCTCGGGAGGCCATGGCCTCTACCTCTTCAGGATGTTCGATCGCATAGGCCATGCGCTCGGCCAGGGGTGCGGTCTGTTTAGGTTCCACGATCCAGCCGTTCACGCCTTCGGCAATAATTTCATTACAGCCATTGATATTGGTCACCAGGGAGGCTTTCCCCATGGCCGAAGCCTGCATGACCACATTCGGGAACCCCTCCCGGTAACTGGGAAATACCAATAGATCCGAAATAGCCAGGTAGGGGCGGACATCCGCCTGAAAACCCAGGTAATGGATCTGGGGATTCCGATCGATCTCGGCCCGGGTATCGGGTTCCACAGGATCCAAATCGTCTTCATAGCGCCCCAGAATCATTAGCTTCGCCCAGGGCCGATCCCGGGATACCTGGCCGAAAGCATCGATCAGTTCATGGATTCCTTTATCCCGGACCACTCGGCCAATGAACAGAAAAACAAAATCCTTTTCCTCCAATCCCAGCCGGGTTCGAAGGGCATGCCGTTCCCCGGGATCCACCTTTGCCGGGTCAAAATGCTGTTCATCGATTCCGTTGGAACTGCCCTGGCCTATTATCCGAAACTTGGAAGGCGGAGCAAAATTCGCCTTGATCACTATATCCATCAGTCCCCGGGAGTTGGGATAAACCCGGGTGGCCAAAGAATAGGTCAACCTTTCCACTAATTCCAGCATACGGCGTTTTGCTCCCCGGGCCTCCAGCAGGGGAAGACCGGCAATGGTATGAAGCCTATGAGGAACTCCGGCCATCCAGGCCGCCATCATACCTACAATACCCGCTTTGGGCGTATGGGAATGCACGATGAAAGGCTTTTCACGAACAAGGAAACGATACACCTGGATCAACGATTTCAAGTCCGCCAGAGGGGATATGGTCCGGGTCATTTCCACGATTTTCACCGGAACATCTTCCCTTCTCTTTATTTCTTCTATTTCCGGCCCGGAACTGGTCAGGCCAATGACCTCATAGCCTTGCTCCTTCATGAACTTCATCTGGCCTTCCAGGAGAATGAGCAGGGACTGGGGTACCGTGGTGATTCTTATGATTTTCTTTTTTCTCTCCATACCTCCTATTGGCCTCCCTTCCCCTTCATAAGAAGACTTTCCGGGGGTCATTTTTCCCCCATTTAAAGGCGGGCATCGGCCTGTTCTCCCAAACAACCTTTCACGTCATAGATGATGGACCTTTCCTTTCTCAGAGCAGCCAAGTCCAGTTCAGTGAATTCCTTATGGGCCACCGTAAGCATGATGGCATCATAGGGTCCTCCATCCTGGAGTTCCTGTACACTGTCCCAGCCGTATTCTCTTTTCACTTCCTGAGGATTGGCCCAGGGATCGAAAATAGTCAGATCCATTTCATATTCCATAAGGGACTCCAGCACGTCCACCACCCGGGTATTGCGCACGTCTGGACAGTTTTCCTTGAAGGTAATGCCCAGGATCAGAACCCTGGCCCCTTTTGGGTGGATGTCCGCCCGAACCAGTTTTTTGATCAGCTGTTGGGCAACATAGTCGCCCATGCCGTCATTGAGTCTGCGGCCCGCCAGAATGATCTCCGGATGATAGCCATACTCCTGGGCTTTCTGAGCCAGGTAATAGGGGTCCACCCCAATACAATGCCCACCAACCAGTCCTGGCCGGAAGGGCAAAAAGTTCCATTTGGTTCCGGCCGCTTCCAGGACGGCCTGGGTATCGATATCCATGAGATTGAATATCTTGGCCAGCTCGTTGACAAAAGCAATGTTTATGTCTCTTTGGGAGTTCTCGATCACTTTGGAGGCCTCCGCCACTTTGATTGAAGGGGCTAAATGAGTGCCCGCCTCGATCACGGCCTTGTACAAATTGTCCACCTTCCGGGCAACTTCCGGAGTGGATCCCGAAGTGACCTTCATGATCTTTTCCACCGTATGTTGCTTGTCCCCCGGGTTGATCCTCTCCGGCGAGTATCCGGCAAAAAAATCTTTGTTGAATTCCAGTCCACTGCTTCTTTCCAGGACGGGTACGCACTCTTCTTCTGTAACCCCAGGATAGACCGTGGACTCGTAAATGACAATATCTCCCTTCTTCAACACCTTGGCCACAGTTTCACTGGCCTTGTACAGGGGGCTGAGGTCCGGACGATTGTATCTGTCCACTGGAGTGGGTACCGTGACCACAAAATAATTGCAGTCCCGGAGATCTTCGATCCGATCCGTACAATACAATCCCTTGGCCTCTTCCCCTTCCAGGTCCTCTGACTGGGACACGAGTACTGAGCGCAACGTTTCCTGGTCCACTTCCAGGGTTCTGTCCAGTCCCTGATTCAAATCCTGAATCCTGCCGGAGTTAATATCAAATCCCAGCACGGGAAAACGGGTGGCGAAAAGGCGGGCTAAAGGAAGGCCAACATATCCTAAGCCAATGACTGCAATTTTGGGTTTGGATTCGGTAAGATTCATATAGAAGGGAGTCTCTGAGGGGGTGTATTCATTATGGTGAATTCGGGCTAAAGATTATTCCAGTACCAGTCTACGGCCTCTTTTAGTCCTTCGGCAAACCGATGACTGGGAGCATATCCCAGCAGGTTCCGGGCCTTATCTATGGAGGCCAGAGAATGAGGGATGTCCCCTTTCCTTTCCGGGCCGTAAATGGGCTCCAGATCCCCGATCCGGGGATCATAGGCGGAAAGGTATTCCTTTAGCCGCTCAAACAATTGATTTAGGGTCGTGCGGTCCCCTACGGCTGTGTTATAGACGGTGTTCAGCGCCTCGGGGTTCCGGGTGGTCAAGGCCAGGGCATTCATCTGGATCACATTGTCTATATATGTGAAATCCCGGGAAAAATCTCCTGTTCCGTTGATCACCGGAGACTCGTGGGCCATCATCTGCATAACAAAGCGGGGAATTACCGCCGCATAGGCACCATTGGGATCCTGACGCCGGCCAAAGACATTGAAATACCGAAGCCCTATGGAATCCAGTCCGTAGGAACGGTGGAAAATGTCTGCATAAAGCTCATTGACGTATTTAGTAATGGCATAGGGGGAAAGCGGACGGCCAATCTTCTCCTCCTGTTTGGGCAATTCGCGGGAATCCCCATAGGTGGAGGAACTGGCCGCATAGACGAAACGCCGCACTCCCGCATCCCGGGAGGCCACCAGCATATTCAAGAAACCACTGATATTTACCTCATTGGTGGTCACCGGATCCGCCAGGGAACGGGGAACCGAGCCCAAGGCCGCCTGATGGAGCACATAATCCACCCCTTCCACCGCTCTTTGGCAGTCTTCCAGACGACGGATATCCCCTTCGATCAGCTCAAACCGGGCCAAGGTGGAAAAGGCTTCCAAATTCTTCCGATGACCGGTGGAGAAATTATCCAGTACTCTGACCCGGGCCCCATGACCCAGAAAATATTCGACCAGATTGGAGCCAATGAATCCGGCGCCGCCCGTAATCAATACAGAAAAATCAAAAACCGGCGAATTCTGGATAGGGTTCTGGTCCTTGTTCATAGGGCTGGTGGCTGCAGGTTCTGGCTTCCGGGTATTCCCCAATATCAGCAAGACCAAGGGGAAAACCTTGAACCGGAAGCAAAAATAGATAAGATATCCTTGGTCTGCAAACTTTGTTATAGCCACCCAAGCGGCTCGCACCCATATAGATTCCTTTTCCATTGCTCCCCTTCCGGGCTCTGGTCCCGGGAAGATTCCTCCATGCCTTTTGCTTGCTTGAGTTGCGTCTTTCGTGGCGTCCGCTAGTGAAATCGAGCTAACTATCTGTATAAGAGCAATTTAAAACGATGGTTCAATTCCTGTCGTCGGCTCTTGAAATGTTTCCACAACTACCAGGAAATAGCTCGCGTCAATCGTGGCTTCATCCAGTCAGGGAACCGGGAAACCCGCTCCCGGGATTGAATGAGCGAATCAATTCGGATCCCTAGGGTGGGAACGGAACCGGGGGACGGTTACACCCTGCCCGATGACGCTGTACCGGAATTGAAGAACCAGATGGGGACCCTGGCCATGGCCATGCCGGCCCGAATTCTGCCGGAAGCCAGTTTTATGTCAATCTAGTGAACAACGCCCGTTTGGATGGCCAGCACACGGTCTTCGGCAATGTCACCCAGGGAAAGGATATCGTGGATCAGATATCCATGGTCCCCGTATCCTCGAATTCTGCAGCCGATGTTCATGGATAACCTGAGGGTTATGTTCACCACCGGTGACCCGGATTCTCTTTCCCCTCCCATAGCATCTATCCCAATCCGGAAAATGGCGCCTTTGAGGTGGAGGCTTCCGGGCAATCGGCCCATTGGAGGCTGATTTCTCTTCAAGGCCAGGTGTTGAATAAGGGAGAATGGACGCCACATCATTCCCGACTTGAATTCCGGGCCCTGCCCGCGGGAGCCTGTATGCTGGAATGGAGGCAAGAGGGCTACCGCCAGGTCCTTCGCCTGCAGATCGAATAAGGTCAGTTCCCGGGGAGGGGAATCAGGGATTCCACTCCAGAAAGGCGCGGAAAAAGGCTTTGCCGAACCGATGGCTTTTCTCCGGATGGAACTGCACCCCCATGAGGTTTTCATGCAGAAAACCCGCGTCGAATCCCGGACCATATGCACAATGAAACCAACGGTCCCCGGGGTGGAGGCAGCGCACATAGTAGCTGTGCACAAAATAAAACCGCGGCGGACCCGGCCACTCGGCATCGACGGAAAAACCACTCTGGACCTCCACCTTATTCCATCCCATGTGGGGCACCCGAAGGCCGGGCCAGTCCGGGAATCGGCAGGTCTCCGCCTCGATCCAGCCCAGGCCGGGATGCCGGCCTTCCTCACTTCCCCGGGTCATCAGCTGCATGCCCAAGCATATGCCCAGGATAGGGATCCCTTCCCGGACCTTCTTCTCCAGCACCGGAATAAATCCTCTGGATTCCAAGGCTTCCATGGCCTGATCAAAAGCCCCCACCCCGGGAAGGACCAACCTCTGCGCCCCCGAAAGCTCCTCGGGATCGGCACAGCGCCTCGGACGTGCTCCGAGCTGGTGAATCATGTTCTCCACGGATCCCAAATTGCCCATCCCATAATCCAGAATATCTACCATAAGATTAGGATTGAGGACTGGGAAAACAATATTTCTGATAGAAACTACGGGGTACCAGCTGGGCTTTCATCAGCAGATAAAACAGAGGGCGGGCCCGCTCAAACCGCTGCTTATAAGTGGGAAAAGACGGCCAGTATCGAGGCTCCGCCGCCATAATCGATTCGAAATCCTCCCGACTCAGGCCAAGCCGCTTGCAGAAATAGTCCACCAGGGCCGGATCCCCGGTATCCCGGGCATACTCCTCCAGGGCTCGGTCCCGGCTCAGTATACCTTGGCGGACCATGGCCGAAAGACTGTTGTTTCTGTAGTCTATCCCAAACTTCCGGGGGCAATAAATCTGATGAAAAAAAGCGGTCAGCCGGTTTTCCAGGTGATGGCCGCCATAATCCTTCCAACCATATTTTTTCTCCAGCAGGTCCCGGGCCGAGGCCTTGTCATAGGATATATACCACAGAGGCCTAATCTTCCGGATCCGCTTCCAAAGGGTCCAACGCATAAACTGCCTAAAGTCCATCAAAGGATAGGTTTTCAGGGGGCGCTGTCCGAATTGGGCGTGGATGGACTGTATGTATTTGCCGTCAAAATAATTCTTCCCCAGGGGCGATATGCCTTCGGTGATAAAACTGTGTCCTTCCAGGATATACGACACCCCTATTTTGGCTGCCGAACGGTAGAGGACTTCCGCCAGAGCCAGGTCCGTCGGCGCTTCAATTTCGGGCACCGATGCCCGAAAAAAGGCCAAGGCCAGATCATCAGCCTCCCGGTGATCCACGACATAGGTATCCAGATCCAGATTCAGCTTTTCGAGCATGGTGCGGATATTCTGGTTGGCAATGGCCGTATTCCAGGTATTGTCGTAATGGACGGCCAGGGGCCTCAGCCCCTGATCCACAGCCCAATGCAACAGAAAGGAGGAATCCGTCCCCCCGCTGACACCCACCACGCAATCATAGGCTTTGCCCCGACCGGCACGGCGGATCCGCTCCACCCATTCCCCTATGGCCGCCTCTCCCCGAGGGGTGCCGGTTCCGTATTCTTCGGCCAGGGCATCAATCTGACGACAGTAGCGGCAAACCCCCTGTTTATCGAAATCTATGCCCGGGACCGATTCATCATATATACAGCGGCTACATATCCTTCCCCTGATTTCCATCTGCACTGGGTTGATGATCACTGATTAATCGGGCCGGGTTCCCGGCTATCCGGGATCCCGGCCCAAAGCTCTGATTCACAAAGCTGTTGGCTCCCACCACTACGCCGTCTCCCAACTCCACGCCTTTGGCGATAATGGCATTCGGTCCAATATAGCATCGGTTTCCAATCTTCACCGGAGCATAGGCATAGGGCTTGTTCCCAGAAGAAAGTGCCCAGTCTACGGAATCGTGGGTGTAGATCTGAACCCCAGCGGAAATTGAACAATAGGCTCCGATTTCCAGTCCACCGCTGCCGTCAAGAACTGCATAGGGACCCACCCAGCTCCCCTCCCCCAGCCTGACCTCTCCGAAAACGAAAGCTGAGTCATAAATGCTTGCCCCCGAGCCGAAGCCCAGATAGCGGGCCTTCTCCCAGCGGTCCGTGATTAATTCCGGCAGCGGGATCACCCTGCGATAGCGGCGGCGCATATCGTCCCTGCGGCGGCGCCACCATTTATGGAATATCGTTTTGCGCAACGGGTTCATGGTGAAGAAATATGCGTACCCACCATTCGAAACTCAGCAAAGACCAGATCAACAATCGGTGATTGACCTGAGCTCTGGTATGCTCCTCAATGATGCGGGATAAATATCGTCTATTCAGAAATTCCAGACAAGCGGCCTGGGGAGAGAGAAGCAGATCGCGGACGTATTGGGCATTCTCGCCCCGGTACCAGCTGGCATCCGGAGCCGAAAACCCCTGTTTTTGCCGACGAGTGATTTCTTCAGGCAGGTACTGGCTCATGGCCTTTCGCAGCACATTCTTTCCTTTGCTGCTGGCCTGGTACATGCGAAACTTATTGCCGGCCTCATTCTCGTCCAGCCTCATCATCTGTTGAAGATCACCCAGCTTATGCCTCACCGGGATCTTCATGGCCAGATCCACCAGGTCCTGATCCAGGAAGGGGAATCTCTCCTCCAGCCCATGGGCCATGGACAGGCGGTCCCCCACCGAAAGCAATCCCGGCAAAAAGGTTTTCATTTCAAAATAAAGGCTGTTGGCAATATGGTCTTCGGGGCGATCGTATCTGAGGTTAGGGTTTCGATGGAATACCCCTTCGAAAACCCGACGTGGATACTGTGGATCCATCTCCGCCCAGATTTGGGGCTGAAAGAGGCTGGCCTTGTCCCCATCGGGGGTCAGCCTTTGCCAAAAATCATAGTACTGATCGAAAAAAGCTTTCTGGTCGAGGGAGCGGAAAACCCGATAGTAACGCCAAGGGTATCCCCCGAAAAGCTCATCACCCCCGGTGCCCTGAAGGCAGACCCTAACGGTCCGGGCCGCCAGGCCGCTGATGTAATACATGGGATAGCTCATGCCCACCCGCAGATCTTCCATATGCCAGATCAATTGGGGCATAGCCCTGGGCAAATGATCCGCCCGGATCAGCTTTTCATGATGCCGGGTATTGAGCCGGGCCGCTGTTTCGGCGGCTTCCCTCCGTTCATCATACTGGGCTTCCACCCCTTCGACGCCCATCAGATCGAAACCGGCCGTGAAGCTGGGCAGCCCGGGTTGCCGGGCCACGGCCAGAGCCGCTATGGATCCCGAGTCCATACCCCCCGAAAGGTAGGCCCCCAGGGGACGATCACTGACCAACTGCCGGTCCACGGCCGATTCCATGGCCTGACGGGTAATCCGAACCGCATCGGAAAAATCCATGGATTCATCGGGGTGGGAAAAATCATAGTCCCACCAGCTTTGGATATTCATCGACCCGGTCCGCGAATCCAGGCAAAGGGAATGGCCGGGAAGCAAGGTTTTTATGCCTTCAAATAAGGTGTGGTCCGTGAATACATTCTGAAAGGTGAAATACTGATTCAAGGCCTCAGGATTGACGGCCCGCACATACTGGGGGTGGCGGATTATGGCTTTGATCTCGGAGGCAAAGACAAATGCCCGCGGATGATCCCAGTAATACAAGGGCTTGGTCCCATGCCTGTCCCTGCCCAGGTAAAGACGTCCTTGGCGGCGGTCCCAGGCCGCAAAGGCAAACATGCCCAGGGCCTGCTCCATCCATTGGGGACCCTGCCGGTCAAGTCCCTCTACCCAGACCTCGGTATCGGTCTGAGTCCGGAACTGAACACCTTCTTCTTCCAGCTGCCTGCGCAGCTGCTGGAAATTATAGGTAAAGCCATTGTAAACGAGCACCCAACGCCCAGACTGACTTTCCATGGGCTGCCGCCCCATGGGGCCCGGATCCAGAATGGCCAGGCGTCGATGGGAAAAACCCAAGGGCCCCTCCCGGAAAACCCCTTGATCATCGGGTCCTCTATGCCGCTGCTCCCAGGCCATGGCCTCCAGCAGGGCGGGATCCACCGGCCGGCCGTCCTTCTGAAGAATACCGGCTATTGCGCACATGCCAATTCCTTAAAGATGGACACAATGTATTCATAATCTTCCGGGCTCATCCTCTGGTGCAAGGGTATGGCCAGGGACTGCCTCTGGCAGGTCCAGGCCCCGGGGAAATCCTGGGCCTTATGCCCTAAATGGGCATAGACTCCCAGAAAAGGGACCGCATGGGTGCCCGGACGGGTGGAAATCCCCTTTTCCAACAGCACATCCATAATCTGATTCCGCGACAGGGGGGCATCTTCTTCCCGGACGAGCAGTACAAAGGATTGCCAGCTATGGGCATACCCTTCCGGGGGATCGGGAACCTGAAGCCAGGGGATCTCCCTTAGGGCTTCCCGATAATATCGGCTCCAATGCCGGCGCTCTTCCAGCCACTGATCCAGCCGGGAGAGCTGAACTCCTCCCACCGCACCCTGAAGGTCGGTCATCCGATAATTGAATCCCAGCTCATCGAAATCGGGAAGCAAATAAGGCCGGGGCCCCAAATGTCTTTGCCTGTCCGATTGAGCGGCCCCGTGATTGCGCAGGCGATCCACCTTCTCCGCCCAGCTGCGGTTCCGGGTGGTGACCATGCCCCCCTCCCCGGTCGTCAGGATCTTTCGGGGATGGAAGGAAAAACATCCCAGCTCTCCCATACTGCCGGCGGAACGCCCTTTATACCTTGCCCCTACGGCACAGGCGGCGTCTTCAATTATGGGTACTCCCGGAAGAATATCCTGTATCCGGTCCATGTCTGCACAGAGTCCGAAAAGGTGGACGGCAATCAAGGCTTTGGGAAGACGAGAGCGGAAAGCCGCCAAGGCTTCAGGATCCAGGTTGAAGGTCCGGGGATCAACGTCAACAAATACCGGCCGGGCACCTATATAACGCACCGCATTGGCCGTGGCCACCCAGGTGAATGCCGGGACGATCACTTCATCTCCCGGACCAACTCCCAGGGCCAACAAGGCGAGATGCAGAGCGGTGGTGCAGCTGTTCGTGGCCAAAGCATATTCCACCTCATGGCGGCGGGCAAAATCCTGCTCAAAGGCGGCCACTCTCGGGCCCTGACTGATCCATCCGTCTTCCAAGGGGGCCTTGAGAGCTTCCCATTCTTCCTGACCCAGCAAAGGCTGGGCAATTTCGATTCGCTTTCGCATAGTTGAGGACATATCCATTGGGGGATATCCCCCGACAGCGGCAAATTAAGAAAACATCGCCTCAGTGGACAGGATTTTGCTATTGTCCCTGATTTTCTCCAAATTCAGCCCATGAGAATCGATCTAGTGGGCGGGGCAAGACCCAATTTTGTGAAGCTGGCCCCTCTGGTATGGGAAATCCAAAAAAGGCAAAAGCAGGGACTGGAGATCGCCTTCAGGCTGATCCATACCCATCAGCACTGGGAGGATAATATGAGCGGCCAGTTTTTCAGCCAGCTGGGGATCCCTGCCCCGGACCTGATACTGGACCTCGAAAGCCGGGGCAATGACCGCCTAGGCCCATCGATTCGCAGTGCCTATGCTCAGGTCTTAAGGGAATCCCCACCAGACCTGGTCCTGGTCGTCGGAGATGTGACCTCCACCCTGGCTGCTGCCCAGGCGGCCAAAGCCCAATCCATTCCCCTGGTCCATGTGGAAGCCGGATTGAGATGCCGGGACCTGAGCATGCCCGAGGAGCGGAACCGCCGGGAAACTGATGCCTTAGCCGATCACTTCTTCACCACAAGCCCCCAGGCTTCGCAAAACCTTATCCGGGAAGGAAAGGATCCTTCCCGCATTCATTTTGTGGGCAATGTCATGATCGACAGTCTTCGGAAATTCCAGGATCAGGCCAGAAAGCCCACCCTATGGGATGCCCATGACCTAAGGGCCAGATCCTATTATCTGCTCACCATCCACCGGGCCGCTAATGTGGACCAGCGCGATATTCTTTTCTCCCTGATCGACCCCATCGTGGAGGCAGCCGGAGACCTTCCCCTGGTATTTCCCGTGCATCCCCGCACCCGAAAAAAAATAGGAGGGTCCATGCCCGGGCACCCCCTGATCGATTCCGAACCGCTGCCCTACTTGGAATTCCTCTACCTGATGCAGAATGCCCTGGGGGTAATCACGGATTCGGGGGGGATCAGCGAGGAAACCACCGCCCTGGGAATACCCTGCATCAGCCTAAGAGAAGAGACCGAAAGGCCAGAGACGGTTTTTCTGGGCACCAATCGACTCGTGGGCCGGGACCCGAACAAAATTCAGGAAGCCATGGCCCTTTGCCGGTCCGGAGAATGGAGAAGGGCACAGGTCCCCCCCTTATGGGACGGGAACTCCGCCTCAAGAATTATATCAACTATTATGAGGAATGGGATCGCCTCTGCGTTTCCCTCCTGAGGGCATTCCCACCCCCTTTCTTCATGGGGTGGGTTCTTCTGCCGTGAAGGCATCATACAAGGCCTGATGCAGGATATTCCCATGATCGAATTTCCGATAATATCTAAAGGACACCTTATGCCGGGCTCTGAGTTTTCTGGCCCACTGGCGGGCCGGCTTCACCATATTCTTTCCTTCCCTGCCTACGGCCAGAAATACGGAAGCAGGTCCGGAATTCCCCTCAGGAAGAGGAATGTCCAGCAGGGACTTCCCATCCCACCAGAGACTGGGGGATACGATATAATATCTACGGAATAATTGAGGACGGCGAACCAGGATTTCCGAGGCCAGCAATCCCCCCAGGGACTGGCCAATCAAGGCCCTTTCGGAGTTCACCGGATAAAGGGATTCCACCAAAGGGACAAGCTCCGTTTCCAGGAATTCCATGAACCGGGCAGACCCTCCCGTGGTGGGGTAATTTTTTCGGTCTTCCTCCACCTGGGCCGGGAAGGTAAAATCCCTGCGCCGGTCCCTATTGCCAATGCCCACCACAATGGTCGGCGGAAGACTGCCCACCCAGGGAAAGCTGAGGAACTGCACCAGCCCCGAGACGTGGACGAAATCCTCGTCCAGGGAGCCATCAAGCAGATAGATTACCGGATAGTGGAGGGCGCTGTCGGGATGATAGCCTTCGGGAAGGTATACATGAATCTTTCGGTTCTCCCCCAATACGGCCGAGGAAAATTCCAGACTTTCGCCCAAGACCAAGGGCGTTCGACTTGCCTGATTCCCAGGGATCCCTCTCTGTTGGGCTATCAGTCCGGGCGACATGGCCATGGCCGCCATCATTAGGGTCATCCCCAGGACGCTGGCTCTGATCCTCCCTGGGGTACTGTGATTTCCATTTGTCATCTACTGTATTTTAGGGGACACCGAAGCACAAGGAAACAAAAATCGAGAAAAGGAATCAAGTTTTTTCTGCCCCTCCCGCCCTATTCCCGGACGAAAAGAACGACGAAGACGACCATCGGGCAAATAGAGATCAGGGTGACCACCAAAGCGAATCGGTGGACGGCTCCCCCCTATCCTCATCCCAGCCAATGCTCATGCTCCCGTCCGGCTGATCCTGAACCCGCAGGTAAAGCACGATTCCCTTTTTGCGGTCCCGAATCTTAAGGCCCTTTCTTTTTCTGATTTCGTCTTTGCGGGGATTGCGCAAAGGTATTTCAAGATGGATATCCGTGGATCCGTGCAGCCCATACTGGCCATATACTTTGAGATTCAAGGCCGTGGACTGGATCCACATGGGATGGATGGTGATGATCCCCTGACGAATATCCAGGAGATTGGACATTTCCCGGAACCGAATCTCTTCGAGGTTCCGGTTCTTGAACACAAAGCGGCCGATTTTCTCCAGGGGTTCAAAGCGGATCAGCCCTCCCTCCCTTAGTTCAAAGTCGACTTGGCCATCCAGGGAATTCGGTTCCAGGTCGCCCGTGATCAGAAAGCGCCCTTTCATCCGCACCCCGGCCGAAAACACCCCTTCAAGGTTCTGGTAGGACAAGGCCGACTGTCCAAAATCCTCAAACCCATAGAACAATCGCTTTACGTCCACGTGCTGGATCGAGGCCTCCATCTCAAAATCGGTCCCGGAGATCCGCTCCTTCAGGTCCACACGGGCCCGGATATTCCCTCCCGCATGTTCGATTTCGAAATGAGGGAGCCGGCTCTCTTTTTCTCCCAGGGCCAGTTGGGCCTTGATGTTCCGGGAATGAAACCGCCTATAGCTGAGGCTGTCCACCTCCACCTTCACCCGGGCCAGGCTTTTGGCCAGTACCTGTTCCATCTGATCGCCGAAAGTTCCTTTTTTGGGCTTGTGAAAAGACTGGGAATACGGGTTCTGGCGGGGGGAAATAAAGGAATGGAAGTCTTCCAGATCCACCCAGGGGCTGCTCAGCTCCCATTCGAAACTCACTCTTCTGGGGTTGCGATAAAAATAGGTCAGCAGATCCCTGGTCCTTCCTTTCATTTTCACCCGGGAGTTCCCGGTCCGGGCCGAGACTTCCTCCATGAACAGGTCCACCCCTTCCAGGCGGATGCGGGCATCCAAATCCTCAAAGGGCAGCCTCCTGGGAAGATAGGCCAGCTTCCCTCCCTGAATTTCCATAAAGCCCTTCCATTGGGAGCGTCCCCGATCCAGGGCCAGGGGACCTTTGTACTGAATCACATAGCGCATTTGCCCGCCGCGAAACTGAACCAATGCTGGGGGCAAGATCTCCTTGAGCCGGACCAATGGAAAATCCCCCCGGGCCTGGACAGATACCTGAGGATCACGGAGCTGGGTGACCGCTATGCTGTCGGAGGCAAAGGGCATGCCCAGTAGGCAACCCTTCACCTCTTTGACCAGCACCTGGGAATTGGCATCGCTGTGTCCAAAACCTGGGCGCAGGTAATTGGTGAAATAGCCCTCCAGCGACAAGCTATCCACCCGGATTTCCCCGGAGCGCAACTGATTTTCCCGGAGCTGGAATGCCAGCTCCACCTTCGGAGTGTCCAGATATTTCATTCGCCCCTCTATGCTCACCGACAGAGGAAGGGGATCGCGAAGGGAAAAACGGCTCAGCTTACCCCTGATGTCCTCGGTAACCCATTGGGTAGCCCGGTCCCAGGCTAAGCGCTGAGAGCCCAGCTCGAGCACAAAGCGATCCTGGGGATAAAGAAAACGGAATACGGCTTCCAGGGCTATGGGCTCCCCTCCGATCCGCACTTCCTGGTCCTTGAGCACCAACAGTTTTTTGCGGTCATGGAAATGTATCTCCCAATTCCCCTGAAGCCTTTCCCCTTCCAGAAAACTCCCCTTGGCTTTTCGGAAAGAAAAATCCCGGATTTGCACATCCAGTTCTGTGCGCATGGTCCATCCCCAGGACCGGGGAATCATATGCCCCTTCCATCCAGAAAACTTGCCGGAAAATGACTTGTCCTTGGCCAGATCCACTATGGACCAGTCCAGATCCTTAATCCAGAAATCCTGGATCAGGGGGCTGGCCCCTTCCCTGTCGGCGGAGTCCTTAGTCTGTGCCGAAGGCCGAATGGCCGAAAGATTGGAATAGCCCGAGGAATCAAAATAAATGTTCACCGAAGCCCCTTCCAGATAAAGACCCTTCCATTCCTTCCTTTTACCCAGCAGATCCCAGGGATGGAATACCAGTCCGATGGAACGGGCTTCCAGAAGACTCACCTGGTGAGTGGACCAAAGGCTGTCTCTGATCCGTACCCCTATCAGATCAAGGGCAATCTCCCCGGGATGACGGAAAAGGGCAAAATCCAGCCCCTCGATTTCCAGATCCCCGGCAATCCGGTCTCTGGCCATTTCGGTGACCATGGCCAAAATCCGGTCCTTGTTCCTGTGGATATAGAGACTGAGGGCCAGATAAATCAGCCCGGTGATGCCGAGCCCAATGAACAGGAAAAGCACAAGTCCTCGAAGCCATCGATTCATATAAGGAATTCATTTACTCTATTCGAAGGCCTGAAGGATCAGCGCCAGCCCAGAGAATAAAACTAGAAAAAACCCATCAAAAGGAATAATCCCAAAAAGACCGGGCCTGGGAAGGACCATTCCCGCCCCGGGGGATATGGAATTTTCCGGTTTAGGGCGATTTTGTACCTTTCCAGATCAAGCTTTCGTCGAGACCATGAACCTTTCAGGAACCAGGGTATTGATCACCGGAGCCAGCCGCGGCATAGGAAAAGCCATGGCCCTTAGGCTGGCCCGGGAAGGGGCCCATATCGCCATAGTGGCCAAATCCGTCCAGGAAGACCCCCGCCTGGGAGGCACAATCTATACCGCCGCCCGGGAGGTTCAAGAAGCCGGAGGAAAAGCCCTGGCCATTCCCTGCGATATCCGCGACGAAGAACAGATTATCCGGGCCGTCCAGGAATCCGCGAATTTTTTCGGAGGCATAGACATTCTGATCAACAATGCTTCGGCCATTTCCCTGGCCGGAACCCATAGGCTGGAAACCCGCCACCTGGACCTGATGTTGGACATCAATGTCCGAGGCACTTATCTGGTCACCCGCTATTCCCTCCCTTTCCTCCGGGAAGGAAGGGCACATATCATCAATCTCTCCCCTCCCTGGCCTCCCCGCCCAAGCTGGCTCAAAGACTTTCCCGCCTATGCCCTGAGCAAATACCAGATGAGCATGATGGTCATGGCCTGGGCGGAGGAATTCCGCCATAAGGGCATAAACGTGAATGCCCTCTGGCCCAAAACCCTGATCGCCACCGCCGCCCTGCGCAATATTCCCCAAGGGAAGGAACTGATGCGCCGGGCCCGAAAACCGGAGATCATGGCCGATGCGCTCTACCAGTTGGTCACCCGCAGCGATCCGCCCTATAACGGGCAGTTCCTTTTGGATGAACAGATTCTCCGGCAGGCGGGGATCGAAGATTTCCGAGGCTACAGCATGGACCCCGAGGCCCCATTGGCCGGGGATTTATTTGTGGACGAGGACGAATTTTCAAATCCCTAACTGCCCATGGCCTGTCTGGATTCGCAAACCCCACCCCCGCTGATCTCCATACGGAACCTGGATAAATCCTATGGCCGCCGAAAGGTGCTCAGCCAACTGCACCTGGATATCCCCAAGGGATCCCTATTCGCATTGCTGGGGCCAAACGGCTGCGGGAAAACCACCCTGCTTTCCCTGATCCTGGGGCTCACCGAACCGAATCGGGGAAAACTGGTCTGGGCCGATACCGGGCGTCCCTCCGTGGGGGCCCTGATCGAGACCCCGAACTTTCATCCCGAGCTCTCGGCCTGGGATAATCTGGGGATTCTCGGGCGGATCCAGAAGCTAAAAGAGGATGACCGCCCCCGGGTGCTGCGGATCCTGGGACTAATGGACAGAAGCCGGGATGCCGTAAGGACCTATTCGCTGGGCATGAAACAGCGCCTTGGCCTGGCGGCCGCCCTGCTCGGGTCCCCGGATCTTCTCCTCCTCGACGAACCCCATAACGGCATGGACCCCGCCGGCATCCGGGCTACCCGTGACCTCCTTTTGGATCTGAACCAAAAAGGAGTCACCATCCTATTGGCCTCGCATATGCTCGGTGAAGTGGAGAAAATCTGCACCCACCTGGCCGTGATTCATGGAGGACAGATTCTGGTTCAGGGACCCCGGGAGACCTTGATCCCCAAAGGCCAGGGCCTGCTGGTCCGGGGTTCGGATATTTCCGGTCTCTACCGCTTGTTGCGGGCGTGGCCGGAGCTGGACAAAGTGGAAATTACCGGCCCCGACATCCGGGTATACTACCGTCCGCCGATCACGATCTCGCGGATCTACCAGTACTGCCTGGACCATGGACAGGAGCTGACCTTCATGAAACCTATAGAGGAGGATCTGGAAACCTATTATCTTCACCTGACCAGCCCGCCTCCATGATCCGCACCGCATTATACAAGGAAAGCCTGCTTTTCCGGCGCAGGCCAGGCGCCTGGCTGATTTTAGCAGCCTATGCCTTGCTCTTTTATTTTCTGAACCGCCCCTGGGCCGAATCATTTCGCTCCCTGGAGTCCCCGGGGGCCGGATTGCCCGCCCCCTACCGGTTCCCGGAAATCTGGGGCACTCTGGGCTATATGGGCTCCTGGCTGATCTATCTTCCCTGTATGTTGCTGATCGGCAACCTCGGCGCCGAGTTCCGGGACCGGACCTATCGCCAGCAGCGGATCCATGGTTGGAGCGCAGGCGTCTTTCTCGCCTCCAAGTTCCTGCTGGCCACCGGCCTTGGCCTTTTTTGCCTCAGCGTTTGCCTGGTCACCGGAATGGCCCTGGGCCAGGGGCCTGCGGGCCCGTTCTCCGGCCTTGCCCTGCCTCATCTTTTGGGCTTTGGCCTGCTCTGCCTCAATTACCTTAGCCTTTCCCTGCTGCTGGTTATTGGGATCGGCCGCAGCCTGGCGTCCATAAGCCTGCTGATCCTCTATGATCTTATGATCGAGAACCTGATTTCCCTTTTGGTGATTCCTGCCGGATGGGCTCCCCTGCTGCCCCTGGGATCCAGCAAGTCCTTATTTCCCAATCCCCTGTTCTCCTCCATTATGAACCCCTGGTCTACCTCGGGCCCTGCCGTTCCCTGGTGGTCTATCCCCGTTTCCCTAATCTGGATCGGAGTCTATATTTCCCTTGCCCATTTCCTTCTAAAACGCCGGGACGCCTGAGCGGCACCTGGCCCTAACCCGAACCATTCGGCGAATATTGGATAACTTTGCCCCATGAGTGAAAAGCCCCGGCCTTTGATCCTGGTGACCAATGATGACGGAATAGCCGCTCCCGGCATATTCCACCTGATCGAGGCCGTAAAGCCGCTGGGCGACTTGATCGTGGTCGCCCCGGACAGTCCTCAGTCGGGTATGGGCCATGCCATCACCATTGGCAAGCCACTGCGACTATATAAGACGGATATATTCGGGGAGCTACCTGCCTGGCAATGCAGCGGCACCCCCGTGGACTGCGTCAAGCTGGCCAGGGATGTGATCCTCAAGAGAAAGCCCGATATCTGCGTCAGTGGGATCAACCACGGGGCCAACTATTCGATCAATGTCATTTATTCCGGCACCATGTCGGCGGCCATGGAAGCCGCCATCGAAGGGATCCCTTCCATAGGCTTCTCTTTGCTCGATTTTAATTATGATGCGGATTTCCGGGTGGCCCGGGAGGTGGCCTATGAAGTTACCCGCCAACTGCTCCAGGGGAATTTTCCGGAGAACAGCCTGCTGAACGTCAATATTCCCGTGGCCAGTCCCGAGACATTCCGGGGAATCAAAATCTGCCGACAGGCCCGGGCCAAATGGGAGGAAGCCTTCGAACACCGGGTAGACCCCCGCGGCAAGGACTATTACTGGATGACCGGGAAATTCGTCAACCAGGACCAGGGAGTGGATACCGATGTGGAAGCCCTGGCCCACCATTACGCTTCCGTTGTCCCGGTCCAGTTTGACCTCACCGACTATGGGCTCCGGGACCGCCTGATCCGGGAGTGGACCCCCTGGATGGAAACCTGGCTCCCGCCGGGAGTGGATGTCCCCACTTCCTCCGGGAAATAAACTCCTCAGATCCGGCCACCCCAGCGAAGGCCCAGAAACACTCTTCTGCCCTGCATGGAGGCATAATTGTACCCGGGATCAAAGCGGTAGCCATGGGGGTTGTGCCATGGATCCTCCACCTGGCGGTTGAAGGGATCTTCGGGCCGCATGATGGGGTCCTTGGGCACAAAATTCAGCAGATTCTTCACCCCTGCGTAAATCTCCAGATTTCGGGGAAAATGAGCCCGCAGTTGCAGATTCACCAGGGTAAACCAAGGCGAATAAGGCGGCCGGTAATCGTTTTCCATCACGGGCAGGCGCATGGGCCCATAGGTTTCCTGGGTGAGATCCAGGCTCCATCGAGGCAAAAAGGTATAGGTCCAGTTGGACTTGATCATCCAGGAGGGCGAATGATATAGGCGCTGTTTCTCCCCCCTGAACCCTCCTCCCTTTTGTGTACATCCAGCCAGCTCACCCCCAGATTCCCTTCCAGAGGGAATGCCGGGCGGAATCGGGCATTCAGGGAAAGCCCCCGGGACAGGGCATGACCATGGAGATGGGCATAGATAACCTGATCGGGTCGGGTCTCGTAGGCGGGCAGGATCTGATTGGTGAAATAGGCATAGAAGGCGGAAAAATCCAGGGAAAGGTATCCCCATTCCCCGGATGCCGACCATTCCATGTTCCCCGTCAGGTTATAGGATCTTTCGGGCTCCAGATCTTCGGCGATCACCAGCTCCCGGGCTCCGGTTAGGGCGGCATGGTCCTCCGTGAATACCTGAACTACCCGAAATCCGGTTCCCGCGCTCCAGCGCATTACCCCGCGGGGATGCCATCTCCACCCATAAGCCAGCCGGGGAGAAGGAATAAATCCATGATCCGGGTGATAGTCCATCCTGAATCCGCTGAGCAAGCGGTGCCTCGAGCTCCAGGACCATTCGTCCTGAAGGAATAATGCGGGCATTGGTGTGTGCTGGGGCCTGTTTTCCACCGTATCCCCCCGAACCAGCTGAGTGGCTGGGGTGTTGTCGTCATACCATGTATAACGCATGGCGGCCCCGTATACCCAATGGTGGGGCCCGAATTTCCGATCTCCCTGGATCTGGGCAAAACCGATCTGCTGCAGGGCTGGTAGGAAGTGGTCCCATACCAGGAATCCTGATCATGAAAATTGTAGGAAAACTGAAATTGCAGAGGCTGACCAGTGGGGAAGGCATAGGTTCCCATCAATTCCCCGCGCCGGGTTTCAATGGATTCTCCCTAAACTTGGTCCGAACCGCGCAAAGAGGGGCGGTAATCCACCTGTCCTCCCCACCGGTCCTCATGCACATAGCGGATCCCCAGGCTGGCCGGCCGCCCCCCGGGTCGGATCCGCTCCCATTTTTAGAATAGATTCCATCGGTGCTGTGCCGTCAGGTCCGTGAACCCATCGCCGTTCCGGTCTATGGACTGTCCGTAGTGGTAAAGGCTTAGCCCATGGAGGGACGCCCATTTTTCCTTTCGGATGCTGAGGCCCAGATCCCCCTGTCCCTCTCCCCAGGAGGTTCCCATCATGTCCAAAGCGATCCGGTTTTCCTGTTGCCGGCTCCGGGTAATCACATTGATGATCCCGCCCATGGCCTCAGAACCGTAAAGGGTGGAAGCCGGCCCTTTGACCAATTCGATGCGCTCAATCATGCGGTTGGGGATTCCCGACAATCCATATACAGTGGACAGACCGCTGACTATCGGCATTCCGTCGATCAGCACCATGGTATAAGGGCCTTCCATGCCGTTGATATGGATATCCCCCGTATTGCATACCTGGCAGTTGAGCTGGGGCTGAACCCCGTTTACCATGCCCAAGGAAGCAAAAAGGTTTCCTGAAGGATTCTTCTCAAAATGCCGGGACTCATAAATTTCCACCGGGACGGGGCTGTCTTCCTTGCGCACGGCCACCTTGGTGGCGGTGATCACCACTTCTTCGACTTCCCGGTGACGGCGGACCATGGTCAGACGCAGGGGTTCGACCCGATGCAATTCCACCTTTTAACGTTGGGGGATAAAACCCAGAGCGCTAATGCGCATCTCTACCTCCGCCGGGCCTAACCCCTCCATTCGGAACCATCCGTTTTGGTCGCTGTGCGTACCTTTCTTCAGAGCCGGAATATAAATGCTGGCCCCTTCCAGAGAGGATCCATCCTCCTTCACCACCCAACCCTCCAGTACCCAGAGGGCAGTTTCCGCCCCCTCCAGGCGCGATTGGGCCATTAGCGGCCCCGTCCAAAGCCATGCCAGAATCCAAAACGACCATTTCATGGGGCGAAAATAAATCTTTAGATCAATCTAACAAAATTATTTCGAAGAGGCTAAAATAATAATCGGGATCTCCCAGGGAATCGGGTGGCGGATTTGCAGAATTTGTCTGAACTTCGCTTTCGGATGCGTCCCAAAACAAAGGCTTATCTGGCCTATATTTTCATCGCCCTGGCCTGGGGAACCACTTATCTGGCCATTCGCATCGGGGTGGAGCACTACCCCGCCTTCCTCTTTGCCGGGGTCCGTCAGGTCATTGCCGGCCTCTTCCTTACTGCTCTGGGGGCTTCCCTGTCCCGGCCCAAAGATCTTTCCTGGGTTCAAATCCGGGCCCAGCTGATTATCGGATTTCTGCTGATCACCGTAGGGAACGGGCTGGTGACCTGGGCCGAAAAATACGTGCCTTCCGGAGTGGCGGCCCTGCTCTGTTCGTTGATGCCGCTATTTGCCGTACTCTTCAACCTGGCTTCGGGAAAGGGGGAAAGGGCCAATCATTGGGTATTTCTGGGACTGGGACTGGGGGTGTTGGGACTGGGCATCCTTTTCCGGGACAATCTGGCTGATCTGGCCCAGCCAGCCTATTTGGCGGGGATGCTGGCCATTATCCTGGCCACATCGGCCTGGGCCTGGGGAAGCCTGCGCAGCAAATCGGCGGCGTCGGCCAATCATCCTTTGTTCTCTGCCGGTCTCCAACTGGGATTCGGGGGGATTTTCCTGCTCCTGCTCTCCCCTTTCACTGATCGATATGATATGGTCGGGGTATGGAACCCGGCGGCGGCAAGGGCTCTGTGGGCTCTGGCATACCTGATCGTGGTGGGCTCCATACTGGCCTATACGGCTTATCTCTATGCCCTTCGCATACTGGAAGTTGGTTGGGTGTCGACTTATGCCTATATTAATCCTCTGGTAGCGCTGGTTCTGGGATTTCTGCTGGCCCAGGAAAAGCTGACCGGGTACACCCTCTTGGCCTCTCTGACCATTCTCTCAGGGGTGTATCTGGTGAACTTCGGCTACCGGCAGGCCCAGAAAAGACGGGATGGGCTGCCCCGTACGGCAGATCTGCCCCCACCCTCGCCACCCGGCCGCTCCAAGGATCCGGTATTGGAATATCCTCCCCTCCCCGGGTCCTCATTTGGGCAGCCCGGAATCCTCCACGGGAATTCTTCCCCGGATTCCGCCAGGGAATCCGGGGAGGGCAAATGAGGTATCATGAAGGAGATTTATTTCGAGAAAGACGGGCTGATCTACAGTTCCCGCCATGAGGACATCAAGACAGACCAGGTCCTGGCCTGGCTGAACCAGCGCTCCTACTGGGCTCAGGACCTGTCCGAAGAAAAACTTATCCAATCGTTGCGCCATTCTTTTTGCCTCAGCCTCCTGGAAGGGGAAAGGCAGATCGGATTCGGGCGACTGATCACCGATTATGCGGTTTTTGCCTATCTGGCCGACATTTTCATTCTGGAGGAATACCAGGGAAAAGGGCTGGGGACCCAGATGATCAAAACCTTTCTGGAACTTCCCTGGATCAAGGATATGCGCAAAATCATGCTGGCCACCCTGGACGCCCAATCCTTTTATGCCCGCCTGGGATTCAAGCCCCTGCTGGTACCGGACCGGTACATGGAGATCAACCGCTCCTGTCTGAGGGAACCCGGAGCCCAGGATAAGGCGGAGCCTCAGGATTGAGGGGTCATGCCCCCCTCCAGGATATGGGACCGCACCCATAGGGGATTCACCTTTTCCAGGCTGGTTAATTTGAGGTCGGCCAAGGCGAATCGCGGATCTCCGGCCTGCCGGAAATCCGGCACTACGGCCACGGTCATCCGGGCTGCCTTGGCGGCCACCATGCCATTGACCGAATCCTCAAAAACCAGACAGTCCAGAGGATCGGCACCCAGTCTTTCGGCCGCCAGCAGAAACACATCCGGATGGGGCTTGCCATAGCGCACCTCATCGGCAGAGCAGATCAAATCGAAATAGGCTCCCAGCCCGAAATGCTCCACAAGGCTATGGATCATCCGGGCCGGGGAGGAGGAAGCCAGACCTATGCGGAATCCCAGATCCCGAAAGCAGTCCAGCGAAGAGATCACTCCAGGCAGCACTCTGCCCTCCCTTTTGGCTGCTTCCATGATATCTTCCAGGATCTCCTCGGCCACTTCCCTCGCCCCGGCACCGCTGGACCAGGGGTATTTCCTGGACCAATACTGGGTGACTTCTCCGATGCGCAGGCCCGTGGTCTCCCGGAACTGAGCCCGGGTCACGGGAATACCGTGGCGGGCTACTATCTTCTCCATGCTCCTTCCCCAAAGCGGCTCCGTATCCAGAAGAAGCCCGTCCATATCGTATAAAACGGTATTGATTCTCATGGGCGGCAAAACTACGGATTCCCCTAGGAATCTTTGATTGGGACCACCAAGGAAAACCCCAGGGAAAACATCATTCTCCTTACCTTTGTACAAACCACCA
>CAYPQN010000015.1:0-47939 GCA_964412885.1 uncultured Chitinophagaceae bacterium | reverse complement strand
CAAATAAATTTTCCGTAAGATAAGGCTATTTGGATATTTTTGCCCTTCGAAATCCTTATTCTATGCAGAAGACCAACATTCTCCTCCTGGGGTCGGGAGGGCGGGAATCCGCCCTGGCCTGGAAACTTTCCCAATCCCCCCGCTGCGGCCGCCTCTTCATTGCCCCGGGAAATGCCGGGACCCCTGCCTATGGCCAGAACGTTTCCCTCTCCCCTCTGGACTTCGAATCCCTGGCGGAATTCTGCATGGAAAATCGCATCGATCTTCTGCTTTCCGGCCCCGAAGACCCCCTGGCCGCCGGACTGGTCGATTATTTCTCCTCCCATCCCGGCACCCGTTCCATCCAGGTCCTGGGTCCGGCAGCCTCGGGAGCGAAGCTGGAAAGCAGCAAGGCCTTTGCCAAGGAATTCATGATCCGTCACGGCATACCCACCGCCCCTTATCGGGTCTTTGATTCCTCCCAATTCACGGAAGGAGAGGAATACATCCGGGGCCTGAACCCGCCCATTGTGCTTAAGGCCGACGGACTGGCCGCAGGAAAGGGAGTGATCATTGCCGCCTCCGTGCCGGAAGCCCTCAAAGCCTTCGGGGCCATGATCCAGGGCGGGGAATTCGGAGATGCCGGCAGCAAAGTGGTGATTGAATCCTTCCTGCAGGGCACGGAACTCTCCGTATTCGCGCTTACCGACGGGAAGAACCATATCCTGCTTCCGGAAGCCAAGGACTACAAGAGAATCGGGGAAGGCGATAAGGGGCCCAACACCGGCGGCATGGGCGCTGTCTCCCCAGTCCCCTTTGTCCACGAAGAGTTTTTGGAAAAAATTCGGATGCGCATCATCGAGCCGACCATAAAGGGGTTGGCAAAAGATGGAATTCCCTATCAGGGATTTCTGTTCTTCGGCCTTATCCAGGTGGGTCAGGACCCCTATGTCATTGAATACAACTGCCGCCTCGGCGATCCGGAAACCGAGGCCATCCTTCCCCGTATCCAAGGAGACCTGCTATCCCTGATCCTCTCCATCCCGGGGCAGAATCTGGACCAGGATGCAGCCAAAATCCAAATCAGTCCCCAGTGTGCCGCCACGGTGATCCTGGCTTCGGAAGGATATCCCGGACCCTATCCCAAGGGAAGGCCTATCACCGGTCTGGATCAGGTACGCTCTGGCTATGTCTTTCATGCCGGCACCCGGGACCAGAACGGCGAAGTCCAAACCCAGGGGGGAAGGGTAATGGCCCTGACCGCCCTGGGCGACAGCCTGGAAGAGGCCCTGAACCAATCCTACCGGAATGCGGAACTGATCTCCTTCCCCGGAAAGCAGTATCGCCGGGATATCGGCTATGAGTTTCGCTGATCTGCCCACTCGATACCCGGACCGGGATCCTGCCCTTCCCGGAGGCTGCCGAAGACCGGACCCATAAAATAAGGAATATCGCCGGCTTTCATGGACTCTTCTCCCCATGCCCGGGCGGCCAGGTCTCCGGCCTTCCCATGAATATAGGCACCCAGTGCCAAAGCCGCTTCGGGGGCGTAACCCTGAGCCCTCAGCCCGGTGATCAGTCCCGTAAGCACATCTCCAGACCCGGGGGTGGCCAGTCCGGCGCTTTCCGTTCTCAGGTAGGCCAGGCTTCCATCCGGGCCTGCCAGCTGCGCATAATGCCCTTTGACCAGAATATGAAAATGATATTTCATGGCCTGGTGCCTGGCCTTTTCCATCCTTTCCATGCTATGGGCACTGGGACCGAATAGCCGATCGAATTCGCCGGGATGAGGGCAGAGAATCGAATCCCCCGGCAGGCGGCGAATCCATTCGGGGTGTAGGGAAAGGATATTCAGAGCGTCCGCATCCACCACCAAAGGAATCTTCACCTGATCCAGCCATCGGTCCATGGCTTCGATGGTCCGGGAATCCGTGCCCATACCGGGGCCCAGCCCAATAGCATCCCACCCTCGGGGGTCCCCGAAATCTTCCAGCACCTCCTCCCCACCTACAGCGCAAAGCGCTTCGGGTGCCTGGGACTGGATAAGGGAATAGCCCAAGCGGGGAACCCTCAGGCTCAACTTTCCCATTCCGGACCGAAGTCCGCCCCAGGCCATGAGCAGGGCCGCGCCCATCATGCCCCGGGACCCGCCAATCAGCAGACCGTGTCCCAGACTTCCTTTGTGGCTGAAAGGGTCCCGGGGGCGATACATCCGGCGAATGGATTCCTCCAGGATAAGGGAATAAAGGGAAGGCAGGCTTTCCAGGGCCTGCGGGGGAAAGGAAAGGGGAATGGGGATGATCCTACCGGCCACCCTGGCCCCCTCTATATGCAGGAATGCCTTTTTGAGGAAATGAAAACTCAGCGTGTATTGAGCGTGGATCACGGGGCTTCCCGGATCCAGAGGCCTGTCTGCGGGAAGCCCGGACGGGATGTCCAGACTGATCTTCCGCTGAGGCAGCCTGTCCACTCTCCCGATCACCTCCCGGACCCATCCTTGTGGCTCCCGGTTCAGGCCCGTACCCAACAAAGCATCGATAATCAGGGTTTTGTCCCCCAATCCTTCCATGAATCCCCCTTCTGGGATATAGTCCAGGGCATCGGGAAAGGCGGACTTTAGCCTTTCGGCCTGATGACGGAACTCCGGGGAACCGGGGGAATGAAACAGAAAACCATATGCTTTGGCCGCATACCCCCTTTCGCGGAGCATGCGGCAAAGGGCCAGCCCGTCGCCTCCATTGTTTCCCGGCCCGGCCAGGATCAGAAATACCGAATCCGAAGGCAGATTTTCCCGGATCCATTCCAGAGAACCGGCAGCCGCCTCTTCCATTAGGCCCCGGGCACTGGCCCAGCCCCGATGAATCACATACTGCTCAAACTGACGGATCTGCTCGGCCGAATAAATCTTCATAAGTCGAATAGGATTGGAAAAGACAAAAAACACCTGCCGGCCTCCGGATCCTCTTCGCTTTACCGGATCCGGGCCAAGAAATCTTTGGGGCCAGGCTCTGTTTTTTGGCGCCCCGGACAGGGAACCTCCCCCGAAACTAAAGAAAAATGTAATTTTCCCCATAATTTCGACTTCGAAAAACCATTTCTATGTACTTAAGACCTCTTGCAGGACTGTTCTTTCTCCTTTTCACTATGACCACGGGCTTTGCCCAAACGGGAACCATCAAGGGGTTCGTATACGATAAGGCGGACGGGGAGCCCATGATATTCACCAATGTGCTGATTGAAGGAACCCAGATGGCCGTCCAAACCGACGTCAATGGATACTTCACCTTCTCTGGGGTACCGGTAGGCACGCATACCTTGTTTACCACCGTTCTGGGATACGATACAGCCCGCACCTCCGTGACCATTAAGGCCAATGAAATCGTCACCAAGAAGTTGTTTCTCAGCACTCAGACCCGGATGCTGCAGGGGGTGGAAATTTCCGCCCGCAGTACGGCCCGCCGTACCGAAACCCAGATCGGTACCACCACCATAACGCCCAAGGAAATCAATCTGCTTCCCAGCGCCGGCGGGGAAACAGATGTCACCCAATACCTGCAGGTGGTCCCTGGGGTCATATTCACCGGGGACCAGGGGGGACAACTCTATATCCGGGGAGGTTCTCCGGTGCAGACCGGCATCCTCCTGGATGGGATCACCATTTATAATCCTTTTCATTCCATAGGCCTTTACTCGGTTTTCGAAACCGATGCCATCCGGAACGTAGACGTGCAGAGTGCCGCTTATAACGCCCAGTACGGGAACCGGACTTCGGCCATAGTGGACATCCGGACCAAGGACGGAAACAAGAACCGGCTGGCCGGAAAGATTTCGGCCTCTCCCATCATGGCCCGGGGGCTTTTGGAAGGACCTCTTTCCAAACCCAGATTTGACGGAGGGGCCAGCAGCACCTTCCTGCTTTCGGTAAAGCACAGCTACCTCAATGAGACCTCCCGCAGCCTCTATGGCGGTATGGGGAACATCCCCGACCAGGGACTGCCCTATCAGTTCACGGACCTCTATGGGAAAGTGACGGTGAATGCGGACAACGGAAGCAAGATCAACCTTTTCGGTTTCCATTTTGACGACAGGGCAAGTATTCTGGGAGAAACGGCCCAGGCGCCCCAGGCGGACTTCCACTGGACGGCCATGGGAGGGGGAACCACCTTTATGCTCACCCCATTGAACAGCTCTGCCCTGATCCGGGGAAAGTTTGCTCTATCCCGTTATGCCATTGACTTTGACCAGGCCGAATACATTACCCGTTCTTCGGCCATCAGTGGATTTGAGGGGGGGCTGGATTTCACCTATTATCTGCCTAATTTCAGCCAGATTACCTATGGCCTGGAAGTCAGCGGCCTATATACCTCCCTGGATTATGCCAATTCGGTGGGCATACCCACCGCATTGGAAAGAAGGAGTACCCTGGCCTCCTTGTTTGCCACCTACAGGAAAAACTTCGGTTCCAAATTCATTCTGGAGCCCGGAATCCGCGCCCAGTACTATGCGGCCTTGTCGGCTTTTTCCCCGGAACCCCGGCTTGGACTGAAATACAACCTCAGCTCCCGGGTCCGCCTCAAAGGCGGAGCCGGCATGTACAGCCAGAATATTCTGAGCACCAAAAGCGACCGGGACATAGTGAACTTCTTCACCGGGTTTATTCTTAGCCCGGACGAAGGAGTCAACGACCTGGAAGGGAATCGGATCAAAAACAATCTGGAAAAAGCCTATCATTTTGCCCTGGGCCTTGAGGTGGACGTCCGGAATGTGGAATTCAATCTGGAGCCCTGGTTCAAGAAGTTTTCCCAGCATGTGGAATTCAACCGAAATAAACTATATCCCACGGAGCCGAATTTCACCGCCGGATACGGGGATGCGCTGGGCCTGGACCTCAGCGCCCGGTACTCGGTGGGCAGGATCTATTTATGGTCTACGGCCTCCTACCAGAAAATCCTCTATTCCACTCTCGACACCCGAGGAGAGCTCGTGGAATATGCTCCTCCCTATGACCGACGATTCAACTTGAATCTGGTCGGAGCCTATACGGCCGGAAAGCAAGAGGACTGGGAGTTCTCGGCCCGCTACAACCTGGGCTCCCCCTTCCCCTTCACCCAAACCCAGGGATTCTATGAGGACCTGTCCTTGATGCAACAGGGGATCAATACGCCCATACTGACCCAAAACGGCGCCATAGGCATTCTGTATGCTTCCGAGATCAATGCAGGGAGGCTATCCTGGTATCACCGCCTGGACCTTTCTGTTAAAAAAAGGTTTAGGTTGTCCTCCTATTCCCACCTGGAAGCTACATTTGCTTTAACCAACGCCTATGACCGGCGGAACATTTTCTATGTGGGAAGACTGGACAATGAGCCCGTCTACCAATTGCCTGTGTTCCCCAGTCTGAATCTTAGTTGGAACTTCTAAATCGGGTGCGCCATGAAGAATAGAAAGCGGAACCGCCTTTACGGCAGCCTGTGGGCATTCACAGCCTTTTTTAGCTTTGTCCCCCCCGCTTTCAGCCAGTTTCATCAACCGGAACTCCCCGAAAATCATTGGATCGAAAAAACGGAAATCCAGACGGCTGCCGGTTTCTGGGATGCCGCCGCCCTATCGGGTTCCCAGGCCGGGAAACTGACCCTGCCCCTGGGCATGCGCTCTGCCTACATCCGGGAACAGGAAGAAAGGTTGGCCGGATATATGGCCCTGGCCCGGATAAAGGGGCGGGAGCACAGCGATCCCCGCCTCGCCCATCAGTTTCTCCAAACGGCCGCCCAGGAGGCCTCCAGAGACCGGGTGGCCTTCGCCCTGGGCCGCTATCATTTTGCCCGCCAGCACTATGATTCGGTGATTCATTATTATGAGCAGACCCATATTGCCCACCTGAGCAATCAGGAAATTGCCGAAAGCCGCTTCGAGTTGGCCTACAGTTATTTTCTGAACCAGGATTTCGAAAAATCCCGCCAGCTCTTTGCCTCTATCCGGGATGTAAAAGGAAAATACCAGTCCGCGGGGCAATACTATTATGGTCTGCTGGCCTATCATCAAGGGCAGTTCTCCGAAGCCCTGAAAAGCTTTGAGAGTATCCGTGGGCACGAACAGTACCGAAAAATCGTCCCCTATTATATCGCCGAAATCCATTATTTCCAGGGGGACAGAAAAAAGGCCCTGGAAATGGCCCTGACCCTTCTCTCCTCTGCCGAAAAATCCTATTACGACACAGAATTGCAGTTACTTACCGCCCAGATTCTCTTTGAGGAAGGGCGATACGGGGACGCCCTACCGTATTTTGAGCAGTATTATGATCGGGTGGACCGGATCCGAAAAGAGGTGCTCTATGAAATGGGGTATGCATATTATCAGGTGCGGGAATGGGAGAATGCCCTCCATAAATTCCGGCCCCTGAGCCATGCCAAAGACTCCCTGGGACAGGCGGCCATGTACTTGCTGGGCGACAGCTACCTGAGGCTGGGCAAAATGGACGGGGCCCGGAATGCCTTCGCCCTCTGTGCCCAGATGCCCTTCAATCCCTCCCAGCAGGAAGCCTCCCTTTTGCTCAGCGCCAAACTGTCCTACAGCCTGGGAGAACTGGATCATTCCATGGCCCAGATCCGCCTCCTTATGGATTCATTTCCCGATTCCCCCTATAAAACCGAAGCCCTGGCCCTACTCTCGGATCTGCTGGCCAGGACCCATAATTATGAGGAGGCCTATGCCGTCCTTCAGAGAAGGGGGCTGGACCCCGGGGACCCTCTGTACCGGCAGGTATTTGCCAAAGTCGCCTTCGGCTATGCGATGAAGCAGATCGAGGCCGGAGCGTCGGCAAAAGCCAAGGAAGTACTGTTGGAGGCCAGGGAGCACCCCCAAGCGGATCCTGCACTGAAAGCGGCCATTACCTTCTGGCTGGCCGAACTGGCCTATGAAACAGGGGATTATGCCCGGAGTAGGGAATGGGGGGAAGATTTTCTCCGCCTAGCCGAAGGAAAGGAAATAGCCATTCAATACTGGAGCCCGGCGGCCACCCCGGATCATGCCCGACTGACTTTGGGCTATGCGGCCATGGAGGAAGGTAGTTTTGAAGCCGCCGGCCGTTATTTCCGGGACAGCCGCGGAGCGGATACGGCCGCGACGGCATGGGAACCCCTTTCCCTGATCCGGGAAGCCGATGCCGCTTTCATGCAAAAGCAGTATCCCCAATCCCTGGACTTGTACCGGAAAGCCGCCGAATTCCCCAACGCGGATCAGGACTATGCCCAATTCCAGATCGCTACCCTTCATGGACTTATGGGACAGGCAGAAGAAAGAGATCAGGCTTATCTGAAAATCATCAGCCGCCAACCGCCCTCCCCCTATGAGCACAAGGCTCGTTATGCCCTGGCCCTGGCCTGGATCGAAGAGGGCCGCCATGCGGCCGCCATTGAACAACTGCGCCCCCTAAGGGAAGGCCCCATGGCTTCCCAGGCCCTGATCAAAACGGCATTTGCCTACCAACAGATGGGCGATGCCCAAAGGGCCATAAAAGCCTATGAATACCTCCTGGCCCATTTTCCGCAGTCCGAAGAAAAATCCGCTGCCCTGGAAGCCCTGAAATCCCTGTTCATCAGTGAAAACCGTCCCCAGGATTATGCCCGGCTCATGGAAGCCCATCCCATGGAAGAGGGCCAGGCCGATCTCAGCCTGGATTCTGCCTTTTATGCCGCCGCGGTCCATCAGTTTTCCGCACACCAATACGAGCAGGCCAAGCAGGGCTTTGCCCAATACCTGGAAGCCTATCCGCAGGGCATATTCGTCATCAAAGCCCATTATTACAAAGGGGAATCTCATGACCAGTTGGGCGAAAAGCAGCAGGCACTCGAATCCTATGCCCGGGTACTGGAATTCCCCTGGAATGAGTTTACCGAATCCAGTGCCCGCCATGCCGGCTTCCTGGCCATGGAAGCCGAGGACTATAGCTCCGCAGTCCGCTACGCCCGGATTCTGAAACAGAATGCCCTGGGACCGGAAGGATTAATCGAAGCCTATGAAATTCAGGTCGCCGCGCATTTTGCCCTAAAAGAATACGATCAGGTCGTCCTCCTGGCCGATACGTTGATGAGCCTTTCCCCCCTGTCAGAGCGGCAGATATCCCAGGCAAGGTTCCACCAGGCCCGGGCCTTTCAGGAAACCGGCCGGCCGCAACAGGCCCTGGAAGGGTTCCGGGAGCTGAATCAGGCCCCCCAGGGTGCTCTGGTGGCCGAAGCCCATTACCGGATTGCCGAAATCCTTTTGGCACAGGGCAAGGACAAGGAAGCCGAGGAAGCCGCCAACGAAACCATCAAAAAAGCCGCAGGCCATGAACAGTGGGTGGTCCGGGCTTATCTGCTGCTGGGAAAAATCCTCCTGAACCAAAAAGATTATTTCAATGCCAGCGCCACTCTCCAGAGCATTATTCACCATGCCGGGGACCCCAAGGTCAAGGAAGAGGCGGAAAAACTGCTTGAAGAAGTCAAAAGAAGAGAGGAGGAAGCCGAAAAACTATCCGATTAATCTAAGGGGCAATGAGCAAAGGGAAATGGACATACGGATTGATCTTAGGGCTGGGACTGATTCCCGGTACCCTGAAGGGACAGGCGGATTCGACCTTCCAAGAGGCCACCATCGATATTATCCAGTCTTACCAGCCCCAGGTCAGAGAAACGGTCAAACCCCGGTGGACGCCCAGCCCTCCCCCCGTGGACACAAATAAGGCCAGACTGGAATTCGATGTGCCGCAGCAGGCCCTGTCCTACACCTATGCCGCCCTGCCCATCCGGCCCCTTTCCCTGTCCCGGGACAGCCTCCCTCCCTCTTATCCGGATTACCTGTTGCTGGGCCTGGGGAACCGGTCCTCCAAAGCCCTGGAAGCCTCCGTTTCCCGATTCTCTACCCCCGCGCTGGACTCCCGGATTCAGCTCCATCACCATTCCCTGAAAGGAAGCCTGGAAAACCAGCATTCTTCCCGCACCGATATTCTGGCCAGCCTGAAAACCCGAAAAACAGCCCAACCCTGGGAAATGGACCTAGGCTTCCATCACCATAGATTCGGTCTTTATGGTTATGATCATCAGAATTTCGATTTCCCCCGGGACTCGGCCCTGGCGGCCTACACGGGCATTTCGGCCACGGTGCGCACGGAGAACCTCCTGGGAGGAAAAGGAGGTTGGGAAGATGCGCCCAGTCTGAGCGCATCTGTTTTCCGGACCCGATCGGGCAGAACCGAGACGGAATTTCAGATCAAGGCTCCATTTCAATATGCCCTGGGTTCCTCTCTGATTTTTTCCGCCGAAGCCCTGATCTCCCTGGCCCAGTACGATGGAGAGGGAAATTCCCTTCTGGCCCTCAGACCGAATCTTCAATGGCGAAAAGACCGCTTTGAGGCCAGGGCAGGCCTTTATCCCAGCCTGGGCAGCAAAGGAGGATACCTCCTCCCCGATCTCTATCTGGCCTACCGGCCCTCCGTCATTCCCCTGCGCGTGGATCTGGGCTATCATTCGACCATTCACCAGAATTTTTTCCAGGAATGGGTGCGGTTTAATCCCTATGTTTCCGATAGGTATTTGCCTGTCCAGGCCCGGATGGATGAGTTCTTTGCCGGATTGGGCCTGCAGCTGGGCCATAGGATTCAGGCAGGAGTAAAAGGATCCTGGCGCCATTATGATTACTTTGCCTTTCTGGTCAGCTCCGCACCCCAGGGGCGCTATTTCCAGCTTCACCCCTTCAATCAGGTGCAGTCCCGGTCTCTATCCCTATACGGCAGGTATCAGATCGGAGACCTATTTTCGCTGGGTCTGGTCCAGGAATGGCTATTGTTCAGCGGAATCGACGGACATAAACCCTGGCACATGCCTACCTGGAGAACCCAGGCTGACCTGAGCGCCAAGCCCTGGAAAGGACTCCAAATTGGGGGATACCTGGTCTTTCTGGACGGAATTTACGCCAGCGATCAGATTGCCCTGGACCCAGGTCCGGACTTGGGACTCAGAGCCGAATATGCCTGGGGAAAACGGCTTTCTGCCTGGGCCCGGGTGGACAACCTTTTCCACAGCACAAGCCCTCGTTGGTGGGGGTATTCCCCCTACGGAATCCGGGGCATGGCCGGAATCCGGTTTCGATTTTAATCCCCGGCCCATATAATTTCTAGCCGGAATCCATTAGTTTTACCGGATTCAAACCCCTTGGAAACTAAATGGATATCGCGCTCTACATTGGTCAATTTCTGCTAAAAAACCGATTCTGCTACCTGCATGGGCTGGGAAACCTGGAATTCATCAAGAAAGCGGCATATCATGATGGCACCGCCCTTCAGCCCCCTCAATATGAAGTCCGCCTCACCCCTATGGGCTCGATTGACGACAACCTGGCCAATTATATTGCCACCAACGAACAGATCAGTATATCCAAAGCTGCCAATTCTCTCAGGGAATTCAGCGCTGAAGCCCGGGTCCGCCTGCAAAACGGCGAGGAAGTACCCATACCGGGAATTGGCAAATTCATCCAATCCGAAGGCGAGATTCTTTTTGTCACCGACCCCGGCCTCTTATATGTGCCCAAAGGCATACCCGTGGTCAAATCCGCCTTGAAGGAACAAGAAGAGATCGATTATTACGATATCCACCAGAAACCCGAAACCCAATCCCGTCCCTGGGGAAAAATCCTGCTGTTTACTCTTTTGCTGGCCGGGGTGGGCCTGGCCATCTATTTTGGCCTGCACAACGGGATCCCCGGCATGGGGAAGGGCGATGAACCTGCCCAGGCCATTGTGCCTGTCGATCCCGATCCCCGGGAAATCCAGGCGGGCACAGCCGAAACCCAGCCCCCTGCCGACACCCTTAGGGAAGAAACCCTGGCCGAGCAGGCCCCTGCCCTCCCCAGCCGCTTTCTGATCCTAATCAACCAGTATAGACAAAGAGATGCGGCGGAAAGAAGGCATAAACAGCTGATAAGCTATGGGAACCAGGTGGAACTGATGGAGGAGGATTCCAGCCGCTTCCTCATCCTTATGCCCATGGATCCCGCCCTCAGGGCCGACAGCAGTCGTATCCTGGATTCCCTGTCCCGGCTTTTCAATCCCTCAGGGGTTTCGGTCTATTCCCCCAAGGGGGAATAGTTCCCCCGGTCAATCTGCCGCCAATAGCCCTGGGTTTCGGATTAGGGGAACTCAGGGCTGTATGGATTGCAAAATCCGATCCAAATCCTCGTCGCTGTAAAACTCGATGTACAGGGCCCCTTTACCGTTTTTCTTGCGCTGCAGGCGCACCCGGGTGGAAAAATGGGAGGAGAGCTGATCTTCTATTTTCCGGAAAGCCGGCGGCAGTTTTGCCGCAGAGGAAGCCGAAGCGCCTTTGGTCTGGGGAGAGCTCAGATCCTGAACCAGCTTCTCGGTCTGCCGTACCGACAGGCCTTTGGCCTGAACTTCCCGGAAAGCATAGAGTTGCAGCTCCACCTGATCGAGGCCCAGCAAGGCCCGGGCATGGCCCATGCTCAGCTTCCCTTCCCGCACGGCCTGTTGGATGTCTGGAGGTAGCCTGGTCAACCTCAGATAGTTGGCTACGGTGCTGCGGTCCATGCCCATCCTTTGGGCCAGCTGTTCCTGGCTGAGTCCACATTCTTCCATCAGTCTGCGGTAACTCAAGGATATCTCGATGGGGTTCAGGTCTTCTCTCTGGAGGTTTTCCAACAAGGCCATTTCCAGGAGCTGCTGATCATCCGCTGTACGGATATAGGCAGGAATCTCCTTCAGCTCCGCCATCTGGGAAGCTTTCCACCTCCTTTCCCCCGAAACGATCTGATAATTCCCCTCCGAGAGTTTCCTTATCGTGATGGGCTGAATAATATCATGCTGGCGTATGCTTTCGGCCAACACCGCCAGGGCTGCGGCATCAAAGTCTTTTCGGGGTTGATCGGGATTAGGATGAATCTGATTCAAGGGAATCCGGTGCACCTGTCCCGCGGCCTTCCTGGGCAGGGCATCGGCTCCCGGCACCTCCTGGGCCATCAGCTCATCATTAATATTGTTCAGCAGGGCACGGATACCTTTTCCCAGTTCCTTTCTCTTATTCGGTTGCGCCATCAGTCTCCGGTTTGGAAAATTTTATCGTCATTCTTGATCCGGGTCAAATTATGCTTTTGCAGAATTTCCCGGGCCAAATTTAGGTAATTCACCGCGCCGGTGCTGTCCGCATCATAGAGCAGGGCGGGCTTTCCGAAGCCCGGGGCCTCCCCGAGGCGGGTATTCCGATGAATGATGGTCTGAAAAACCAGGTCTTCAAAATGATTTTTGATTTCCTCCACCACCTGATTGGACAGGCGAAGGCGTCCATCGTACATAGTCATCAATATACCTTCGACGGCCAGTTGGGGATTGATCCGGGTCTGGACAATCTTAATGGTATTCAACAACTTGCCCAATCCCTCCAGGGCAAAATACTCGCATTGCACCGGCACGACCACGCTGTCGGCAGCCGTCAGGGCATTAACCGTAATGAGCCCCAAGGAGGGAGAACAGTCGATGATGATAAAATCGAATTCCTTACGCTGATCCTCCAGGACCTGGCGGAGTACATGCTCCCGGTTCGGATGATGAATCAGCTCGATCTCCGCTCCGACCAGATCCAGGTGGGATGGCAGAAGGTACAGATTCGGCGTCTCGCATTCCAGAATGACCTGAGAGGCGGGAGCTTCGTTGACCATACAATCGTAGAGGCTGAGCTGTATATGCTTCAGGTCAAACCCGTTGCCCGTCGTGCTGTTCGCCTGGGGGTCGGCATCCACCAACAAGGTTTTATACTCCAATACAGCCAGGCTGGCCGCCAGATTGATGGCCGTGGTGGTCTTCCCCACTCCCCCTTTCTGGTTGGCTATAGCGATCACTTTTGTCATTCCGTCTCCTGTTCTGATATATGCTTGATGAACTAAATTCTTTCAAAAGTCATGGACTTACCGATAGGCGGGAGTATCAATTCCAGCTGCCGGGACTGAAAATGAGCCTTGGCCGCCTCCTGGTCTATGGTGATGGCAGGGAAGGTATTGAAGTGAACGCCGATAATCCTTGAGCATCCGATATAGCCCGCCGCCCGGGCGGCATCCTCATAATCCATGGTGAAATTCCCGCCCACGGGAAGGGCTGCCAGATCAATCCGCCCGTAATGCAGGGGAATCCATTCCATATCCCGGATCAGACCGGTATCCCCGGCAAAATAAAAGCCAAAATCCTCCCGCTGAATCACAAAACCGCCGGGCTGACCTCCATAGGTGCCGTCGGGCAGGGAGCTGCTATGGGAGGCCGGAACCATGATCAGCTTTCCGAAATCGAAGCGGGTGGAGCCAAAGTTCATTCCATGGACGTTCTCCACTCCCTGTGCCTTGGCCCACTCGGTGATCTCAAAATTTGCGATGACCAGGGCACCGGTGCGCCGGGCAATGGAGACCAGATCCGCCACATGGTCCCCATGACCATGAGAGACCAGTATATAATCGGCCTCTATGCTTTGGGGATTCAGATCCCCGGCCAGGGGGTTCCCGCTTATAAAAGGGTCAAACAAAAGCTTTTTCCCTCCCAAATTCAACTGAAAACAGGAATGACCAAGATATACGAATTCCATAGAACTGCGGGTTTATACTCTAATTCTCTCGCTTCATACAAAAATACAGTCCCTATTTGGATTTTCCCCCCGCCAATTCAAATTGATGGCTTGTCCCGCAGGGCACCGACGGGGTCCGCGGAGGCTTCCTCCCCCATAAACAGGGACTATGGGCCCATGGAGGGCAGCTGCCCTGAATCCTTTACCTTTGCCCTGGATTTTTAGAATTGCGCCTATGATCACGGTGGTGGCCGGGACCAATCGGAAAGACAGCATGACGCTGAAAATAGCCAAGCTCTATGCCGCATTCATCCAAAAGTTGGAAGGGGAAGCGCGAATCCTCAGCCTGGAGGACCGACCGGTCTGGAAAAGAGGGGAGGAATTCATAGACATGGAATCCTCCTACCTGATTCCGGTGCGCAAATTCGTCTTCGTGGTCCCGGAATACAATGGCAGCATTCCTGGCATACTCAAACTGATGTTTGACAACAGCGATATCGAGCAGAGCTGGTGGCACAAAAAAGCCATGCTGGTGGGCCTGGCCGACGGCCGGGGGGGCAATCTCCGGGGGCTGGATCATCTGACCAGCATTCTGCACTACCTGAAAATGAACATCTATTACAACAAAATACCCATAAGCAGGATCCGCCAGGAAGTGGATGAAAACGGGAACCTGAAGAACCCGGTCACCCGAAAGGCAATTATCGACCAAATCCAGGGATTCCTGAATTATTAAACGGATGGCCAAAATGCTTCCCAAACTAATCCTGGCCCTTGTCCTGATCCTCGCTGCGGAATATTACAGCTTCCTGGTAATCCGCTCCACCACGCGTTTCCTGCCCCAGACGGCCAGAACCTCGGTGCTCATTCTCTATATTCTGCTGACTCTGTCCACCTGGACCGGGCTGCTCTTCTTCAGGCAAATTGACTGGTCCAGCCTGCCCCCTATGGGGAAAAACATCTATGTGGCCTTCACCATTGGGCTCTTGGTGGGCAAAATGCTGATTCTGGTGGTTATGATCGGCGATGAAATCCGCCGGGGAATTTCCTGGATCAGCCAATGGATATGGGGAATCACGGGGTCCGAGCCCCGACCTCCTACCCGGGGACTAAAGCGATCTTCTTTCCTGATCCAGCTGGCCCTGGTGATTGGCGCCACTTCCGTAGGGGGATTTCTCTACGGAATCACCAACCGATACAATTACCGGGTCCGCCGGCTGAACCTGTCCCTTAAGGGATTGCCTCCCGGATTCCGGGGCATGAAACTGGTCCAGGTATCGGATATCCATTCAGGAAGTTTCGACAATCCCGAGGCCGTACAAAAAGGCCTGGACATGATCCGGAGGGAAAACCCGGATCTGATCGTTTTCACCGGAGATCTGGTAAATAACATCAGCGATGAGATCCTCCCCTACAAAGAGCTATTCGCGAGGCTCCAGGCACCCCTGGGCGTATTTTCCATTTTGGGAAATCACGATTACGGGGATTACCATCCCTGGCGCAACGAAGAGGAAAAGAAGAAGAATCTCGAAAAGCTGATCCGGATACAGAAAGAGATGGGATGGACCCTACTGCGCAACGAACACCGGGTCATCGAAAGGAACGGCGATAAAATGGCCATACTGGGTGTCGAAAACTGGAGCGAAAAACCTCAGTTCCCTCGATATGGTGACCTGAAAAAAACCTGGGAAGGCGCCAAAAATCTTCCTTTCAAAATGCTGCTTTCCCATGACCCATCGCATTGGGGGGCCGAAGTGCTGAAACGGTTCCCGGATATTGCCCTCACCTTATCCGGACATACCCATGGCATGCAGTTCGGCGTCGAAATCCCCGGCTTCCGATGGAGCCCCGCCCAGCTGATGTACCGCCGTTGGGCAGGCCTATACCAGGAGGGCCATCAGGCCCTGTATGTGAACAGGGGATTCGGATTCCTGGGCTATGCCGGCCGGTTAGGCATTATGCCGGAGATCACCGTGATTCAGTTCAGCTAAGACATATTGAATCAGTTGCCTGACTAATTTACGAGGCGGGGAAATCAATTCCTGCCTTATTCTTTGTTCCCAGACTCTTTCTGCATCCCTATCCGGGCCGGGTCCAGGCAGGAGGGCAGGCGGTTCCGCCGGCCTGCGGTCTTTGGTTTCCAATAAAGAACTAGAGAGTAAATCTTTTACCATGTCGGGAGTTTAGATGAAAAGAAGAGTTTCGGGCTCCTAAGGGTAACGGAATTCCTGCGGTTCTATTGCCTGAATTTGGGGATTTTATTCGCCCCTTTTTCCTCCTTGCCCATAGGCATAGTCGGCCAGGTATTCAAAGGATGGACTCAGATGTCCGTCCCGGCATATTGTCGCCCTTTCCAGCAGATCACTGCTTTCCCGGAGGAGTTCGGGGATCACCAGCTTCCCCAGGTGCCGGCCAAAAAAGGTGGAAGCATCCCGAGGGAGTTCATTGGGCAGGTTGTCCACGGCCAGTATGTCCACCACACCGCGATCCCTCTGATGGGCAGAGACCCTCTCCAAGCTTCGTCGATCCACTCCATAGGCTGGATCTAGTGAATTGGTGGAGCCTAGATTAATGGGTACGGAGCCATGGAGATCGCAGGTGATGTCGGAAATCACCGATATCCTCCACCGGGGATCTTTAAGATCTTCGAGGCTGAAAAGACGGTCTATACGCGATTCCCAATATATCCCATTCATCAAAATATCCGCATGGGCCAGGTATTCCGGGAAAAGGCAGCGGTATTTCTCAGGATGCTTATGGAAATCCTCGCGCGAGAATCCGCCATCGGATTTTCGGGAATAAAGATCCCCGCCCTTGAGCACCGTATAGACGGGATAATCGTAACTATGGGCCAGAAAATCCCTGGGCTCCACCGGTTCAATGTCGAAATGAGTCATGACTTCCATGACTCCCGCCGCCACTTTCCCGGATCCGGTGACTACGATTTTCACCGCCGGAAGCTTAATCTGGCTGTAATGTTCCTGAAGGCGGGCATAGGTTTTCAGGGCATAGGCGCGCTCCAGGGCAAATTCTCCCCATTTCTTCCCATAGGCCCAAAGACCGTTGTGGGCACCGACTATACCCGCGTACAGCCCGAAGCCAAGCAGGCGCTGCTCATCTTCATAGGTCAGGCATTCATAGTCGATCATGCGGATTTTCTTTTGGATCAGGGCCTGCATCAGGGGCTGGTTATAAGGCTGCTTCTTTTTAGTATGAGAAAAGAACATATAGGTCTTTCCCTCAATCAGCTTGGACACCGGCACCTCCTTTACCCCCAGCAGCACCTCGCATCCGGACAGGTCCGCCTTCAGGGCTATGCCCTGATCCGCATATTCCTGATCCGAGAAGCAGCGTCGAGAAGAGGGTTCCACGAAGATTCGGAGGGGATAACGGGCCTGCAGGTCGGCGCATGCCGCAGGAGACAGAGGAACCCGGAAGTCTTCCGGCTGCTTTTCCTCTCTAAGGATTCCGATGTGGAGCATATTTTTTCCCCATAATTTAGGCATAATTCCCCGGAAAATGGAAACTTTCGCCGCCATCCCCTACGGGAGAGGGGATGTCCCTTAGCCCCCAATTCGTAGTTTTATCCCCTAAAACTTCCGAATTTCCCCATGGACAAACCATACCCGAAAGAATTCCGCTTTTTCGACGGACAGCACTGTGAGACGGTAACGGCAGGCAGTCTTCTGCTTCCCTTGGGCATAAGCCTGTCGGAGCCCATGCTCTTTGGATTGGGCGAGGGCCTGGGATTCCTATACTGGAAGAATAAACAGATGGAATTCCCCTTTCTGGGTGGCAGGGTGAAACCCGATCAACTGACCCGAAACCTGGCCGCTAATCTTGGCCTGGAAATCCAGGTCCGGGAAACCCGATCGCCCCGGAAGGCCTGGGAGGGGGTCCGTCATTTCCTGGACCAGGGGGAGTCCGTCGGCCTCAAGCTGGACAGTTATTATCTGGACTATTTTGAACCCAAGGTGCATTTTGCCGCCCACTATGTGGCGATCTATGCCTATGACCACCAGAATGCCTACCTCATCGATACCCGGGCTCAGGGCGGTAGGGTAAAAACCTCTTTGGCCAGCCTGGCCGAAGCCCGGGCCGCCAAGGGCCCCATGTCCTCGGCCCACCTCTATTTCACCCTCCGTCCTGGCCCCAGGGAAAAAGATATCCGGCCAGGACTGGAAACCGCCCTGAGAAACAACGCGCTCCAATACCTTCAGCCTCCGATTGCAAATCTGGGCTACCGGGGGATCGAAAAAGCCAGCCGGGAAATTCCCCGATGGATACAGGAAACCGAACATCCCTTTGCCCAGCTGGGTTCCTTGGCCCGGCTCATGGAGGAAGGAGGCACGGGAGGAGCCTTGTTCCGGAACTTTTACCGGGATTTCCTCCGGGAAGCCCATGGGCTATTGGGCAATCCCATCCTCGGCGAAGCCTGCGCCCAATTCGAAGAAATCGCCCGGGACTGGAAGGAAGTATACCGAACTCTGATGGAAATCGCGGAGAGTCAAGACAGAAAAGCGGCCACCCTATTGTCTGAACAATTACAAAAGATCAGCCGCCGGGAAAAGCAGGCCATGACCCTGATTTCCCGATTATGAGGATTGCTCCCGGCTCAGGGATTCCATTTGGCGGAATACTGGGATCAGGGTATTTCCGGTATCCGAAAGATGATACTCGACATGCAGGGGCTTTTTCTGGATTATGGTCCGGATCAGCAGGCCCTGGTCTTCCAATTCCCTGAGGGCCATGGAAAGAGACTGGAGGCTGGCCTCCGGTAGGGCCCGGAGCAGGCGGCTGAATCGCAGCGGTCCTTCTATGGCCATCCGGAAAATCTGAGGCTTCCACTTTCCCGAAAGTCCTTTGAGCAAACCCTCTGCCGGGCACCGGGTATTTTGATTCTTATCCATAGCCTTCCGGTCAGAAATTTCTGACTTGTTGTCCATCCCCCGGCAATGAGGGAACTTTGGACTACAAATATAAGAAAAATATAAAGGTTGCGGCGGTAAAGAAATGCAAAGTTTTTCTTTTGTCTTATTCCTCACCCTGGGGCTGTGTTCCTGGACAGGAGCCGCGCAAGATCAATCATTAGACTATGACCAAACCCAATTCCCCCCCCTAATTTGCGATACGGATTCCGGATTTTGCGCCCTTCCCGGCTCCGGACCTTCAGAAACTCCCCCAGGAGAAAAGGCTGCTGATCAAAAGATAAAGATTATTTATTTCACTGATCCGATCTGCTCCTCCTGCTGGGGCATAGAGTCCCTGCTCCGAAAGCTGAAGCTGGAATACGGCCACCTCTTGCACATCGAATACCGCATGGGAGGCCTGCTGCCCGACTGGAGTTACCGCAGCGGAGGCATAAGCCAACCCTCGGATGTGGCGCGCCACTGGGATGAAGCCAGCAGGCATTACGACATGCCCATGGACGGGGATCTGTGGAAGGAAAACCCCCTTTCCTCCTCCTACCCCCCTCCATAGCCTTCAAGGCAGCTCAAGCCCAGGATCCGCAAAAAGCCATTCTGTTTCTCCGGGCCATGAGGGAAGGCCTTTTCCTCCAAAAACAGAATATCACCGAGTGGGGGCCGGTGGTGGAGGCGGCCCAGGCTGCAGGTCTGGACCTCCAGCAACTGGAAAGGGACGTCAAAGGAGAGGCCAGGCTTTGGTTCCAGGAGGACCTGGACCTGGCCCAGGCCATGGGAGTCCGGAGATTCCCTACCCTGTTCTTCATCAACTCCGCGGGACAACAGGAAAGAATCTATGGTGCCCTGCCATATGGCGAATGGGAGAAACGGATCCGCAGGCTGGCGCCGCAGGGGGAAAAAAGGCCCTACCCCCAGGACGCGCAGTCCCTTTTTGATATTTTTCCCAGCCTAAGTTCCCGGGAATTTTCCGAACTGTCGGGCACGCCCAGGGATGAAACGGATGCCTACCTCCAAAGATTGCACGAAGACGGGGAGCTGATCAAATTCGAGTCGCGCAACGGTCCCCTGTGGAAATCCGCCTCCTGCGAGCCCTAATCCTCCCGCCGTTCATGGGGGACGGCGGCATTTCTCTATATTTTCTATATTTGGACCCATGTCCAGAAACTTCCGGCCAGATCCCGGACTCCATGATTATATCCGAAAATATCACCGATTTCCTCGGGGATGGCCTTTTTTCCGAACCCGGCTGATCATAGCCTTGATTCTTGTCCTGATCCATCTTACAGCCTGGCTGCTGTTTCTCCTGGCCATGTCCCCTCCCTATCGGAATCCAGGCGAGGTCTTGTTTATGATTCTGGGGTTTGGGGGCACGCTGGTCTCGATTGTCCTGCTTTTCCGCTATTCCCGCTCCCTAAGCTTCCAACTGATTCCTACCCAGGGAAGTGAAGAGGATATTCGCCAAAAGGTCAAAACCCTGCTTGGCCAGAAAAGAATCGCCTTCCACGAGGAAGATGGGGTGATTTTCCTCAAGAGCCGTCCCAGACCAGACAACGACAATGCCCGGGAAATTGTCCTGCTGGTTCCGGTTCCTCAGGGACTGCTGGTCAATCATATACTCAATCACAGCCTGATCACCCATGTAGGCTGGCCGAACCGATACCAGGTCCATTATCTCCGATTTCTCCGGGAACTGAATCAGGATCTGAACGCAGGATCCGGGATCAGCCATTGACCACTTCCCCCCCATTGACATGAATCACCTGACCGGTGATGAATGAAGCCTCTTCGGCGGCCAGAAACACATAAGCCGGGCCGAGTTCTGCCGGCTGACCTGCCCTTTTCATTGCCGTCTGGTGGCCAAACTCCTGAATCCGTTCTTCGGAGAAACTGGACACAATCAAAGGAGTCCATACCGGACCTGGAGCCACGGCATTCACCCTTATGCCTTTTTCGGCCAGATGCGTGGCCAGCGATCGGGTAAAACTGGTGATGGCCCCTTTTGTCGAGGAATAGTCGATCAGCGTGGGGGAAGATCGGTAGGCGGTCACCGAAGAGGTATTGATTATACTGTCGCCTTCCTCCATCTGGGGAACCACTGCCTCGGTAAAATAGAAAAAGGAAAAAATATTCGTGCGGAAAACCTGGTCCAGCTGTTGGGCAGAAATCGCCTCCACCTCTTCCTCGGGGATTTGCATGCCCGCATTGTTGACCAATATGTGGATCCGGCCCCATTCTCCGAGCAGTTCTTCGACCACCTTCCGACAAAAGGCCGGATCCTGAATATCCCCCCGGAACAAGAGACAGCGGCCTCCCTCCCTTTCCACCAATTCCCGGGTCTCCCGGGCATCGGCATCTTCTTCCAGGTAAACGATGGCCAGATCTGCCCCTTCCCGGGCAAAATGAACGGATACTGACCGGCCGATTCCGCTGTCCCCCCCGGTGATTAGGGCCCGCTTCCCCCTCAACTTAGCCGACCCGCGATAGGAGTCCCGGATGAAAAGGGGACGAGGGTCCATGTCCTTCTCTCTTCCCGGCTGCCGGTGCTGCTTTTGCGGCCTTTCGGCCTCTATGGCTTCCATTTTCCTTTTCCCTTGATTTTCCATATTCTCTAATTTTGGTTCGTCCTGAACTCGATATAGGCCTCAGCCGGACCCATTGGCCCGGGGAGAAAGATAAAGCCCTGCCCGCACCCCCGGATTCTGATCCCTACTCCGGCAGTATCCTTCCCCCCAGGGGCTCTTTGGTCAATCGTGTCCTTCTGTTTTGACGATCTTGTTGTATATACCGAGAATCAGCAGGGGAGCAGTCCATTGACCCACCATTAATCCGGTATGCCGGCATCCGCTCATTTTGAGCGCTATAGATATTCCGGTTGTCAGCGCCGCTGCTCCCAAATACACCATGGAGGGTATGGCGGCGGTCTCCTTCTCCACGGCCTTGGTCATTTTTCCTTCCTTTGCCATAACGATAGATTTTTAAGGTTCACCATAAGGCCATAAAATATTCATGCCCGCAGCAGGATGACCCAAGGCAGGCCCTAGGCACAAATTCCGGGATCGGGGTCTGGCACCATTTTTTTAATCCCCCAAACGAATCCGTCCTACAAAAAGCCTATGGAATATTTTTATTTCATTCCCTATTTCATTCCTGTTGCCGTTCTGTTCATCGGCTTGGAAATCTTCATCAGCATCAAGGAGCGCGAAGACCTGTATCACTTTAAGGATAGTGTGGCCACGGCCGCCGTGGGCATTGGAGCGGTAATCCTTCAGCTGCTGACCAAAGCCGGCACCCTGGCCTTCTTCTTTGTGTTTTTCGAGCTGGGCGCCCCCATGCGCCAGGCCCTGGGCTATGAAGCCCTGGGATGGACAGCAGGGGTCTGGGTTGCCGTTATCCTTTGCGACGATTTCTGCTTTTACTGGCATCATCGTTTCAGCCACAGGGTCCGACTGCTCTGGGCAGCCCATGTGGTGCATCATTCCTCAGAATACTTCAATCTGGGCACTTCATTCCGCAACGGCTGGGTGATCTTTTTCTATAAGCCCATTTTCTGGTTCTGGATGCCCCTGGTGGGGTTCCACCCGGTGATGGTGCTCACCGCCATGGCCATCAATTCCAGCTATCAGTTCTGGTTGCATACCCGCAAGATCCCCTCCCTGGGATGGGTGGAAAAAATATTCAACACCCCTCAGCTCCACCAGATCCATCATAGCCAGAACCCTGAGTACATTGACCAAAACTTCGGGGGCATACTGATAATCTGGGATCGTCTGTTCGGAACCTACCATCCGGGAATCCCTGGAGGAGAAAATCGCTTTGGGGTCACCCATCCTCCCGAGTCCTTCCACCCCCTGAAAATCGTCACCCATGAATACGAAAGCATTTGGAAGGACCTGAAAAAATGCCGCAGCTGGAAGCAGAGATGGAAACTGCTCTTCCATCCCCCAGGAGAGTTTTCCGAAGTCCTTGATCCGGAGCCAGGGGACAAAACCCAGGACCGGATAAGGCCCCGTGCCCCAAGCATGGACAAGGAGGAACTGTCTCCCGGACCCGCCCCTTCCCATAAGAGATAATCTCCATTTATTACCATGTTTTTTGGTGGACCCGAGGAGAATCAAATATCTTTGTTCCTCAATCTTCATGGTAAATCAGTCTTTTATGAAATCTTCTGCCAAACTCTTCTTAGCCCTGAGCTTGTTTTACAGTCTGGGCATTCCGGGAAGTCTTAAAGCCCAGCCGGATAAATCCGAAAAGGAAATCCCTTTAATCAAAAGAGAGCTGTTTTTTGACAATCCGGAAATTTCCTCCGGCCAGCTCAGTCCGGATGGGTCCATGGTCTCCTTCCTGAAAGCCTACGACGGGATTATGAACCTCTGGGTAAAAGCCTTTGACGAGCCCTTTGAAAAGGCCAGGCCCCTGACCCAGAGCAAGGAGCCGATCGGAGGCTATTTTTGGACCTATGACGGGAAGTACCTGCTTTATGTCAGCGACCAGGGCGGGGACGAAAACACCCAGATATATGCGGTGGACCCCCGGGCCAAACCTGCCGCCGGCCAGGATGTACCCCAATCCCTGAGCCTGACCAACAAAGAAAAGGTTAAGACTTACATTTATCATGTCAGCCGCAAGAACCCGGACATCCTCTGGATAGGACTCAACGATCGCGATCCCTCCTGGCATGATCTCTATGAACTGAAAATCTCCACCGGGGAACTGACCTTGTTGGAAGAAAATAAGGACAGGTTCAGCGCTTGGGTATTCGATTGGGATGAGCATATTCGCCTGGCCCTGCGCAGTCCGGAGAACGGCACCACCGAAATTCTGAAGAAAAAGGCCGACGGCAGCTACGAAAAAATCTATGATTGCGGAATGCTGGAATTCTGCGCCCCCATCGGTTTCAGCCCGGACAACCAACAGGTGTACATCGAAACCAACAAGGGCGATGAGGTGAATCTTTCCAAGGTGATCGCCATGGACCTGAACACAGGAAAAATGCAGGATCTGGAGCAGGACCCTCTTCAGCTTGTGGATGTGGGCAATGTATCCTTCAGCGATCTGGACCGCAAAATTCAGTTTGTCACCTATACCGATGCGAAGACCCGCATCTACTTTAAAGACGAAAAACTCAAAGAGCACTATGAGTTCATCAAATCCAAATTCCCGGACCAGGAAGTTTCCCTGGTGAGCAGCACCCAGGACGAAACCCGCTACCTGGTGTCCATCTGGAGTGACCGCCATCTGCCCAAAGTGCACTACTACGATACCCGGACCCGGGAGTTGGTATACCAGTATACCCCCCGGCCCAAACTGCTGCCCTATGAGCAGTATTTCTCCCCCATGCAGCCCATCACCTATAAAAGCAGCGACGGACTGGAGATCCCTGCTTACCTCACCCTTCCCCAGGGCATGGGAGAAAAAAATCTGCCCTTGATTGTCTTCCCCCACGGCGGGCCCTGGGCCCGGGATTACTGGGGATTCAGCGGAGCCATCCAGTGGCTGGCCAACCGAGGCTATGCCGTACTGCAGATGAACTTCCGCGGCTCTACCGGCTATGGGAAGAAGTTCATTAATGCAGGGAACAAGCAATGGGGCCTGCTCATGCAGGACGATATCACCTGGGGAGTGAAACACCTGGTGGAAAAAGGCATTGCCGATCCCAAGCGGGTGGCCATCATGGGCGGTAGCTACGGAGGTTATGCCACCCTGGCGGGCATGGCCTTCACTCCGGATGTATACGCGGCCGGGGTCTCCATTGTGGGACCCAGCAACCTGCTTACCCTCCTGGAATCCATTCCTCCATACTGGGAGGCCGGCAGAAAGATTTTCACCGAACGCATGGGAGATCCCTCTACCCCGGAAGGAGAAGCCTTCCTGCGCAAGCAATCCCCCCTGTTCTCCGCACGATCCATCAAAGCCCCGTTACTGATTATCCAGGGAGCCAACGACCCGAGGGTAAAAAAAGCAGAAAGTGATCAGATCGTGGTGGCGCTGCGCGACCTGGGCCGTCAGGTGGAATACCTCTGTGCCCCGGATGAAGGGCATGGATTCAGCAAACCAGTGAACAATATGGCCGCATTCGGCCGGGCAGAAGTATTCCTGGGCAAAATTCTGGGGGCCCGCTACCAAGAGTCCATGGAGCCGGATGTAGCCCAAAGGCTAAAAGAAATCACCGTGGATCCCAAAGAGGTAAAGCTTGCGGAAGCCATTGAGATCGAAGCCCTGGATTCCTGGCCTCAGCCTGTACAGGACCTCAAAGAAGGGGAATACGAATATATTGTCAAACTCAGCGTTCAGGGACAAGAGTTGACCATGGACCTGAAGCGAAGCGTAGCCCGGGAAAACGATCAGTGGCTAATCAAAGATCAACTGGTGGGCCCCATGGGCGAGCAGGTGGACAGGGTCCAGTATGAGGCCAAGACCCTGCGTCCCCTTAGCCGGACGGCCTCTGCGGGTGGACAGGAAATCCAGTACGTTTATGAGCCCGGGAAATTCACCACCACGATGTTCGGCCAGACCCAGTCCAAGGAAGTGGACGGAGCCTATGTGTCGGATGGGGCGGGCAGTGATCTCATCCTGGGAAGGCTCCCCCTGGAACCGGGATACAAGACCGGAATCTATGTGGCTGCCCAGGACGGAAATGCCCAGCTTCATCAGTTTGAAGTCACAGGCACCGAAACAATCAACGATGTGCTTTGCTATGTTTGCGAACTGACTCCGGTATCTGATCCCAATCTGAAAATGACCTATTATATAGACCAGAAAAACCGCCAGGCCCAGAAGATCATCACTCCGGTGCCCCAATTGGGAACCCAGATGACCATGGAGCTGAAACCCTAGAGCCAGTTGCGGCGAAGAGGTAAATTTTAGATGATGGCCGCTTCCCTGTGGGAGGCGGCCATTTTTTTCGCATTCGGGTTTCGGAATTCCCGGTTATCCTGCTCCGATATGAACCTGTTTTTTTTCTATTTTTTATTATCTTGGACTTTGAAACTCTGCACAAATGAAAAATATTCTGGCTGTACTGGCGGCGACTGTCCTCTTCCTCTCCTGTGAGAAAGCAAACAATGATCTGTTTTGCTGGACCTGTGTTGCCGAGGTCTACGACACCCAACCCAGTGGCACGGTATACACGTATCGGGACAGCACGGTGTATTGCGATCAGTCTGAAAAAGAAATCAAGATTCTCGAGAACCGCTATAAGGAAAGAGAGTTGGGTCATCTGAAGTATTCCGACCTCAAATGCCATAAGCAGGACTAGTCGTTTCCTATCCCTTATTTTTGCGGGGAACCCGCCCCGTTCCGGTGGCGGTATGAATTTCCGTGCATATGCTTAGTCCTCAGGAGGCCCTGTCCCGCTATTTTGGTTACCGCGAATTCCGTCTCCACCAGGAATCCATCATTAACTCCGTGCTGTCTTCCCAAGACTGCTTTGCGATTATGCCCACCGGAGGGGGAAAATCCCTTTGCTATCAGATTCCTTCGCTGATCATGCCTGGCCTAGGCCTGGTCATTTCCCCGCTGATCGCCCTGATGAAAGATCAGGTCGATGCCCTGAGGGCCACTGGCATTCCTGCCGCCTCCCTGAATTCCACCCAGTCTGCCGAAGAGCAGCAATGGATTTTTCAGCAACTGAGGATTGGGGAGATAAAGGTTCTCTATCTTTCTCCCGAACGCCTGTTGGGTAGCCCTTCCCACTACTGGTTGGACCGGCTGAAAGAACTGCCCGTTAGCCTGATTGCCGTCGACGAAGCCCACTGCATTTCTCAATGGGGACATGATTTCCGGCCCGAATACCTACAGCTCGGACAAATCAAAGACCATTTTCCGGATACCCCCGTCCTGGCCCTTACGGCCAGTGCCGACCCACAGACTCAAAAAGACATAGTCACCAAACTCCGTCTCCGTAACCCGCAGGTGTTCCTGTCCAGTTTCGATCGGCCCAACATCACCTACCGGGTCTGGCCCAAGCAAAACGGGATTCAGCAGATCCTGGAATTCGTCCGGGGGCATCGTCAGCAGTCCGGCATTATCTATTGCCTATCCCGGAAATCCACGGAAAAACTGGCCGAGACCTTGTGCCGCCAGGGTTTGATGGCCGCCGCTTATCATGCGGCCATGAGTCCGGCCCAAAGAGGGGAGATTCAGGAGGCCTTTCAACGCGACGAGGTCCAGATCATCGTGGCCACCATTGCCTTTGGTATGGGCATTGACAAATCCAATGTCCGCTATGTGATCCATTACGACATTCCCAAAAACATGGAAGGCTATTACCAGGAAACCGGCCGGGCCGGCCGGGACGGGCTGGCCTCCGAAGCGCTGCTGCTCTATAGTTACGGAGATGTTGCCAAACTGGAGAGCTTCGCGCTCAGTGAAGAACCTCTTTTGGCCGACATACAAAAGCAGAAGCTAAGGCAAATGGTGGCCTATGCCCAGAATCCCGGATGCCGCCGAAAAAAAATCCTGGCGGCATTCGGGGAAGAATACCAGGATCCCTGCCATGGTTGTGATTTCTGCCTCCAGGGACTGCGACCCCGGGACGGCACAGAGGACGCCCAAAGGATTCTTTCCGCCGTCGCCCGCAGCGGAGGGCGTTATGGCGCTGGATTCATCATCGATTTCCTCAGAGGATCGAATTCCGGGAAGATTCCCCAGACCCTGAAATCCACCCGGACCTGGGGGGCCGGAAAGCATCATTCCGCTGCGACCTGGAAATACCTAATCCACCAACTCGTGGAGAATGGGCTGCTGGACTGGAAACAAATCCCCTATCCCCTACTGACGCTGAATCAGAACAGCTGGGAAGTATTGAAGAATGGAAAGCGGGTCAGCCTTTTCTACCCCGGCGACGAAAAAAACCCATCAGAGCAAAAACTACCGGCCGAGGCCGAAACCAGGCTACAGCTTCTCCTGGAAGCCCGGGCCCGGATCGCCCAGCAGATCCAGGTTCCGGCCTATAACCTGGTCAGCGATCTCAGCCTCAGGGAAATGGCCCTGCGCAATCCAGCCTCCATTCCGGAAATCATGCACATTCCCGGAATCGGGGAATACAAGGCCCGTCACTATGGTCCCCATTTTCTGGAAGCGCTGAGATCCACCTCCCCGGCCAGGGCCAGGCAGGAAAACGAAGCCAATCTCCCAGGTTCCCGGCCCAAACGAAACACCAGCCGCGAATCCACCCGGGAGCTGCTGGAAGAGGGGTTTGCCCCCGAGGACATTGCCCGGCTCCGTCGCCTCTCCCTGTCCACCGTTCAGCAGCATATGGTGGAGCTGGTGGCCCAGGGGGAAATCTCCCTGTCCCGATTCCTGGACCCGGAGCGCATAGAGCTCATCGAATCCCGGATCCGCGAAACCGGGATCACCCATAGGTCCAAGCCCATAGTGGACAGCTTGCCCGGGGAGGTCTCCTATTGGGAAGTCCGCATGGTACAAGCCGCCTGCAGAAGCCACCAGAAATAAGAAAGGCCGTTGCCCATTGTCCTGGGGAGAATAAGCGAATAAAAAATATCTTTGCCTTCTTTTTCTCAAAATAACCATGCGTTCTCCTCTCGTATTCGTACTCATCACCCTGATTATCGACTGCATCGGGCTGGGAATCATCCTGCCCATAATTCCCGGATTAATCCAGGAACTCACCGATCAGGACCTAAGCCATGCAGCCCGCTATGGAGGATGGCTCACCTTCTGCTATGCGGCCTTTCAGTTCCTGTTTGCCCCGGTGGTGGGGGCGCTCAGCGACCGATTCGGCCGTAGACCGGTCATCCTGGGGTCCCTGGCGGGGTTGGGAGCAGACTATGTATTCATGGCGATTGCCCCCGGATTAGGCTGGTTGTTCGCCGGAAGAATCGTAGCGGGGATATTCGGGGCCTCCTATACGACGGCCATGGCCTATATTGCCGACATCAGCGAACCGGAGAAAAAAGCGCAGAATTTTGGTTTGGTGGGCGTAGCCTTTGGATTGGGATTCATAATTGGCCCCGTGATCGGAGGTATATTCAGCGAATGGGGGCTAAGGGTTCCTTTTATAGTGGCCGCCATACTCTCCTTGCTGAATCTGATCTACGGATATTTTGCCCTCCCCGAATCTCTTCCCAGAAAGCAGCGCAGGCGTTTCGAATGGAAGCGGGCCAATCCTCTGGGAGCCTTGATCCACCTGCGAAAATACCCCGCCCTGTTCAGCCTGATCTTTGCCGTATGGCTGCTCTACCTGGCCGGTCAGGCCACGCAGTCCACCTGGACATTCTACACTATGGAGAAATTCCATTGGACCGAAAAACTGGTGGGCTATTCGCTGGGCGTCGTGGGTCTGGTCAGTGCCCTGGTCCAGGGTCTGCTGATTCGGATAATCATCCCACGCCTGGGAACGGAAAAGTCCATTTACCTGGGCATAGGGCTCTATTTCGTGGGGTTCATTCTTTTTGCCCTGGCCGCGGAAGGATGGATGATGTATGCCTTTATTATCCCTTACTGCCTGGGCGGCATTGCCGGCCCGGCCCTCCAAGGTATGCTTTCCAGCCGGGTACCCTCCAATGAACAGGGAGAACTCCAGGGGATTATGGCCTCGATGATGAGTCTTTCGGCCATAGTGGGCCCCCTGCTCATGACGAATCTGTTTTCCCATTTTACCCGACCCAATCCTTTGGGATATCTGCCAGGGGCCCCATTCCTTGCCGCCGCGGTCCTGACCAGCATCGGGTTAATGCTCTGCATGAGAAGCCTGCGCAAATATCCGGATCCTGCAGCGAGTGTCCGCCAGTACGGAGGTTGATCCCTTTGGCGTGATTTTTTTGGATTAGGGGATATGCAGTACCTGATTATTTCCCCTGTTCTAATGCTTTTACTGGTTTTGGGGACCGATGCCCTGAATGCCCAGAATTGTCCGGGATTCTGGCAGAGACTGTTCTCGGATCCCCAGCGAATCCAATTGGAAACCCATAGATGGCCATTGGTCTCCCTGGATGGCGATTGGTTGCCTCTGCCCTTCCGCCAATCCGTTTTCCTGGAATTCGATCCGGATGCCGGCCAAATCCGGGGCCAGGGCTTTTGCCAGCCCTGGGCGGGCAGCTATAGACTGAGGAGAAATCAAGGTTTGGACTGGGAAGGGGAGTCCAGCCTCCCTGGCCCCTGTCCGGGAAGCCGGGATTGGGAACAAAAGCGGAGGACCCAGATGCGCCACGTCAACCGCTATATGGTCAACGGCGATTATCTGATTCTCAAAGACCGAAACCGTCTGCTTTCTTTGTGGAAGAAAGAATCCCTCTCCCCTTGTCCTCCCAAAACCTGGTTTCTAAGGCATGGGGATGCTCCCTGCCCCCCCGGGCCTTTCTGCACTCCCTAAACTTTTTGGCCCCCGGGGACTTATAATTCAAAGCGGATCCCCTGGGCCAGGGGCATCTGTTCGCCCCAGTTAATGGTATTGGTTTGCCGCCGCATATAGGCCTTCCAGGAGTCGGATCCGCTTTCCCTTCCCCCACCGGTATCCTTCTCTCCACCGAAAGCCCCCCCGATTTCCGCACCACTGGTGCCTATATTTACATTGGCAATCCCGCAGTCACTTCCCTGGGCGGAAAGGAAGGCCTCAGCCTCCCGGATGTCGGTGGTCATTATCGATGAGGACAGCCCCTGGGGCACCTGGTTCTGCAGGGCTATGGCCTGATCCAAGCCCTTGTAGGGCATGAGGTACAATATGGGCGCAAAGGTTTCCTTCTGGACTATAGGCAGGAAAGGGTCCACCTCAAAAATACAGGGTTTCACATAGCAGCCGCTTTCATAGCCCTTGCCTTTCAGCTCTCCTCCAGGCACCAGTGCCCGTCCCCCCTCTTCCCGGATCTGGTCCAGGGCTTGCAAATAGGTTTCCACGGCTAGTCTGTCGATCAGGGGACCCATATGATTTTTCTCGTCCAGGGGATCTCCCACCCGGATCTGTTCATAGGCGGCCTTCAGCCGGGACTTCATCTCCTCAAAGATGGGCTCCTCCACGATCAGACGACGGGTGCTGGTGCATCGCTGACCAGCTGTTCCCACTGCTCCGAATACAGAGGCGGGAAGAGCGATGTTCAAATCCGCCTTCGCGGTAATGATGATGGCATTATTTCCCCCGAGTTCCAGGAGGGAGCGTCCCAGTCGGGCGCCTACCGCTTCGGCAACGGAACGGCCCATGGCCGTGGATCCGGTGGCAGATACCAAGGGGATGCGCCGATCTGCAGCCAGAGCTTTCCCCAGTTCCGCTTCCCCGATGACCAGGCCGGAAACGCCTTCCGGAACCCCTTGGGCCTTAAATACTTCTGCGACCAGCTTCTGGCAGGCTATAGCCGAAAGGGGCGCCTTTTCCGAGGGTTTCCACACACAGGTGTTCCCACATACCCAGGCAATGAATGCGTTCCAGCTCCAAACGGCCACGGGAAAATTGAAAGCCGAAATAATCCCCACCACACCCAGAGGATGCCATTGCTCATACATGCGGTGCAGGGGCCTCTCGGAATGCATGGTGCGCCCATACAGCTGGCGGGACAATCCCAGGGCAAAGTCTGCTATATCTATCATCTCCTGCACCTCCCCCAGACCCTCCTGAAGACTTTTCCCCATCTCATAGGAAACCAGTCTTCCCAGCCGGGACTTTTCTTCCCTCAACCGCTGGCCGATCTGGCGGATCACCTCCCCTCTTCGGGGTGCCGGCCAGGTTCTCCATACCTCAAAGGCCGTACGAGCCTGGTCCACCACACGGTCATATTCTTTTTGCGTGGCCACCGACACCCGGGCAATGTCCTTTCCGTCCACGGGGCTCCGGGATACCAGATCAGCGGAGTTCCCCTTTTCCCATTTTTGACCGGTGGAGGCACCGGAGTTCTCCTCTTCAATACCCAGTTCCCGCAGTATTTCGCGCATATTCATAGTCCTATATTTTGGGGGAATGGTCCAGGAATTGGCCCCGTTCCCGGGATTCCAAATTACCGATTTCCCCCCGGATTTCCATAAGCGGGACCTAGGCCGTACAATCAGGACCGTCTTGACATCAAAAAGGGGAATCCCAGTCCTTCCAGGAAGGGAAATTCAGATCGCGGGCGGAAATCAGCTGATCATCCACTTCCCCCCAATCAAAGCCAATGCTGTTGTACTTTATGCCCTGGTCATGTTCGGGGCTGTAGGCGGAACTGACCATATAATGCGTTAAGGTATTATCTTCCAGGCTCCGGAACCCATGGGCCAGACCAGGGGGAATGAGAAGCGCCCGGTGATTGTCTGCCGAAAGGACAAGGGAAAAATACTTCCCATAGCTGGGGGAATCCTTGCGCATATCGAAAATCAGATCTTCCACGGCGCCCCGGGGACAGTGGACCAACTTGACATGCTCTTTAGGCGGAATCTGAAAATGCAGGCCTCGAATCACCCCTTTATGGGAAAGGGAATAATAGGACTCTTCCCAGGAAATGTCCAGGCCCTGATCCCGGAATGCCGGGCCATGAAAGGTTTTGACGAAGCTTCCCCGGGAATCGGAATATCGGGGCATTTCCACTAGATAGGCCCCGGCCAGGGGCAGGGGGCTAAACCGGAATCCCATGATCTCTGTATTTCTCGATTTGATCAAAGCAGCGCTGGCGCTCCGGGGTATCCTTGTCCGCATACCACTGGGCCGTCCATTGAATGGCTTCCCGGGTGGTCAGCCTGGGCTTCCATCCCAACTCCTTTTGGGCCAGGCGGCTGTCGAGATTCAAGAGCCGGGATTCATGAAATTCCTGCCTCTGATCCAGGCATTCATAATGTCCCGGCTTGCCGAAAGCCTCCAGGAATATTTCCGTGAGCTCCACCACCTTGACCTGATCTTCATGATCGGGGCCGAAGTTGTAGGCCCGGGGGATAGGGGCTTCTTCCTCCATCAGCCGAACCGCCAGATGAATATACCCGAACAAAGGTTCCAGCACATGCTGCCAAGGACGCACCGAATCCGGGTGCCTTAGCTGCACTTTCTCTCCGAATTCCAGGGCACGGACAATATCGGGGATCAGCCGGTTGTCCGCATAATCCCCTCCCCCGATCACATTTCCTGCCCGGGCAGAGGCCAATCGCTTGCCGTGCTCCCGGTACCGGGATTCGGGAAGGAATGCCTGATCATAGGAAGCAATGGCCAGTTCGGCAGCGGCTTTTGAGGCAGAATAGGGGTCCACCCCGCCCAATCTGTCGGATTCCCGGAAGGGGGTTCCGCTTTCGGGGTTCTCATAGACTTTGTCCGTGGTAATCAGCAGGGCGACACAAGGCCTACGAAGTCTTCGGATCGACTCCAGCACATGAACTGTCCCTTGGGTGTTGACCATAAAGGTCTCCACCGGATCGGCATAACTGGCCGGTACCAGAGACTGGGCCGCCAAATGGAAGACCAGGTCCGGTTCGAAACGGATAATCTCCCCGTTTATCTGATTCCAGTCGCGGATATCGCCCATCACCGAACGGTAACAAAGCTGATCTCCCTGGATCCTATGATATAAATCATGGGCATTAGGAGGCGGAAGGGCAAAACCTTTTATGCTGGCCTTTAGCAGACTGAGAATCTGGATCAGCCAGCTGCCTTTGAAACCCGTATGACCGGTGACCAATACCTTCTTCCCTCCCAGGGCCTTTTCCATATCGGCCCAGCTTACCATCTTCTCCATAGCGGTTGATTTTCCCAGAGATGTTCCAGTTCCTCCTTATCCCTTAAGGTGTCCATGCATTTCCAGAATCCATGATGCCGGTAGGCGGTCATCTGCCCTTCCCGGGCCAGCATGTCCAATGGCTCCCTTTCCCACATGATCTCATCGCTGCGTTCCGAAAGATAATCGCGGATCTGGGGCTCAACGACAAAGAATCCCCCGTTGATCCAGGTACCGGATTCTTCAGGTTTTTCCTCGAAACCCTCCACCAGCCCGGATTCCTTCATTCGGATCACTCCAAATCGGCTGGTCGCCTGTATGGCCGTCATGGTGCATATTTTTCCGGATTCCCGATGAAACCGCAAAAGCGCATCCAGGTCTATATCCGATACTCCGTCCCCGTAAGTGAGCATGAAGGGAGCATCCTCCACATAGGGCAGCACCCTTTTCAACCTTCCGGCCGTCATGGTGTCCAGCCCGGTATCTATCAGCGATACCTTGAAAGGTTCGGCATATTGCTGATGAATTTCGAGGCTGTTCTTGCCCAGATCCACAGTTAAGTCCGCATTATGGAGGAAGTAATTCACAAAGTATTCCTTGATCATCCATCCTTTGTATCCCAGACAGATAATGAACTCGGTATGACCGAATGCGGCATAGATCTTCATGATATGCCAGAGTATGGGCTTCCCCCCGATCTCGATCATAGGCTTAGGGCGGAGCAGGGATTCTTCCGCTATCCGGGTACCCCTCCCCCCAGCAAATAAAACAACTTTCATCCGGGAACAGTACTTTTTGGTTGCCCGACAAAAATAAAGGCAAAAAACAAGAATCCCCCGGAATTTAGCAAAGCTCCGCCTATTCAGGGATTAAGGATAAATCCCGAGGGAATGGAAAAGGGTAGACTTACCGGCTCATCAAACTGAGGCTGAGTAAATTCCATTTCCAGGCTATGGCGTTCCGCACCATCCCTCATGGCCCAAAGCCTGTAATGTGAAAACCAGCGCCTTCCCACGGCCCTATAGTCATGAAGATCCATTCGGGAGAAAAAGGAAATCTGCCCGCTCTGCTGCATGGATTGTCTGAGATGAAGCGAACTGCGTTCATATATTTCCATGAAGTCCAGTCCCCGCCCCTGGCCACGGACCAAAAAATAGGGTCCGCGGATTTCCTGGCGAGCCTCCACCGAGTCTCCACTGCCCATGGCACATCCCAGGATAAGGCTTTCCACCATGGGATAGTCCACGGGAAAAGGCAAGAAGGCGGCCGCTTTCTCCAGGGGCATAGCCCAGGCCTTTTTCTGCAGGTAACTGATGAGGCGGATGCTGTCGGGGCGAATGTAGGCTCTTCCCACGGAAACCATTCCCCCAAGAGCGGAGACGGAAACCCAAATGGCTTCCTCCTTTTTCATCCGGATCTGGGCACTGAACTCATGGCTCTGACCCTGCCCTTTGTATCTCATTTTGGCCCGGGCGGAAAAAGTCTCGAAATCCTGCTGCTTTCTTTGATACTTCTGCCACTCTTTCCGGAACCCCTGGCCCGGGACTTCCGCCTCCAAACTGTCCAGCCATTCCCAGGATTCCGGAACGGGGACCTCTTCGGCCCTTTTCGGGGACTCTGCTCCCCGGCAGGAAATCCAGAATACCGCCCACAAAACCCCAACCCACCAAATCCTGTTCTTCCTTCCTCTACTCATCGACTTTTCCTTCCTTGATTTTCCGTTCCAACTTCTCAGGCTCTTCCGCTCCTCTCTCCAGGGCTTTCTTCCAGCTGGCCCGGGCTTTCTCCTGCTCCCCCAGGCGCCAGTATACATCTCCCAGGTGATCCCATAAGGTAGCATCCGATTCGGGACTGAGGTCCAGGGCTCGCTGGATGTACTCCCTGGCTTTCTCGTATTTGCCCTGGCGGTACAGGATCCATCCATAGGTATCCAGATAGCTGGGCTCATCGGGCTTCATCTCCAGCGTTTTCCCCGACATGTCCAGTGCCTCATCGAGGCGCTGGCCCCGAAGGGAGAGGTAATAGCTGTAATTGTTGAGGACCATGGGATTGTGAGGATCCAGCTTCAGCGCCTGCTGATAATGTTCTTCGGAATTCTCATAATCTTTCAGGGCTTCGTATACATCCCCTAGAGTAGCATGCATTTCGGCCAGCAGTTCGGTGTTTCCTTCGGGCTGAAGATCCAAAGCCCGTTCAATGGCCCGGCTGGCGGCCTCATACTGCTTCTTGAAAAGGTGACCCACTCCATTCAAATAATGGATCATGGCCTGATTGGGGAATAGCCTCAGGCATTTCTCCGAGTATCGGATTAAAGAATCGGCCATATCCGCGGTGGCATAACTGTAGATCAGATTCTGCCAGAGGGCAAAGCGGGAAGGATCGGATTCCAGGGACTGCTTATAGGCTTCTGCGGCCTCCAGCCTTCGGCCCGCCATGGAAAGGAGATCGCCGTAAACTCCATAAATTTCCGCATTACCCGGATTCTGACGGGCAATGACCCCGGCCAGATCCAGAGCCTCGGCCTTACCCGAAGAGTCCTCTCCGAAATCCTGGATGAAACGGATAAGCACGGCGATCTGGGATTCCACGCTCATGGCCTTATGGGCCATACCCCGGCTAAGATAATCCTTATACTTGTCCTCCTCCCCCCGGCTCCGGTAATACTGAGCCAGGCTGAGTATCACCATGGGGTCATCCCCGAATTTCTCCTCGGCAGCTTTAAAGGCCTCTTCGGCCTCCCGCATCCGGTCATTGCTCATATAGATCTCGGCCAGAAGCACATAGTAGCGCCCTTCTTCCGGATAAAGGCGGATCAACTCCCTGGCCACACCGGCCGCCTCGTCCACTTCATTGATCTTCAAAAAGATCTGCTGCTTTTGAATCAGCACTTCCTCGTCACCGGGATTCTGCACCAGCAGCTCATTGAGGCATTCCAGCGCCCGCATGTAATTCTCTGCCCGCCCGAAGAGCAATGCGGCCTTTTGCCAATAATCCTCGTTATGTTTTTGCTGACGGGCCAGGGACCTGTAGATCTGAGCTGCGCCTTCATAGTCATTGTCATAGGCCAGGATCTGCGCCTTCTGCTCCAGGTAATATTTGTTTTCCGGCTGCAAATCTATAGCCTTCTGGATATGTTCCCTGGCCTCTTCCATGTTCTCGGGCATATGGATCCTGGCCAAGTCATAATAGGCTCCAGCCGCCTCCGGCTGGAGCTCCACTACCTTCTCCAACAGAGCCTTAGACTTGGCTTTATCCCCTTTTATCCGAGCCTGAATGGCCTCCATGAACAGCACGGAAGCCTCCACTTCCGGATTCCCGATGCCATGGGCAAGGGTATCCAGTTGAGCCTTCAGGGGGGATGGGATACAGAACAGAAGGCAAAGAATCAGGCACTGAGGCCGGAATAAAATCATGAATCGCATAACTGAGTTGAAAAATCGCCTAAGCTCAATGCCTTCGGACTTTCCATGTAAGTTATGTTTCTTCCTAATATCGAATCCTTGATCTGGGCATTTTTAACAAAGCTGTCAGATTGAATCATGGATTTCTCAATACGTGAATCCTCCACCTGCACCCCGGCCTCCAGGGAAACATGGGGGCCAACCACCGAACGGATCAGGCGGACTCCGGGACCTATATAGGAGGGGGCGATGATCACCGAATCCTCGGTATGGAGGTCTTCACTCACCAAGTTTTCCTTGTCTTTCTTCAGTTCCAGTATGCGCTGATTGGTCCACAAAGTGGCCTCTTTATTTCCGCAATCCAGCCATTCCTGCACTTCTGCGGTATAGAACTTCATTCCAGCACGGAGCATGTTCTCCATGGCGTCGGTAATCTGGTACTCCCCTTTGAGCATGATCTTCTCATCCAAAAGGCGCTGCAGTTCCCTTTCCAGCCTCTCCCCGTCCCGGAAATAATAGACGCCGATAATGGCCAGGTCGGATACGAATTCCGAAGGCTTTTCCACAAAAGCCTCGATCTGCCCCTGATCATTGAGTTTGACCACCCCGAAAGCGGAAGGATCATCCACTTTCTGGGTCCAAACGATGGCATCAGCTCCGGGATCAATTTCGAAGCGGGCATCAAAAAGGGTATCGGCAAAGGCAATGAAAACCTTGCCCTTGAGAAACTCCCGGGCACAGAGGATGGCATGGGCAGTTCCCTGGGGATTTTCCTGATAGCATATATGTCCCCGGGCCCCCAGACTCTGGGCCACCTGAAGGAGATGGGATTCCACCGCTTCCCCGAAATGAGGGCCAATAATGAAGGCTATCTGTTCGACCTTCTCGTCCACGGTGGCCATAATATCTTCCACCATGCGCTGCACAATCGGCTTTCCGGCCACAGGAACCAGGGGTTTGGCAGTGGTCAGGGTATGGGGGCGCATTCTTTTGCCCATACCGGCCATGGGAATCACAATGTTCATACAGATTTCTTTTTTCGGTTATTGACGGTCAATGAATAGGGAATACACATTCCTATGGGTTCGGGGAGAATCCCCCCGTGCTCCCGAATCCACCTTCTCCTCTTGGGCTGGATTCCAGAATCTCCACCGGCTCCCAGAGAACCTTCTCCACGGGAGCCAGCACCATCTGGGCGATCCGGTCCCCGTCCCGGATCCATTGGGGCTGGTCCCCAAGGTTTACCAGGGCAACGCGCAGCTCTCCCCGGTAGTCCGAATCTATGGTCCCCGGAGCATTGATCAGGGTAATTCCGCTCTTCAGACTCAGTCCGCTCCGGGGCCGAATCTGCATCTCCATTCCCTGGGGAATAGATACATACAGACCCGTGGGGATCAGGGCTCTTTTTCCAGGCTCCAGCAGCAGGGGCTCCGGCAACCAGGCCTGAATATCCATGCCTGAAGATCCTGCAGTCTGATATTGAGGAAGTGGGTGAGGGGATTGATTTACAATCTTTACGGAGGTCATATTGGGTCCAAAGTTAATCATTTCGGCTGTTTTTCCTGATGACAGAACGCATATCTCAGGGGGGTATCCCCCCCCAAGTCCCATACGAGCCTGGCCGGGAAATAGCGCAAACAATCGGCGGAAAGATTATTTTTGTACCCCTTTCGGAGAAACCCCCGGGGGAATTTTATTTTCAGACCAAGATCATGGCTATACTGGGCAATATTATCGCTCGCTCCTTAAAGATCCGCAAGCAATTCAGGCTCCATACCGCCTCCCCGATCACTTATCAGCAACAGACCCTCAAACGGTTGCTGGAAACGGCCCAATACACAGCCTTTGGCCGCCATTACGGCTTTACCTCCATGCTGGACCAGGAAAGAGATTTGTATCGGGCCTTCCGGGACAAGGTCCCCATCCACAGTTACAATGAAATCTTTACCCGTTGGTGGCATCGTTGTCTGGAAGGGGAGGAAAACGTCACCTGGCCGGGAAAGGTACGCTACTTTGCCCTCAGCTCCGGCACTTCGGAAAGCTCCAGCAAACATATCCCCGTGACTATGGATATGATCCGATCCATCAAGAAGGTGGGATTCCGGCAGCTATATTCCCTGGTGGATTTCCAGCTTCCGCCAAAAACCTTCTCCAAGGGGGTGCTCATGCTGGGAGGCACCACTTCTCTCTATGAGAAAGGGGGCTATTATGAAGGGGATATGAGCGGCATCAGCGCCAAGAACATGCCCAAATGGATGTCTAGCTTTTTCTATAAGCCCGGTCAAAAGATCTCCAGCCGTCCTCAGTGGGAAGACCGGATCCGGCTGATCGTCCGTAAAGCCCGGGACTGGGATGTGGGGACGGTTTGCGGAGTGCCCGCCTGGGTTCAGATCGTCCTGGAGGAGGTGATCGCCTACCACAAAGTATCCCATATCCATGAAATCTGGCCCAATCTGAACATATATATTCATGGAGGCGTATCCTTCGAACCCTATAAAAAACGATTCGCCCAGCTGCTGGGCAGGCCGATCACCTATATCGAAACCTATATGGCCTCCGAGGGGTCCTTCGGATTTCAGGCGAGGCCGGGCCAACATGGGATCAAGCTGGTGCTGAACACGGGCATATTCTACGAGTTCATCCCCTTTACCCGGGAATTCTTTGATGAGAACGGGAACCTGCTTCCCCACCCCCTTACGCTGACCATAGATCAGGTGGAGGAAGAAAAAGAATACGCCCTGCTGATCTCCACCTGTGCCGGTGCCTGGAGGTACTTAATCGGCGATGTGCTTCGTTTCACCAATGCCTCCGAGCATGAAATCCAGATTACGGGCAGAACCCGGGAATTCCTCAGCCTCTGCGGGGAGCACACCTCGGTGGAAAACATGTATAAAGCCATGGAAACTCTTTCCCGGAAACTGGGAATCAGCTTCCGCGAGTTCAGCCTGGCCGGATTCCCCTACCAGAATTTATTTGCCCATCGCTGGTATATAGGATGCGATGAGCCCGGGGTATCCGCCCGGGAAGTGAGGGATATCCTGGACGAGACGCTTTGCGAAATCAACGACGATTATGCCGTGGAACGAACTTCTGCGCTAAAAGAAGTGTTCGTGGAACTAATCCCCACTCAGGTGTTCTACGATTACCTGAAATCCCGCGGGAAAGGCGGTGCCATGAATAAAGTGCCCCGGGTACTGCGCAATCAGCGGCTGGAAGACTGGGAGTCCTACCTGAAAGAATCCGGTGTGGTCCCCTACTCCCGGGTTTAGCGCAAGTTTTCCCGTTTTTGAGCAAAACTCTGAATTAGGATATTATTTTTGCGAGGTTCTCCGTTCTATAGCGGAACCATTAAACAAGTATGGAAAATATGGGAAAAATCAATGCATCCATGGGAATGAGCGCAGTGGCCCTCGCCGGGGTCGTTCTCCTCGGTGTCCTTCAGTTCAGTCAGAAACCGGGTTCCCCCCATCCGGCTGGCGCCCTGACCGCCTCGGATTCTGCCGCAGGTCCCTTTGTCCGAATCGCTTTCGTGAACATAGACAGCTTTGAAGCCCAGTACACCTATTTGCTGGACAAAAGGGCCGAGCTCCAGAAAAAACAGGAAAGCATGAAGTCCGAACTGCAGCGCTCGGCCATCCAGATGCAAAAAGACGTAAACGAAGTCCAAAGAAAGGCCCAGGCCGGTACCCTGACCCAATCCGAATACGAGAATGCGGAAAAGCGGATCGGGCAAATGCAGCAAAGTCTTCAGGCCCGGGAAGCCGCCCTTACCGAACAGCTTTTCGAAGAACAGGACAAGTTCAACAGCGAACTGAAATCCCGGCTGGATGATTTCCTGGCCGAATACAACCAGATCCATGGTTTTGATTATATTCTCACCTACTCCGCGGCAGGTCCCATATTGCTGGCCAACCCTTCCCTGGACATCACCCGGGATGTGATTGACGGAATGAACGCCCGGGCTGAAAAAGAGAGCAAAGCCAAGGAGAAAAAAAATCCCTAACCAAACTATCGCCCTTTGATCGAAGAAACGCCATTTAAACGCCGCCTTTCCCTGATGGATGGTAGCCTTCTGGTCATCGGATCCATGATCGGATCAGGGATTTTTATCGTCAGCGCCGACATAGCCCGCCAGGTGGGATCCGCAGGCTGGCTGATTGCCGTCTGGCTGATCAGCGGATTCATCACTCTATCCGGTGCCCTGAGCTATGGGGAACTCAGCGGCATGTTCCCCAAGGCCGGGGGACAGTATGTATACCTGAGGGAATCTTTCGGACGCCTTTTCGGATTCTTATACGGATGGGCTTTGTTTGCCGTTATCCAGACAGGGACCATCGCCGCCGTGGCCGTGGCCTTTGCCAAATTCACCGGCTATTTTTTTCCCGTTCTGGGCGATGAAAACCTGCTCTTCGGAGACCGGGCCGGATTTCATATAACCGCGGCCCAGGTGCTGGGAATGGGAAGCATTCTCTGCCTGACCTGGATAAACAGCCAGGGAGTGCGCAATGGGCAATGGATACAAAGAATTTTCACCGCAGCCAAGATCCTGGCCCTGATTCTGCTGATCGTCTGCGGATTCCTGCTCTTCCAGGACAACACGGTATCGGCATCCAACTGGGACCAGCCCTGGTTTGGCCGCCAGTTTCTCATCGAAGCCGACCGGATCACCCATATCAGCCTCCACTCCGGCGCGCTCCTGGTGGCCATGGGCGTGGCCATGGTAGGCGCCCTATTCTCCTCCGATGCCTGGAACAACGTGACCTTTATCGCCGGGGAAATGAAAAGGCCGGAGCGGAACATAGGCCTCAGCCTGTTCATCGGAACCCTGGTGGTCACCATTCTGTATGTAGCGATCAATCTCATGTACCTGCATGTGCTCCCCCTTTCCGAAATCGCCCGGGCACCTGCCGACCGGGTGGCGGTGGCCGCAGCAGAGAAAATATTCGGTCCCCTGGGCGTGGGACTGATCGCCGGACTGATCATGGTCTCCACCTTTGGCTGCAATAACGGACTGATCCTCTCCGGGGCCCGGGTGCATTACACCATGGCCCAGGATAGGCTATTCTTCCGCTCTGCCTCCCGGCTGAACGGCAAAGGCGTTCCGGCCCGGGCTTTGTGGGCTCAGGGGATATGGGCCTCCCTGCTCTGCCTCAGCGGTCAGTATGGGAATCTGCTGGATTTCATCATATTCACCGTCCTGCTGTTCTACATACTGACTATATCAGCCCTGTTCCGGCTGAGGAAAACCCGCCCGGATCTGCCCCGGCCTTACCGGGCTTTCGGATATCCCCTGATTCCGCTTTTGTATATTCTCATGGCCTCAGTAATCTGTGTGATCCTGCTGATCCACAAACCCCAGTACACCTGGCCTGGATTGTGTATTGTGCTGATGGGCATCCCCATTTATTATTTCATCCACAGAAAGGAGGTGAAGACTTGATCCTAAAAGAGCAGATTGAATCGTTGTTTGCATCCATGGAGCCGCTGAAAGTACTGGTGGTCGGGGATCTTATGGTGGACAATTACTGGTGGGGCGAAGCTGACCGCATGTCCCCGGAAGCCCCGGTGCCCGTGGTCCGGGTGAGAAAAAAGGAAAGTCGCCTGGGAGGAGCGGCCAATGTCGCCCTGAACTGCCGGAGGCTGGGCGCCCAAGTCAGTCTGGCGACGGTCACCGGAGATGACCTGGCTGCCGAGACTGCCATACACCTTCTCCGCGAAGAACATATTGACACCCAGCTGATCCGCCGCTCCCCTTCCCGGATCACCACCACCAAAACCCGGATCCTGGGCAGAAATCAACAGATGATGCGTCTGGATGAGGAATCGGAACAGGAGCTCCTGGTCAGCGAAGAACATGACCTCCTCCATGAAACCCTGAAATTCCTGCAGATCATCAAACCGGATGTATTGATTTTCGAAGATTATAACAAGGGGGTGCTCAAGGAAAATGTGATCCTCAAGCTCCTGGAACATGCCCGAAATCTGGGAATCAAGACCACCGTGGATCCCAAGAAAAAGAACTTCCTGGCCTATAAACAAGTAGGGCTGTTCAAGCCCAATTGGCAGGAGGTAAAAGAAGGCCTTCAGCTGGGCAATATTTCTCTGAATCCGGAAACTCTGGACGAAGTGCACTCCCGCCTCCGGGAACATATAGACCATGAAATCAGTCTGATTACCCTATCCGAACACGGTGCCTATGTTCGGAGAGGGGAAGCAGGCCGGATCATCCCTTCCCACCGCAGGCAAATCGCCGATGTATCCGGTGCCGGGGATACCGTAATCGCCACAGCCTCCCTGCTTTATGCCTTGGGAGCCGATCCCCAGATCATAGCCGAGATCGCCAATATAGCCGGAGGCCTGGTCTGTGAAGAAGTCGGCGTGGTGCCCATAAACCGCTCCATGCTGATTCGGGAATCCCTCCGTATTCTGAGTTCCTGAACCCGGTTTCCTTGTACGAGGAGGCATATCTGTCCTTCAGGGCGTCGCTTTGCTTCTATCCGCCTTCCGGTTCCAGCTCAGACACCCTTGCCTAAGCCTAGGGGATTGAAGAGCAGAATTCCCATTCATCACCCTGATAGGGGGCCATACGCCGCCCACCCATGAAAAATCCCTTGCTGGGCAAAAAGCCGAACAAGGGATTCTTCCTTTATCCACCCGGAAGAAATATCCGGGATATATCAGGGATTACTGAAGTTTGAAACTTACCGGCAAGGTGAAATACACTTTCACGGGACGACCGTTCTGTTTGCCCGGCTTCCAATTGGGCATGGACTTCACCACCCGCACGGCTTCTTCTTCCAAACCTGCCCCCAGCTTACGATTCCCGGCCACCTTGACATCACTGATCGATCCGTCCTCGGAAACCACGAACTGAATGGCCACCCGACCCTGGATATTATTCTCCTGGGCCGCCGCGGGATAGCGGATATTCTCGGCCAGGAACTTGGGCAAGTCAAAGGGTGGCTCGGGCATTTCCTCCACGAAGGTGAAAATCTCTGGAGGGGGAGGGGCTACCACCCCGGTTCCCGTTCCCGGGCGATCCACGATACCGGGATCAAGGCCATCCGGGTCTCCTTCCACCGTCTCCAGACCCGCCATCTTGTCCTCCAGCTCCGTCACTTCGGGTGGTTTTTCCTCTTCCGCCACCTCTTCGTCCTTGGCAATCACCGGAGGGGTGAATTTCACCGTAGGCTTCACCGGAGGGGGAGGAGGAGGGGGAGGAGGATGGGGCGGGGGTTCATTGGGGTCAATGGGCGGGGGTTCCGCCAGGGTTACCTCCTTCATGATGGCCACTGGCTTCACTTCTTCCTTGCCCTTAATGGCTTTGGCCAGAAAGGAGCCCCCCACCATAAGGGCCACCAGAGCGAACATGGATATGGCCGCAATCCGCATGCGCCGGGGATATTTCCTTCTCAGTTCATAGGAACCGTATATCTTGTTCCTCCCCTCATAGAGAATATCCAGGTAGTCGCTTTTCAGTAGTTTCTTGATGTCCATAATATCATTCCTTTATCGATCCCAATTCCGGTTCTCCCTGGACCTAGGGAGTATCCGGATTTGCCGCTTCGGTCATGGAAATAAACTCCTTGTCCACCTCGGTAATGTCCACAATGGCATAAACCCGGATGTCATTGATGTTCATTTCATCGAGGATATTCACCATATCCTCATAGGTACTGCCCTCATCGGGCTTGATGAGTATGGTCGTCTGGTCCTTTTCGCCCAGGGCTCCACTGCGCTTCAGGTTCTCCACTTCCTTCTTTTTCTCAATGATCGCATCCCGGATTCCCTTGCTGGGCCTAAAATAGGTCACTTCCAGCTGAGGCGGGTTCTCTGGATCACTTCCGATCCCATTGTAATAATAGACGCGATGTTCCTTGCTCAGCAAAATGGTCATGGCCGTGCTCTCCTTAACCTTAGTCTGCTCATCCTCGGTCAACTGCTCATCCTTGTAGGGCATGTTGATCTGCATGGTCTTTGGCTTGGCCATGGTTGTGGTAAACATGAAGAAAGTGATCAGCAGAAAGCCCAGGTCCACCATGGGGGTGAGATCCACCCGGGTGTCCAGCTTTTTCCCTTTCTTGACGCCGGCTCCTTTCTTCCTTCCTCCACCGGAGGTATCCAAATCTGCCATGATAATCGATTTTATTCTTATCCTAATTTCTTTTCCCCTTCGGGAAAAGGATATGATTCATTCGCGGTAACTAGGGATTTCCTTCGACCAGTCCCTGCTGAATGGCATAGGCTGCAGTACCCGGCGGTACCGCCTTGAGGTCAGTCAGCAGATTGAACTTGAATATTTTGTTGCCCTCCAGAGTCCTCAGCACTTTTTTAACCTCCGAATAGCTCACGGCCCCGTCGGCCTTGATCACTATCCTCAGTTTGGGGTTCGTATACCGGGCTTTCTGAATCCAATAGGAAAGTTCATTGGTCTCGAGATTGGCCGCCGTATCCGTGGGAATTCCCTGGGTCGTACTATGGAAGCTCCGCTGCTCATCCGGACTAGCTGCCAGATAGGATTTGAGCTGGGAAAAAGGCACTCCCAGGGAAGATCCGATAGCAAAGCTGTTCATCTCCTCATCGGTCAGTTGCAGTCCCTTCTCCTCATTTATGGTCTGAATCAGTTCCGTCCGCTGAATTTTGTTGTCGATCGAAAAAAAGATCCGTCCATCGGCATCCACCGTGATCAGCATAATATCCGCTTCCGGCAATGGTATCTCCGAAATGGAGGAGGGGGTTTTCACCGTGACCGGTTCTTCAGGCTTGAACGAGGTGGCCAGCATGAAGAAGGTCAGCAAAAGGAAGGCCACGTCACACATGGCGGTCATGTCCACATGGGTGCTCTTCCTGGGCATTTTTACTCTGGGCATATCGCTGTTTTTAGGTTCTCCTCTTTAATAAGATCCCATTCTTCCCATTTTCCATAATTCCCAGGAGGGGAATTATGGAAAAAAGGCAGGATAAAGGCTTCGGCTGGACTATTTGTAATTGGTAGCGAAGCTCTGTGTCAGAGTAAATCCGCTTTCATCGATACCGTAGGTAATGCCATCGATCAAAGTCGTGAAGAAGTTGTAGGCAATGATGGCGATGAACGAAGTCCCGATACCGATGGCCGTGTTGATCAGGGCCTCCGATATACCCGCCGCCAGAGCTGCCGCGTCGGGAGCACCGGCGGTGGCCATGGCCGAGAAGGAACGGATCATCCCCAGTACGGTTCCGAAAAGCCCCAGAAGGGTAGCCCCGGAGGCGATAGTCGACAGGAAGACCAGATTCTTCTCCAGCATAGGCAGCTCCAGGGAAGTGGCCTCCTCGATTTCTTTTTGAATGCTCATGACTTTCTGTTCCGTATCCAGCTCGTTGTTATGGATCATTTCCTTGTACTTGAGCAATCCGGCTTTCATCACATTGCCGACGCTGCCTGCCTGTTTATCGCATTCGGAAATCGCGGCATCCACATTCTTGTTGGCCAGATGAAACTGGATCTTCCGCACGAATTCGGAAGGGTTCAGCTTTCCCTTGGCCTTATTGATGGTCAAAGCTCTTTCGACCACGAAGACCAATAGGGTCAAACAGGTACCCATGAGCAGGGGAATCACAAATCCTCCTGTATATACGGTACCCATGAAGTTGGCGGGCACATGCTTTTCAGCGTCCTTAAAGTTCTCGGCCTGTCCAAAAATAAAATGGAAAATACTTTCCGTGATGGCTACGCAGATCACGACTATGAACAAATTCAGCCAAAAATGGTTCGTGTTCTTGGGCTTTCCGGCGGGCGTTCCCTGAGGTTTAGCTGCAGCGGTTCTTACTTCTGCCATAGGTTTGGTTTTTTATTTTTTGTTTTGGTGATGATTACGGCAATCAAAAATGGTTACAAATTATGGTTTGCAAATATAGAGGTCGAATCCAATTAAGCAACCTCGCCTCGGCTAATTTTACCATTCCATAATATTCCCTCCCACGGATCGTTGGAGGGCATAAGCAATGGATTATCGGGAGGATGAGGCATCGAAGCCCAAATCGTTGCCGAAGTTATTATTTTTTTGGAATCCCCTTGATCCGCCATGCAAATTTAACATTTACCTTTGCAGCCTGAGCCCTGGCTGCGCTCCCCCCCGGGGAATCCGGCTTATCCCTATACCGCAAAGGAGAATTATGGCTGATTTGGATCAAAATAAAAAAAACATAAATACTATGCCTACCGGCCGATTTAATCCCTGGCACCACGTCTCCTACGGAGACAAGGTTCCCGATCTGGTGAATGCCATCATTGAAATCCCCAAGAACTCCAGAGCTAAATATGAGCTGGACAAGGAAAGCGGCCTGCTCAAACTGGACCGCATCCTCTACTCCTCCGTGTATTACCCGGCCAATTACGGATTCATACCCCAGACCTATTGCGACGATCAGGACCCGCTGGATATCCTGGTGATTTCCCAGCTGGAAATGGATCCGCTCTGCCTGGTGGAAGCCCGGGTGATCGGCGTAATGCGCATGCTGGACCAGGGAGAGGCGGACGATAAGATCATCGCCGTCTGTTCCCAGGACATGAGCGTAGCCCATATCCGGGATATATCCGAACTTCCGCCTCATTTCATGAAAGAACTCCGCCATTTTTTCGAGGAATACAAGAAACTGGAGAACAAGCTGGTGAAAATCGAGGAATTTGAAGGAGAAAGGCTGGCCAAGAAAATCCTGCTGCACAGCATTAACGACTACAAGGCCAAATTCGGCGGCATGGAAATGGCCCGAACGGAAACCCCTACCCTGCCATGACCAAACCTAAACCTATGAGCATAAGTTTCGTTCTGGCCGTCCTGGCCATTGGTCTTATCGCCGGACTCATGTCCTCCCTGGTGGGCATAGGCGGCGGCATCATTGTGGTGCCCGCCCTGGCCCTTTGGCTGGGATTCTCCCAGATCAGCGCCCAGGGCACTTCCCTGGCCATGCTTTCCCTGCCGGTCGCCCTGGTGGCCGCCATCAATTACAGCCGCCAGGGCCATGTGGACTGGAAGGTGGCCCTTCTTCTCGCCATTAGCTTTGTGGTCGGAGGATATCTGGGCAGCCGCTTCGCCCTTTCCCTGGAGGTTTCCATGGTCAAAAAGATTTTCGCCCTGTTCATGATTGTGGTCGCCATCAAATACCTTTTCTTCGATAAATAGATCCCGACCATACATCCAGAGGATCCGTACGGAAACCTTATAGTTATATTCCATGATGAAACGCACCAAAGTCAAAGACTTACTGAATCAGACCGAAACCGGCCATCCCATATTGGTAAAGGGATGGGTGAGATCATTCCGCAACAACCAGTTCGTAGCCCTCAACGACGGGTCCTGCCTGGCCACCATTCAAATAGTCATCGCCCCCGGCATGCTGGAAGACAGCCAGCTGCGCCAGATCACCCCCGGGGCCTCCCTCAGCGTG